>VXMF01000051.1 GCA_009841225.1 Terriglobia bacterium | reverse complement strand
AACCCCGAACCTAGTGATTAAGAGTCACTTGCTCTACCAATTGAGCTACGCGCCCATGACCGGGTCATATCGCGGGCATGCCTCGCCGACACCGATGCCCGCCGGTTTCAAGCATAGCATTTCCCCCGGGATCTGGCTTTCCGCCGTGGCGCGCCGCGCCGCGATCTAGGGATCGTAAATGCCCATCACGTGCTGGTCGAAGTCGACCAGGGCTCCGGTCATCATGCAGGCTTCGTCGCTGAGCAGATACGCGGCCATGCCAGCCACGTCTCGCGGGCGCAGTATCCTGCCGAGCGGCGCTCCCTTGTCGGCTGCTTGCAGCCAGTCCTCTGGCTGGCCTTCGAGGCGCTGCACGGCGTGCTCGGCGGGCGTGGCCATCCAGCCGATGTTGAGGGCGTTGACGCGGATCTTGTGCGCTCTCTGAGAGTGCGCGGCGTTCCGTGTCAGGATGCCGAGCCCGCCCTTCGACACGCTGTAGGGAGTCAGGTTGGGCGTGCCGCCGTGGGCCGACATGCTCTGGATGTTGACGATGCTGCCGCCCTTGCCCTCACGCTGCATGATGAGGACTGAACCTTGGATTAGCAGGAACGGCGCTCGGAGATTGATCGCCATGATCTTGTCCCAGTGCTCTGCTGACGTGTCTTCGAGCGTGCCACGCTCAGTGCAGGCGGCGGCGTTGACCAAGCCATCCACGCGTCCGAACTCTTGATCGGTCCGCTTGATGATTTCCTGGCATGCGGCAGTGTTGGCGAGTTCTGCTTGCACGAAGATCACCCGGCATTGCTCGGACCCCAATGCAGCAGCCAGCGCCTCGCCGCGCCCAGCCGAGCGGCCGGTCAGCACGATGCCGGCAGCGCCGCGCTCTACCGCGAGGCGGGCGATCTCCTCGCCCAAGCCTTGGGTCGAGCCCGTGATCAGAATGACTTTGCCCTGTAGCGAATCAGGCATGTTTCCGTCTTCCTCGTTCCTGTGCAGCCCGTGCTCTGATGCCGCCTTCGCACCCGTCGCGCGACGCGAGGATCACTCCCGATTCTCGCCAGCCGGTCCGGGGGCGGGAAATAGGTCGGGCGTCGTTGGCGTGGCTGCCGCCTCGTCGTGCTCGGCTTGCGCGAATCCAACGCCAGATGAAGGCTCGGGGTGCAATGGGGGCGGAACTGGTGGCCCACTATTCGTGCCAACCGGGGCCGCCGGTCTCTCAAGCTCGGGCGTTGGAGGGCTTGGCTGTGGTTCGGGACGTGTGCTGGCCCGCGCTTGCTCTCCCGACTCTTGCGGGGTGTCGGCTCCGGAGCCCCTGCTCAGGAAAGCCTCCTTGTCGAGCACAACGGATTCCAGTCCTCGATGGAATGGGCTCCATACCTGTTCTCCGGTGATTTCACCCGTGGCTGCCCGCATCATTTCGAGGCGCGAGTCAAGGTCGTCGATATAGTGCAGCGCGAGTGCTTCCGGAAACTGCGGCTGCTTGGGCGACCCGAATTCCAGCTTGCCGTGATGACTGAGCACCAGGTGCAGCAGCAACGTCTTCAGGCGTGGCGGGAAGCCCTCGATTTCATCACAGCGGCGCTCGAGCCAAGCGCTGCCCATGGCGATGTGGCCGAGGAGACGGCCCTCGTCGGTGTATTCGATCGCGTGGTCCACGCTGAGTTCGAAGATCTTGCCGAAATCGTGCAGAAGCACTCCCGAGGCGAGCAGGTCGCCGTCGAGTTCGGAATAGTGGGATGCCAGCAGCCGGCTGACCTGAAGACAGCTCAGGACGTGCTCGAGCAGGCCGCCGACCCAGGCGTGGTGCATGCCGCTTGCAGCCGGGGCTTGCTTGTAGCGGCGGGCGATCTCCTTGTCGAGGAAGATATCGCTCATGAGCCGCTTCAGATGCGGATCCTCGAAGCTCTCGATGGTGGCCAAGACTTCCTCGAACATCTTGTCGATGTCGCGTCTTGTGCGGGGCAGGAATTCGCCGGGATCGACTTGGGCGCGTGGCACGACCGCCAGCTTGCCAATGATGATCTGTGCCTGGCCGTTGTAGTCTTGGACCCGGCCGCGGATTTCGACGAAGTCGCTGACCTTGAAGACCTCGGCGACGGCGCTGACGTTGTCCCACATGCGGGCGTCCATCACGCCCGTGCGATCCGCTAGGCGAAGCACGAGATACGGCTCGCCGCTCTTCTTCTTCGAGCGAATCTCCTTCGCTTGGACTAGGAAGGTGCTCTCGAACCGAGCGTTGCGGTCGATCGTCTTCAGATCGGCGACGAAGCGGTCTTTGATCACGACGCGGCAGCCCCGTCGGTCTCGTCCGCCGGCTCGGTGCTGTCGTCGGAATCTTCTGCGTCCACCTGGCCTTTCGGCAGCGGGATCATCCAGAGCAGGCGCTTGCGCCGGCGCGTGCGGATCACCTCTTCGCGGGTGGTTGTCAGCGGAGCCAGGCGAGACGGGTCGCTCCACGCAGTGTTCATGCCCTCTACCGCGCCTTCGTCAGCGTAGCCGGGACGGATCTCGATGTAGGACTCCATCCGCAGTTCGCTGAGGTACCTGCGGATTTCCGGCTGGAAGCGCGGGCCGCTGATGGTCGCGCGAATCTCCTCCTGCACCTCCTCCAATTCCGCCAAGCCCTCGCTGTAGTTCTGATCGACTCGCAGGATCAGCAGCCCGTTGGGGACTTCGAGGAGGTCCGTGATATGACCCTGGCGCTGCCCGAACACCGCCGACTCGATCTCTTCCCGGAGCATTCCGCGCCGGTAGATGCCAATGTCCCCGCCCAGTTCCTTGGTGGCCTCGTCTTCCGAGAAGCGCCGCGCCATCTCGGCGAAGGGCTCGCCGCGCTCCACCCGCCCGTGGACTTCTTCGGCCTGCTTGCGCTTGGCGTCCTCGTCACCCTCGAGCGAAACCAGAATCTGGCTAAGCCGGACGCCCTCCGAGCGCACGAATTCGTCCTTGTGCGCCTCGTAGTACTCCTCGATCTCGTCCCGCGTGACGACTACCCGCCGGGACACCTCTTGGCCAAGCACTGCTTGGGACAGGAAGTTCTCGCGCATGCGATCCATCAGGTCCTCGGCTGGCTCTCCGGTGCGTTCGAGGACCCACGCTTCGAAGTCGTCTGTCGACTCGATGTTGTTGCGCCTCATGATCTCGTCCCGTTGGCGCAGCACCTGCGCTTGAATGTCGATGCCGAGTTCCTCGCCCTTTTGGACGAGCAGGCGCTGGTCGATCATGTCCCGCAAAACGGACTTCTCGCGCTGCCGCAACTGCTCCTCGCGCTCGGCATCGTTCAGGGATGTGTCGGCCAGCAGTTCGAGCCGGTCTTGCTCCAGCGTGCGCTCATACTCGGAGCGCAGGATGATTCCAGCGTTTACCTTGACGATGATCTCCTCGAGGATCGTCACATCGGCCTGGAGCGCCGCGGCGAGCGCCAGCCCGGCCAGCGGCAGGTGGTAAGGCAACTTCATGGCTTCCTGAAACATATCTTCGCACGGTTCCGGGGTATATGTTTCGCCTCGCTATCGGCGAGAACCCGGAATCGCGAGCGCCTCGCGCGCCCGCGTTCACTGCGCAGCAGCCGGAATCGTGAAGCCGACGCGGGAGCCGGAAGCATCGGATTCAACTCGAAACTCCACCGCGCCCTCGTAGCACAGTTGCAGCCGCCGCTCGACGCTGCGTAGTCCATGGCCGCGGTTCCGCCGGGCCCGCTTGTCGAAGCCCGGACCGTTATCCGCCACCTCCACGCGCAGCCCGCCCGAATCCTCGCAGGCCAAGACCCGCACCTCGCCGCCATCAGCCTTGCGGCTCACGCCGTGCTTGACCGCGTTTTCTACCAAGGGCTGGATCGACAGCGCCGGCACTCGGCTGAAGCGGACCCGCTCGTCGATCTCGATGCGGGTCGTCAGCCGATCTGCCAAGCGGAGCCTCTCGATCTGCAGGTAAGCCTCAACGATATCGATCTCATCGGCCAGCGAGACAAGCTGCTGCTTGGTGCTCAACGAGTAGCGGAAGATGTCAGCCAGGTTCAACAGGGTCTTGCGGGCAGCCGTAGCCCCCGCGGGAATGATCGCGTTGAGGGCGTTCAGGGAGTTGAACAGGAAGTGAGGGTTGATCTGAGCCCGGAGCGCCGCGATCTCGGAATCGCGCAAAAGGCTATCCTGCTCGTCGCGACGCATTGCCTCGACCCGCCTCGCAACCGCCGCGGCGAGCAGGTCCAGGTCGGCCAGATCCACGCTCAGATAGCGCCGCCCCCCCTCGCGCGCTCCCAGCAGCAAGAGACGCTGGGCTCCTACGCCGTCTCGCAGCGGCACCACTGCCTCGCTCCAGCCGTGACCGGCTGCGCGGAGTGCCTCCATGCCCGGCGCGGGAATCGTTTCTGACTTCGCGACGCGCAGCTTGCCGTCTGCGCTCAACAGCTCCCAATGCTCCGCGGACACGAAATCAGCGACCGCGCCGGCGGCTCCCGTCAGGAAGGCGCCCTCGTCATCGGCCTCAAGCGTGCCGACCGACCGGGTGGCGGCCTGCACGTCCTTGCGCCTAAAGAGGCTGTTCTCCGCCCAAGCGCCCATGCGCTGACCGATCGCTGGATAGGCCAAGATCGCCAGGCCGGACAGCACCAAGAACGCCGCCAAGTCTGATGCGGTCTGGGATGCGGCCTGCACCAAGCCCAGCAGGTCTGCAATCCATAGAATCGTGCCTGCAAACGCCGCCGCTAGGAAGATTGACCCGGCCAGCCGGATGAACACGTCCATTAACAAGAAGCGGTAGTCTTGGAGCAGCACAAATAGGGCCAACGGGATGCCGGCATGGTGGAATACCAATTCGTGCAACCACGCTCCAGGCTCGTGGGCGCGGCCAAAGTGCACGAACGAGAGGGCCAGCAGGAATAGCGCCATCGCCGCCAGCGTCCGCATGCCCGAGCGTGTCCGCCGAGACCCGCCTCGCGCGAGCAGGACAGCGCCGATGATCGACAGGGAGCCGAAGCCATAGTTGATCAAAGCCAGACCTGCGCCGGGACTGGCAACCGGCACAGCCAAGGCGCTCGTGATGTGAACCGCCGCCGCTGCTGCACCGACTGCGTACCCGGCCGCAGAGAGCCAGCGATGTTCGTTTCCGAGCGCCGAGTGCAGCAGCGTGCAGGGCAGCAAGCTGAGGAAGGCTAGGCTGAGGGCCGAGACGGCAGCCTGGAACTGTCCCGCCGGATCGGCCAGCAGCGCCGTCAACGACCCGAGATTCCAAAACAGCGCTAGCGCAGCTGCGGCCGCTGGCACGCCGATATCGCGGCGCGGGCTCCGTGCGAGCAGGATCAGGAAGGCTCCAAACGCTGTGACTCCGGCTGCGTGGCCCAACAGGTTCAGCAGGATCGGAAAGTGATTTGCGAATTCCACCTAGCGCCTTGCCCCACTGTCCTGATTTCGAATCTGAGGGCCTAGTCTAACCGGATTCTCGGCACCGCGGCCCTTGCCTCGCCAGCCGTTTGGGCGATGGGATGAAGTGAAGTCGAACCGGGCAGGTCGTGGCTGACGGTACGCGCTAGCCACGCTTGGCGGCTGATTCGACTGGTGCAACGTGCAACGTACCAGCCTTCGCGTCGCGTTAGAGGCCCCAGCCGAGTTGGTCGTCCGCAATTCCGCCAAGGAACCTGCCCGGTTGCGGGATTCTGGAACAGCTGCCTACGGCAAGCCCGCCGCCGAACTGCTGATGGCCTTCCAGATCATCCCTCCGATTCCAGCCGTGATAGCCACGGCAACGGGTACAACAAGCAGCAGAAGCAGCTTCCGATAGCTTGCGAGATGGCTATCGAACTGGGCTTGCATCCTATCGAACCGTCGTTCCATTCCATCGAAGCGCTGGTCGATGGCCTTGAAGCCCGTCCTCAGCTCGCGCTCGATCGACTCGAAGCGACGATCGACGGCCTCGAACCGACGGTCGACGGCCTCGAATCTCGTCTCGACTTCAGCCTTGAAGCCCTTAAGCGCAACGTGAAGTGCGTCGATGCGCGACAGAATCTGCAGCTTCGATTGCTCCAAGAGCTCTAGGGCGACTCGCTTGGCTTCCGACGTCATGCCCTCGGTCGCATTATACGCTTCGTCCGGGTCGGCCCCGAGGCGGATCAGTAGAGCGGCCATGGATTTGTGGCCTGCGGTTGCGGGTGTGTCAGTCTCGTGTTTCATAGTTTTCCTCCAGTGACTGAGAACGAACTCTGACTTCGTAGAATCTTCGTTTTTTCTACGTTTCATTTAGTATATTATCGTTGTTATATCCAGTATTTAGATGCATAAAGACTTGAAATCATCCTTCTCCCAATGGATTCTGCGCCATTTGACGAGCAATGCTGTGTTTCCAGGCCCTGGATCTGCGCTCGCCCTCTGCCCGAACGGCAGTACAATCTTCGTAGGATGCGACGATCACATCGCATCGGTCAGCCGCTTCGCTCGCGCACTGAATGCCCGCTCGATCCCTGCTGACGGCCCGTTCAGTGACCCGGGAGTTCCGTTCGCGTATTTGTGCGTACGGACTCTGCCGGTGCCGTGATACAACATCGAACAGCATGCCCGACAGGCCGGCCCAGACATTGCGGACCCTGATCGTCGACGACGAGCGGGCTGCTCGCGATGTACTGCGCCGGGACTTGGCCCAGATCGACGGGGTCGAGATCGTGGGCGAGGCCGAGAACGGGCTGACCGCGATGGAGCGGATCGAGGAATTGCATCCCGACTTGGTGCTTCTCGACATCCAGATGCCGGTCCACGACGGGTTTGAAGTTGTCCGCGGTATCCACGGGCAACTGCCCTCAATCGTTTTCGTGACCGCTTACAGCGAGCATGCGCTGAAGGCGTTCGAGATCGGCGCGGTCGACTACTTGTTGAAGCCGTTCAGCGTCGAGCGACTTGACCGCTCGATCCAACGGGCTCGGCGTGCCCACAGGAATCCTCGGGACAACGCCGAGCGCGTGGCGCGGACAGTCAATGCCGCAGCTCAGCACGGTCGGCAGAGTTCGAAGATCGTCGCCTGCCACGGGCGCGAATTCTTGCTGATTGACCTCGATCAGGTCTATGCCTTTCAGGCTTCGGGCGAGATCGTCTGGATCCAGACGCAGAACAAGCGCTACCGTGCCACGCAGACGCTGACAGCCATTGCGGCCAAGCTAGCCGGCTCGAGCTTTCTGCGGGTGCATAGGGCGGTTCTTGTCAACAGCGACAAGATCGGCCGCATCAGCTCGCTAAGCAGTCGCCGCTGGCTGCTGACGCTGGTCAACGGCTTGCAGTACACCGTGAGCAAGCGCAACGCCGCGATCGTGCGCACGTTGCTGCAGTGACCGCCGCCGCTGGCATCGGCGCGCGCTCAGCAGGGCGTTAGCCGTCCAAGGCCGCTCGCAGCATCTGATTGACCAGCTTGGGGTTAGCCTGGCCGCGGGTGGCCTTCATCACCTGTCCCACGAAGTAGCCGATCACGCCCGTTTTGCCGCCGCGATACTGTTGCACTTGGCGTTCGGACCGGGCTAGGACCTCGCTGATAATCTTGTCCAGCTCGCCCGTGTCGCTGATCTGCCGCAGGCCCTCGGCTTCGATGATCTCAGGGGCGGTCTTGCCGCTCTCGAACATCTTGGCAAACACTTCCTTGCCGAGTTTGCCGGACAGGGTCCCTTCGTTCACCAAGGCGACCAACTCGCCGAGTTCGGCTGCGCCCACGGGGGAATCCTCGATCGCCGTGCCCGCGGCGTTCAGAGCCCCCATCAATTCGCCCTGCACCCAATTGGACGCGATCTTGGGATTGCCGGCAGCCTTGGCTGCGGCCTCGAAGTACGCCGCCGTCGCGGCCGTCAGCGTCAGGACCTTGGCGTCGTATTCGGACAGCCCGTATGCCTCGACGAACCGCTTGCGCATGGCCGGGGGCAGCTCCGGAATCTCATCGCGAATCGCGTCCAACCACTCGTCCTCGACGATAAGGGGGGGCAGGTCAGGCTCGGGGAAGTACCGGTAGTCGTGGGAATCCTCTTTGCCGCGCATGCCTGCGGTGGTGCCGGTGGAGGTGTTGAATAAGCGGGTTTCTTGCACTACGGTGCCACCGGCTTCCAGCAGCGCCGCTTGGCGCGCGATCTCGTACTGGATGGCCTGCTTGACGAAGCGAAACGAGTTGAGGTTCTTGATTTCGCAGCGCGTGCCGAACTTGTCGCTGCCCCGCAGGCGCACCGAGACATTGGCGTCGCAGCGCAACTGCCCTTTCTCCATGTCGCAGTCGGAGGCGCGGGCGAACTGCATCAGCAGCTTGAGTTCGCTGAGGTAGGCCACCGCTTCGTCGGCGCTGCGCAGGTCCGGCTCGCTCACGATCTCGCACAGCGGCGCGCCAGCGCGGTTCAGATCCACATAGCTGTAGCGGTGCGAGTCCGGGAACCCGTCGTGAATGGTCTTGCCTGCGTCCTCTTCCATGTGCAGACGGGTGATCCCGATGCGCTTGGCGAGTTCTCCGGCCTGGATGTCCAGCCAGCCGTGCTCGGCCAGAGGGTGGTCGTACTGGGAGATCTGGTAGCCCTTCGGCAAGTCGGGGTAGAAGTAGTTCTTGCGCGCGAACTGCGAGTAACGGTTGACCTGACAGTTGATCGCCAAGGAGGCGCGCACCGCAAGCGAGACCGCCTCGCGGTTCAGCACGGGCAGCGCGCCCGGCAAGCCCAGTACGACGGGATCGGTCTGAGTGTTCGGCGCGTTGCCGAAGGCGTGGCTTGAATGGGAGAAGATCTTGGTCTTTGTCTTGAGCTGGACGTGGACTTCTAGGCCGATTACGGGCTCGTATCGCGCGATGGTAGCTTCGTCCGCTAGACCTGCATCCAAGGAGGACATTGGCTGGGAGACTTACGGACCGAGCCCGAATCGGATTATATCAATGTCGTTTTCCGCGCCTTGGACCGGCAGAACCGTGCTGGATTCGCCGCACGTCGCTGTGCCTCCCAGCTAGGCATTGCTGCACAATGGAAGAGGCATGTTCACTTGGGTCTGTCCAAAATGCGGCGGCAGCGTCGATGTAGCTGAAGTCACATGCCCGCACTGCGCGAAACGGGGCGCCGCGCCCGAGCCTGCCACGCGTCACAGCCCTGTGCCAGCGGGGGACGAAACACAGCCTGTGCAGGTGCCCCAGACCGAGCCCCTGGCTCCCCCGGTTCCTCCGCCGGCTGCTGATCCTCCGCCGGCTCCTGATCCGCAGCCGGCCCCGAATCCGGCGGTGGCTGTCGCTGCCGAGCCGACTCAGACTCCTGCTGATCCGGTTCAGACTCCTGCTGATCCGGTTCAGACTCCTGCCGTGCAGATGGAACGTCGACGGCGCGGAGCCTTCGAGCTCCAGACCAAGCACTTGCTCATGTTTGGCGCTGGGGTGGCGGTGGCCATCTGCGTCGCGGTCGTGGTGTCCGTCGGACCGGGCGGCTTGTTCTCGGCGCTCCGCCTAGAAGATCCGGCCGAGATGGCCGTGTCCCCGGTCGAAACGTTCGCGATCGGCGTGCGCGGACCGATCGAAGTCTCCGGCATTCGGCCGTACTACGACGATGATTTCCAGACGCACGTGCGGGCTTTCGTGGCCAATCATTCCAGGGAGGCGCAGTCGGTAGCGCTCCAAGTGCTCCTCCGAGTGCGCGAGGCCAGTTCGCAAGCTCCGCCGCTGGCGACGTTCGAAGTGGTGATCAGCGAGCCCTTGCCGCCTCACGGCGGACAGGAGGTTGACGTTGGGCTGGCCGCCATGGGCAGCCTGCAGAGCCTGCCACCATGGGACGAGATCCGGGTCGACATCGAGGTGCTGGCGGCATCGGGCGGTTAGGCCAGAGCACTGCTGCCGATTGCAGCACACCTAGTTTGGATACGCTATAGGACTTGATTGGCTCGAAGCGTTGCTGCCTTGAGCACTAGGAGGAATTCATGTCGAGCTTAGTCCGTTTGAGCGTCGAGAGCGGCGTCGGCGTCATCACGGTCGACAACCCCCCCGTGAACGCTCTCAGCCCCGGTGTCCCGGACGGCATTTTGGCAGGAGTCGGGCAGTTCGGTGATGACGACAGCGTCAATGCAATCGTGCTGATCGGAGGCGGACGGACCTTCATCGCCGGGGCGGACATCAAGGAGTTCGGCAAGATCACATCTGGGCAGAAGCGGAGCGGGCCGGGCCTGACCAGCGTCATCGAGCGCCTTGAGAACTCGCCCAAGCCGACCGTGGCGGCGATCCACGGCACAGCCTTCGGCGGTGGCCTGGAGACGGCTCAGGGGTGCCACTACCGGGTGGCCTTGGCCTCGGCCCAAGTCGGGCAGCCAGAAGTCAAGCTGGGCATCATCCCGGGTGCTCATGGCACACAGCGGCTGCCGCGCTTAGCAGGTGTGGAGAAGGCTGTGGAGATGTGCGCGCTTGGCGATCCGATCTCGGCCGCCGACGCCTCCGATCACGGAATCGTCGACCGGGTGATCGAGGGCAGTGGTTATGAGGAACTGCTGGCTGGCGCGATCGAGTTTGCCGCGGAGATCGCCGCGGGCGGGGGCCCGCACCCCAAGGCGAGCGAGCGCGACGAGCGCCTGGGCACGCCGGAAGCGGCGGCGGCTATCTGCGACGCCGCCAGATCCAAGGTGCGCAAGATCCGCAGGGGCCAGATGGCCCCTCTGAAGGCCATCGATGCGGTGCAGTGCGCAGTGACCATGCCGTTTGCCGAGGGCATCAAGCGCGAAGCCGAGATCTTTCGGGAGTGCCTGTTCTCGACGCAATCGAAAGCTCTGATCCATGCGTTCTTCTCCGAGCGGCAGGTGCGCAAGATTCCCGACGTGCCCAAGCAGACGCCGACACGACCGATCGGATCCGCGGCTGTGCTTGGCGCCGGCACCATGGGCGGCGGGATCGCGATGTCCTACGCCAACGCTGGAATTCCCGTGCGCATCAAGGAGGTCACCCAAGAGGCGCTCGACAAGGGCATGGCTACGATCCGCAAGAACTACGAGCGCTCTGTCAAGCGCGGACGCTTCACGCCCGAGTCCGCCGAACAGCGCCTGGCTCTGATCACGGCCCAGACCGGCTGGGAGGGTTTCGAAGAGGCCGACATCATCGTGGAGGCCGTCTTCGAGAACATGGCCCTCAAGAAGGAGGTTTTCCGGCAGATCGATGGCGTTGCTCGTCGGGGCGCCGTGCTCGCCACCAACACGTCCACCCTGAGCGTGGACGAGATCGCATCGGTGACGTCGCGTCCGCAGGACGTAATCGGGCACCACTTCTTCAGTCCGGCCAATGTCATGCGGTTGCTGGAAATCGTGCGTGGCCGGGAGACCGCCAAGGATGTCGTCGCCACTTCGATGGGCTTGGCCCGCAGCTTGAGGAAGGTCGGCGTGCTCGTTGGCAACTGCCACGGCTTCGTGGGCAACCGCATGTTCCATCCTTACCGGCGCGAAGCCCAGTTCCTGGCCGAGGAAGGCGCCAAGCCATCCCGCATCGACAGCGTCATGTACGAGTTCGGGGCCGCGATGGGCCCGATGGCGGTGGGAGATCTGGCAGGTTTGGATGTCGGCATGCGGGTGCGCAAGGAAGCGCCGCATCTGTACCCACCTGGGGTCCGGCGGCCCCTGGCCGAGGACGCGCTTTGCGAGCTCGGGCGCTACGGCCAAAAGACCGGCGCGGGTTGGTACCGCTATGGCGCCGATCGCAGCCGTAGCGACGATGCCGAGGTCGATGCCTTGCTGCAGCGCATCGCCGCCGAGGCGGGTATTGAGCAGCGCGACGTCGACGATGACGAGATCCGCGACCGCCTCGTTTACGCCTTGGTCAACGAAGGCGCCCGCATCCTCGAGGAAGGCTACGCACTGCGTGCTTCGGACATCAACATCATCTACTTGTACGGCTACGGCTTTCCGCCGCAACGGGGCGGTCCGATGTTCTACGCCGACACGGTGGGCTTGGCCAATGTCTTGGAGCGCGTGAAGGAGTTTCACGCAGCCCACGGTCACTGGTGGCGTCCGGCGCCGCTGCTGGAAGAGCTGGCGGGGCAGGGCGGCACCTTCGCAGCTTGGGACCGGGAGCACGCCTAGTCCTCCGGTCCGCAGCCGCTCTTCCAGCTGTGCGGCCGCCTCTTCCGCGGGCAAGTCTGGCAGTGTCGGTTGGATCCTGTTCCAGCCTCGCGGCTAGGTTGTTGAAGCCGCTCTTGCCCCCGGTGGTCGAGGCGACCTCGGTGGGGCGGGGGTTGGCTGCGTCTGAGCGGACTACGCGTGCTCGGTGCCTTCCCGAGTTCAAGCAGTAGCAGATCGGCGGTGACGACTAGGGACAGCTCGCATAGGAAGCGTCAATTCAATCTCCCATCGGGGAAACGCTGACCGGCGGGACTGCTCGCCAACCTCCGAGTGGATTTCCGGCGGACCGGAACCGGAGCCAACGTGCTCTGACGATTTCAGGAGATTGCGAGATCAGCGACTAGATTCGCCAATTCCGCTCCCGTAGCTCGTGATGCCAATCATCCTGCCACTCTGCCGGCGCGAGCTTGCCCGCAACGTGAGCTGCTCGATCGCCTATCGAGCGCTCCCAAACAGCCTCCTCCAAGGTGTCGCGAACAAATTCAGACAGAGATTTTCCGAGGCTGGCTGCATGCGCTTCGAGCGCTTGGCGTAACTCGGCGCTGGCGCGGACAGTGATGGTGGCACTCATGTATTGCGAATGTACTACAGCTGTAGTGCATGCAGACCCCCCAAGCTGACTGAGCATCCGATGGTCTGCCGCGATTCAATCCCCGCTCTGCAGTTGCGATGTGGGCCCCTTGCCATCGCATGCGTCGACGGGCGGGGTGTTGTGCCGAGTCGAGGTGCCGATCGAAGCAGTTCCAGAAGATGCGAGTTGCCAAGGGGTTTCGCCCGAGCCCGCGATCTAGGCCGGTCCACCTGGGCCTGGCCCCGGCCGCGCGGCGAAGCCGTTGCGTAAGGAGCCGGACCCGTTGGCCGCACCCTGCTTAGGCGCTCACGACGAGGTTGTTGACAACCTTCTTGACCCCCTTGATCGAGGCAACCTTGGTGGCGCGGCGTTTGGCGGAATCCGACCGGATCACGCCATCTATAGTGACGATCCCGTCGGTGACGTCCACGACCAAGTCCCGGATCCTGAGCGCCGGGTGATTGTTCAGCTTCCTGTGCACGCGGTCATAGAGCAGGTCGTCGTCCACCGCCTGCGCGGATGCCGCGCTCGCTACCAGCGGCGCGATCCAGATCAGGCTACGCCTCGTAAGCTTCATGACGCTAGGCTTCCCTAGCCTTGTCCGAGGATGCGGCGGAAATCAAGGTCTTGCACGAATCCATCATTGTTTCGCCAGTTCTTGCGCACCTTTACGAACACTTCCAAGCGCACGCTACGGTCGAAGCAGGCCTCGAGCGACTGTCGCGCCTTGCTGGCAAGTTCCTTCATTTTCTCACCATTCTTGCCCAGCAGGATAGCCTTTTGTCCTTGCCGCTCGACCACCGCCGTGGCGAAGATGCGCAGCTTGCTCGGCGTCTCTTCCCATCGTTCGATTTGCACTGCGACCGAATGGGGCAGTTCGTCGTGCGTCTCGCGCAGGATCCGCTCCCGGATCAATTCCGCCGCGAGGAATTTCTGCGGCTGGTCGGTCAGATACCCCTCCGGATAGAACTGCGGGGACTCCGGCAGCGTCTTGAACAGCGCGGTCAGCACCTGGTCTAGGTTGATGCGCTTGGTAGCTGAGATCGGTATGAATTCTTCGAAATCGTGAAGCTGGCGGCAGCGGTCGAGGAACGGCAGCAAGTCTCGCATGCGGTCCAGTTTGTCCACCTTGTTGGCCAATAGCAGCAGTGGTGCGCCGAGCTGCTTGGCTACGGCCAGGGCCCTCTCGTCGGACGGATTGACGCCCATGCTGGCGTCCACCATCAGCAGGGCCGCGTGACAGCCCTGCGTGGCGCGGCTGACTTCGCGCATCATGCGCTTGCCGAGCTGCTTCGATGGCTCATGGATGCCTGGGCTGTCTACGAAGACGATCTGCCCGCGCGCCTCGCTGAGCACGCCCTGGATGGCGTCCCGCGTCGTCTGGGCGCGCCGGCTGGTGATCGCGACTTTGCTGCCCACCAAGGCGTTGAGCAAGGTGGACTTGCCGACGTTCGGCTTGCCGAGAATCGTGACAAACCCAGCCTTGGTCATGCTTGGCTCGGACATAGGCTACTGGCCGGTTCGAGCGGGAATCCACGTCCGCGCTGCGGCCTTGATGGGATCCCTCGGAATCAATGGCTCTCCCGCTCGATCAATCCCGCAGGCAGCCCGTACTTGCGACGCAGCACGGTTTCGAATTCTCGCATTTCGCCGCCATCGAGCTCGTGGTCGAATCCCAACAGGTGCAGCAGGCCGTGAAGCACGAGAATCTTGATTTCGTCCGTTACGGAGTGCTCGTACTGCTGCGCCTGCCGGGCCGCTCTCCCGGCGGAAATGAGCAAGTCCCCGATGTATCCGTCCCAGCGAGTATAGGGCATGCCATCCCCGGCCGGGAATGACAGCACGTCGGTGGCGCGGGCCACGTCGCGGTACCTTCGATTAGCGTCCCGCACCGTGCGGTCATTGGAGATGACAACGCCGAAGTCCCACTCGCTCGCCAAGTCCTTCCAAGCGAGCGAGATGAAGCCTCGCACGCTGTCCTCGTCGAACTGTATCTTCCACTGGCGGTTCTGGTAGCTCCAGCCTTCGACTTCCGGCTGCTCGTCAGTCTTGATCATGGCCGGGCGCGTACTGCGCGGCTTGCTCTGGCGCGGCAGCCGCCGAGTGCCATCGCCTGGAGCCATAGCGGTCGTAGGCGCGGATGATGCGCTGGACCAGGCCGTGGCGCACGACATCCTGCTCGTCGAAGTGGACGAACTTGACGCCCTTCACATCTGCCAGCACGTCGATCGCCTCGATCAGTCCGCTGCGCTTGCCGGGGGGCAGGTCGATCTGGGTGATATCGCCCGTGATGGCGGCTTTGGAGCCAAAGCCAAGCCGCGTGATGAACATCTTCATCTGCTCGGCGGTGGCGTTCTGGGCCTCGTCCAAGATGATGAAGCTCTCGTTCAGCGAGCGACCGCGCATGAATGCCAGCGGCGCCACTTCAATGATGCCGCTCGCGAGGTTACGCTCGACCCTCTCGGCCTCGAGCAGGTCGTGCAGGGCGTCGTACAGCGGGCGCAAGTAGGGGTCCACCTTCTGTTGCAGCGTGCCGGGCAGAAATCCCAGCTTCTCGCCAGCCTCCACCGCGGGGCGGGCGAGGACGATCCGGCGCACGTCTTTGGCCAGTAGCGCCGAGATCGCGTAAGCCACCGCCAGATAGGTCTTTCCGGTGCCGGCCGGACCGATGCCGAAGACCATGTCCGAGCGATCCATCGCCTCGAAATAGCGCAGTTGGTTTAGGCTGCGCGGCGTGACGGACTTGCGCCCGCACAGCCGCCGCCGACTGTTTTGCACCAGCCCCTTGAAGCTGATATCGGGATCCGCGGTAGCGACGCGCAGGAACGAGCGCATGTCCCCATTGCTGAAGCGGTGGCCCTCGCCCAGCAGCGTCAGGTAGTCTGCGATGATGTCGTCCGCTCGGCGGACCTGCTGCTCGTCGCCTTCGATCTCAAGGCTCCCGGCGGAGATGTGGGCCGAGACGCCCAGCGAACTCTCCAGGAGGCGGAGGTTTTCGTCCCGTGTGCCGCACAGGGTTTGGATGCCTTGGCTGACGACGATCGATGCCTTGCTCAATGGGATGCTGACGGGCTCCGCAGAGATTTCGAAGTTCCGTTGCTGGTGCGGAATGGCGAGCGCGTGCCCGAGTCGGATTATATAACGAACCAGCCCGCCGACAAGGGGAGATCCGAGAAGCTGGCCCGGATGTCCGGCGGCGTTCTATCAGATTCGCTGCTGGACTGCGAACCGCCGGCCGTCCTCGGCGCAATCCCACTTCGATGGTCCGGGGCCTCGCCCAACGCCCCGTTTCTGCGGTGTGCACTGTCCCGCATGACCTCCGACCACCGAAGGCGCTATGCTCTCTAGGGCCGCGGCTTCGCATTCCCGTGCGTCGAGCGACGGCAGCGCATTTATAGGGAGGTAGAGAGTAGCAATGACCGTACAGGATTTTCGTTCGTTAGTGGCCTGTCAGAGCGACGCCGTCCGGGCTGTGACCAAGTTCGGAATCGTCGCGATGATCTTGGTTTGCGCCTTGTCCCCCGCACAGGCGCGCGCCGCAGTCGAGGGCGAGGCCCAGTTCGTCTTCAACACGTTTGCGTTCCTCGTCTGGGGTGCCTTGGTGATGTGGATGGCAGCGGGCTTCACGATGCTCGAGGCAGGTTCGGTGCGGACCAAGAACGCGTCGGTGATCTGCTTGAAGAACATCGGTCTATATGCGATTGCCGGGCTCGGGTACTACGCCGTCGGCTTCAACATCATGTACGTGGGAGTCGATCCGGGCGGGTGGTTCGGCTCGCTGGGATTCCTGTACGGGACGAGCGCCGACGAGGTGGCCCTGCTGGGCGGCGAGGAATCAGTCGTCGCTGCCGTGGTCGAGAGCGGCTACTCCACGATGTCGTATTGGTTCTTCCAGATGGTCTTCGTGGCCACCACGGCTTCGATCGTTTCGGGCGCCCTGGCAGAGCGCGTGAAGCTGTGGTCGTTCTTCCTTTTCATCGCGGTGCTGACCGCTTTCGTCTACCCCATCGTCGGTGCTTGGACATGGGCCGGGGGCTGGTTGGCTGAATTAGGGTTCAAGGACTTCGCAGGCTCCACCGTAGTCCACTCCACGGGCGGCTGGGCGGCTCTGGCCGGGGCCATCATGGTCGGGCCCCGCTCCGGAAAGTTCCGGGCTGACGGCAGTGTCAAGTCGACCCCTCCGTCCAATATTCCGGTCGTCACTCTCGGCGTCTTCATCCTGTGGCTGGGCTGGTTCGGCTTCAACGGCGGCTCGCAACTGGCCCTTGGCGGCGCGATCGACGCGGTGGCGGTGAGCAACATCTTCGCCAACACCAACCTAGCCGCCGCGGCCGGTGTCATGGCGGCTCTGAGCCTCTCGCGGCCCGTGCTGGGGCGAGTCGATCTGCTCGCCGGACTCAACGGCACCCTGGCCGGCCTCGTCGCGATCACCGCGGCACCGGATATCGTCCAGCATCACTGGGCGATTGTGATCGGAGCCATCGGAGGCGTGGTTTGCCTGCTGTCCATGAAGCTGCTGGAAACGCTGAAGATTGACGACGTTGTGGGCGCGGTTCCGGTCCATCTCTGCACCGGCATCTGGGGGACGTTGGCAGTCTGCATCGCCGGCGGCGGGAGCATCTTCGCGCAGATTGCCGGCATCTTGGCCATCGGCGTGTTCGTCTTCGGACTTTCGATGCTGCTCTGGTTCGCGATTGACCGGACCATAGGGCTGCGGGTCTCAGCGGACGTCGAGGCCCTTGGACAAGATGTGGGCGAGCTGGGTATCGAGGCTTACCCGGAATTCATCGTGGTGCCGGAGGAAGACTGATCGGGCTGCCCACCGGCGCGGAACGGACCGTGCGCTCCGACCAAATCAGGAGAGAACCTCGTCAATCACGTGCCCGTGCACGTCGGTCAAGCGGAAGTCGCGTCCGCCGAACCTGTAGGACAGCTTCGTGTGGTCGATGCCGAGCAGGTGCAGCACGGTGGCGTGCAGGTCGTGCACGGTGCGGATGCCTTCGATGGCGTGGTAGCCGTACTCGTCGGTCGCGCCGTAAGTCGTTCCAGCCTTGATTCCGCCGCCCGCCAGCCACAGGCTGAAGCCGAACGGGTTGTGATCTCTGCCGTTCGTGCCCTGCACGAACGGCGTCCGCCCGAACTCTCCGGAGAAGATCACCAGTGTCTCGTCGAGCAATCCTCTCGCCTTGAGGTCTTGCAGCAGTGCAGCCACTGGCTGGTCGACGGCGAACGCATTGCGGCCATGCCCCAATATCAGGTCTGTGTGCTGGTCCCACGGATTTGAGGAATTGCCCGTGCCGCGGTTGCGCCCGTCGACCATGGTCAGTTCGACAAACCGCACGCCGCGCTCGACCAACCGCCGGGCGGTCAGGCACTGCAGGGCATAGTCGCGCTTCGGCGGGAAGGTCGAGTCCAGCCCGTAAAGCTTGCGCGTCGCCTCGGTCTCGCCGCTAAGGTCGACCAGTTCGGGCACCGCCGATTGCATGCGATACGCGGTCTCATAGTTCTTGATGGCAGCTTCGACGTCCGGGTCGCGGGCTGTCCGCTCGAGGTATAGCGAGTCCAGCGAGCGGATAAAGTCCAGCCGCCGGCGCTGCTTTGCGTCTGCCTCGGTCGGCTTGATGTTGGCCAGCGGCTCTTCGGCGCCCGGGTACAGCATTGAGCCTTGATGCTCTGCGGGCAGGAAGCCGCTGCTGAACATGTTGATTCCGCCGAGCGGGATGCCGCCCGTGCCGATCACGACGAAGCCCGGCAGGTCCTTCGACTCGCTGCCCAGCCCGTAGGTCACCCACGCGCCCATGGATGGGAACCCGGTAAAGGGCTGTCCGCAGTGATAGTAGAAATTGGCCTGCGCATGCTCCATGAACTTCGCCGTCATGCCCCGCACGATGGCGATGTCGTCGACGCACGTGGCGATGTGGGGGAACAGGTCGCTGACCGGCGCGCCGCACTCGCCGTAACGGTGGAAGTCCCACGGGGACGGCATGATGTTGCCGTCTTGGTCGAACATCGTGCGCGCCGTCTCGAAAGGCATCGGCTGGCCCGCTTCCTTCGCCAGCCGCGGCTTGGGGTCGAACGAGTCGATGTGCGAAAGCCCGCCGGACATGTAGCAGAAGATGACGCTCTTGACCTTTGGCTCGAAGTGGGGCGCCTGCGGGCCGGTCGCCTCCGACGGGCCGGCGTAGGCCGGGTCTGCCATCAGGCCGGCCAGGGCCAGCATCCCGAATCCGGTCGAGGTCGTGCGCAGCATCTCCCTGCGCGAGACAGGGCGACGAGGGCGCGGGTGGAACCGCGGATCGAACGTCATGGCAGGCCCACAATCACTATAGCCAATGGTGTGTCCGAAGTGGGTGCCGGAGCGATCCACTTGCGATCCAGCCGCGGACCCATCCCGGTTCCCGTCGCGCGGTGTCAAGCGCGGCCCGCCCACCGCCGAGGGCTGAGTCGGAAGCGGTCGATGTCCCAGGACGGCGAGCGGTCTTGGCAGAAGTCGGCCATGATCCTGCCGACGACGCTGCAGAACTTGTAGCCGTGTCCGGAGAATCCCGCGGCGACGAACACGTCCTCGTCGCCCGGAAGCCGATCCAGAATGAAGTGGCCGTCGGGCGTGTTGGTGAAAATGCAGGCAGCCGCCCTGCGGGTCGGGCCGTCCGCCTCCGGAAAGTAACCCGCGATGCCCTCCCGCAAGGCAGCCTCGTCCTCCGGCTGGCAAGCGCGGTCCATGGCGCTTGGATTCTCGACACGCTGCCTCAGGTGGTGGAACTTGCCGATCTTGAAGCCTTGGCCGCAGTGGTCAGGGAACCCGTAGAAGCGTCCCAGCGGCGACTCCATGACGAAGACGGGGAAGAGCTCGGGCTTGAAGCGGTCGGGAGCAGGAGGTGCTGTCCACAACATGACCTGCCGCTCCGGTTGGCAATACGGGTGCAGCTGGGAGCACAGCCTGCCGATCCAGGGCCCGGCCGTAATGACGAGGCGCTTGGTATCGAATGCCGCGTCGCGGGTCTCCACCCGCAGTCCGGATCGCTGCCGGCTCCAGCCCGTCACTTCTATGCCCGAGCGAACACATGCGCCAGCGCAGGTGGCGCGCCCGATGTGGGCATGGATTGCCGCCTCGGACAGCAGATAGCCTCCGTCGGGCTGATAGATTGCCGTCATCGAGGCGGGCAGGCAGTATCCGGGAAACTTCCGGTTGATGTCCGCACCGCCCAGCTGCTCAAACTCGATTCCGTGCTCTAGGCAAGATGTTTTTGAACCCTCCACGGTCCAGCTGCCCTGCGGTCCGATGTCGAGCCCGCCGGTCACGTGCAGCAGCGGCTCTTCCAAATCCGCCGCCCTCTCCAGCTCGCGCCAGTAGCGGTACGCCGCTCGCAGCAGAGGGACGTATTCCGGGCCTTCGGAGTATGCCAGCCGGATGATGCGCGTTGACCCGTGGGACGACCCCATCGCGTGGCCGACTTCAAACTGCTCAAGGCCCAGGACCTTGCAGCCGCTTAGCGCCAGGTGGTACAGCGTCGCGCTGCCCATCCCGCCGAGGCCGATGACGATGGCGTCGTACATGGCTGCGGTCAGAGCCGGTCACGCGAGGCCACGAGCTCGTGGATCTCGAGGATGTCCCGGTCGTTCAAGACGTCCTGAAATGTCGGCATGCCGTTGCCGCCCTGAAGCACCCTGCCGACAAACTCGTCCGGGGCGAGTCCGGTGCGGAACAGATTCGGC
The DNA here is from genome assembly GCA_009841225.1 of Terriglobia bacterium. GTDB lineage: Bacteria > Acidobacteriota > Terriglobia > Bryobacterales > UBA6623 > VXMF01. The sequence continues at coordinate 36,085 of VXMF01000051.1, read as the reverse complement.
CCGCTGCCCCCGCCCACCTTGTGGCAGCCGACGCAGCGGGCCCGAAAGACCGCGGTCACTCGTTGCAAGTCCTCCGGTGAGTCCAAGTGCCGGTCACCATCTGCCGCAGCCGCCGCTTCGGCAGTCCACGGCTGCGGCGGGCCGGATGTCTGGATCGGTTCGCCCCCTTCGGTCGGCTCGAATCCATAGCCGGCCAAGACGCGGCCGCCAAGCGTGTGGCCCGGTTGCCCGACATAGGGGAGTCCGCCCTCAAGCGTGGTGAGGTTCGTGCCGGGGGCCACCTGCGCGGGGCCGCCGCCTTCCAACGCGAACACCCAGATGTTCCCGGCGCGCGGCTCAGTGTAATAGAACGTCATGTCGCCGCCGATGCCCCCGGACGGCACGGCCACGTATTGGATCCCGTCGAGTTCGTACGTGATCGGACTTCCGATGATTCCCGAGCCCGTCTGGAATTGCCACAGCAATTCACCGGTGTGCGCGTCCAAGGCCATGAAGTAGCCTCGCATGTCGCCCGTGAAGACCAAGCCGCTGGAGGTTGCCACCGATCCTGCCCAGAACGGTGCGGGGCTGGTCTGGCGCCAGAGGATCTTGCGTTCCACCACGTCGAATGCGAGGAAATTGCCGGGCGTGTCGGTGGTCAGGTATTGCTGGTAGTCCGCGCCTAGGTACCACTCGCCGTTCGTTGGAGGCTGGAATGTGCCTTCCTCCCAGAACTTGTAACCCATGGCCCACTGGTTGGACATGAAGTACAAGACCTTGAGTTCAGGGTTGTACGACAGCGGCTGCCAGTCGATGGCGCCTTCGAGGCTGGGAATGATCGGACCGACCTCCGGCCCGCCCGACTCAGCCACCATGTCTGGGTTGACGATCGGCCGGCCGCTCTCCGGGTCCAAGCCCCGCGCCCAAGTGATGCCGGGCACGATCGGCTCGCCATACAGGAACTTTCCGTTGGTGCGATCTAGGGCGTAGAAGAAGCCGTTCTTGTCGTGGTGGAACAGGGCCTTGACCGGCCCGTGCTGCTCAAGCTCGAGGTCGGCCAGCACCGGCGTGCTGACGGCATCGTAGTCCCAGCAATCCCACGGAGTGTATTGGAAGCCCCAAGCGATTTCGCCGCTGTCCGCGCGGAGCGCGACCGTGGCTGCCGACCACTGATTGTCGCCCTTGCGGACCTGGCAGTTCCACGGTGCCGCGTTGCCGGTGTTCCAGTAGACCAGGTCCAAGTTCGGATCGTAGACTCCCGTCGTCCAAGTTGGTGCCCCGCCGTGCTTCCACGTGTCCCCGGGCCAGGTTTCGTTGCCTGGTTCGCCCGGCCCCGGGATGGTGTACGCCGTCCACCGCAATGCTCCCGAGCTGGCATCGAACGCCTTGACGAAACCGCGGATTCCGAACTCGCCGCCGGCGACACCGGTGAGGACCATGTCCTTGACCACCAAGGGCGCACCCGTGATGCTGTAGCCCTGCCGCCAGTCCATCACCTGAGTCTCCCAGACGACTTCTCCCGTTTGTTTGTCAAGGGCAACAAGGCGCGCGTCCATCGTTCCGACGTATACGAGCTCGCCCAATAGAGCCACGCCGCGGTTAATCGAGCCGCAGCAGTAGACGCGCTCGCTCTCAGAAGACAGCTCGGGATCGTAACCCCACATCTTGGCTCCGGTCCTGGCGTCGATCGCGAACACGCGCGAGCCGTCGGCGGAGACGTACAGGACTCCCTCGTGGATCAGCGGCGTGGCCTGCAGCCCGCGATTTTCGCCGCCTGTCGCGAATACCCAGACAGGGTGCAGCTGGTCGACGTTGTCCGGCGTGATCTGGTCGAGTTCGACGTACCGATGCGCGTGGTAGTCGCGGCCATACATCAGCCAGTCGCCGGTGTTCCTAGCGGACTCGAGCAGATCGGTGCCCGAGACGGGCTCGCCGGTGGCCTTGGGTGCAGGGAGTCCGGCGAAGCAGAGTATCAATACGAGGGATCCGAGGTAGGCGCTTCGAGGCATGTTTGATCGTTGCCGTGATCCATTCTCGCAGGAGGAGGGCTTCGGGCTGTATCCGGTCGGGCTGTCGGCCGCGTGTAGCGATCGGAGCCCTGTAAGATCGCCGACTTCACGCGCGTTGCGGTGCAGCACCTTGCGCGCATGCTGGCCAGCTGCGCGAGCCCTATGCGGAGAGCCGGTCCGATGCGAGCCCACGGAACGGGCTTGCACGATTCTTGTTCGATTCGCGAGTGTAGCGGAGAACGGCGGCAAAGCCGAGCCCAGTAGCGGTCAGCGTTCTGGTGCGCATTCGCCGCTCCTCCGATCCTCAGATCATTGCCAATCAAGATGCTTGCGAAGAAAGTCGAACGTGCCCTCGCCGTGGATCTCGTGGGGACCATCGAAGAACTCGATCTCGGCCTTGTCCCCTAGTCCAAGTTGGTTGTAGAATCGCCGGACCTTCGCGAATTCATAGGCGACCCACTCGTCCGGAGCGACGCCGTCGGAGTGCCCCCTCTCCACCATGAAGGGCCGCGGTGCCATCAGGGTGGCAAGCTCCGCGTAGTTGATCACGTTGGCGAAATCGAATTCGAGCATGTCGTATTCGTGCGTGAACAGGTAGCTGTAGCGATCGGTGGTGCTCGTATTCTTCCAGACCCACTCGTTGAAGTCTGCCGAACAGATTGACAGGGCATAGTCATCGAGCAGCGGAGGAATCCGCATGGCTGTCTTGCCTCCGTACGAAAGACCGTAAAATCCGATCCGATCCCCGTCCACGAACGGCAGCGACTTGAGCCAAGCCAGCGTTTGCTGGTGCTGTCCAACGATGAACGAATACAGGGACAGCTTCAATGGGTGGGCCTTGCGCCAGATCTGCCTGAACCGATCCCCTCCGATATAGGGGTTTTGCGGGGCGTAGACTACGAACCCTTCTTCTGCCAAGCGCGCCCCGTAGCGGTGATATGCACGATGGTCAACGTCTGGATCGGCGAGATCGGTCGGACGCCCTTCAAGACCGTGCTGGGCGACTACCACGGGTCGGCGCTCGCCCGGACGCAGTCCCTTGGGAACTAGCAACACGCCGTATGCGAAGACATCCTCCCAGACGTCCAGCACGACTTCATACCCTTCGAAGTCGGCGTGGTCGTAAATTCGGCGGGTCTTCGGGCTGGCTGGCCGGTCGGGTCCTGGCAAGCGCCCGATCACCTCGTCCCAGATGTAGTCGCGGTAGAACTGAGTCGAATCTTTCCACGTGCGGACCGACGACGCATCGGCCTTGGCCCAGAATCCACTGCGGCGCTGCGGCGAATCCCGGACGAGCCGACGGTTGTAGTCGACGATTTGGTCGAACTGGCGCCGCATGCGCTCGTCTTGGTCCGGCGCTGCCGACACGATCCGGAGGTCCCCGGCGTCGTGGTGCAGGTCTCTGGCATCGATCAGCAACTGTAGCGATGTCTCTGTACCGGGAGCAGGCGCCTCTTCCACAAGGAAGCAGTTGTCCGAGCCGAGCTGCTCGTAGATTCGTCGCACTCGATCGAACTCTCGGCGCACCGAGTCGACCGGCGGCGAGACGAGCCGACCCGATGCCGCTCGGTCCGCATTGGGATCGGGAGGGGGAGGAGGGCCCGGGACATCTGGGCCTTGCGAGGCTTCTATCGTCAGTCTCCGAGGAACGATGAGGCCGGCCACCTGCGCGTCGCCAAATTCCGTCAGCAGGCTCCACACGTTGCGATCGATCGTTTCCTGCCAGAGGCCCTCCCGTTCTTGGAAGTAGCCGCTAACAACGACCGAGGTGATTCGCCTGTCGAGAGCTGCTGCGTAGAGCGCCAGCAGACCTCCCTCCCCGTAGCCGATCACTCCGATGGGAGCCTCGTGCTCGCGGTTGCGGGATTCAAACAGGTCGATGGCCGCCAGGACTTTCTGTGCCTCGTAGCCGATAACGTGGCGGCCAAGCTCGTAGCTCATGCGGAATAGGAACTCGCGGTGCGGCAGATTGGATTCGCGGACGCCGCGCAAGCCAGTCCATTTGGCCGTCCGATCGATCAACGCGGGAACGAGTACTTGGCAGCCGTTTTCTGCCAGTCTTCGAGCGAACTGAGCTTGGCTCGGAATGCCGCCTTGGATTCCAACGAGCGTCTCCGGTGACCACGATGCGTCAGGAATCGCAACGATCCGGGCTCGAGGGGGTGAGTCCGGCTGCAGCAGCAGCCCCTCTCCGAATATTCCAGGCAGGGCTTCCCAACGAACTGCCAGCACTTCGTACCCTTCGCCGACGGCAATCTTCGCGGGCCGGTCCGTGGTAGCGACCAACTCGAGGGCGTCGACCGGCGGGCGGGGATCGACGACGCCGAGAATTGTCTTGAGGCGCTCGCGGTTTGCGTCGACTGAACGCCAATATTCGTCCGCGGAGCCGAAATCCGGACTCCAATTTCGATCTCGGTCCGAGACGGCCGACCGCGTGGCCCTGTCGAGATAGCGATGAATGCCTTCGACCATCTCGGCCGCCAGATCCTGCGAGGTCTCGAGTGGTCGGGTGGAAGGCAGCACTGTCTGTGCAGCGGCTCCGACAGTGATTGCAAGCGCCGCTGCGAGGATGCGCGTGATTGCCTTCCCAGGGGTCATTGTGTTCGTGGAATTGGGGGTCGCTCAGAGCGCTCGGTTCGAATCGTGATCCTCAGAGCGGCTGCGCAGCGACTAGCCTTCGCGGATCTTTCTCTTGCCCGCGTCGTATACCACTCGGCTGCCACGAACGAAGCTCTCGTCGGCAAGGATCGCTGCGATCGAGTGGTTGTACCCGGCCTCGATTGGAGCGTTAGGGGTTTGCCTTGTGCGGACGCACTCCAGAAAGTTGAGCATGTGTGGCACGCTCTCCGCGTTTCCGATCGTCTCGCCCTCCCGTATCCGGTCGTCGTCTTCCACGGTCTTGCCGCTGATGATGAACGGATCCCCCCAGCGCGTCGCGTCCATTTCGCCGCGAGCTCCGAAGAACTTCAAGTAGCTGTGCCCGCGGACGCCGAACGTTGAGCAATAGCGGACAAGAAAGCCCTCTTTCGGATACTCCAAGGTGGTCTCCACGGAATCGGGAACGTCGAAGCCGTCCCGGTTCCAGCGGAATCCGCCCGCCATCGTGACAGCACGCGCGGGTGGGCCCGCTCCGGTCACGTAGTGGACGAGATCGAAGAAGTGCACGCCGAGATTGCTGTGCGGGCCTTGCGAGAAATCCCGATAGCCGAACCATCCCGCGTACTGCTGCTGATCCCACGGTCTGGGCTTGCGGTGCATCAGGAAGCGCCGCCAGTCGGTGTCGCTCTCGTGCAAGCGGCGCTCGGCGTACCGATACCAGTACGGCTTGTAGGAGTTGCGCGATTGCTCGATCTTGAAGATATCTCCCAATCCGCCTGCTTGGACAAATGCGCGGGCTGCCCCGGAGGACGGAAAGCTGCGCACCTGGGTTCCCATCTGCACGACGCGATCAGATGCCTTGACCGTGTCATAGGCCCTCTTCAGCTCCTTCAGATCCATCGCCAGCGGCTTCTCGACGTACGTGTCCTTGCCTGCTCGCGTCGCGTCGATGAGCTGCCTGCAGTGCTGGTGGTCCGGCGTCCCGATGATGACTGCGTCGATATCTTCGCGAGCCAGCAAGTCCTGGTAGTCGTGGACTTGGGAGGGAGCGTTTCCGGCCGAGTCTTTGACCCTGGCTGCCGCGCCTTCGCGCTGGGCTTGCCAGATGTCGCAAACCGCGCGCACCTCGGCGTTGGAGCGCTGCTGAAACTCGAGCACTTGGCCGAGCAGGTTCCTTCGCCCGCAGCCAATGATCCCGACGCCGATCCGGTCGTTCGAGCCGAGGGTGCGGGTGGCGCTGGCGGCAGCCATTCCGCTGCCGACGACAAAGTTCCTTCGAGTCATGCCGTGAGTATATCTGGATGGGGGTGGGGGATTGGCGTTCGGCGCTTCTATGAGCAGGATTTGGCCGAGCCGGGCTGTCGCCGGCGTTCGTCGCGGCAGCTGGAAGCTCGTTCGGGGATGCTCTGGCAGCTTTGAGCCATCCGTTCGAGAACACCGCTGGAGCCGTGGCGCCCTGCTTCCGGGACAGGCGAGGACCGCGATCCCGGGGACTGGCTTCGAGCAGGGAACCTGCCTCCTTGGTACGGTGGGGCAGAAGGAGACTCGTTCGATGAAGAGTTCCCGGCGCGCTTGGACTGCACTCTTGAGCTGTGCCGTCGCTGCAGCGATGGCCTCGACAGGATTCGCTGCAAGCCCGAACGTCATCGTGGTCATGACCGACGATCAGGGCTACGGCGACCTCTCCGCGCACGGAAATCCCGTGCTCAAGACGCCCAGCCTGGACAAGCTCCACTCGCAGAGCGTTCGGTTCACCGATTTCCACGTCGCGCCCATGTGCACCCCCAGCCGCGGCCAGCTGCTGACCGGACGAGACGCGATTGACAACGGTGCTTCGTTCGTGTGCATGGGCCGGTCACTGATGCGCGAAGAACTGCCAACGCTGGCCGAGATCTTCGGCGGTGCGGGCTACGCAACAGGGCACTTCGGCAAGTGGCACCTGGGCGACAACCACCCGTTTCGCCCGCAAGACCGAGGGTTTCAGGAGACCGTGCACCACGGTGCTTGGGGGATCACGTCCTTGGCCGACTATTTCGGCAACGACTACTTCAACGATCACTATCGCCACAACGGCCGCATCGAGCAGTACGCGGGCTACTGCACTGACGTTTGGTTCGAAGAGGCGATGGCTTGGATTCGACGTCAGGCTCGCGGCGAGAAGCCATTCTTGGTCTACTTGCCCACCAACGCTCCCCACGTGCCGCTCTGGGTGCCGCAAGAGTACATCGACCCGTATCTGGGGAAAGTCGAGTCCCGCATCGCGAAGTTCTTCGGGATGATCGCCTCGATTGACGAGAACATGGGGCGGCTGACCGCGCTTCTCGACGAGTTGGGCATCGCCCGCGACACGATCTTCGTCTTCCTCGGCGACAACGGGACGGCGCAGGGTGAGACGGTCTTCAACGCAGGGATGCGCGGCAAGAAGCGGTCCCTGTACGAAGGCGGCCACCGCGTGCCGCTCTTCTTGCGCTGGCCGGCGGGCGATATCGGGGCGCCGCGTGACGTGGACGCCCTCACGCACGTGCAGGACGTCCTGCCGACGCTGCTCGAGCTCACAGGGGTAGAGGCGCCGTCGGACGCCGCTTTCGACGGGGTCAGCCTGGCGCCGCTGTTGCGGGGTGAAGAGCAGGATCTGAGCGACCGCATGCTGGTAGTGCAGTATGGCGGAACCTTCGAAAAGCATCGTGACGCAGCGGTGATGTGGAACAAATGGCGCTTGGTCAATGGGAAAGAGCTATACGACGTTGGCAAGGATCCGAGACAGACCAAGGATGTCGGCGAGGAGTTTTCCGACACGGCCGCGAAGATGCGGGCCCACTACGACCGATGGTGGGACGAGCTCATGCCGGAGGCAGAGGCGTATCAGCCAATCGCTGTCGGCGCGCTCGCCGAGAATCCGGCGCGGTTGAGCGCCTCGGATTGGAGCGGGGTCTATTGCGACAATCCGGGCTGTGTGCGGGGCGGCCAAGCCCTGTCGGGGCCGTGGAGCGTCCGAGTCGAGCAGGCGGGTCGCTATCGGGTCTCGCTACGTCGCTGGCCGAAGGAGTCCGGACTCGGCTTGCGCGACCCGGCCCCGCCGCTCCGCGGCGAATACGGAGACCTGATGGCTGGGAAGACCTTGCCGGTCGCCCAGGCCCGGCTGCGGATCGGCAATCTGGAATTGCGGCAGCGAGTGGGAAGGGATGACCGGGAAGTGGTCTTCGAGACTGACTTGGGTCCGGGCGAAACGCAGCTCCAGAGCTGGTTTCTCGATGATGCCGGGGACCTGCTGGCGGGAGCCTACTACGTTGAAGTCGAGCGCTTGATCACCAAGGTCCGGGGAACGGACTCGTCCTCCTTGTGCCCGCCAACCGACTCGTCCTGCCTAGGCGGGAAAGACTGATCCGCTTGCGGCTAGGCGCCGGCGCTCCCCGATGGGTACGGCCCCACCGCATCATGCTCCCAGGGCAGACCGCGCCAACGGCAGATGGCTTAGCCACCGGGCGATGTCGAACGCACCGATCGAATGCGAACCCGATTGAGAGCCATCAAGTCCCTGCCGGTTGAATTCAAGACCCGGACCCGCACTTCCGCCACGCCTTGGGAAAGCTGCAGCGTGCCGACTCGATGGGCCTCGAAGAACGTGCGGCCCGGAGTCGGCTTCACCGTGCCCCGCAGCTCGCCGCCGGCGATGCTCAGCGCGAACTCCCCGCCCGCGTCGTCCAAGTCGCAGCCGTACACCAACGAGATTTCGTACTCGCCGGCCTCAGCGACATCGATCTTCCAAGCTACGGACTCGCCCGGCTCCTTCCACCCCTCGATCGTGTCCCAGTAGTACCCGCCGAACGTGTAGACGGTGGATTCTTCGACCGGCCGGCTGCCGAGCGGAGCGGGCGGAACTGGACCGCGGTGGCGCGGTTGGGTGACGCTAGCGTGCTGCCCCTTGTGGCGCGCCCAGCTCGGCAGCAGGTCGATTGGATCCTCCAGCCTGTCGCCCACCGGAATTGCGACGGGCTCGAAGGTCCTGCCGGCAGTCGCATCGGCCAGCCAATCCGTGAACTCCTGTCGCAGTGCCGCGGCGATGTCCGGCTCCTTGGCTGCGATGTCCCTCTGCTCGCCGGGGTCCGCTTTCAGGTCGTAGAGTTCGCTCCCGACTAGCTTGTAGCGCGGGCCGGCGACTGCCCAGCGCGATTCGATGCTGGGCGCGTGCCGGTCCCAGATATGGAACAGCAGATCGTGCGGGTTCTCGTCCGTTGCGCCGGTCAGCAGCGGCAGCAGGCTCTTCCCGTCCAGCGCGCGCTCCGATGGTGCCGCGCCGCCCGCGATTTCGAGTAGCGTCGGGAACAGGTCCAAGTGCGACCCCCTAGCGTCGGTCTTGCGGCCCGCTTCGAATCGCCCCGGCCACCTGGCGAAGAAGGGCGACCGCACGCCTCCCTCGTAGACCGAGGCCTTGCCGCCTCTCAGGCCCGCGCGGAAGTGCCGGCTGACGCCTCCGTTGTCGCTCATGAACAGAACCACCGTGTTCTGCTTGAGGCCGGCCGAGTCGATGACACCGAGCAGGCGTCCGATCGCCGCGTCGCATTGCTCCACCAATCCGTAGATGCGGGCATCGTTGCTGCTGACGCCCTTCGCGCGGTACTTCTCGTGCAGCGCGTCGGAAACGAGCAGGGGCGAGTGCGGCACGTTATAGGCCAGATACAGAAAGAATGGCCGGTCTTGATTCGCGCGAACGAACGTAGATGCCGCGTCTGTCAACACGTCGGTGATGTGCCCCCTGACGCTGACCGGGCGGCCGTTCTTCAGCAGCGCGTCCGGCTCCCAGTAGCGTTCCGTGTGGCCCGCCGAGAAGAAGACCGATTCGTCGAAACCGCGCTGGTCCGGATGGAAGCGGCGGTACTCTCCCAAGTGCCACTTGCCGAACATCCCAGTCCGATAGCCGGCCTGGCGCAGCGCTTCCGGGAGAGTCTGCTCGCCGAGGTGGAGTGTGTCTCCGCCAAAGCGGGTGTTGTAGAGACCCGTGCGCAGGTAGTGGCGGCCCGTCATCAGGCCCGCTCGCGTGGGAGCGCATACGGGCTGGACATAGAAGCGTGTCAGCTCGACGCCTTCGGCTGCCAGCCGGTCCAGGTTGGGGGTCTCGATCTCTTGGTTGCCATGGATTCCGAGATCCCACCAGCCTTGGTCGTCGGTCACAATCAGCACGATGTTCGGCTTGGTTTCGGCCCCGGCCAGCAGACCCGCGAGGCCGAGCGCCGCCAGTACGAATGTCGTTGGTCGCAATTGCGTTGCCTCGCCCGCCCACGAGTGTATCTGAGAGGACAGCTCGGCATTCGGCCTGGAGCGCCAGTTCGATTCGTCACTAGCGCGCATCTTCCCGCGGTGACGCCCGAGCGGGGCGCAAGGCTCCTCGCTCGAACGAGTATCTTGAAGCTATGGAGACCCTTACTTCGAAGGAGACGATGTTGAAGTCGGTTGCGCTGCTCGCGACTGTGATCGTCTTGGGCGCGTGTTCGCAGCCCCCATCGTTCCTAGCCGGGCCTGTGCTGAAGCCGAACCCGAACCCAGCCGTGCCTCTAGCGGCGGTGCTGGAGTTTGAGGCGTCTGTCCCGGCGACCGCACTGATCGACGTGACCGACGGAGACCACGCGTGGCAGCTCGAGTACGGTCCGGAGCACGACCCGAGCAGGGGCCTGGCCGTGGTCGGCATGCGGCCGGACCGCCGGCACGAGGTCCGCGTCTCGATCCGTTCCGGCGACGGAGCACCGGTTCCGTCCCCCGATGTGCTGGAGTTCCAAACGCCGCCGCTGCCTGAATCGGGTGTCGAATTCCCGCCCATCGAAGTTGCGGCCAGCAAGCCTGGCGAGATGGAGCCGGGAGTCACGCTGTTCAACCCCCGCAGGCGCAGGGTAGGGCGCGGTCAAGACGTGGCCGATTTCAACGCCGGCTTCGGCATGCTGGCGGCACTGGATTCTGCCGGGGAGGTGGTCTGGTACTACAAGGTGGACTCACGGATCAGCGATTTCGAGAAGCTGAGCAACGGCAACCTGATCTTCGTCACTGCGGACTTCCGGCTGATAGAGATCGATTGGCTCGGAAACACCTTGAATCAGTGGTATGCGACCGGCCGACCGCAAGGGGCGACCGATGGTATCGCCGTTGACACGCTCACCTTCCATCACGAGATTGACGAGATGCCGAGCGGAAATATCTTGGTCCTCAGCGCCGAGGCTAGGGAGATCGACGATTACTACACCAGCGAGTACGACGAGAACGCGCCCCGCAAGCGGCAGAAGGTGATGGGCGACGTGATCGTGGAGTTCGAACGCGACACGGGGAACATCGTCTGGGAATGGAAGGCCTTCGACCACATGGATCCGTTCCGCATCGGCTACGAGACGTTCTCGAACTATTGGGTCCGGCGGGGCTTCGCTGACACGGTGGATTGGAGCCACGCCAACAACCTGCTTTACGATCCGGCGGACGATTCCGTCGTCGTCAACTTCCGCTACCAGGCGGCCGCGATGAAGATCGACCGCCAGTCCAAGGAGATCGTCTGGATCTTCGGCGAGCCAAGTGGTTGGGGCGAGCTGTCTGACAGGCTCCTCAAGGCCGAAGGGGATCTGCAGTGGCCCTACCACCAGCACTCGCCTCAGCCGACTCCTAACGGGACGCTGATGATCTTCGACAACGGCAATTACCAAGCGCGGCCGTTCCGCAAGCCCAGCGCCGTCACTGACACCTTCACCAGGGCCGTCGAGTACGCAGTCGATGGCGAGGCCATGACCGCGCGACAGCTGTGGCAGTCGGAAGTCATGGGGCCGGATCGGGTGATTTCCATCGCGATGGGAGATGTGGACTGGCTGCCGGCGACGGAAAACGTGCTCGTGGCGTACGGCGCTCTGCTGGACCCGGACTCGTTGGGCAAGGTCGGGTGGGAGTCCAGATCTAGGCAGCAATTCACCCAGTGGACCCGGCTGCGCGAGTACAAGCGCGCGGACCCGCCCGAGGTGATCTACGAGATCGTGATGAAGGGCGATCGACCTGATACGGGCTGGACGTTGTTCGGAGCGGAGCGGATTGACAGGGTGGGGCCATAGCCTCGGTCTCGCGAGACCCTATCCCGTCCCGGGACGGCCTCTGGGCCGTTTCGCCTGAGCACGCGCCGTTGCGTGCTGATGCGGGGCTCGGCAATGGAGGCCGATCGCCTCCGGGACGAATGACGAATCACGTCAGCGGGCGGCGACTGCCGGGCCCGCGACGTTAGGCCTCATCTTCGTTGTGCCATTGAATCTGCCGCATGTCCGTCTTTGGCGGCGGGGGCCAATGATGCCCGCGCTGGCTCGACAGGCCGCGGTTCGGCCCTGGCCTGAACTCCCGGTTGGGCAGGCCAACCAGCTTGCCGTCTCGCACCCATTCTTCGTCGCCGCCATAGAGCTGGCCGATCAAGAGCTGGGTCAGCTCGTCTAGGAGCGCTTCGTGCTCAGGTCTGCCAGAGAGGTCGGTGATCTCGGCGGGGTCGGATTCCACGTCGAACAGCTGTCTGGTATTGCCGGCCGGGTAGTAGATGAGCTTGTGTTGCCCCTTGCGGATCATGCGCGTAGCATGTTCACGCTCGCCGACCTCGCCATAGAGCCAGTCACGCTCGCGCTCGCCGACCATTGACAAGCCCTCCACACTGTCGGGCACGTCGATGCCGGCCAGATCTAGCAGGGTCGGCATCACGTCCTGCCACCCGACCAAGCGGTCGTCGACGCGGTGGTGGCCTACGCGCCGGTCTCCGTCCGGGCCGGCCAAGATCATCGGGATATTCGCTGACGGCTCGTAGAAGAGCCGCTTGGCCCACATGCCGTGTCGCCCCAGCATGTCGCCGTGATCAGACGTGAAGCAAATTGCTGTGTTGTCGAGCAGGTCCTCTTCGCGCAACGTACCGATAACTACCCTGAGCTGGTGGTCGATGTGCGTGCAGAGCGCGTAAAAGGCTTGCAGCGCCTCTTGGATCTGCTTCGGTCCCATGTGAGCCGCGCGCCCGCGAATCGCTTGGAGCAAGTACGGCAGTTCCTCGCGGCACCACATCGCCTGCGTGGGCCAGCGCAACTCGCTGTTCTTGTACATCTCCAGGTACGTCGCTACCGGCACGATCGGCGGGTGTGGGTGTCTGTACGAGAGGAACCAAAACGCCGGCCTGCCCGGGTCCCTGCGCTTGATGGTGCGAACCATCTGCTGGGTCGCCCAATTCGTGGCGTGCAGCTCCTCCGGCAGGTGCCACGGTCGGGTGGCGTAGTCGTTGTTGCTCATGCCGTGGTCGAACTGTCGCCCCGCGAAGCCCTGATCGGCTAGGAACGCTTCGTAGTCGTCGACCACACCGTATTGCGTGCGTCCTTCTTCATCGAGGATCACGTCGTCAAAGCCGATCCGGCTCCGTTGCGGGTAGACGTGCAGCTTGCCCACCGCGTTGGCTTGGTAGCCTGCTTCGCGAAAGGTCTGGGCCATGGTCGGCAGGCCTGGCATCGGCTTCGTCTCGCCGAAATCGCGATCGCCGTGCGTCCTGGGGCTGACACCCGTCATCAGCGTGCGCCGGGCCGGGATGCACACGGGGCACTCTCCGTAAGCGTTCCGGAAGCGGACGCCGCTGCGCGCCAGCTCGTCCAAGGTAGGCGTCAGGATGTCGGGATGGCCCGCCTCGCCGAGCAGTTCGGCGGGCCAGTGGTCGGTTGAAATGAGCAGGACGTTCGGGCGGCTTGCCATGGTGGGTTGAATCAGGCGGGTCGCTTGGGGCCCGTGCAGGTGGCGGAAGCTAGTGGGAGTCGAACCCACCCTTGACGCGGAGCGCCAAACAGCGGTTTTGAAGACCGGGCCCGACACCGGCCGGGATTAGCTTCCGTTGCCCGATTCTACCAGCGCCGCTGCGGAATCAAGTGATGTGCGCTCCCTGGGCCTCCACGTACACCGCGTAGAGGCTCTGGCTGGCTGTCATGAACAAGCGGTTGCGCTTGACGCCCCCGAAGCACACGTTGGAGCAGATCTCCGGCAGCTTGATTTGGCCGATGCGGTCACCGTCTGGCGCGAACACGTGCACCCCGTCGTAGCCGTCGCCTACCCAGCCAGCAGATGACCAGATGTTGCCGTCGGTGTCGCAGCGGATGCCGTCGGCATTGCCGGCCTGCTCGAAGCCGTCCATCATCATCGAGACGAAGCGCCTGCCGTTGCGCAGGGTCCGCCCGTTGTCCACGTCCCAGACCTTGATCTCGCGCTCGGCTTCCGGGTAGTGCGAAGCCCCGGTGTCAGCAATATAGAGCAGCTTGTAGTCGGGCGAGAAGCACAGTCCGTTCGGCTTGAAGATCTCGTCGGTCACCTTTTCCATCTTTCCGCTCTGGCCGTCGATGCGGTAGACCGCTTCCTTGATCTCCAGCGGCCCCTTGTTGCCCTCGTAGTGCATCAGGCTGCCGTAGCCCGGATCGGTGAACCAGATGTTTCCATCGGGATCCACAACCGCGTCATTGGGTGCGTTGAGCCGCTTGCCTTCCCAGCTGTCGGCCAGCACCGTGACGCTGCCGTCGTACTCGTAGCGGACGATGCGGCGGTTGCCGTGCTCGCACGATAGCTGCCGCCCCTGCCAGTCGAAGGTATTGCCGTTCGAGTTGCCGGACGGATGGCGGAACACGCTCACATGGCCGTCTTCATCGAGCCAGCGCAACTGCACGTTGTTGGGGATGTCGGAGTAGACCAGGTACTTGCCCACTGTGTTCCAGGCTGGCCCTTCGGCCCACAGCGTCCCGACATGCAGGCGTTGGATGGGCGTGTTGCCGAGCTTGTACTTGTTGAATCGCTGGTCTAGCGAGACGATATCGGGATCGGGATAGCGCGTCGGCGTGACGTTCGTCCAGTCACGCTGCGCAAGGCTGCGCACCGGGGACGCCAGAGCGCCGGCGGCAGTGGCGGCGAACGCCCTGCGGCTCAATTCTGGAACCTTCATAAGTACGAGACTTTAGCAGAGTCGGGCTTGCGCAGAGCGTTGGATCTGCCTCCGGCCGCCGATCCCTAGCCTTCGCCGCTCTCGTATCGCTCCTTTGCAGGCTTCGGGGCGGCGGGGAAGGGATCGCCAGTCCTTTGCCCCCAAGCCTTGAGCTCGGCCAGCAGGTCGCCCTGCAAGCTGCGTGCTTCGACGGTGTTTGCGAGGTTGTGCAATTCCAGCGGATCTTCTTGCAGGTCGAACAATCCATCGACGATCGAATGGTCCGCACGGACGTTCAGCTTGTAGCGCTGGGTCAGAAGCGACCGCCACGGGCGGGCATCGGGGCTGTTTGTGCCCGGCCTCAGTTCCGGCGCGTTCAAGACCTTGCCCTCGCAATAGAGCGATTCGACGCTCGGAGCTGTGCCGCCCGGCGTGACCGCGCCGGACAGGTCAGAGCCGGCGCAGGTGTCCGGGGCCGACATGTCGCACAGCGCGAGCAGCGTGGGCATCAGGTCCACGGAACTGATCAAGGTCTCCGGCCCTGACCCGGTTGCGATGCGTCCCGGCAGCCGCATCATGAGCGGAACTTGGAGCGACTCGCTCTCCGGTTCCCCCTTGCGGTACTTGCCGTGCGAACCGGCCAACTCCCCGTGGTCGGAGGTGAAGACTAACAGCGTGTTGTCGCGCAGACCGCTCTCGTCCAGGAATGCCAGGAGCCGTCCCATCTCGTGGTCGAGCGACTCGCACAGGCCGTAGTAGCCGGCCAGATCCTTGCGCGCCTGCGCTTCGTGCTCCGCAGGCACGTTTCCGCGCAGGACGATCTCGCCAGGCTCGTAGAGATCGTGCGCGTCCGGCGGTCGGAACGGTGTGTGTGGCGGCCCCCACGAGAGAAAGCAAGCGAAGGGCTGGTCCTGGTTCCGGCGCATGAAGTCAATCGCCAGATCCGTCTGCAGCGTCGGCTCGTAGTACGGGTCCAGGCCGGCGGCGATCGCAGCCAGCGGCTCGCCGCTGTCGTCGAAGCCCCAGTGCTTGTGATAGACGTGCCCGCGATTGAACCCTTCAAACGTTGCGAAGCCCCTGCGCCTCCAGCCGGGCGGCACATAGCCCGGCTTGGGCGGGCCGTCCAAGTGCCACTTCCCAACATAGTGGGTGGCGTAGCCGGCGCTGCGCAGCAGCTCCGGCCAGCAGACCTCTTGTGGCGGCAGCTGGATGTCGTTGCGAACCATGCCGGTCTGGTGAGAATGGCGCCCAGTCAGGATGCACGCTCGATTGGGCGTGCAGACGGGATTGGCAGCATAAGCCCTTTGCCAGTTCGCGCCTTCAGCTGCCAGGCCATCGATGTGCGGCGTCCGCACGACCGCGTCCGAACCGCAGCCCAAGGCGCTGCTGCGCCATTGGTCCGCGAGGACGAAGAGGATGTTGGTCGGGGCCTTGGCGCTCTCGCAGCCGACGCTGATCGTGGCAGCGCCTGATGCCGCTGCCAGAAACTCGCGGCGATCTATCGAGGGCATGGGAGCGAGTCTAGCACCCGCAATGCTTCTCCGAAAGGCCTGCGCAGCCCACTCTGTATGTGAGCGCGTCGCGGATCGATCGCACTTCGCGGGCGTGTGGACGTTCTGGCCGTCTAGAGCAGGCGGAAGCTAACTTCGATTTGCGCTTGGACGCGCACCGGCTTGCCATCCTTCTTGCCAGGGCTGAAGCGCCATTGCCGGACCGCCTCGACGGCCTTCTCGTCCAAGCCCAGTCCGAGGCTGCGCACCACGCGGATGTTGTGGGGGAGCCCGTCTTCCCAGATCTCAACCGACAGCATGACCACGCCCTGGTACTTCGCCTTGCGGGCCTCCTCTGAATACTCCGGCTCGATCTTGGACAGCAGGCGCGGGCTTGACACCCCTCCGCCGATACGGAAGACTCCGCCTCCGATTCCGCCGCCAGATCCCGGCCCCACTCCGGATCCCCGGCCCGATCCGACGCCGGTACCGCGGCCCGATCCTATGCCGCCACCCGTGCCCGGACCTGCCGATGGCGGGCCGTCCGCGCCGAATGGGTCCCCAAATACCGAAAGGTCAACGTCCGGGACGCTGATATCGGGAGGGACTCGGACCGTGGGTTCCACGGCCAGCTTCGGGTTGCGATTGCGGATGATCGGGCTAGGCGGAGCGAGTTGCGGCTCCAGCGAGAACCGCGGCAGCTTGCCCCGGCTCGCAGGCATCGGCGAGTTCGCGCCGCCGCCGCCACCGCCGCCGCTCTCGCCGGGATCGGGCCTCGGGGGTGCCTGCAGCTGGGCCAGGTACGGCGAGACGTCGACTGGAACGACCAGCGTGACGGTCCCCGAGCGCGACGCGACGTACTCGTTGTCTTGAAAGCCGAACATCACCAGCACGACCAGCGCGTGCATGCAGGCCGTGGCGATCATGCCGTCCTTGCGGCGGCTGAAATCTCCCCAGATCTCCTTGACTTGGATCGGCTTCGATGTCACCACCAGCGGAGGTGCGTTGCGCATCTCCTGCTCGAGCCGATAGCTCTCCAGCAACCCAAGCCACCACGGCAGCGCCAGGGTGCGGAGGGTAAGCGGCGGCAGGTCCGGCATCCCCGGCCGGGCTGGCGGGAATTCCGGCGGCGGGGGCAGCTTCGCGTATTCCCGCATCGCGCCCAAGGTGTCGAAGATCGCCAGCCACCACGGGCGGCCGAGCGAGTACACGTTCGGGTCGCGGAAGTCGTACTCCCCTGGCCGCGCCGGGGGGTAGTCCGGGATCTGGATGCGCTCGGGCGGGCTGGTCATCTCGGCAACCTCGTTGAGCAGGTTGCGCCACCACCCGACGTGGAGGGAGTCGATGACTAGCGGGCCGAATTCCGGAGTGCCTGGGCCGGGCTCTGAATGCGGGTCCTGATACTGCAGATTCGGCATCGCCTACTATCAACACTTGACGCACCGGCCGGGGCTGCCGTTACATTCGGCGTTGCATTCCCGGCGGCTGCCAGGCAAGTGCCGTGCGCCCTTTCGCCGGCTCCCATGATAGGCGCTGGTACGGGCATGCTGCAATGCGTTGAGCCCGAATAGGTCGAGACTCCCTCGGGCGACTCGACCCTTGGTCGCACGGTGCACGACAATTGCGTGCCGCCCACGCTGCCGCTCGCTCCTCTCAGTAGTCGCCAAGGCGACATTCCGGCGCGTCCGCTGAATCCTCGGACGAGGGACAAGGGCGGCGAATCGCCTCTTCGGCCCGCACCGATCCAGCGCAAGGTCAAAGCGCCGAGGCTAGCGCTTGGGGAGAATGTCGTCGGCGAAGTCCGTGGTGTCCGCCATCGCACTGACGCACCGTTCGAAGATCGCGGCCGCATCTTGGCAACTCTCAGAGCGTTTCATTGCCCCCTGCAGGACGGTCAAGGCACTGGTCAACCGTTCCATCGCGTCCAACACTTGCAAGGCGTGCATTCTTCTGTTCTCCAGAGCCGCGTCGATCTTTGCCATCAGCGGGCTGTTGGGCGGGACAGGCCGGTCCCATCGCATTGCGCGTTCCATTTCCTCATCCATATCCGCCTTCGCCAGCCTAGCGGCCAAGTCCGCTGCCTGCCGCGATGCCATGAACGCCCGCTCGGCTATCTCCACCCGCCGCATGGCAATCTGCAGTGCCTGATCGTCAGACAATGCTCCCTCGAGCCCCGAAATCCAATCGTGGTCCGTCATGCCGCGCCCCCTTAACGAGTCGTCGCCAGGCTCAGTCGCCCACGTACGCTATGCAGTCGATTTCGACCTTCAGCCCGGCCGCGGGCAGCACGGCCTGCACGGTCGTCCGGGCTGGCTTGGCTGCATCGAAATACTCTGCGTACACCGCGTTCATGGCGGCGAAGTCCCGGATGTCCGCCAAGAATACGCTGCACTTGACGACGTCATCCAGCGAGGCGCCGGCAGCTTCCAAGATTTCCTTTAGGTTTTCGAGCGTGCGGCGAGTCTCTTCCGCCACCGTGCCGTGGATCGGCTTGCTAGTTGACGGATCCAGCGCCGCCTGCCCGGACACGTAGACGAAGCCTCCCGCCTTGACCGCGTGGGAATACGGCCCTTGGGGATTGGGCGCGCCTTGGGCGGTTACCCGCTGGATCGATCGCTGTTGGTTGCTACTCACGTTGCCACTCCCTTCTCAAGTCTTGAGTGTGCCGGGTCTCATTGAAGCTTGCCCCGTCCCGCCACCGGCCACGATTGTTGTACGGTCTCGCCCCGCAAGCCGTAGGCCGTTTCGTGCATATTCACGGTGACGCACACATGGTTGGGTATGATCCTCAGCCGCTGCCCGATGCGCGGCCCCGGCCCGGCATGCTCGCGCAAGTCGAGCTGGCCGTGCTCTTCGCTCATCTTATGAAACCGGGCCGAGGGCATCTCCACGACTCGGCCGAAACCGCCGTCCCCGCCCGGGCGCAGCGGATCCGACGTGAACGTCTTGGACCCCCCGTCAATGACTGCTGTGTCCGGCCGCGGAGTCGACACCACCGTGACTAGGACGGTCACGGCGCAGTCCTGCCATGTGCAGGCTCCGGCCGCGACTTGCGTCCGGTCGTTGAACACATAGGTGCCCGGACGGATCTCCGTCATGCCCTCGACCGTGTGCGACTGAAACAGTGTCGGCGTGGATCCGCCGCTGACCACCTCGGTGGGAAGGCCGTTCTTCCGAAAGCTCTCAAGCACCGCCCGGAGTTCGCCGCGCAGGGTCTCGATCTGCTGCCCGCCCGCCTCGGCGGCAAGGTTGATATGGCCCGGGTAGAACATCAGCCCGTCGAGGCGCAACCCGCCCATGCCGCTGACTTCCTGTGCCAGCCGGACCAGGCCTTCCCCTGGCGGCAGCCCGCAGCGCCTCATGCCCAGATCGGCCTCGACCAAGATTCCGAGGGTGATTCCTGCTTGTTGCGCGTGGCGTGACAGACCGCCGGCCACTTCGGCGCTGTCCAGCGCCACGGTGACGGGCAGTCTCTTGGCGACCTCGACCAAGCGGCGCCATTTGGCGTCGCCCCAAACCGGGTATGCCAGAAGTAGGTTAGGCACTCCCTCCCGAGCCATCACTTCGGCTTCGCCCACCTTGGCGACAGTCAGCCCCGCCGCACCCCGGTCCAGCTGCATCCGTGCGATCAGCGGTGACTTGTGCGTCTTGGTGTGCGGCCGCAGGAGCAGGCCGTGACGCCGGGCGTAGCCGGCGGCGCGGTCCAGATTCGCCTCGGTCTTGTCGAGGTCGACCAGCAGGGCGGGGGTGTCGAGGCTCGAGATATGCATTTCCCAGTCTCGATGCGCTCCGCGGCTAGTTCGCCGCGATGCAATTCCGGCGGGCCTGCCGCAGTCTATCATGGGATCTCATGCATAGGTGGGGGCTGTCGCGACGGGCCGCCCTGTCTCTGGTTACGTTGTTGGCCAGCGGGGCATCGGTTGAAGCCCGGAGCCAGTTCGCGCCCTGGGCAGAATCCGGATTCGGCTCGGCTGAGGCTCGCCAGCTGACCGAGCGGGACCTGTACCCCAACGGCCGCCCCAGCCTGCCGTTCAGCCTCGACGCGACAGTGGCGTTCGACCAGCGAACTCCTTGGAGCCAGGCGCGGGCCATCCGCCAGCTGCGCAAGACGGCCGCCATCTTCGAGGCCTGCGGCGTGGCCATCCGCGATGTCACCTTGGTCCGGCTGGCCCTGCCGCCCCAGGCCCGCCGCATCGACACCGCTCTGACCGACCCGGTGACGGGCGTGCCGCCGACAGTGGCGCGGCTGGCCGCTCACCTCCCCGCCGACGCAGCCTATCCCGTGGCCTTCCTGATTGGCCGAGTGGCGGGCACTGCTTCGCTGGCCGTCTCGTACCGCCCCCGGCTGGAGTCCGAAACGACCGCTCCGTACTTCAACACGGCCTGGATCTCATACCAGAGCCACTGGCTGCCGCGACGCGATCAGAGCTACTCTCCGCTGGCCCATGAACTGGCGCACCTGCTCTGCCGTTGCGGACATACGAAGACCGCCCACCGCCACTTGCTGCACAGTGCCCGAAATTTCCTTTCCTCGGCAGTGCTTCCGGACGACTGCAAACGTATTCAAGACAGTTCACTATTGTCTGTAAATGATTGATATAAAATAATTTAAACTTTCATCAATCCAATTAAAGATTCTGAATCTAGCCCATAAAAAGAATCTTCTTGCCCATCCAATGGCTGTTCCTTACTGTGGAGTTTCAGGCGGGTGGGCAACCTCCGCTTGAAGAAACGATACGAACCCGCCCAAGCCTTCCGCTCCGCCTCCGGCATGCCGGGGGAGCGGGTTCTATCACTGGAGGACATCATGAAAAACCTAACGCTTAAGTTGCTGGCATTCGCCTTGCTCGCAGCTCCTCTGCTGGCGGGACCTGCGTCTGAGACGGCAACTTCGGAGGAGACTGCTGATGTCGAAGCTGTGCTTCGCGAGGAGCTGAGTTCGCTACGAGCGCGCCTGCTGAAACTCGAAGCGATGCTCGACTCCCTCAACGAGAGTGACGAGGTTGCCGCGGCGCCGGCAGCCGAGCCTGTCGAGGCGGCACCTCAGACCGCGGTGGACTTGGCCGAGCCCGTGCAGCCCCAGCCACCGCTTGTGGCGGCAACCCCGGAACAGCCGAAGTGGGACGGTCCGGCGGCCGTGAGCGAAGCCGAGCCCAGCCAGGAATCGCCCGTTGGCGTGGCCAGCAGCGGCGGCCAGCCGATCTCGTTCACCGGCTTGGTGGACACGTACTACACGTACAACACCAACGCCCCCGGAGATGGCTACAACACGCTGTACTACACCAACCCGAACTCGCGTGGCTTCGGCCTGAACCAGGCCAAGCTCGAGATCGACGCCAGCGGTGACGGACCGATCGGCTTCCGCTCCGACATCTGGTTCGGCTCCGGCGCCCGCCTGTTCCGCGACGGGCTTGAGCCCGGTCCGCTGGAGGACGTGATCTACGTCCAGCAGGCCTACGGCTACTACCAGTTCGCCAACGGGGCCGAGTTCAATGTCGGCGCGTTCGGCACGATCGCCGGACTGGAGGTCGCCGAGTCTCACCTGAACTGGAACTACACGCGGGGCATCCTGTGGGCGTGGAACGAGCCTTTCTCGCACTTCGGTGCCAAGATCAGCACGCCTCTCAACGACACCGTGACTGCGACGTTTATGCTCGTCAACGGATTCGACAACGCTTGGGACCAGAACTCGGGCAAGTCGTACGGCGCCCAGATCTCGGCGGCCCCGAGCGACCGTTTCAATACCACCGCCACCTGGATCTCGGGACCGGAAGGCGACCAGGGCGCGACCGGTCTGCTCAAGAACTTCAGCTGGAACATGTACGGCGGCCTGCACGACCGCTTCGAGGTCATGGTCAACTTGGACTATATCTCTGTCAATGACCCGATGGGCATCGCCGCCACGTCTTGGGGCATGGGCGGGTACGCCCGCGTGCATCTCTCGGACCAAGTCCGGCTGGCCTACCGCATCGAGTTCTTGGACGACTCGGACGCCCGCTCCACCGGCACGGTGCAAAACCTGCGCGAGAACACGATCACCTTCGAGGTGCAGCCGGTCAAGGAGGATCCGCGCTTCCTGACGCGCATCGAGTACCGGCGCGACTGGTCCGACGTAGCGTTCTTCGGGTGCCCGTCCTGCACTGACGGTTTCTCGATGGACCAAAACACCTTCACCGTCGGCTTCATGTGGGTCTTCGGGCCGAAGGACTAGCCCTAACCCCCGCCAGGGAGCGGCTGGCCCACCAAGCCGCTCCCGCACCGGCCGCGCCAACGGGCAAGCAGCTCTTAGCGCGGCCCTTTTCTTGTCGGCAGGGGTTGCGTTGCGCCTGCTAGGCGCGGGCCGATTCCGCTCAGCCGGCCGGAACCGGGGATTGCCGCCGTTCCGCGCCTCCCGTCTGGTAGTACAATGGCGGTCTTTCCGGAGAACCTGCCTTGGAACGTCGCGATTGGCTCAAGTCCGCCCTTGTCGGCACGGGTGCTGCGGCTGCCGGGCCGCTGGTCACCACGATCGCTCCCGCCGCGGGAGCGGCGGCCCAGGCTGCGGCCGAGGCGCCGTGGCAGCCGATGCTTCTCGATGAGCATCAGAACGAGACGGTCGTGGTTCTCAGCGAGTTGATCATCCCGGCGACCGACACACCCGGGGCGAAGGCCGCGAAGGTCAACGAGTACATCGACCTGATGCTGCACGATGTCGACCCGGACCGCGGCCACGCGTTCCTCAAGGGCCTCGGATGGCTTGACGGGCACGCGATCGGCTTGCACGGATCGCCTTTCGTAGCCCTCGAAGAGGCGCAGCAGGTTGAGATCCTCGAGTCGCTAGACGGTAGCGACGACCCGGAGTTGAAGCCTGGGGCGGAGTTCTTCGCCAAGCTCAAGCGCATGACGGTCGAGGGCTACTACACCTCGCGCATTGGCATCGCCGAGCTGAACAAGCACGGAGTGCCCGCAAGCTTCGGCTGCGACCACGACCACGCCTAACCCGACGAGGGTCCGACGCTGCTTGTCTCGGCCTTGGGTTCCTGCCGCGTGATGCCGTAGGCCCGGTGCACGTCGGCCAAGGTCAGGGTGCCCAACAGAAAGCTGGGGTTGACGCGGCTGGTGACCGGCAGCGCCGGGTAGATCGCCAGCTTACGCAGGGCTTGGTCTAGCGGCAGGTCCGGATAGGTGCGGACCACCGGCCACATCTTCATCGCCTTGTGCAGGCTGCTGTCCTCGTCCCCGTTTTCCTTTGCGCGCAGTAGTTCACGCTTGCCGATCCAGCGCCATTGGCCGTAACGCACTTCGACCAGCAGCGCATCGGCGTCGGAGCTCTCGATCGTCTTCAGCGCTTCAGCCACCGAAATCCGATCCGAGACGACCAGCTCCCGCGTCCGTTGCATGGCGTCCTCGACATTCAAGGCGGGCGTCTCTCGCCGGTCTTCGATCGAAGGCAAGTCCAGGCCGTCCTGATAGGCGGCCATCTGGAAGACGGAATCGTGCTCCATGCGCCGCGAAACCAGAATCGCGATGGTATTGGCGATCATCACGGGCAGGATCACCACATAGCTGGCGCTGAGTTCGAACACCATGAATACGGAAGTCATCGGTGCCCGGAACACGCCGGCGAAGAAGACCCCGATCCCGACCAGCACGTAGGCTGCGACCGAACTGGTCGACAGCGGCCAGACCAGCTGGGCCAGGCCGGCCAGTCCGCCGCCCAGCATGGCACCCACGAACAGCGTC
Source organism: Terriglobia bacterium (assembly GCA_009841225.1). GTDB lineage: Bacteria > Acidobacteriota > Terriglobia > Bryobacterales > UBA6623 > VXMF01. The sequence goes on along the minus strand of VXMF01000051.1, from coordinate 12,359 downwards.
GGCGCGAACAACCCGCCCGGTGTGCCGCAGCCGAAGCACAGCGCGGTGGAGAGCAGCTTGAGCAGTCCCAGCACCAGCAGGAGGTTCCATGCGAAGCGGTCGTGCAGGGCGCCATCGATCACTTGGTAGCCGGCTCCGAGCGTTTCCGGTGCGTACGTGCCGACGATCCCGACGGCGAGGCCGGCCACCGCTGGCAGCCACAACCTGCGGCGCTCGCGGAGCTTGAGAATTCGCCCGCGCAGCATGATGGAGTAGCGGCAGAACAGAGCAGAGAGCCACCCCCCGACCGCGCCGATCGCCGCGTAGAGCAGCAATTCGGAGTAGTCGCCAACCTCGATCTCCGGCACTTGGTACAGCACTTCGTCGCCTAGGAACCAGCGGCTGACTACCACGGCGGATACGGACGAGAGCACGATCGAGCCGAGTACTCCGGCGTTCCAAGCCGACATGACCTCTTCCATCACGAACAGGACAGCGGCGATAGGAGTGTTGAAGGCCGCCCCGATTCCGGCCGCGGCGCCAATCGGCGCGATGAGCCTCATGTGCTCGCGCGTGAGGTGGAAGATGCGCCCCAACAGCGAGGCAATTCCCGCGCCCATCTGGAGGGCTGGGTCCTCTGGCCCCATCGGGTTTCCCGTTCCGATTGACAGCGTGCTGGTGGCGAACTTTCCCAGCACGCTCCGGAACGGAATGTAGCCGTCCGAGGCGTAGACGGCGGTCTTGGTGTAGTTCACTCCTGTGCCACGCGCCGTCGGCACGACGAAGAAGACCAACAGGTAGGCCGCCACGCCGCCCAGGGCTGGCCAGAGCGGTGTGAGGTACTTCGCACCCGGGGCAAGCGAGTGGATCGTGATCCAGTTGAGGAGCTCGATCGAGATGTGAAAGCACACCACGACCAGCCCCGAGAAGATGCCGATGACGATCGCCAGCAGGAGAAATCGCTGCGGCTCGTCGAGGACGGGGCCTGACTTCCCCATCGTGGAGAGCTTGCCCAAGATCTCGCGGATGGTGTTCATCTCGACAACTTGGCCATCACGTGCACGAGAGGCGGATCCGGCGGGCTTGACGCCTCGCACAGAGGACTGGCCTGGTTCCAGAGCTCTTCCGCGATGAGAGTGTTTGCTTCGACTGATTCGTCAGTCGCGCGCCCGGGCCGTCCTGAGAGCGCTTGGTCGGCGTTTTCCAATGCCGAGGCCAAGTTGGCGGGTAGTGCGACCAGAGGGCCAACGAACGCGGCGCCAGACGGGTTCTGGCACGTCAGAGTCGCGGCTCGGGCGCGCTCGATCAGCACGCGGCTGCGACGGAAGCGCTCTCGAAGGCTGATGCCGCGACGCGTGGGATCGAGTTCGATGATCCGGTTGCAGAGTGCGATGCGCTCGTTCGTGGCGTCGTCGTCCTGTACCAGCTTGGCGCGGTTGTACTGGGTCCTGGCGGTAATGTAGTTGCCCAGCTGGAATTCGGCTTCGCCCCGGCCCAGGAGCGCTTCGTGATCCCGCGGGTTCGCTTCCAGCAGCGTTTGGAACAGGGACGATGCGCGGTCATACAGCTGCGTTCGCAACATCAGCGCTCCCAGCTTGTGCTGGATGCCACGGTCGTCAGGCATGATCTCGGCTAGCGCGATGAGTTCTGCGGCCAGCTGCTCGTCGCGTCCGGAGGTTTCTAGCAAATCGACGAGTTCCAGGCGCAGGTTCAGGCGCCGGTCCTCGGTATCGCCTTCCCACCTTCCGTGGATGGCCGTTCGGTAGTACGACACGGCCTCGTCCAGCCGTCCCTGCCTGGCAGCCAGCTGCGCCAGCAGATAGTTCAGGATTCCCGAGGTGGGATCCTGGCTCCGCAGGTCCACGAGGTGATTCTCGGTCTCCGCATAGCGCTCATCTTCAAACAGCGCGCGCGCGAGGCCGAGGCGGTAGTCGGGCTCTTCCTTGGCGTACGACAGAGCGTTGCGGTATTCCTTGATGGCGTTGGCGTGGTTGCCTTCGGCCAAGAGTTCTTGCGCCACTCCGAAGTGGTGCTGTCCTCGAGTGCTCCGCTCGGCCTTGAAAGACTTGGCATAGAAGCCTGTCACCGCGAAGACTGCAGCCATCACGCCGAATACCATGCCTAGGATGCGCGGCGAAGCACCCTCGGCGATGACAGAGCGCGCCTTGCAATACGGGCATTCCGCGTTGGGATGCGCGATCTCGTTGCGGCAGACTAAGCAGATGTAGCGCTTGGCCATCGTGCGCGACCTACGTGCCTGTATTCAGCATAGGAAACCTAGCCGGCAGTGCTTCAGAGCCGGGCCTTCGAACGGCCGCGGCCTGTGAGGCCGGTCTGGCAATCCCAGCGATCGATCGTCCGTAGCCGATGAGTCGCGGCCTTGGTCGTGGTCAGCTCCCGATCCGCAATACCCGGACAGGGAAGTCCAGCGATTCCTGCGCAAGTTCGGCGAGGTGTTCGTGATGCGTGAAGAAGATGACTTGGCAGCGCTGCGCCAGGCCCGCCAGCACCCCGAAGCCGGCCGCCGCCCGCGCGTCGTCGAAATTGATGAACAGGTCATCCGCCACGAACGGCATCCGTGGCGACTGCTCCAGGAAGTCTTCCAAGGCTGCCACGCGGAGTGCGAGGTAGAGCTGGTCGGAGGAACCGTCGCTCATGCCGCTGGTGGGGACTCGTTCGCCGGATTGGCGGCAGCCGACGATCTGAGCCTGGTCCTGCTCGTTGTAGTCGACTTCCAGGTGTTGGAACGAGCCCAGTGTGAGCGCAGAGAACAGTTCCCCCGCGCGTCGCAGCATGGGACCCTGCCTTTCGCTGCGATAGCGTTCGATCGCCCACCTTAGCAGGCAAGCGGCCGCCCGCAGTTGGATGAACTGCTCCGCGATTTCTTGGATCTCAGCCAGCGCGCCTTGGCGCGCGCCCTCCGCCGTGGCAGCGGCGTCGCTGCCCCCGACGTTGTCGAATGCTTCCCTCGCATCCCGCAGCCTGTCGCGCGCCGCCAGGAAGCTGCTGCGTGAGTCCTCGATGGCGGAGGCCAAAGCTCGCTCGCGCTGCGCGATTTCGTCCATGTCGGCGTCAGAGCATTCTTCCATCAAGCGCTCCATCGAGAGCCCGTCGCCGTCCTCCAAGATGGTGTCGGTCACTTTTGCCAGGGACTCTCGCAGGGACCTTCTCTGGTCAGCCTTCTTGATTTCGGCCCAGAGTCCATCGATGTCGCTTGCACCGGCTTGCGCGCTCAAGTCACTGATCGCCGCTTCCGATACCTGCCGCTCGGTGTCGCGCTGGTGAATCTGCTGCTCGAGTTCTTGGATCTCCCGGTCCTTGACTTGGGCGGCGAACTGCTCCCGCTCCGCGCTTTCGAGTCGGCTCTTGAGTTCGTCCAGAGCCTTGCCCGGATCTTGTTCGCCAAGTTCCGGCGCGACCGCCCGGGCGAGCGCCTGCGCTTCGGCGCTGAGGTGGCGGATGTCTCGTTCGATCTTCTCGATGCGGTCCGAACGCAGGTCGCGTATGCGGCTGGCGACCTCGCGCATTGCATCGAACGCGCCGAGCAGCCTGGTGGCTTCTCTCGGCGATGCCTCCGAATCGATCGCGAGCTTGGCTGCCAAAGCGGCCCACTCACGCTGCAATTGCTGTAGCTGTGACCGCTCGCTCCGCAGCAGGGACTGCTTCGCTTCCTTGTCCTCGGCGGCGCTTTGGCGGTCGGATTCGAGCTTCCTTCTGGACTCCGCCACGCTGTCGTTCGCAGCCCGCACTGCGTTGGCGCGTTCCAGCACCATCGCAAGGCGTTGATCGACTAGCCCATCACAGTCCTCGCCGACTTTTCTCAGTTCATCGGCCAGAGCTTGCACGACCTGAGCCTCTTGGCCGCGCAAGGACGCCAGCCTGCGGTCGGCTTTGGACGACCGGGTAACTGCGTCGCTCAGCTTGTCTCGCAAGGCTAGCCACGCGAGCATCCGATCCGGCCCTCCCGGCTCCAACGGAAGCCCTTCCCAGAGTTCCGTCCACTCAGCGACCATCTGCTGGTCGTGCTGCTCGAGTCTGTCAACCTCGGCCTGGATTCCAGCCAGCTCCGACTCGACGACGGAGACTCGGCGCCTCGCCTCGGCTAGCTTGGCGGTGGACTCAGCCGTGTCGCTCCGAAGGTCGCCGAGACTGTCTGCCTGCGCCACGGCGTCTTGGTAGGAGTCGGCAAGTTGTTGGGGATCTCCGACTGGGTCGCTTCCATCGGGGCCGCGACGGCCGCCGTCGTCTATGAAACGCTTTCGCAGCTCGGACCATTGGGTGTCCCGGCTCTTGCGGGCTTCGAGCACTTCCTTGAGCGTGATCGGCTCGCCCTCGGCGGCCAACTGGCTCGCAGCCTCGGCGGCTCTCGCCCGTTCCTTGAGCTGGGAGGCGAGTTGATCGCGCTCAGCCCTCAGGCGCTGGTCCAGTTCGTGGTGCCTGTCGCGCCAGTCCTGTATTTCCTCCACGCTGGGCGGCACCAGTCTCACCGCGGCTTCGATCGAATCGGGCAGGGGATCCATGGCAGCGTAGATGCGATCGACTTCGGCCTTCGCTTCGGTGGTCTCCGTGTGGGCACTCGCAACCAGTGCCCCGATCCCTCCGTGCTCCTTCGTCGCGGCCACAACCAAGGCCGCTAAGTCGCGCATGTCCCGCGGGGCGCCGATAGCCTCGGCTGCTGCATGGATCTTGTCCAAGTGCGCGGCCGCCTCCCGTGCTGCTGTCTCAGCGGACTCCACGCGCGCGCTCTTGTCGCTCCAGTCCGCCAGCATGGTGCGCGTTGGTCCGAGTTGAGAGCGGAGCGGAATCCTCTCCACGATCGAGTCGGCGTCCGGGCCATCCCAGCCGCAATCCGGAGCCATGCCAACCAGCTTCCGTTGCTCCTCCTCGAGTTTTCGTTTCAGCCCGGGCAGGTCTGCGATGCCCTTCTTGACCTGAATTCGCTGTTGGTGCAACAGCTCGATCTCACCCTTGCGGCCAAGCAACGCCTGGTCCCACTGAATGGAAGCCCGCTCGGCCTTCGCTCTGTCAAGCTTCGAGCGCTCTGCCTTCAAGAGCAAGCTGGCCCGGCGGCACTGCTCGTCGGCGTTGCGCAATCTGTCGGCTGAGCCTTCCGGGAGTTCGGCCACGCTGCCGAGACTTTCAATTTCCCGCTCCAAGCTCGATTTCCGGGCGATATTCCGAGCGACTCGCCGGATCCGCGCGAGCTTCCTCAGTTCGCGCTCTGCCTGGTCGATCTGGGCATGGAGCCGGTCGTGCTCGCTCTGGCGGTCGGCGTAGGCTCGCTGCAGTTCGCGCCAGCGATCGGCGCTGACCGTGCTCTCGCGCCGCCGGCCGTCTGCCGCTTTGAGCCGGTCTTCTGCTATGTAGAACTTGCGGTCCTTGGAACGCCGAATCGTCCACAGCCTGGCCGCTTCGTCCTCAAGGCTCTTCAACCGGCGTTGCAGGCCCTGGATGCCGGAACCGGCCGCGAAGAGCTTCTGGCTGGCATCGTCCCCGCCCCCTTGCAAGATGTCCCGGCCCCCGGCCCTTAGCAGCAGGTGGTCTAGGCTGAACATGCGCTCGAAGAAGCTCCGGTCCGCACCGTGCAGGAAGGGACTCAGGGCTTGTTCTCCAGACGGAAGCCGTGAGTCGTCTGCGGCGAGGAGAGTATCTCTGTTGCCCTTGCGACGACGCACTTCCAGCTCCTCGCCGTCTCGCTCTAGGACCGCGCCGATCCGCATGCTGCCGTAGTCGTGTACGAAATCGAGGGGGGATCGCGACGGTATCCCGAACAGCAAGTCCCCCACAGCGCTTCGAACCGTTGACTTGCCGGCTTCGTTCGGCCCGACGACGATGTGCAGGTCGGGCTCGCCCCTGGGAAGCTCTAGCGAGGAGTCTGTGAAGCGCCCGTAGCGAATCAGGTCCAAGCGTCGCAGGCGCATCGCTCAGCCTTCATGCCCCGTGAGCCGGGCCATGGCGTAAGGCCGCGCTAGTTCGATCAGTTCGCCGAAATCGTGGTCTATCGCAGCGCGCAGCAGCGGACTCTCAGCGGCGTCGCGCGCCTCGGCCGGCAGCTTGCCCACGAACGGTGCGATCTGCTCCTTCAGGTCGCGGAGCAGGGCTGTGTCTTGCCGTGCCAAGCCGAGCTCGCCCAACGTCTCTGCCAATGCGGGGTCGGGGACCGTGTTCGTGGGCGGGGCCGTGTCGATGATCAGCTTTTCCACCCAAGCGACTTCGTCGCCAAGGCCGGCAGCCGATGCGCGAGCCTCGGCCAGTAGGTCTTCATGTGCTGCCAAGAGCGTGCCGTGAGCCGGGGTGCGACCGACGACCTCGATACGGCAAGCGAGCAGCCGGCCGTCCGCGAATTCCTCCACAGCCCGTTCGATCCCAGCGCGGATGCTGTCGTTCGCGTCGCTTACGGTCTCGACGCCGTCCACGCCGACTTCCACAAGCGCCCAGCGGACCACATCGACATGCAGCGGCTCGAGCGCGGTGACGGCGCCGTCCTCGACAGCGACCAGCATGGCTCCGCGCGGACCTGTTTCGCGGATGTGGCGCCCTTGCACGTTTCCGGAGAACACCACGTGAGGATTCGTGCTGAGAATCTCAGGCTTGTGGATGTGGCCGAGCGCCCAGTAGTCATACCCCTTCTGGCGAAGCTCGTCGAGCGTGCAAGGGGCGTAGGGCGCGTGTCCCTCGATGCCGGCGAGGCCGGTGTGGAGAATGCCGATATTGAACGCGCCGGGCACGGCCGTGGGATACTTTCGCGCCAGATTGTCGGACGTGTCACGCTCCTTGAAGCCCTGGCCGTGCAGCGCCACGTCCAACTCGGCGATCTGGCAGGTTTCTGGAGACCGTGTCGGGAAGACGTGCACGTTGTCGGGCAGCGTCAGGCTGCGCGTGATCTTGCTCTGAGCGTCGTGGTTGCCGTAGATCACGTATGCGGGAACGCCAGCCTCTCTCAGGCGTCCCATCTGCCGCACGAAGAACAGTCCCGTCTGGTAGTCGCGCCAATCGCCATCGTAAAGATCGCCCGCTATCACCAAGAACGCGGCCCGCTCCTCAATCGTGCGCGTGATCAGCGCCTCAAACGCCTTGCGCGTAGCCGAGCGAATCAACTCGATTGCGCTGCCATCCTGACCGGCGAGCCCTCTCAGCGGACTGTCCAAGTGAACGTCCGCGGCATGAACGAAGCGAAATGCGGGCAAGGTCGGCGTCCTGTCCGATTCTAGCCAACGCCCGAACCCGCGAAAAGGCGGTCAGTGCGGGCACGCGGATGCCGCGTGGCGACGGCCGCGCGCCCGATCCGGCCTGGTTTCAGGCACTGCGGGCACCTTGGTGGCGTGCCGAGGCACAGGGGCCGGCCCCGTGAGCTCCTGAGTGTAGTGACGTCGAAAGCTGCCTCCGGAGGAGGCTAGGCTGTCAATGTCGGGAGCGCGTATGTACGAGGCACCGTAGGACGCCAATGCGTGTCGCGGGTCTGCCAGCGCAATCGGCAGGATGTGCTGCCTGGATTCCACGGCGGAATCGGGCCGAGCCGGGTACGACAGGGCACCTGTTGCGGCGATCAAGAACGCGTGCGACCGGAACCGCGTCACTCCTTGACATAGGGCTCCATCCTTCTGCGCAGTTCCTGCAGTTGGTCGGCGTGCTGCTGCATGCCGGAAAGATTGTTCCATTCGTTTGGGTCGCTCAGATGGTCATAGAGTTCCTCGGACCCGTCCGCATAGCGGATGTAGCGCCAGCGGTCCGTCCGGAGCGAGCCGTTGCCGGGATCGAACATCGTCACCACCGCCCGCTCAGTGGCCGTTGCCGGATCGCGCAGCAGCGGGACTAGGGACTCGCCCTCCAGATCCTCGGGTGGTTCTAAGCCGCAGAGTTCCGCTAGGGTCGGATAGATGTCGATCAGGCTGACGGGCTGCCCGCTGCTTGCGCCCACGGCGAATCCGTCGGAGTAGCGGGACGCCGGAGCAATCATGACCGGCACACGGGTCGACCGCTCCCAGCCCGTCCACTTGCCCCAGTGCTCCTTCTCGCCAAGATGCCAGCCGTGATCGGACCACAGCACGACGACAGTGTTACCGGAGGCCGTTGAACCATCCAGCGCCTCGAGGAGTCTTCCGATCTCGTGGTCTACGTACGAGACGCTCGCCAAGTACGCCTCCACGGCCGCAGCCCACTGCCCATATTCCTCGACCGTGGCGTGACTGCCGGCGGTAACGGGCTCGCGGGCCCATTTCCTAGCGGACGCACCGAGATCATCCAGGTCATCGGACCGGACTTCCGGCAGTTGCCCGGGTTCCTCGAGGAACCGCTCGAAGAACCGCTTGGGAGCCCATAGCGGAATATGGGGGCGGTAGTAGCCGACCGCTAGGAAAAAGGGCTGGTTGGAGCCACTGCTGATCTGCTCGATCGCCCAGTTTGTGATCTGCGTGTCACCGAAATCCTCGTCTGGAACATCGAACGGTCCCCAGTCGAACGACTCGCCGGCCGGCTGATTCGGCCGCCTGTCTGAAGGCATGCGATTGAGTGGAAGAACCACCTCCCGACCAAGGCTGTCACGTGTGATGTGCCGGGGGTTGGCTGTCGCCTTCGTTGGCAATTCCTCGGGCGTGTAGTCGACCGCCTCGCGTGGCAACGGACTCCAGCGCTGCTCGACCGTGAAGTACTCGTCGAAGAGATCCTTGCCGCCCGAATGAAGGAGCTTGCCCGTGCCAAGAACCAAGTAGCCAGCTTCCTGGAACATGGTCGGCAGCAACCGGGCTTCGGGCAGCGTCCTATCCAGCCGTTGCGCCGAATCGTTCGCCCAGACGCCGCTCGATTGCGGCAAGAGACCGCTGAAGAGCGCTGCTCGCGAAGGATTACAGGCCGGCGCAGCACAGTGGGCATTCGTGAACAGCAGCCCGCGTGCTGCAAGACGGTCCATATTGGGCGTCAACGCCTGCGGGTGGCCGCGCAAGCACCCCACCCAGTCATTCAGGTCGTCGACCGCAATCATTAGGACGTTGGGTCGCTGCGCCGCTAGGTCGCCAGGCGGCGCGCATCCATGCTGGACAGCACCGCCGAGAACAAGGAGAGACCACAGCGTGGCCCGTTCGGGAAAGCTCTTCAACATGCGGATCGCAGCGCGGGCAAGCTGCCGAGTCTCGACAGTCTAGCAGAGGCCTCCGAGCCACTCTCTCCTTTCGAGCGGGAGTGGAGCGAACGCGGGGCGCGTCGGTCGGCGGCACGTTGCTGGGGCACCTGCGTGAGTTCCTGGTCTGGTTCGATTCGTCGCGCGCGGCCGGCACGCGGTCGCCCCGGCACCACGGCCCAGCTTCCGATCACATCCGGGTTCTGGCGCTTCATCAGAACATCCGCTCCGCCGGGCGGACCGTGCCGAAGGACCCGACATTCGCGATCGCGAGACTGATCCGGATCTGGTTGTCGCTCCGTGTGTTACCGATCGACAGTCGGCGCAGTTCGACGCTAAAGCCGCAGCAGTCGGTGTTGTAGGTCAGTTGCGAGACCGCGTAGAGAAATACGCCTTGGCGATAGTCGTAGACGTTGTGGAGCGTGGCGTTCCAGCCACGGCGGTTATAGTCCCCGTAGCGGACTCCCATCAGCAGCTGGTTGCTGGCGGGTGTCAGCTCCCTCGGCACGCGCACCGCGCGGTGTCCTGCCATCGCGTAGATCTTGCGGTTCACCTGCACTGTCGCGTCGGCCATCGTGTTGAGGATCCTGTTATGCAGCGGATCGAGGTCGTTGCGCCAGCGGAGGGTCCAGCGGTTGGCTGGAGAAAGGTTGAGAGAGGTCGCGATGGGCGAATAGTTGCGCGCCTCTGACAAGAAGGCAAATGAAGAGAAGTCCAGCGTCGAGCGCAGCACGTTGCGATAGCCCGGCACGATCGCACCCCCGAACTCTGGCTCGAAGTAACGCCTCTGCCACACCTCCAGGCTGGCGATTTCGCGCACCCTGCCGGTCGAGTCGTTCTTCGAGTACAGGCGATTCGTCAGCGAAATCTCCGCTTCGTTGGTGTTGTGGATCAGGTCCTTGGCATCGAAGCGGATCACGCTGTCGAAGTCTTCGATGCCACGCGTGTATCGGTAGCGCACGCGCGGCTCGATCACGTGCTTGACACGGTCTCCGAGCCACTTCGGGGAGCGGTAGATACGCTCCAGGGCCGGGAGCGCGAAATCGACCGAGAACTCTCCGGTGCGCCGGTATAGGTTCTCGCCGGCGAGCCCGTCCGGGGTGCGGCGCTGGCCGTAGGCCATCGCTCGGGCACCGAGTGTCGGAGTGACCGTGAGGCCCTTGTACGAGAGCCTGCTCGACACCCGCGGGAAGAACATGCCTCGCTGGACGAAGCGCCGAGTCTGGAAACTGCGCTGCGTGCGGCTGATCAGGTCCAGCGACGAGTCGAAGCTAAACCACAGTGGCACGGACTTCGGCCCGAAGGCCTTGGGCCGGCTGTTGAACTCGATGGCGGGCAACTTGCGGATGACGATGTTGTCGTCGCGAGCGACGCTCTGGAAGTGCTCGTTGCGCAGCAGGGAGACGTTGAAGGAGTACGTGGAGAAGTTCTTGGACACGAACCCGATGGAGCGGATCTGCGAAAAGACAGCTTCCTCGTAGGTCTGCGTGAAGGCTTGCCGGAATTCGAGCGAGCTGAGGTAATGCAGGTCGGCGACGCCACGCCAGCCCTCGCCGAACGTCACTTGGCCGCGCATGTCGAACGAGTTGCCGCCCTGCTTGAGCCTGCCCCCGTCGTCGAGTTCCCGGCCGCGGTCTCGCACGTCGAAGAACACTGCGTCAAAGCTCGAGTTCTTGGTCGGCCGGCCGCGCAGGCTGGCGTTGGTTGCGAGGCCGCGCGCGGTGTACAGGGTTGCGCCCACGGTAGCGTCATAGCTGCGGTTGATCGCCCAGTAGTAGGCCTGCCCGAGGATGCGACCGAAGCGCGAGCTGTTGCCGATCGTCGGCGTCAAGAAGCCGCTCTGCCGCGGCATGCGCTTGAGCGACTTCCTGAAATATGGCATGTACAGCAGCGGGACGCCTCGCAAGCGCAGCAGTCCGTTGCGCACGATTGCCGAGCCGCCGGGAGTGAGTTCAGACTTAGCTGCGCTCAGAGTCCACCACGGGCTGTCGGGGTTGCAGTTCGTAAGCGTGCCGTCGTGGATCGTGTAATGTTGGCCCGCCTTGATCACCAGTGGTGCCTCGAACTGGAACGGGTTGTCGGTCGTGAGCAGGCGGGGCCCGCCCTGGCTGGCAGAAGCAGCGCGGCCGCGCGCTTCGTAGAACGTGCCCAGCTCCGTGCGCAGGTTGTAGGCCAGCTTGTCGGCCCGCAGGTCTTGGTCCCCGTCCAGCGTGCGGTAGTGGATGTTGCCCTCTGCTTTGAGATCCCCGGTCGATTCGTTGTACTCGACGATATCTGCCGTCAGGACGACACTCTTGAAGCGCAGTTCGACATCCCCCGTCGCGACCCTCACAGGGCCGTCGGAGCGTTGTTCGAGAGACCGGATTTCGACCGCGTGTTGGACAAATGGGGCTTGCGATGTCGGCGGAGCGCCCCCGGCCGGGACCGGCAGCTGGCCGGATGCGGGGGCTGCCGAGGAAGCCATGATTGCTAGCGGAATCCAGAACGCGCGGCTCATCAGCGGTGCGGGACTGTGCCGTCGAGGGCGCACAACGTCGGTGGTTGAGACCCTTCGAGCGCTAGTGGCAGTTCCTTAGGCAAGTCTAGCTTGAACTGTAGCCGCGCTTTCGGAACGCGACGCTTCCGCCTAGGTGCCCGCCTACACGGAGCTACTTGGACTTGCTCGTGGGGGCACGTGATTTAGCCGCCCTTTGTAGCCAAGTTCCCCCTCGCCTCCTTTTCCGGGTGCATCTGGAGCCCAAGATCGCATCAGGCGCCCCATTGCACGGCCGATCTCGGATGCCGCGTGGGCGAAGCGCTCGTCGTAACGTTGCGAGATAGCTCGGAAAGACTGCTCGATTCCGAAATCGATGATCCCAAACTTCAGCTACTTATTTCCTGGGCCGCGAAACCCTGGGCGCTTGACGTGCATCTACGTTCAAGACTGGCCTTTCTCGGCTCAAGTGCGGGGTTTGTGTGTTAATGTCATACACGGGGTTTGACAAGAGGAGTACTGTGAGCACGATGTGCGCATCCCTAATGCGGTTGCTCGCATGGCCCTTGGCATTGTCCTTGGGCGTCTCCGTCGCCGGAGCGGAACCCGGTTACGATGAGTTCGAGCGAGACCAGGCTGAGGAGGAGCGGCTACGGTCCGAGCACGAGCGCGAACTCTTTTTCCAAGACGTCCTAAAGGCGCGGCGCCAAGCGGCTCATGAACGCTTGGAGGACGCCGCTAGCACGATTCAGCCGCAGGCCATCTGTCCGGCCTTCGTCAGCCAGAGTCCCGCGC
>VXMF01000017.1 GCA_009841225.1 Terriglobia bacterium | reverse complement strand
ACTTCTCGCTGGGGTGGCTGTCCGCCTCGACGACGCACCGCCCGACCAGCCGAGGCGCCAACTCCCGCCGGATCGTCTCAACCTCTGGCAACTCAGGCACCGCAGCCTCCTCCCGGCGGCACGTAGAGGTGACTGGGCCTGCCGCGCTCAGGGGCCATTAGGCCTAGTGGCCTTACCTCCGTGCACCGAGGGTTCGGCGCACCACTGCCAGCGGAGAGTGGCAAGTGGATCGAGGATCGAGTCTGGAAGTCCCAGCGCCTCGCAAAGAACAGCCTCGTCCAACTCCTGCCGTACTAGATCGCGGTACGCCTCATTGGCCGGCAGCAGATCGCGGTCCGCGAATCGGTCGAAGATCGCGTCGAGGCTGCCGACTTGATCGTCGGTGAGAGAGACGCAGTCCATCATCGGAATGCTCCCGAGCCTGCCCACCGAGAGATTCGAGCGCCCTTGCTGCTGGCGCGATCCAACCCACCAATGGCCGATCAGCCCCAGCGTGGTCGCGGACCACAGGACGACAGATTGCTCATAGGCGCGGTTCTCGAGCAGGAACGAAGGCCAGGCGCGCCCACCGATGGCCGGCTTCGGGGTGAGGCATGCCGCGAGGCTTTGCGAGTTCAATCGGAAGTCGCTGTTGATGTGCAGCCGGGTGCTCGTTCCCCAGACCCGCAGCGCCTTCTGGCGCAGCCCTGGCAGTATCCGACCTTGGCGGTCGGGGGCCACAAACAGTCGACGCTCCCGGGCGGCACGGTGACTCCAGAGCAGCGGGTACGAAGGCGTGGTGCCTGCGGCCAGCGGCTCAATCTCAAAAGGTCCGCGCGCGGTGGTCCCGCCGCTGCGAATATCCAGGTGGTAGGGCCCCGGACGGCCAAGACGGGACAGATCAGTGACCGGGATGGGGAAGTCGGCGAGGCCGGCGAGGCGAAGCTGGCCGCGCTCCAGTGCGAGCGCGGCATCGGCGACGTCGGTCTCGCGCACCGAGGCGCAGCCACTCTGGGAGAGGTCAGCGCGGATGTAGCATCCGAGGACGTTGTCGCCGACGCGCAGTCTGCCCGTCGGTCTGTCAGCAGGAATCGCTCTGATGGCGTGTGCGACCTCCAAGGCCTCGGGGAAGCCTTGCGGAGCTCGCCCAAGGTTGACCCACAGTACGTCGGCGGCTGTCGGGTTGGGTTCAACGTCGTATGCCCGCGTGGCGAGAATGAGCGCGTCGGCCATGCCCGTGTCGGCGGAGAAGGCTCTGTCGCTCGAACCGGTTGCCGCGATCGTGACGACGGCGAGGTCGCGATAGTGCCTGCGGAGAAGCTGGCGTGAAGCCGCCCAGGAGGCTCCTGCGATGACTGTGGCGGGTAGCACCAAGGCGACCGTGCCGCCTGGGCGGACCTTGGTGTGGGCAAGATCCACGAAGTTGGTGGCTAGGCCCGCGTTGCCGTGCCCGGCGGGGTCGTGGGCGAGTCGCTTCCGCAGAGAGGACAGGCGCCGGGACATCGTCTGCTGCTCGAGCTCGGAGGTCTCGAAACCTGCGAACGACGGCACCGGAACCTCCGCTACCTCGTGGTTCGTCGGCCGGGTGAAGGGCGGGTTCATGATGACCAAGTCGAGGCTTCCGTCTGGCATGTCCATCACCTGGCCCCGGGCGCTGTCCTCGACGGCGCCGACGCCGGTCACCGTTCTGGCGCCGGTGCCGAACAGGGTGGGTGCCATGGCGTCGTCCAACAGTTCCAAGGATCCGATGAAGGGACGCCGGCCCTTGCCGTCTCCTGGGTCAGCCTCGCCATAGGGCATCGTGTGGATGCGGGTGTTGCCGAAGGTCACCGTGGGATGGGCCGACGACAGCTGCGCCGCGGTCAAGTGGGTGGCCGCCGGCATGATGTCGCAGCCGATGAGGACTGATTCCATGAATCGGTGATGCAGTTCTGCGTCGCGCAGTCCCGCTCGCCGCAGGCGCGCTGCCATGCGGCGGTAGGTAGCAGAGAGCAGCGCGCCGGTGCCGCAGGCCAAGTCGGCCACACGGAGATTGCCCACCGCGTTGGGGTCGCTCCAGTCGACTCGGCTGCGGGCCACCGCCAACTCGGCCAGCAGCAGTGCCGAGGGGGGGCGAGTGTAGAACGTGGCTAAGAACTTGCGGTCGGTGATGAGCCGTCCGAACATCTGCCCGGCGAGGTCGCCGATGGTGGTGGCACCCAGCCCGGCCAGCTTGCTGGCCGCCCGGCTCAAGGCCGTCAGTGCCTGTCCGGCGACCGCCTCGTCCAGAGCGCCGAGGATGTCGCGGGCCACACTGAATATCGGCCAGTAGTTCACGTCCAGGATCTGCTGCCAGGTGGCTAGGACCTCGGCCTGGAGGAGAACTCCCTCGGCGTCCCGCATGGACGGGTTGGCCACCCGCCTGACGTCGGGTGCGACGCCCGCAATGGCGGAATGAACCACCAGAGCGTTGGCCAGAATTGCAGCCGCCATACGGGTAGTCTGCTCGCCGTCACGTTGGTGCAGGACCTCGGCAATCCGATTCCGTTCGATGCTCCCGCCGTTGTCCGGCCGGCGGCGGATGATGTTCGCTGCCTGCTGCACGCCGGCCTCGAGGGCGTTGACGCCTTCGGCCAGCTGGCGCGGCGATACAGAGAGCGTCTCGACGAAGCCGGCGAGGTCGGCCAGGGTTCCTTCCAGCCAACCGGCGGCGGGGAACCATGTCACAGTCTCGGCCCCGCGGGTGCAGGCCTTGTACGTGTAGGGGAGGCCTTCGAGTCGGGTGCCGGGGGAACGGGCCTCGGTGGGGATTCTGACGGCGATTGCCTGCTCGACGGCGGAACCGTCGGCAGCGAACGTGCTGCCGAGGCGCTCTTGCGCTTCGCGCTCGACGTTCAGCGCGGGGTGCAGTTCGGTTTCGAGGATCACGCCGCCGACTCGGCTCTCGTTGGTGACCACGATGTCGGGCCGCCGCCCGGCACCCTCGGCCAGAACTCCGGTGCTCTCGGCCAGGAGGGTCTGTTCGTTCCAGGCCGGATGCAGCTGGCGTAGAGCTGCGGCGAGATCGTTGTTGATCGAGGACTCGGTGCGGCGCGCCATGCTCAGGTGTCTGTCCGCTTCAGCCGGTCGGGGCAATGTTGAATTGCACGTGTGTATTTCTATCAGGTCGCGGGGCGCTGGCCGGGCGCGGGCGCAGCAGGCGGTGGCGGTCGCCGCGATTCCCGAGGAGGCGATACGATACACGACGCTTCCCCGAGCCGAACCTTCATATTCGACCGGAAGGAGCCATTCGTGGATGATGTCGGCAAGCACAGAGATGTCAGCCCGCGCCCCGATGGGGCGGACGGAATTGAGGCCGCCGTTGGGCGGATCATTGCGGAGATCGACCGTCGCGCGGACTCCCCCGAGCACCCGTTGCGGCGGTACCAGGTGGTCTCCTCGGGCGATCAGGGACGAATCTGGATCGCGTCGGCTGTGGGTCCCTGTATGGATGTGCGCTACACGCCGTTGGAGATCTGCGAGGATCGGGCCTGGACCTGGCACTGCGAGGATCCGTACGACACCTGCGAGGTGGGCTGGCAGATCAGCACGGCCACCGAGATCGTCGACCTGCTCGTGGAGTTGGTGGGTTGCGAGTGAGCGGCGCGATCGCTCCTTGACGCTCGTCCTCGGTGGCGTGGCCGCGAGCCGACCGGTAGCCGGCGAGGAGTGGCACTCGCCCGACTAGGTGGGTCGTGTGGTCTTGCCGCCATGCACCGACGGTTCGGCGCACCACTGCTCGCGGAGGGTGGCGAGCGGCTCCAGAATCGACTCAGGCAGGTCGAGCGCCCCGCATAGCACCGCTTCGTCTAGGTCGCGCCGGGCGGGATCGCGGTAGGCCTCATTCGCCGGCAGCAAGTCACGCGCCGCGAACCGATCGAAGGTCGCGGCGAGGGCGGTCACTGCCTCGGAAGGGAAGAGCCGCAGGTCCAGTACGGGGATGGCGCCGACCGTCGTGACGGTCAAGCAGGCGCGGCCGCGCTGCTGGCGCGTCGAGACCCACCACCGCGTGAGGAGACCGGGCGTGGTGTTCAGCCAGACCCCGAGCGCCTTTTCCCAGGTCTCCGCCTGACCCTCCTCCGCGGGGTCGGGAGCGAATGACGGCCAGGCGCGCCCCCCGATGGTCGGCATAGGCGTCAGGCATGCCCCTAGCGACTGCGAGTTCAACTGGAAGTCGCGGTTGAGGTGAAGGCGGCCCGCGCCGGCGATCAGTGCGCCGTCGGCGTTGCGGTAGCCCTTCCATAGTCGTAGGGCCGCGTCCCGCATGCCCGTTCGGACGAAGCCCTCCGAGCAGGGCAGGACGGTCATCTGCCGTTCAGCGGTAGCCTTGTGGGACCAGAGCACTGGCCAACTTGCCCTTCTGTAGGCAGCGCGGTCGCCGAGCCGAACGACGTCGAACGGGCCGCGGGGCTCGTCGGGGGTGCCGTTCCTGCCCTTGGTGATGCCGCTGATGTCGCGGTCCACCGGCCCACGCCGCCCCAGATTGCCCAGGGAGGCCATCGGCAGCGCGAGACTCTCATGGCGCGGGAGCACAAGCGCACCGTCCGCCAGAGCGCTCGCCGCAGCAGCCACGTCGGGATTCGACACGCCGGTCGGATGCCCGGTCGCGTCGGCCCCGAACGTGCCCTTAACCGACCAGCCCACCCGCTGGGTTCCGACCGCTAGGTGCGTGCCGCCGGTCGAGGGACTGGAAGCCCGTGCCACCTCGACTGCGGCGGTGATCGACGCCGGAAGCCGGTCCAACACCAAGTAACGGGCTTTGGGTGACTCCTCGCTGTCTCTCGCCTCGGCCCGTTTGGTGGCCAGCAGGATCGTGTCGGCCATCCCGGTGTCCGCCGAGAAGGCCCGATCCGTGACGCCGTCCTCTGCGATGGTCACGACCGTGATGTCGTCGTAACCAGTCTCCAGCAGCCTGCGCGTCCTGCTCCAAGCCCCGCCCGAGACGACTGGCGCTGGCACGATGAGGGCCAGCACGCCCCCGGGGCGGAGCTTGAGGTGGGCCAGGTCTGCGAAGTGTGACGCCAACCCGGCGTTGCTGTCCCCGGCCCGAGCGTGCGGCAGCCGCCGCCGCAGTTGGGCAAGCCTCGTGGACATGGCGCGCTGCTCGCGTTCGGAGGTCTCGAAGCCGGCGAAGGACGGCACCGGCACGTTGGCGACCTCGTGATTGGTGGGTCGGGTGAACGGCGGGTTCATGACTACCAAGTCGAGGCTGCCGTTGGGCAGGTCGATCTGGTTCATCCCCGTCTCCGGGACGTCCCCGGTTCCGGTGACAGTGGTGGCACCGGTACCGAAGAGCGCGGGCTTGGCGCCGGATTCCAAGAGTTCCAGAGACCCGATGAAGGGCCGGGCACCCTTGCCGTCGTGCGGGTCGTAGGCCCCGTACGGCATCGTGCTGACGCGGGTGTTGCCGAATGTGACCGTCGGGTGCGCCGAGGCGATCTGCGCGGAGGTCAGATGGGTAGCGGCGGGCATGATGTCGCAGCCGATGAGGACGTTCTCGATGATCCGGCTGTGCAGTTCTGCGTCGTCGAGACCGGCGCGGCGCAGGCGTGCAGTCATGCGCCGGTACACGGCTGACAGGAGCGCACCCGTGCCGCAGGCCAGGTCAGCGACGCGCAGTTCACAGACCCGGTCGCCGTCGCTCCAGTCCACACCGAGGCGGGCCACTGCCAACTCGGCCAACAGAGTGGCTGAGGACGGTTGGGTGTAGAAGGTGGCCAAGAACTTCCGGTCGGAGATTAGCTGACCGAACATCTGCCCGGCCAGGTCGCCGATGGTGGTGGCGCCGAGGTCCACCAGTTCGCGCGCCGATTCGTCGAGGCGCTTGAGTGCTCGACCGGCGGTGGCGGTGTCCATGGCGTTCAGCACGTCGTGGGCAACCTTGAAGATCGGCCAGTAGTTCACCTCCAGGATGGCGCGCCAGGTCTCCAGGACAGCCCCCGGCAGCAGGACGTTCTCGTGGCCACGGAGCCTCGGGTGGCTCGGTGCCTCGATGGCCTCCTCGGTGCCTGCGATGGCGTAGTGGACGACGAGGGCGTTGGCCATGATCGCTGCGGCCATGCGGGTGGTCTGCTCGCCGTCGCGCTGGTGAAGCGCCGTGGCCATCTCCGCGAGGCCGCCGCGACGGGCGCCCGCCATGCCTCGGCGGATGATGTTCGTCGCTTGGGCTACGCCGGTCTCCAGGGCGTTCACTCCTGCGGCCAGTTTGCGGGGCGAGACTTCCACCGTCTCGATGAAGCCCGCGAGGTCGGCCAACGTCCCCGTGATCCAGCCCTCTCCGGGGAACCAGGTCGTCGCCTCGGTGCCGTTGGCGCAGACCTTGTAGGAGTAGGTCAACGTCTCGAGGCGGGCGTCCGGCGTGCGGGCCTCCTCGGGAATCCTGACCGCCACGACCTGCTCGACGGGCGATCCGTCGGCGGCGAACGTGTTGCCGAGCCGGTCTCGTGCTTCGCTCTCCACGGCCCGCGCCGGATCGAACTCGGTCTCGAGGATCACGCCGCCGGCGCGGCTCTCGTTAGTGATGACGATGTCGGGCCGCCGCCCCGCACCCTCGGTCAGCACTCCGGTGCTCTCGGCCAGAACGGTCTGGTTGGTCCACGCCGGGTGGAGCCGGCGCAGCGCGGCGGCCAGATCATTGTTGATGGAGGTCTCGGTGCGGCGGGCCACGGCGGCCTCTACGTCGGTCCCGCGGGCTCAGACGGCGGTGGCTAGGGCGGGGGCGTCGGGCTTGAGAGTGCCGG
>VXMF01000026.1 GCA_009841225.1 Terriglobia bacterium | reverse complement strand
CCATGCCGCAGTGCACGCCGACGCGAGTCACGCTGCTGACCGGCCAGTACCCGTTCCGCCACGGATGGACGAGCCACTGGGACGTGCCGCGCTGGGGAGCGGGCTGCCATTTCGACCCCGAGCACAACATCTCCGTGGCTCGCCCGCTGCGTGAGGCTGGCTATGCGACCGCGGTCGCGGGCAAGTGGCAGATCAACGATTTCCGCGTGCAGCCCGACATTCTCGACCGGCACGGCTTTGACGAGTGGTCCGTCTGGACGGGAGGCGAGGGTGGCAATCCCACTAGCGACGAGCGGTACTGGGATCCGTACGTCTACACCAACAAGTCGAGCAGCCGGACGTATGCGGGCGAGTTCGGCCCCGACATCTTCAACGATTTCTTGACGGACTTCATCGAGCGTCACAGCGCCCGCCCCATGTTTCTCTACTACCCGATGGCTCTGACCCACCCACCGCAGGTGGCGACACCTCACGAGCCGTTCGCCGAGAGCAAGCTCGAGAAGCACAAGGCGATGGTGCGCTACACCGACTACCTGGTCGGCCGGCTGGTCAAGGCGCTCGATGACTCCGGCGTCCGCTCCAACACGATCGTGATCTTCAGTACCGACAACGGAACGCCGGGAGGGATCCACGGCAGGATGAACGGCAGAGCCGTGAGAGGCGGCAAGGACAAGCTGACCGAGAACGGCCTCAGGCAGCCGTTCATCGTGAACGGTCCGGGCCTGGTGCCCGCCGGCGTCGTGACCGCTGAACTGACCGACTTCTCGGATCTGCTGCCCACCTTCTGCGAACTGGCCGGCGCTGCCATTCCCCAAGGAGTGCAGATCGACGGCAAGTCGATAGCCGACGTCATTCTGGGCAAGCGGCGTGCCGGCCCGCGAGACTGGATCTTGGCGCTGGGATTCGGCGTAGCCATATTGGACGAACGAGGCGTGCGGGGTCAGCTGGACTACGCCCCGCGAGTGATCCGGGACAAGCGCTACAAGATCCATGTCCACGGGGCGGAAGTCCAAGAACTGTACGACTTGCAGGCCGACCCACGCGAAGAGAACAACCTTCTCGCCAGCGCCAAGCCAGAGCACCGCGAGGCTCTCGCCAAGCTGAGCGCCGTGGTCCGGTCGATGTCGGCGAAGGATTCCAGACCCCGATACGACCCCCTGCCGCCGCAACCGTGGGACAAGACGATCAAGGACATGCGCCGCTAGAGCCGAAAAGGGATCTAGAGGCGTTGACAAACGTTAGACAGTGCAACGCTAGTGTCCGGTTCGAGGACGGCAAAGCGGGGATTGACTGCTGTGTAGCCTGCTGGCTACATCGGACGGGTGCTGGAAGTCCGCAGGACAGAGGCCTACGCCAGTTGACTGGACGGCTTGAGGGATGTCCGCGCTCGCGCCCGCGTGCTCGTTCGGGTCGAGCGGCTGGCGATGGGCAACCCGGGTGACGTGAGGCCGGTGGGCGAAGGCGTTTCGGAGATGCGGATCGACTACGGACCGGGCTACCGGGTGTATTTTGAGAGGCAGGATCGCACAGTCATCGTACTGCTCGCGGGCGGCGACAAGCGCACCCAGAGCGACGACATCGATGTGGCCCTGCGGCTGGCGAGAAACCTGCAGGTGAAGACCATGACCATGCCAAAGACCGCTACAGTGCCCTACGACGTTGCCGAGCACCTTCGCACTCGCGAGGAAATGGCCGCGTATCTGGAAGCGTCCATCGAGGCAGCGGAGGGCGATGCCGCGTTCGTAGCCAAGGCGCTGGGCGACATCGCCCGCGCGCGGGGAATCGCGCAGGTGGCGACGGACGCCGGCCTGTCCCGCGAGAGCCTCTACAAGGCGCTCTCCGGGGAGCGCAATCCGACCTTCGAAACCGTCCTCAGGGTCGTTGGCGCGCTGGGCCTGAGGCTGCGTGCCGAAGTGGCGTTCGAGTCGGAAGCGGACGCGCGCGGCGCGCCGGCGCGCGGCTGATGTCGCTTGCCTCCTCCCTGCCCCTTTGCTCGGAGAGGACATGCGCACTGCGCCCGTGGAAGCGCGTCTTGGACCCAACGGCGGCGTATGGCTCGACGCTGTAGCGGCCGCCAACACAGAACACGAGGCGATGAAACCGCTCCAGCCACACGACTGGAACATCAAGGTGTGACGCTAGATCGATGCTCCGAAGCTCAACGGCGTTCTGGAGAGGGGCAGTCTCCACTTCTCGCGGAACGGTACCCCTGGAGATCCGCGCGAAGGATCTTGGAAACGGCTCGATGTCGCCGCCCGTAAAGAACAGTTTCAGTCGATCGCTGTCAAACTTGGAACGAGCAAGAGCCTGACGCTGGAGAAGATGCAAGATCACTTCAAGGGGATGACGCAACACCTCCAAGAGACCACGTACATCAGTTGCTGAAACGCTGTCGAAACTGAGACCACGGCGATGTAGCGGCCGTATGGAACGGCGGATGGCTCTGTAGCGATCCAGAGCACATGCGGGAAACTTGCCTCCGGGGTGTCCAAGAACAGGCCCTGGGTGATGGCCCACCTCATAACCGCGCCGATGGGTTGGCGCACGCGCTTGGCGGCGACGATCTTGCCGCCGATGCGCCCGAAGAGTTCGATATCAACCCGATCGAAGCGAGGATCCACAATCTCTCGGTTGCGAGATGTGGCTGGCCCTTCTGGCAATCGAGTTCGGGAAGGCGCTCATCGATCTGGCGGACCCAAGCGCTAGCAATTCGGTGTCAGCCGGGTTGCGGCGAGTCCGGGCAGGGCCCCTGGTCTGTTCTCTCGGCTACGGCCATTCCGATCAGCAGCACACCTGAAACGCGTCGTTTCGGACGGCGCGGAGCGCGGCGTGCGCGCAACATCTCGCCTCGGCGACAACATCTCCACAACCGAATCGGGTTACGCTGGAAATCACCGCCATGGGACCCGTGCTCCGCTTCGCAACCTTGCTGCTTGCCATTCCCGTATGGGCGGCACCTCCCAATATCGTCTTCATCATGGTGGACGATCTGGGGCCGGAATGGATCTCCAGCTACGGCGGCGAAGGCATCGAGACTCCGAATATCGACAAGCTCGCTCAGGGCGGCATGAGCTTCAGCAACGCCTACTCCATGCCGCAGTGCACGCCGACGCGAGTCACGCTGCTGACCGGCCAGTACCCGTTTCGCCACGGATGGACGAACCACTGGGACGTGCCACGGTGGGGAGCGGGCTGCCATTTCGACCCCGAGCACAACATCTCCGTGGCTCGCCTGCTGCGTGAGGCTGGCTATGCGACCGCGATCGCGGGCAAGTGGCAAATCAACGATTTCCGCGTTCAGCCCAACATCCTTAACCGGCACGGCTTCGATGAGTGGTCGGTCTGGACCGGAGGCGAGGGCGGCAACCCCACCAGCAACGAACGGTACTGGGACCCGTACGTCTACACCAGCAAGTCGAGCAGCCGGACGTACGCGGGGGAGTTCGGCCCCGACATCTTCAACGACTTCTTGACGGACTTCATCGAGCGTCACCGCGACCGCCCGATGTTCCTGTACTACCCGATGGCTCTGACCCACGGACCGCTGGTGGCGACACCTCACGAGCCGTTCGCCGAGAGCAAGCTCGAGAAGCACAAGGCGATGGTGCGCTACACCGACTACCTGGTCGGCCGGCTGGTCAAGGCGCTCGATGACTCCGGCGTCCGCTCCAACACGATCGTGATCTTCAGTACCGACAACGGAACGCCGGGAGGGATCCACGGCAGGATGAACGGCAGAGCCGTGAGAGGCGGCAAGGACAAGCTGACCGAGAACGGCCTCAGGCAGCCGTTCATCGTGAACGGTCCGGGCCTGGTGCCCGCCGGCGTCGTGACCGCTGAACTGACCGACTTCTCGGATCTGCTGCCCACCTTCTGCGAACTGGCCGGCGCTGCCCTTCCCCAAGGAGTCCAGATCGACGGCAAGTCTATAGCCGACGTCATTCTGGGCAAGCGGCGTGCCGGCCCGCGAAACTGGATCCTGGCGCTGGGATTCGGCGCAGCCATCTTGGACGAACGAGGGGTGCGGGGTCGGCTGGACTACTCCCCGCGAGTGATCCGGGACAAGCGCTACAAGATCCACGTCCACGAAGCGGAAGTCCGGGAATTGTACGACTTGCAGGCCGACCCCGGCGAAGAGAACAACCTGCGCGCCAGCGCCAAGCCGGAGCACCGCAAGGCTCTCGCCAAGCTGAGCGCCGTGGTCAGGTCGATGCCGGCAAAGGATTCCAGGCCCAGATACGACCCTCTGCCGCCACAACCCTGGGACAAGACCATCGCAGACATGCGCCGCTAGAGCCGCAAGAGAGACCTGGCGGGCCGGGTCCGCCTTACACTGGATGACTGGGCGTATGCGGGTGATGGCGCTGGACTGGGGCAAGCGGCGCATCGGCATCGCCGTCAGCGACGGCCTCGGAATCGCCGCTCACGGCCTGCGCACGCTGGTCCGCACCACCAACCGCCAAGATCTCGACGCCTTGATCGGCCTGATCCGGGAACGCGATATCGAATCGGTCATCGTCGGCAACCCGCTTCATCTCGACGGCACCAAGAGCGGTTCATCGAGCCGAGCGGCACGGTTCGCTTTCCAGCTGGCCAGGCACGCCGGAGTCCCGGTCGAGATGTGGGACGAGCGGCTGACCAGCTGGGAGGCTGAGAGTATGCTTGGGACGCGTCCGAAGGACCCGGGCGAGATCGACCGCCTAGCGGCCGTGCTTCTTCTGGAGAGCTACCTTGCTGCGAGACAGTCCTAGCGCCGCCGCGGTGCTAGTGGCCGCCCTGCTGACCGCCGGCTGCGGCGGCGCGGGCCACGAAGGGCCTGGCGACGCATTTGAAGAGCCCGTCGTGGTCGAGATCGGGCGCGGCCTGACGTCGATGGAAATCGCCGAAACGCTCGAAGGGGCTGGAGTCATTGCCTCCAAGTGGGGCTTCCTGTGGGAGCGGCTGTGGGCTCGATCCGCAACGCTGATGGCCGGAGAGTATGGGTTCGAGAGGCCGATATCCGCCGCCGAAGCGTTCGAGAAGCTGGCTTCAGGCAGGGTGATCCTGTACCCGCTCACGATTCCCGAGGGCCTGAACCGATTCGAAATCGCCGAGATCGTGGATTCCGAGGGCTTGAGCACCAAGGAAGAGTTCATTGCCCTGACAGCGGATCCCGGCCTGGCCAAGGACATCCTTCCCGAAGCGACGACGTTGGAGGGCCTGTTGTTTCCAGAGACCTACAACCTGGCCAAGACATCCACCGTGCATGACCTGCTCGATGCTATGCTTGCCGGATTTCGCGACGCGCTCGCGGCGGCTCGCAGCCAGCGCACGGCGGAGATCTCGGACTGGGACGCGCTGGTGCTGGCTTCCATGATCGAGAAGGAGACCGAGAAAGCTGACGAGCGCGGCCTGGTGTCGTCGGTGTTTCACAATCGCTTGCAGCGCGGAATGCTCATGCAATGCGATCCCACCATCATCTACGGCCTAGTGCTCGATGGGCGCTATCGCGGCAAGATCTATCTCTCCGACCTGTCCGATCCGCACTCTTACAACACATATGTTCATGACGGATTGCCGCCGGGGCCGATCGCGAATCCTGGCTTGATGTCGCTCAATGCCGCATTCGCTCCCGACGAGAGCGACTATCTGTTCTTCTGCGCCAAGCCCGGCCACGGACAGGGGCATACTTTTTCGACGCGCTTGCGTGACCACAACCTCGCCGTCCAAGCGCTGCGCCGACATGAGCAGTCACTCCGCTGAGGCGGAGGCCTCGCCTGCGCGCCAGTCCGTGCGCGGCGCGGTGCTCGAGTATCTGGCCGTGCGCAAGCCCGCAATGGTGGACCGCCGCGAACTGCTCCGGATCCGCAGGCACGTGCTCGCCCATGCGAAACGGCCCAAGCCGCCGTCCGACCGCTACCTGCTCTCGATCCTGCTCGAGACAAACGTGGAGGTCGATCGTGCGATCGGGGGATTGCCGGTGGATCTGCGAACGAAGATCCCGGTAAGCGACCTCGCCGCCTGCAAGCGATCATTGGTTGAGCTCGCTCGCCAGTACTGCAGCGCCAGCGATCGGTCGCGGGCAAGCGATGTCCGCCGCGTGGTGCGGCGCACCAAAGACCACCTCGATCTAGCGCTGAGACGGGCCAGCTCCCCGAACAAGCTCAGCGCGCAACGGGAGACATTCCGATGGCTGACTGCCTGGCTGGAAAATCCCACCGTGTTCGAGGCTTGGGTGGAAGTGCGCGAGCAGTCGCGCGCCCGGCAAGCGGAATCGGCGGACTACCCGCCCGACCCGGCTACAGGAAGTTGAGAGGATCCACGTCGATGGTCAGCGCCGTCGCTGGCCATTGCCGCTCCAGCGCATACGCGCGGGCGCTCGCCAGCAAGCGGGCGAGGCCCTTGCGACTGGCGGACTTGACCACGAATTGGAACCGGTACTCTGTGCGCAACTTTGCGACGGGGGCCGATGCAGGCCCGAGCAGCGTCAAGCCCTCTGGGACTGGCTGGAGGTGCTCGCCCAGATCGCGGCTCATTTCCAACGCGTCTTGGAGCTTTGGGCTGCGGATCAGCATCAGCGCGATCGACGTAAAGGGCGGGTACCAAAGGTCCCGCCGAAAGGCCGACTCACGCGCATAGAAGCCGTCGTAGTCCTGCCTTGCAGCCAGCTCGACCGCGTAGTGCTCTGGATTCACCGTCTGAATCAAGACCTCGCCGGGCTTTTCGCCGCGGCCTGCGCGGCCAGCCACTTGGGTGAGCAGCTGAAACGTGCGCTCCGCCGCGCGGAAATCCGGCATGCCGAGTCCGACATCGGCGTTGACGACGCAGACCAGCGTGACATTGGGAATGTCGTGGCCCTTCGCGATCATCTGGGTCCCCACCAAGAGATTGCAGTCGCCGTCCTTGAACGAGCCCAGGATCCGTTCGAACGCATTTCGGCCTCGCACCGTGTCGCGGTCCAGGCGAGCGATACGAGCTTCCGGGAACGCCTGGCGCAGAGCGTCTTCCACTTGCTCCGATCCGCTGCCCTGAAAATCCAGGTACTCCTTGCCGCAGTCCTCGCACACGGACGGCACGGGTTCGCCGTGATCGCAGAAGTGGCACAGCAGTTGGCGGTCGCGCTTGTGGTAGGTCAGCGTGACCGAGCAGTTGGGACACACTACCGGCGCACCACACGAGCGGCAAAGCACATAGGTCGAATATCCGCGCCGGTTGAGGAAGATCATGGCCTGCTCGTCGCGCTCCAGGCACGCCCGGACTGCCGCTTGAAGCTCGCGGGAGAACAACTGCGCCCGCCCCACCTCCGCAAACTCGCGCCGCATGTCCACCATGCGGACGGCGGGCAGCGGCCGCTTCAGGATGCGCTCCGGCATAGACAGCTGCCGGTACTTGCCCAGCTCGGCGTTCCTGCGTGTCTCCAGGCCCGGCGTGGCGGAGCCGAGCACCACGACCGCCTCGGCCGCCCGAGCTCTGACGATGGCGACATCGCGGGCGTTGTAGCGCGGAGCGGCCTCGCCCTGCTTGTAGCTGCCGTCATGCTCCTCGTCCACCACCACCAATCCGAGATCGCGCAACGGAGCAAAGACCGCGCTCCGCGTGCCCAGCACCACGCGGCCCTTCCCAGACTGGATGCGCCGCCACTGGTCGGCTCGCTGAAGATCGCTCAGGCCGCTATGCAGCACAGCCACCCGGTCGCCGAAACGGCTGAAGAAATTCGAGGCGACCGAGGGAGTCAGCCCGATTTCGGGCACCAGGAGCAATGCGGAGCGACCTCGGTCGAGCACCTCCTCGATGGCCCTGAGGTAGACCTCGGTCTTGCCCGAGCCGGTCACTCCATGGAGCAGGAACGTCGCAAACCGCCCTGCGGCCACCGCCGACCGGATCTCGGCCAAGGCGTTCTCCTGGGCCGTATTCAGCTCCAGCTCGGTCGTAGATCGCCCGGAATGCGGCGGCATATGAACGACCTCTAGCCGCACCGACCCGGCTTTCGAGAGCCTGCGCGCAGTCGGAACCGCGTCAGACCGCTCGATCGCCAGCGCCCGGATATCATGGCGGCCCGGATTGCGCCGCAAATAGTCCAGAAGCCATCGCTCGGCCGCCTTCGGTCTGGCAGGTGCCGCGGCTGGGTCCCCCAGTTCGATCAACAGAACGGCCCCGCGCGCCATCGTGGGGTCGCGCTCCTCTACAACTTCCTCGACCGCAACCAAGCCGCGGCTGCGGAGGCGCCACACCGCATCGGCTCCGCCGGCGATCTTCCTTGACAGGCCTTGGAGCGTGAGCGGCTTGCGCAGCAGCGCCGCCAGCACCTCTTCATCGGCCGTGCTTGGCCACAGCCGCGCGCCCAGCTCGGCTTCGCCCTCAGGGGTGATCGAGACCATCTTCTTCGAATGCGTCTCTCCACCCAGGGGAAGCATCGCCTTGAGGACTTCACCGACGGGAGTGCAGTAGTAATCGGCCACCCACTTGGCCAGTTCGCGCAACTCGGAATTCAGCACCGGGCTGTCGTCCAACAGCTTGGCAAGGGGCCGGACTTCAAAGTCCGGGGCGACGCGGTCGACAGACAGCACGACGCCGACATGCTTGCGCCGCCCGAAGGGGACAAGCGCGCGGCACCCGACCAATTCCCGGTCGCGCAGCCCCTCGGGCACCAAGTAGGTAAATGTCCGGTCCAGCGGGACTGGGAGGGCGATCTGGCAGTATTCGGCCGAGGCCGCGCTCGAGGCCGGCGAGCGCATCAATCCAAGTGCGGTGCGATCAGTTCCGCCCAGATGGCGTAGCCGGCGTCGTTGAGGTGGAGCTCGTCCTCGACAAAGAGGTCGGCGCGAGGTTCGCCGCTGTCTCCTAGCAGCGGGTTGGCTGCATCGACGTACTCGAGCAGGTCATCCGCTTCGCAGACCGCGCGAACACGGGCGTTGGCGGCGCGGGCCACGTCGATCAGGTGCCATCGCCGGATGCTGGGCTTGATACTGACGAACACGATCTTGGTCTTCGGCAGGGCCTCGCGGACGATCCCCACCAGCTGGCGGAACTCCCGCTCGACCGTCGCGGGGGTCTTGCCACTGCCAGTGTCGTTATCGCCCTCATACAGGAATATCGTCCGCGGCTTGAGCGGCAGCACGATGCGGTCCAAGTAGCGTATGGCATCGGCCATCTGCGAGCCGCCGAAGCCACGGTTGATCAGACCGCGACCGGGAAACGACTTATCCAGGTCCCAGCGGCGAAAGCTCGAGCTTCCGAGAAAGACGATGCCACCCTCTGGAGGAGGATTCTTGCGGTCGCTCTCTTCGAACGATCGGATCGTGGCCTCCCAGCGGTCGGCATTCGCCTGCTGGGTTGCGGTCGCCTGGAGAGTGCGGTTCTCACCTATTTGTGCCGTGCCAGAGGCCGGTAACGCAAAGGCAAGCACGGCCCAGGCAACAGCGAAGTTTAGGGTTCTGAGTTTCATGGCTCTGTTGCTGCGCTGCCAAGCTTGCGAGGCTCGCGCCCAATCTAGAGTACGCCATTGAAACGGCGCCCCGCCGGGGCGGGGCAACGGTGCGCCTCGCTCCCGCTCTAAAACCGACCTTGCGGCTTGAGGAAGGCACCGCTGTTCAGCCGAAACTTCTGCTGTCATAGACTGAGGTGCTGCCATGCAATCCGGTCAGGCAAGCAAAATCTGGCTCGCCCTAGGGGCGTCGCTGGCAATCTCGGGCGGCTTTGCCATCGTAATGTCCCTGCCCGAGGGCGGCGAAATGCTGTGGCTGGGAGTGGGCTTGATCGCGGCCGGCTCGCTCGCACTGCGCCGAGGCCTGGCAGCTGCCGATCAGGGGGCCCGGCCAGCTCCCCGGCACGGAGCGGCCGCCAGCGCGAGTGCCGACGCTTCCGATATCGAGCCGGAACTGCGGGCTCCCGGCCCTCGCGACGTGGCACTGACGACTCGAGGCAAGCTGGTGTTCGGCGTTTGGGTGGTGGTCCTGGCGGTGTTCGGCCTGCTCTCGCACCAACATTTCGGGTACCTGCCCGCACCGCCTTCGAAGAAGCTGCTCGACCAAGAGGGCGCCACAGCGTCAGCCAGGGTCCACTCACTAGACACCCGCAAGCTCGAGAACGGCCGAACGATGTACTTTCTCGGCTACACCTTTGCCGCGGACGCCGGAGCGCCGATGCGCGTGAACCAGAGCGTCCCGCCGCGGGTGTACGCCCGCGTCAGCGAGGGCGACATCACAGAGGTCGTGTACATGCCCTTGAATCCGGAGCAGCACTACCTGCCGGAACTCACCTCGCCGGTCACTACGGCCATGGTCGTCTTCATCGGCGCCGTACTCCTGCTCGCTGCCGGATTCGCCGAAGCCCAGCGTAGGCTGCACCGCAGGCTGGCGGTGTCAGGCGAGGCGGTGTCCGGGTTCACCGCAGACGTTCGCCGCAGAGGCGGCGTCCGGTCGTTCTTGGTGAATTACGACGCGAGCGGCAAGCGGCAGACGCTCAGGGCCAGGGAGCGCAATCCCGAGTTGCGCAACGGCCAGTCCGTCACGGTGCTTTACGATCCGGCGATTCCGAGCCGGGCGGTGGTTTACCGGCACGGCATGTACAAGGCCCGCCCGTGAGTGCTGCGGCGCGGCCGCTAGCGTTTCTCCTCGGCGACTCCGGAGAAAACCAGGATCACATCGACCCGTCCTGAAACCTCGTCGATATCGACGCTCCAAGAGGTCCGCCTGAGACCCTCGAACATCGCGTCAGCCTTGACGCGGTCCAAGAAGTAGGCGGGATAGCGCACGTCGAACGGCTGGCCCTGCTGCATGCCCCAGCGCTTGCGCACAGCTGGCTCGGAGAGAATGTCGAGCCCCTTCACGACCAGCCGCGAGAACAGATACTGCTGGCCGGGGCTGATTTCGATGTCCAGATGAACCAAGCGCTCGTCATGATCGATCCGCTCGTCAAAGCGCGCGTGGGCCTTCATGTAACCCTGGCGCTTCATGCCCTCTCCGATGGCCGCCATCGTGTCGTAGGCCGCCCGGATGTTGGCGACCTGGCCGGAAGCGATCTGGTTCACCCTTGCGAAGCTGTCTGGATCGATCGGCATGGGCTCGGGCCAAGCCAAGTCACCGAATAGGTAGACCTCTCCCTGTTGCACCTCGACCGCGACCAACAGGCCGGCCGTGTCGGGGTCGGGACTGACGTCGCACGGGCAGAACTCTACGTTCATGTAACCGCGCTCGGTATACAGCGGGCGAGCGTTGTGATGGAGCAGTTCGAGCAGCCTGGGCTCGGAGTACGGCTCGCCGATCGCCGCCTGGTTGAAGGTCCGCTGCAACTCCAGCGGATCCACGTCGCCGGTGTTGCGAAACGTGGTGAAGGCGATGTTGCTCGTCTCGCGCTCCGGACCGACCAGCATCTCGAACCCGCCGCCCGTGGTCGGGACGAGGTCGGCCACAATCTCCGCTTCGCCGCCCTGCTCTTCCCACCAACCCTGCAGCGCGTTGACCATCATCCGCACCGTGGGCCCGCCAGCGGGCACCAAGCCAACGTACAGCGGCAACCTCTCTCGCAGCAGCTTCGCGGGGTCCCCCACGTCTGCATCGAAGCCCTGGAAGCGGACCCCGTACAGTTCCGCGAGCTCCTGCACCGTAATGGTGAGTCGGTACCCCCCATCGAGCGGTTCGTAGCGATAGCGCAGCGACTCGAACAGCCCGGTCTCGTTCAGCTTGCGCAGCGCTCGGTCGAAATCGGGCTTGCGCACCGGCTGCCCGGCCTCCAGGCCGGTGACCGCAACCAAGTCGTCGCTGGGGAAGTTGGCGTTGCCCTCGAACTCGACGGCACGCAGCGGAAACGCGGTCTGGCCTGCCAGACCGGCAGCAGCCAAGACGCACAGCGCGGCCAGCCCGCCGAGGCGAGCGTTGCCGGAACTGAGATGCATCCTGCCCATTGCTGAGTTAGACAGGGCCCGCCAGCCAGGCGTTACGAGTAGATCGCGTCGATCTGGCCGGCGTACTTGGCGTAGACTTCGCCCCGCCGCACCTTCATGGTCGGCGTAAGCTCCCCGCCTCCGATGGTGAAATCATTCGGAATCAGCGCGATCTTCTTGATCTGCTCGTAGCCAGCCATGTCGCTGCACAGCGATGCCACCTCAGACATCACGTGGTCGTGCACAGCCGCGTTCGCGCACAGTTCCTCGTTGTTGGCAGCCTTGATGCCGTTGGCCTCGGCCCAAGCCCGCAGGGCCTCGAACGCCGGCACCACCAAGGCGCTGGGGAAGTTACGCCGCTCTGCCACGACCACCGCGAGCTCGATCAGGGGGCTGCTTTTTAGGCGGCCCTCGATCGGCGATGGCGCGATGTACTTGCCTCCGGACGTCTTGAACAGATCCTTCTTGCGATCGGTAATGGACAGGTAGCCATCCTCGTCCAGATGGCCGATGTCCCCGGTGTGGAACCAGTCACCGTCCATGACCTCCGCAGTCTGCTCCTCCATCTTGAAGTAGCCCTGCATGATGTTCGGACCGCGCACCAGGATTTCGCCGTCCTCGGCAATGCGCACCTCAACGTTGGGAATGATCGTACCCACCGTGCCAAATCTGAGTGCGTCGATTGGGTTGATGGAGACCACGGGGGACGTTTCGGTCAGGCCATAGGCCTCGCGGATCGGCAGTCCCAGCGCATAGAAGAACTCGGCCAAGTGTTGCGCCAACGGGGCGGCCCCAGAAACAAAGAAGCGGATCCTGCCGCCCAACCGGCCACGGAGCTTGGTGAAGACGAGCTTGTCGGCCACGCTGTGCTTGATGCCAAGCAAGCCCGGCAGCGGCTTGCCCTGCAAGCGGTACGGCGTCGCGGCCTTGCCCACGCCAACCGCCCAGTGAAACAGGTTGCGTCGGATCGCTGGGGCAGAGGCCATGGCCGCCATCACACGGTCATGGACCTTTTCGAAGAATCTTGGAACGCCAACCGCCATGGTGGGTTTGACCTCGCCCATATTGGCGGCCACAGTGTCCATCGACTCCGCGTACGCCACCGTGACGCCGCCGGAAAAGTAGACATAGTCCGCCAGGCGCTCGGCGATATGGCACAGCGGCAGGAACGACAGGGCCACATCGTCTGCTTCTGTGTCGATCTTGGAGTCACGAATGTTTGTGCAGATGTTGGAATGCGACAGCATCACGCCCTTGGGCACGCCCGTCGTGCCCGAGGTGTAGATGATGCTCGCCAGATCGCCGGGACCGACCGCCTCCAACGCTGCTTCGAAGCGCTGGCGTGCCGCAGCGTCGGGGCTGGCCTCGCCGATGAGGTCGGCTAAGTTCGACACCCCCTCTTGATCGGTCCTGTCAAAGCCGATCACAAGAGCGAGGTTCGGCAATTGGTCGCGAATGGAGAGAATCTTTTCCAGCTGGTCCTCGGTCGAGCAGAAGATCGCCCTAGACTCGGAGTGTTCGAGCAGGTAGCGCACCTGGTCGGCCAGCAGCGTCGGATAGATCGGAACGCTGATGATGCCCGCCGTCATCATCGCGAAATCGGCGACAGCCCACTCCCAGCGGTTTTCGGAAATCAGGGCGCACTTGTCGCCCTTCCGCAGACCCGCCTCGGCCAAGGCAGAATGCAGTTGGATGCAACGTCGCTCCAACTCAGCCGACGAAACGGGCTCGTAGGTGCCCGAATCCTTGGTGAGAATCGCGTCCGCCTTGCCAAATGCGATTACGTCTTGAAATAGCCTTGCGATGGTTTCAGCCATACCGTCGGTCCTCGTTCGGACGATATTAGCACGCCACCGAGAGCCGAGCCGGGGCATAATGGACCCACCGGGACGAGTCCCGCAGCCCTGATGAGCGACCCTGTTCCAAGTTCACCCAAGAAGGGTGGCACCGATGGCGAGCCGGCCCCGGCGGACGAGGCAACGCAGGTCGCACAAGTCTTGGATCAGTTGCTCGCTGAGTGTCGCGAGGCGTGGGACAGCGACTTGGCCGAGGAGCAGCCGGTCGGCACCTTCCGGGTCGAGGACGCGTGATCGCGGATCCGGCCGAGGCCAGCCGGCGAGGCGATCCGCAGTCAGGCGCCGACTGCGAATGCGAGCGCGACTTCGGACGGCCCGGCCTGATCGGTGCGCAGCGGCACGACCTGCGTCGAGTTGTGGCAATAGCAGGCTCCGGTGCGTCCCACGCCACAGTAGTAGATGATCGCCTCGACGTGGAGGATCTCGTCCTGGCCGATCTCGAGGGAAGTTTCCGCGATTCCGTCCCGAAAGACCGCGGGAAACGCGCGCTCTCCGGCGCGAACAGTCACCCCTGACGATGCCTCATGGGCAATAACGCGGTCCGCGGGCAATTCAGCGTTCACTCGAACGGTTACGATCCCAGCCCTGACCGAACGTTCGGGGAGCGTCTTCAAGGCCCGTCGCGGAGGCACCAGTCGGGCCGCCTCGCGCAGCGGCCATGGTGAGACAGCTCCAGTCTGGACATCAACCTTGCGCACGGCATGATTGTTCGTGTCGGCGACGTACAGGCTGCCCGCCGCAAAGCTCAGGCCGCCTGGCTCGTTGAAGCGCGCCTCGCTGGCAGCCCCGTCGCTGCAGCCAGCCTCCCCGCTACCAGCCACCGCCTTCGCGCGGAGCATCGGCAGCTCGATGGACTTGATCTTGTTGTTGTAGGTATCGGCGACAAACAGCTTGCCGTCCGCATGCACAACTCCGAGTGGGTGCTGCAAGCGGACTTCTTGTCCCGTGCCATCGACGTCGCCGAAATCGAACAACCCCTTCCCTACGACCGTGCGCACGTGGCCTCCCCTCGGGTCGAGCGAAACGGCGCGGATCGAGCTGACCTCGCTATCGGCGACGAACAGGCTCTCGCCGTCTGAGGTCAAGCCGCTAGGCTGCGCCAGCGCCGCCGCCATCAAGGGGCCGTCCACGTGATCCTCGCGACCGCTTCCCGCGTGGCTCGCCATGTAGCCTCCGTCCAGGTCAATGCCAAAGATCTGGTGGTTTCCGGCCATGGCGACGAACAACACGCCGTGCGCGAGATGCAGGTCCCAAGGCGAGTTCAGCCGCCGATTCTCCAGAGGCCCGGGTCGGCTGTTCCACTCGGTGTCCTGCTGGCCGTCCCCGACGAGAGTGGACACCGCGGGGCCGTCCAAGTCGACGACGCGGATAGCGTGGTTGCCGGTATCGGCAACGTACAGCCTTTCGGCACTCAGGGCCATCCCTTGCGGCTGGCAGAAGCGCGCCGCCTCGGCCGTGCCGTCCGCGAATCCCGGCTCGCAGCCGCCGATGACTTGCCGTACGGTGCCGTCCTGCAGCGAGGCGACCACGATCCGATGGTGGTTCGAGTCGGCGATGAATAGCCTGCCGCCGCTCTCATCGGCGAGGACCTTGCCGGGAAACGACAGGAGCGAATCCGGAACACGGCTGGCCTCGGAGACATTCTGCAGCGGACCCCGGCGCAATTCCCCGCCAGCGTCGTAGTGCTGGACCATCTGCGAGACAACCTTGTCGAAGAGGTCGAACACCTGTTCTCCGGAATGGGTCCCGAAGACCTTGCCGAGAGGATCGATCAGCATGAACGTGGGCCACGCCCGCACTGCGTACTCCTGCCACACCCGCATTTCAGCGTCGTTCACCACCGGATGATCGATGCTGTAGCGGAGGATCGCCTCGCGAATCCTGTCCGTGTGTTTCTCGGCATCGAACTTGGCGGAATGGACGCCGATTACGACGAGTTCGTCGCGGTACTTTCTCTCGAGGCGCTTGAGGTCCTCGAGCACGTGCATGCAATTGATGCAGCAATAGGTCCAGAAGTCGAGCAGTACGATCTTGCCGCGCAGCCCCTTGATGGACAGCGGCGCTTCCGTGTTGAGCCATTCCAGGCCGGGCGGGAACTCCGGAGCGTTCACGGTTCCGGGCTCAATCACCTGAGCGCCGCGGCCGGCAGTGTCTGCCATGAATCCATCATGGCAGAGCATTGCGGCAAGTTTGCTCGGGAGGCGCCGGACCGGCTCGGCTTCACGCGGGGCGCGCCCGGCTGGCGAGGCCCGTGCCAAAATGGACTGCGAGCCGACGGCAAGCTCCGCCCTCTGTTGTTCGGCCCGCCAGCGCCAACGGCCGGCATCGACGAGA
Organism: Terriglobia bacterium; assembly: GCA_009841225.1. Taxonomy (GTDB): domain Bacteria; phylum Acidobacteriota; class Terriglobia; order Bryobacterales; family UBA6623; genus VXMF01. The sequence goes on along the minus strand of VXMF01000026.1, from coordinate 44,374 downwards.
TCGGTCGGTTTCGGCAGTGAGTGCCCGCACATGACTGACTCGACGAATCGGATCTGTCTATGGTCGGGGCCGCGCAACGTGTCCACGGCCCTGATGTACTCGTTTTCCCAGCGCGGCGACACCACAGTCGTCGACGAGCCCTTGTACGCTCACTTCCTGCGTGTCAGCGGTGCGCAGCATCCTCTGCGCGACGCCTGCCTGGCCGCCCAAGACTCCGATGGCGATCGCGTGGCCCGCGAGTCGATCCTCGGACCGTGGGCCAGCCCCGTGGTGTTCTTCAAGCAGATGGCTCACCACTTGGTCGATCTGAACCTAGACTTCATGCGGAGCACGCGCAACGTGTTCCTGACGCGAGACCCGGAGCAGGTCCTGGCTTCGCTGCTGTTGCGCATCGGGCAGCCGCGCATGCGTGACGCGGGCTTCGCACGGCAGTGCGAACTCATCGAAATGCTGGAGGATTGGGGCCAGCGTCCCGCAGTGCTGGATGCCCGCGACCTGCTGACCGACCCGCCGGGCGCTCTGGCGGCGCTCTGCGCATACCTCGAAATACCGTTCGACGAGGCGATGTTGGGTTGGCCGGACGGGCCGAAGGAATTCGATGGCGCATGGGCGTCGGAATGGTACGAGAGCGCTCACCAAAGCACTGGATTCCGCCCCTACAGGCCAAAACCCGGACCGTTTCCAGTCGAGCTCCGGCCGCTGTTGGAGGAGTGCCGTCCGTACTACGCCAAGCTGCAAGAGCGAGCCCTTCGCGCCTGACACGTCGTGCCGTCCCTCAGCCTCGTGATCCCGTCCTTCAACGAAGCGCGTCGTCTCCCGACGACGCTGCACAACGTGTCGCGCTATCTGCCGGGCTCGCCATTTGACGAGTCGGAGGTGATCGTGGTCGACGACGGGTCCAGCGACGGCACCTCAGAGGCCGCGCGGTCGGAACAGCCGACGTTGGCGGCCAACGGTGTCGTGCTGCGAGTGTTTCGCAATGACGCCAACCGGGGCAAGGGTTACAGCGTGCGCCGCGGAATGCGCGAGGCGAGCAACGAATGGGTGCTGTCTTGCGATGCTGACGAGTCCGCACCGATCGCGGAAGTGGAAAAGCTCGTCAATGCCGCAGAAGCCGGCGGCCATGCGGTCGCGATCGGCTCGCGGGCGTTGGACCGATCGTTGATCGGGGTCCATCAGCCCAAGTACCGCGAGTGCGTAGGCCGCCTGTTCAACCTCAACGTGAGACTGGTCACTGGACTGCGGGTCGCTGATACGCAGTGTGGTTTCAAGCTATTCCTACGACACGCGGCGCAGCGAATCGCGGCCAAGCAGCGGATCGAACGTTTCGGCTTCGACGTCGAGCAGCTCTACATCGCACACAAGCTTGGCTTCTCGATCGCCGAAGTCCCGGTACGCTGGAACAATCAGCCTGACTCCTCTGTTGGGCTCTGCGACGGGCTGGCGGCCTTCGTCGACGTCTGGAGAGTTAGGTGGAACGACCTTCGGGGAAGCTACTCCTGACGCGCTGCGTCAGGTCAGCTCGCCGCTCGGGTCAATGCGCTCAGCGCCCAAGTAGCTGCGCAGAGCTTCGGGTATGACCACGCTGCCGTCAGCCCGCTGATAGTTCTCCAGGATTGCCAGCCATGTGCGCCCGATGGCTAGGCCGCTCCCGTTGAGCGTATGCGCAAACTCGGGCTTCCTGCGCCCGCCCTCGGCGCTCCTGAAGCGGATTCTTGCGCGACGGGCTTGGAACGCTTCGAAGTTGCTGCAGGACGAGATTTCCTTGTACTCGCCGAGCCCGGGCAGCCAGACTTCCAGATCGTAGGTCTTGGCCGCGCTGAAACCCATGTCCCCGCTCGAAAGCAAGACTTTGCGATACGGCAATCCTAGGCGCTGCAGGATGTCTTCGGCATCCGCGGTCAGGCGCTCGAGTTCGCTGTAGCTGGTTTCCGGGCTGGCGAACTTGACCAGTTCGACCTTTTGGAACTGGTGCTGGCGGATGACGCCGCGCACGTCCCGGCCATAGGAGCCCGCCTCGCTCCGAAAGCACGGCGTGAAGGCGGTCAGCGAAATCGGCAGGTCCTCATGGGCAAGCGTCTCGCCAGCGTACAGGTTGGTCAGAGGCACCTCGGCCGTAGGCACCAGCCAGTAATCGGTGCGCTCGAGCTTGAACAGGTCGTGCGAGAACTTTGGCAGCTGGCCGGTGCCGAACAGGCTGCGAGAGTTCGCGATGAAGGGCGGCAAGATTTCGCGGTAGCCATGCTCGGCAGTATGGACGTCAAGCATGAAATTCATCAGTGCGCGCTCGAGCTTGGCTCCAGCGTCGCAATACACGGCGAAGCGCGAGCCGACCAGCTTGGCCGCCCGCTCGAAATCGACAATCCCGAGTTGCACGCCGAGATCCCAATGTGGCTTCGGCTGGAACGCGAACTCGCCGGGATCGCCCCAGCGGCTGAGCTCGCGGTTGGCGGACTCGTCCGCCCCCGCCGGCACGCTCTCGTGGGGAACGTTGGGAATCTGGCTCAAGACCGAGTTCATTGCCTCGTCCAGCTCATGCACCGCGGCCTCGCACTGGCCGATCTGCGCATGCACTTGGCGAGACTGCGCCACCATTGCGGAGGCATCCGCGCCGGCGCGCTTTGCCTCGGCCACGTCGGCACTGAGCTGGTTGCGCTGCCCCTGCAACGCTTGCATGTCGGTGACCGCAGCGCGCCGTCTGGCGTCGGTCTCGGCGAACTGTTCAAGCACGCCTAGGTCGACTCGATCTGCCAGGCGGGCCTTGGCTTCGTCAAAGTGTTCTCGCAGGTAGGCGCGATCAAGCATGGGACAAAGGGCAAGCCCCGACCAGCGGGACGCGAAGGCCAGAGTAAACCGCGAGCCAGGGCGGCGCCCGCGCACCGTTTAAAGCCTTAGTATGACACGCCCGCAAATCGGCCCACCGCGGGCCGCCCGAATGATCGATTTCGCCCGCGTAGAGCGCCTGCAAGCCACGATGCCGGCACAAGTCGCAACGGGAAAGCGCAGCTCCCCTCCGACGCCACTGCAGCGATTGGGACGCCTTCGATTGCGCAGGTGCGGCAGTCGTTTGGCGCCTTGGCTCCCAACCGATCCAGGCTTGCCCTTGCTTGATACGATGAGCCTGTGCAGACCTCGACCCGCTCCGGACTTCGCGGCGCCTCCGTCGCAGTCCTCGCCCTCGCGTCAGCGGGCGTACTTACGCAATTGCCCACTGCAACGCCTGCGGAATGGAAAGGCTCAGAGACCTTAGACACGGCGATCAACCAAGCGATTGAGGACGGGATTACTCCCGGGGCAGTGGCGTGGATCGAGTCCCGCGGGCAGCTTCTGCACTTTGCCAGCTACGGGGCCAAGAGCGTCGCACCGCGGCGCGAGCCGATGGAACTCGACACCATCTTCGATTGCGCGTCCCTCACCAAGGTGATGGTCACGGCCCCGGCGATCATGATGTTGGCGGAAGAGGGCAAGGTCCGGCTCAACGACAACATTGACGTATATCTGCCTGATTTTCGAGGCGGCACACGCATCACAGTCCTACAGTTACTCACCCATTTTTCGGGCCTTCGGCCCACGCTCCCACTCGAATCCGGCTGGCGAGGCTATCAAGCAGGTGTCGATCTCGCGCTGCAGGAGAAGCCGACGATCGCGCCGGGAACAAGATTCGTCTACAGCGATGTGAACTATATTCTTCTGGCGGAAATCGTCCGCAGAATCAGCGGAACAACTCTGGACGAATTCGCGGAAGAACGCATCTTCGAGCCGCTCGGAATGGACGATACCTCTTTCCGCCCTCCGGCCGAAATGCGCTCGCGCATCGCGCCGACCGTTCAGCTGGCAGATGGCAGCTTCCTACGGGGGATTGTTCACGATCCCACGACGCGCAGGATGGCGGGCGTATCGGGACAGGCTGGGGTCTTCTCCACTGCCAAAGATGTCGCCACCTTTGCGCGCATGATGCTGAACGGTGGGGAACTTGACGGGACGCGGATCCTGAGTCCGTTGAGCGTGTTGCGCATGCGCACCTCGCAGAGCCCTGACGGCAAGGTCGCCCGCGGGATCGGGTGGGATATCGATACGCCCTATTCCTCGCCGCGCGGTGACTTGTTCAGCACTGCGTCATTCGGACACACCGGCTATACCGGGCCATCCCTATGGATCGACCCGGTCAGCCATTCGTTTGTCGTGTTGATGACGAATCGCGTCCATCCAACCGTCAAGACATCCGTGGTTCGCCTGCGCAGCCTCGTCGCAACCATCGTCGCGGCGAACTTGAGCGGTACAGAAGTGTCGGCCCGGGCCGACACTGCACGCGACAGGGCTGTTTTCTCGCCCGTAAAGACAGGCCTAGACGTGCTTGCAGCCGAGGGCTTCGCACGTCTGCGAGGAAAGAAGGTCGGGCTCTTGACCAACCACACGGGCATCGACCGTCTGCGCCGGCGCAACATCGACCTGCTGGCGGCCGCGTCGGACGTCAGCCTCGAATCGATCTTCACACCCGAGCATGGACTGGGCGGAGAATTGGACCAGCCAGACATCGCCGACGGCGTCGACCAGCGCAGCGGAGTCGCTGTCCACAGCCTCTACCGCAGCAACCGCAAGCGGCCGACAGCGGAACAGCTGCGGGGCCTCGACGCGCTCGTGTTCGATATCCAAGACATCGGCGCGCGCTTCTATACCTACATCACGACGATGGGATACGCCTTGGAGGCCGCGGCCGAAGCGGGCATCGAATTCTACGTGTTGGACCGCCCCAACCCGATCAATGGAACGGACGTCGAGGGACCGCTGAGGGATGAAGAGCTGGAGTCCTTCGTGGCCTACCACAACATCCCGGTGCGCCACGGCATGACGGTGGGAGAGCTTGCCGAGATGTTCGACGCGGAGAGGAAAATCGGGGCCAAGCTCGAAGTTGTCAGGATGCAGGGCTGGGAGCGCAACCTGTGGTTTGACGAAACCGGCCTGCCGTGGGTCAACCCTTCGCCGAACATCAGGACCCTGGATCAGGCCGTCTTGTATCCCGGCATCGCCATGCTAGAGCACTTGCCGAACTACTCCGTAGGCCGGGGAACCGACACTCCTTTCCAGTTCGTCGGCGCGGACTGGATTGACGGCGTGGCACTGGCAGACGCCATCCGTCGAGCCTCTTTGCCGGGTGTAAGAGTGTACGCGCGTCGACAGAAGCCCACCGCCTCGGTGTTCAGCGGTACGGCAATTGACGGTGTGCAGTTCTCGATCACAGATAGGAACGCCCTGCAGCCAACGCGCCTAGGATTGGTGATAGCCAGTGCGCTGGCCGAGACTCACCCCAACAAAGTAGACTTTGAACCGGCCAAGAATTTGGTCGGCAATTTGGAGACCGTAGGTGCTCTAAATAACCGCCAAGACACAGCAGCGATTTGGAGCCGTATCGACCAATCAATCAGCGGCTTTCGGACAAGGCGGCGAGCGTTTCTGCTGTACTAGGCCCGCCTGTCGGCAGATCCCGCGCAGCGCCAATGGCGCAGCCCGAAAGGCCGCGGTCGCGTGGGTCAGACGCCCTAGCTGGCGCCTCTGGAGCCCATGACTTCCTCGATCCAAGCGGGACGGCGGCCGCGGCGCTTGCCACGGCTGCGTTCGAGGTTCGCGAGGGCGACCACCGCGTCTTCGACCAATGAGCGATTGCTCTCCAAATAATCGAGAACCTTCTTGGTCTCGCGGCTGAGAGGCAGGCCGCTCAAAGCAGCGATGGCCGTGCTGTTTTGGTCCAGCTCGGTCTTCAACTCATTGAGAATTTCGTTGATTTCCATTGTGAGATTGTTGCTCCTTCTAGTGTAGAATCCATCCAATCACTCAGATCGACTTGATCAATGGAATTCTTGGATCGGGTACCTGTGCTTCAATAACGTCGGGCCAAGTAGGCCCTCAGACATGCACTAATCCCACAAATAACAGGAAATCCGGTGGGTTGTCAAGGATTGATTTACGGCTTGCAGATACGGACTCAAACTTGCATGCGGACGGGACCAAAGTTACAAGAATCAAGTGCGCCGAGGGACCGGGTGGCGCTCAGTGCGAACCGGCCGGACAGCGACTGCCCGCCGTGCCGAATTGGTGGCGGCCAACGACCGGTGGCTGAAACCGCCAGACGGCTCTTCGGTCTGAGCTGAACCGCAGGCGAGATCGCATTCCGGCCCTCCGAGGCCCGAAGCGATCGGGGTGCCGTCTAGCGCTCCGCACCCCGGTGGTGACAGTTAGAGCCCGCCCCGGGGCACTCGCCGGCTTCGAGTGCGCCGATACACGCCGGAACGCGCGCTCCGACAGAACATTCCAGCCGCCGCACCACTCGAATTCAGTTGCGCGCAGAGGCTTGGAGCGGCTATACTTTCTCAAAGATGAGCAAGGGCTAGTTTTCCGCTTGATCCGGGCCGTTGCGCCACTTGCGGAAGTGTGCCATCATTTTCTCTATGCCGTCAGACGATGGCTCCGGAGTTCAAGGAATGATCTTGAAGAAAGTCGCGCACTACGCGCTCACAACGTGCCTGCTGTTGATGGTGGCCGCGGTCGCCATCCCGAATCCGCAGGAAAAGAACTATAAGGACCGGGCCGAGTACGATGTGATCACTAAGGTCTACGGCGAGGCCGACCCGGCCGCGAAGCTCGCGTTGCTCGACGAGTGGACTGAGAAGTATCCCGAGACGGACTACCATGTGGAGCGTGCGAGCTTCTACCTCGACAGCTACCAGAAGACCGGCCAGACAGCGGAAGCCGTCGAAGCGGCGAAGACGCTATTGACCAAAGTGCCGGACTCATTTACCGCGCACTACGTGATCACTCTTTCGACCCCGTACTTGGGCAAAGCCGATGACCAGACAGTGAGCGATGGCATCGACGCCGCCAATGCCGTGCTGAAGCTCGTGGACCAGCAGTTTGCGAACAAGCCCGAGACGGTTGCGCAAGAGGCGTGGGACAACGCCAAGCAGCAATCCATAGCATCGTCGCATCTGACAATCGGCTGGGGACGCATGCAGCAAAAGGACAACTCGGCCGCCGAAGGCGCTTTCCGGGAAGTGCTCTCCATCGATCCGTCGCGCGGCCAGGTTTCCTACTGGCTCGGCCAGGTCATTCTGGCGCAGCAGGATGCAGCGAAGTACGATCTCGCGTTCCTCTCGTTTGCGCGCGCCGCGCTATATGACGGCCCGAACTCGATGCCCGCCGAGGGCCGAACGCAGGTCTTGGAGTACGTGCAGAACCTGCTGAAGGGCAACTACGGCGACGAGGCCTATGACCTGTATTGGCCCAAGATCGAGGAAATCGCCAAGGCGACGGCACTGTCGAGCGAGCGTATCGAGTTGAAGTCTTCCGAGGAACTGCAATTCGAAGCCGACCAGAAGTCCCGCGAAGAGAACCCGATGCTGTGGGTCTTCAAGGATCTCAAGACGCGCCTGCTGGAGCCCACAGGGGATAGCATTTGGGCCGATCTCAACGGCAAGCTGACCCCGAAGATGAACCTTTACGTGGTTTCGGCAAGTCCGCCCGAAAGGCCGGCGACGATCAACCTCACCAGCGAGCCCGGGGGCCCCACCGAGGTCGTGCTGAACCTAGAGAACCGCCGCCGCTCCGGGCTGCGGACCGGCTCCATGCTGACCATCGATGGCGTTGCCAGCGGCCTGTCCAAGAGCCCGTTCCGCCTCACCCTGACCGACGGGCACACGTTCTAGCCACTGCGCGGAATCCGGCAGCGCGCCGCGTGCCGCTGACACTACAAAGGCTGCCTAGGTGCGCGCCGAACCGCACCCGGTCCCGTCCTAGCCAGACGATAGAGTAAAGCTAGGATCGATGAGGGTAGCGCTCGCGCAACTCAACTTCACCGTTGGGGATCTAGACGCCAATACTGATCGTATCCTGCAGTGCGCCCGCGAGGCGAACGACCACGGCGCGGATCTGACCGTATTTCCGGAACTGTCGATCTGCGGCTACCCGCCGCTCGACCTCGTCACCACGGCAGGTTTCCGCGGAGCGAACGAGGCCCAATTGCAAAGGCTGGCGCGGGAATCTGCCGACTTGGACACAGCTCTGGTCGTGGGCTACTGCGGCGAAGCCGGCGAGTCGGGCAAAGCGGCAAACTGCTTGGCCTGCCTCGACCAAGGTGGTGTCGTCTTCCGCCAGAGCAAGCTGCTGCTGCCGACATACGACGTCTTCGACGAGGCGCGCTACTTCCGCCCCGGGGAGCGGACCACAGTTTGGGAGTTCCGGGGCCGGCGGATCGGCCTCACGATCTGCGAGGACGCTTGGAACGACAAGCAATTCTGGGAGCGTTCGCGGTATTCGACGGATCCAGTCGAGGAGTTGGCCAGGCAAGGAATCGACCTGCTCCTCAACATTTCCGCATCGCCGTACCACGTCGGCAGGCGCGGATTCCGGCTGGCCATGTTCAAGGCCATGGCAGCGCGCCACCGCGTGCCCGTGGCCCTCGTGAACCAAGTCGGCGGCAACGACCAACTGATCTTCGACGGGTCGAGCTTCGCAGTCGACGGGTCCGGGACTCTTCGGACACGGGCGTTGTCCTTCGCTGAGGATGTAGTTTGCTGGGAGCCGGGCGCTGCCTGCGAGGCGCCGGACGATACGTGGTCGGAGGAGAGCGCCGGTGGCGATACCGATGCCGTGTACGACGCGCTCGTGCTGGGAACTCGCGACTACGTCAGGAAGTGCGGGTTCAGCAAGGCAATCGTTGGCATGAGCGGCGGGATCGACTCTGCCCTCACGACCGTGATCGCGGCCGAGGCACTCGGCGCGAGCAACGTTACCGGGGTGGCCATGCCCGGACCATACTCCTCCGAAGGCAGCTTGATAGACGCACAGAGTACGGCAGAGGCTATGGGGATTCGATTCCTGACAATCGGCATCAATCCGGCGTACCAAGCGTTCGAAGCGCAATTGGCGCCCGCCTTCAAGGGCCTAGCCCCGAATATCGCCGAAGAAAACCTACAGGCCCGCCTGCGCGGAACGACCCTGATGGCGTTGTCCAACAAGTTCAACAGTCTAGTGCTCACGACCGGAAACAAGAGCGAGCTGGCTGTTGGCTACTGCACGATCTACGGCGATATGTGCGGGGGCTTGGCGGTCATCAGCGACGTGCCGAAGACGCTTGCCTACAAGCTGGCGGGAGTGGCCAACCGGCGGCATCCCGGCGGCATCCCCCAATCGGTGCTGGACAAGCCGCCATCGGCGGAACTCAGGCCCGGTCAAAAGGATTCTGACTCCCTGCCACCCTACGACGTGCTGGATCCAATCCTGCGGCTTTATGTCGAAGAGTGCCTGTCCGTGCCGGAAATCGCCGAGCGCCTGGGCCACCCACCCGACATGGTGCGGGAAATCGCCCGCATGGTGGACCGCAACGAATACAAGCGCCAACAAGCCGCTCCCGGCCTGCGCGTGACATCAAAGGCATTTGGAATGGGCCGCCGATTCCCGATCGCGCAGCGCCATGTCCGCTAGGCTAAGAGCAGCGATCCTCGCGGTTCGCAGGTGAGGAAGATCCATGCTGTTGCTTGCCAAGAGGCTAATTCGGACTGCCTTGTACGTTCTCGTAGCGATCTCGGCAGTGGCACTGGCGGGTGGGCTGTACTTGTACTGGTCGGGAGCGACGATAGGTCTGTCTGGTTCTGGCCGGGGCTTGGTGGTCGAGCACGTCGACTCCGAGTCGCGGATGGAGGATCTCGAAGCGGACCGGCGTCTCGACACCGTTTCGTCGACCCGAGCGGAGGCAGACGCTTCCCAACCCGCGGCTCCGGTCATGGCAAGGCCTGCGGCCGCGAGCCCTCCCGACACTTCCGCGACAGCGAACTACTGGACCGAGTACCGCGGCCCGGGACGCTCCGGCATTTATGATCAGTCGCCAATCAGAACCGACTGGCCTTCCGATGGCCCGCCGGAACTCTGGCGCGAGCAGATCGGCGGCGGCTACGCCTCGATGGTCGTCGCCGACGGGCTGCTATTCACGATCGAGCAGCGCCGCGACCGCGAGGTCGTGGCAGCATACGGGATCGAGGACGGACGCCAGGCTTGGGAGCACTCGTGGAAATCTCGCTTCAGCGAATCGATGGGAGGCGATGGGCCCCGCGCGACGCCAACCTGGTCAGACGGCAAGGTTTACGCCCAGGGCGCGAACGGCGACCTGCTGTGCCTGGCTGCCGGCAATGGGGACGTGCTCTGGCAGCGAAACATCCTGAGGGACGCCAACGCCTCGAACCTGACTTGGGGCATGGCGGCGGCCCCTCTGGTGGTTGACGACATGGTAATAGCCCTGCCCGGCGGAAAGGGCGGGAAGTCGATCTTCGCCTACGACAAGCTCACCGGCGACGTTCTCTGGTCAAACCTCGACGACAAGGCCGGATACGTCTCCCCGCAGGTGGCGACACTCGCCGGGCGGCGGCAACTGCTGATCGTGAGTGGAACGCGGGTGCTTGGCGCGTCGTTGGACGACGGCTCCGAGCTCTGGAGCCACCCTTGGAGAACGAGCTACGACGCCAATTGCGCTCAGCCTCTTGTAGTAGATGCCAGCCATGTATTCGTCTCGTCCGGCTACGGCCACGGGGCGGCCCTGCTGCAGATCTCGCAGGCCGAGACCGGCTTCTCGGTCGAAGAGGTCTGGTTTAACCTCAACATGAAGAACAAGTTCAATCCGTCAGTGCTGGTTGACGGGGTTGTCTACGGGCTGGACGAGGGGATTCTTGCAGCGGTCGACGTGCGCACCGGCGAGCGTCTTTGGAAAAACGGCCGCTACCGCTACGGGCAACTCCTGTATGCGTCCGGACACTTGGTGATCGTGAGCGAGGACGGAGAGCTGGCCTTGGTGGAGGCGACGCCAACCGAGTACCGGGAACTGGTTCGCTTCGATTCCATCCCGGGCAAGACCTGGAACGTACCGGCGATGGCGGACGGCCTGTTGTTCATTCGCAACCAAACGGAGCTGGTGGCCTACGACCTGCGCTAGCCAGCTGGGCCAGGCAGACGGAACCCAAGTGAGCGCGGTCGAGCCGATCCCGGTTGCTGTTGTCGGCGCCGGAAATTTCGGGCGCCAGCATGCCCGCGTCTACGCCGGCCTGCCCGAGGCAAACCTCCTCGCCGTTGTCGATCGCGACTTGGCACGCGCCCAGCGGGTCGCCGCCGAATACGGCGGCAAGGCCCTGTCGGACCCGGCGGCCCTGCCGCCGGAAGTGCAAGCCGCGAGCCTCGCGGTTCCGACGCAGCACCATGCTCGCGTCGGGCTGTCGCTGCTGGCACAGGGCGTGGACTTGCTAGTCGAGAAGCCCATCGCCCCGGATGTCGAGTCGGCGAGAGATCTAGTGAAGGCTGCTCAAGAAGCCGGCCGTGTCTTACAGGTCGGGCACTTGGAGCGATTCAACCCGGCCGTCGAGCAAGCGGCGGAAGCAGCCACGCTGCCGCTGTTCTTCGAGATCCACCGCATGAGCCCGTTCAGCCCGCGGAGCCTAGACATAGATGTCGTGCTCGATCTGATGATCCATGATCTCGATATCGTGCTCAAGCTGGTCGACTCGCCGGTGCGCGACGTGTCTGCCAGCGGCCTTTCCGTGATTTCCGACACGACTGATATCGCGAACGTGCGCATCCAGTTCGAGAACGGCTGCGTCGCAAATCTAACAGCCAGCAGGGTTTCCACCGAGAAGATTCGCAAGCTACGCTTCTTCCAGCCGCGCGAATACATTTCGCTGGACTACATCAAGCGCCAGGGGGTTCGCATAGGACTTGACAACTCGGCAGGGCTGCGCATCCTGCCTCTGGCCTCGGACGACGGAGAACCGCTGCGGCGGCAGCTGGAGTCCTTCTTGCGGTGCGTGCGGGATCGCTCGCAGCCCCGCGTGACGGGGCAAGATGCCCTCGGAGCGCTACAACTCGCACTTAGAATAAGAGAGGCGATCGAAGCGCATTCGCACTTGGTCACAAAGACCTTGGCCGCCCACAGATAATTGCCGGGCCCGGACAAATTCCGACTTCATTTCCTGCTCGAAGACTATTCCGAGAGCTTGGCCGCCCGGGCCTCGACTGCGCACGGGGCGGCGCTAGGGCCCAGCGACCATCCGCTGTACCTGCGAGCCGTCGAATTCGAACGGCGGATCGCCTGGCAACGGACGCACGGTGCAGAGAATCCACATCGGCTACGCGCAGATGGCCCGGCCCCGGAGTTCCTGGCGGAACGCTTCGATCCCAGGCGCCGATACGACGACGCTGGCGGAAGCGGCGTCTGGCCGCCCGACGCTGGGACCGATCTTCATCTGCAGGTTGCGTGGGAACGGCGGGGGCTGCGATCGCGCGGCGCGCTGACGAAAGCGGCCGCGGTGGTACTGCATTTGGTCGGCTTGGTGCTCTTGGTGCTACCGGGAACGATGCAACTGGACCTCAACGAGCCGGCGGACTGGAACACCGTTCAGATCACTCTGATGACCCCGTCGCTGGATGACCTGCCGCCACTCGAGAATCAAGTTGACATAGCCGGCGAAGGCCAGGACGGGTTCCGCGGCCTGCCAGCACCCGCGCCGGATCCGGGTCCCGGCCCCGAGGCCGAGCCCGAGAATCCCCCGGAGCCGGAGCCCGAGGAAGTCGCAGAGGTAGCCCAGCCGGTCGAGGTCGAGGAGCCCGACCCTGAACCCGAGGATCCGGCACTTGAGGAGAAACAGGAACCGCCAGAACCGGAGCCGCCACCGGCGCAAAGCCCGGACCCGGGGGAGTTTCGCAGGGGCGTCGAACTCGCGCAGGTCCGCGACCCAAGGTTGTTGCCCATGCCCGCAGCACCCGCTCGCAAGCGGGCCGTCCTGAAGCTGGAGAATCCTCCCGCGCGGATGCCCAGCCGCCAAGGCAGCGCCCAACTGGGAACGCTGGAACTAACGCCCCGGCCCGGAGAGGTCATCTCTGGGGCGATCGAACAGATGAAACGCAGCGGGCCTCCGCGACAAGCAGTAGGCGATGGCATCGGTGGCTCCAATTCCCGGGTGATGCTGCCCAACAGCCCGGCAGAATCGGGCAGCATCGTGGAACTGCTGAGCGATCCGCGCGGTGTCGACTTCAGGCCCTATCTGACCCAAGTGCTGGCAGCGGTGAGACGGAACTGGTTCGCGGTGATCCCTGAGAGCGCACGACTCGGCATGAGTCGGGGGCGCACTCTGATCCAGTTCTCGGTCGCACGCAACGGCAGCGTGCCCAAGCTGGTGATCGCCAAGAGTTCGGGGGCGCCGCCGCTGGATCGCGCGGCTGTCGCCGGCGTGAGCGCTTCGAATCCCTTCCCGCCCCTGCCGAGGGAATACATCGGCGGCGACATTCGCCTGCAATTCACGTTCCTGTACAATATCCGAAATCCTTGAGGCGCATGCCCGGATTCCCGGCCGTGCAGCCAGCATCCGCGCGGCCGCCGCAGCGCGCGGTCCCCAGAGGCAACGATGATCACTACACGCAGGCAGTTCCTGGGCGGCGTGACCGCCGCGGGCGCGATCGGATGCGGCGTCTCGCCGCCCGAACCTTGGAACATCGTCTGGATCATCGCAGACGACCTCTCGCCCGATTTGTCGTGCTATGGCAGCACGGAGGTCAGCACCCCCAACATTGACCACCTCGCCGCCGAGGGTGCCCGTTTCACTAATGCCTACGTAACGTGTCCGGTTTGCTCGCCGTCGCGGTCCGCGCTCATCACCGGGATGTACCAGACGAGCATCGGAGCCCACGCGCACCGTAGCCATCGCGGCGATGGCTACGCGCTGCCGGAGCCTGTGCGGCTGATCACGGACTACTTCCGCGAAGCAGGCTACTACACCGTAAACGACCACCAGAGCGGCCTCGGCGGGCGCAACAAGACCGATTTCAATTTCCAGTACAAGAAGCCGTTCGACGGCAGCAACTGGCGCGACCGCGCGGAAGGGCAGCCGTTCTACGCTCAGGTCAACATCTTCGAGCCGCACCGGGGCAAGGCGACCGAGCCATGGGGCTTCGCCGCCGACATCGACTCGCCGACGGATCCATCAGCCGTGGCTCCTCCGGCGTACTACCCGCAGGGCGACGTCGCCAAGAAAGACTGGGCGGGATACTTGGACGCCGTCCGCATGCTCGACGAGAAGGTCGGCCGCGTGCTCGACCGGCTGGAGGAGGACGGCATCGCGGATCGGACGGTCGTGATCTTCTTCGGAGACCACGGGCGGCCGATGCCCCGCGACAAGCAATTTCTCTACGACGGCGGTATCCGCGTGCCCCTGGTGATCCGCTGGCCAGGGCGGCTCGAGCCCGGCAGCGTGCGCGACGAACTGGTGAGCAGCATCGACCTGTCGGCCACCTCGCTGGCGATCGCCGGCATCGAGGTGCCCTCCCACTTCGAGGGGCGCGTCTTCCTTCGAGAGCACAAGGCGGCTTCGCGCGAGTACGTGTTCGCAGCGCGCGATCGCTGCGACGAGACGGTTGATCGCATTCGTGCAGTCCGCGACAAACGCTACAAGTACATCCGCAACTACTACCCCGATCGGCCCTACATGCAGCTGAACCGGTACAAGGAGACCTCCTATCCCATCTGGCGCCAGATGCTCAGGCTGGAGAAGGACGGTCAGCTCAGCGCCAGCGAGAATCCGTTTCTCGCCCGCAGCCGGCCGGAAGAAGAGCTGTACGACACCGAGACCGATCCGAACGAACTGCACAATCTCGCAGAGTCGCCGGAACACCTGCAGATCCTCACGCGCATGGCATCCGCGCTTGACCTGTGGATCCAGCACACCGGCGACATGGGCGAACAACCGGAGGACCCGTCTATCGCCGCAGCGTGGGACGAGCGCATGGCGGAGGTGTACACCGACGCGTATTCGATCCTGGAGGACCGAGAGTCCCCTTGGAAGTGAATAATTCCCCGCTGGCGGCTCTGGCCGCTGTCATTTGCTTGATCGCGCTGGCCGGCGGATTCGCCGGGAACGCGGCCCTGCTCGGCATGGCCTCGGTGGCACTGATCGTCGTGCTGTGCCTACTCGGCCTGCGCTCGCCCGGGCGACCGTCCCGGCTCGCCCTTGCGGCCGTGCTGGCGTTCGGGATCGGATTCTGCTGCGTTCTGGCGCTTCAGTTCCACCTGCACGATCCGACCGGGCCGCTCAAGACCATCGGCGGGTTCCCTGCTGGAACGGCGCTGCTCGTGTACGGCATCGCGCCGCTGGGACTGATGCTGGGCGTGCTCTACGGCCTGATCTTCGATCGCGAAGTCCTTCCGCCTGACCGGCAGCGCGCGTTCGTTGAGCGCTATTCCTCGAAACAGTAGGCGCCCGAGCGACCCATGCCGACCGCCGATTCGCAACTCATCATCACCTGTGTGGTCGTCTATCTGGCGAGTTGCGCGTTGATCGGCGTGTGGGCCATGCGCCGCACCTCTTCGGCGGCTGACTTTTTCCTCGCCGGCAAGTCTCTGGGGCCGGTCGTCGTGGTCATGGCCACGATCTCGAGCGTGATGAGCGGGTTTGGCTTCGTCGGCGGTCCCGGCCTGGTCTACGAATCCGGCTCGAGTTCGCTCTGGATGGTGTTCGTATCGGCATTCAGCCTGCCAGTGGTCTTCCTGCTGACAGGCAAGCGCCTGCGGCTGCTGGTCGAGGTGAGACCGATCCTGACCTTGCCCGAAGCCATCGCGGCCCGCTATGGCGGCATGTGGCCGGCGCTGGCGATGAGCGCGGCCATCTTCCTGGGCGTCATCGGATACCTCGGCACGCAGATCCTTGCCATCGGCACCGTGCTGCAGGCCGTCTTGGGCATCGACCTGCTGGTAGCCCTGAGCATCGGGCTGGGGGTGCTGGCCTTCTACTCCATCGCCGGCGGGATCGTGGCGGGTGTCTATACGGACCTGTTCCAAGGCCTGCTGATGCTGGGCGCGGCCGTCGCGGTGCTGCTGCAGTGCCTCAAGGTCGGAGGGGGCATGGAGTCCATCAGCCAGACGCTGTGGGCTATGGAACCGGACTACTTCGGCCCCTGGGGCTCGCGGGGCGACATGGCCGCCCTGAGCTGGATGCTGCTCTTCGGGATCGGGGCATCCGGACAGCCTCACGCGGTCACCAAACTGATGATGCTCAAGGACATCCGGCAGCTGAAATGGAGCGCCCTCGCAACCGGAGCGAGCTACCTCGTGCTGGCCATGCTGTGGATGGGGATCGGACTGGCTATGCGCACGCTGGTCGCCAGAGGCGATCACCCGGAACTGGAGAATCCCGACCTGGCGGCACCCACATTCCTGCTGCACTACACGCCGGAACTGCTGGCGGGCATCGTGTTCGCGGGCCTGCTGGCGGCAATCATGTCTACGGCCGACTCGTTCCTCAACCTAGGCGCGGCTGCAGTCGTGCGCGACATCCCGATCGCGCTAAGGGGCCGGCCGTTGGAGCGCGAGCTGCTGTGGTCCAGGATCGTGACAGGGGCGCTGCTGGTCGTATCGGCGGTGTTTGCGCTCTACATGGAGAGCCTGATCGCCCTGCTCGGCACGTTCGGCTGGGGGACGTTCGCGGCCGCGATCGTTCCCAGCGTATGCATAGGCATGAACTGGAAGCGGGCCACGGGACAGGCTTGCGTGGCCTCGATCAGTACCAGCATCGCACTGAATTTCTTCTTGGAGATGTCGGCGCGCCACGGCTACGCGCTTCTGCCACCCGGCTTGGCGGTCGGTGCGGTCGCGCTGCTGGCAGCGACGGTCATTTTCGTCTTGGTCTCGCTGGCCACTCCACCTCCCCGGCTCAGCCGCGAAATCGACGCGCTGCTCGACGTGTAGAGGTTCTCCTACGCGGTCGCTCGCCAGCTAGCAGACGCGACCGCCCTTCCAGCGGAAACGTCTCGGATACCGCTGTTGGCCTATGCCAGCTACTGCCGAGCATAAGCATCCTGGCCTTGGCCAAAGTAGTTGTCGCCGGCCACGCTCGCCCCTCGCCTTGGCCTCCGCGTACCTGACCCTCTCGCACCGGCGGCGTTGCTCGCCGCAGGATCGACGCAACGTGCGTCCAGCCTTGACAAGGGTTTGAGAGTTACCAACAAGACGATCAGCGCCACGAGCACCAATCCGATGGGTAAGAGCAGTCTCCCGCTCTCTTCTGGGTCTGTTGTCCCTGCCGCCGCGCGCCGCAATCTTCCTGCTAGAACTCCATGCAAGCCAGACAAGACCAATACAAGGAAGATCTTTGCCGCCAGCCAAGAGTGCGGAAACCAGCCCCCCTGGACAGCAAGCATGATCCCGAATGCCCACGCAGCGACCATAGCCGGCGAAGTCACGACACGGTCATAAGTCTTTAGCTGCTTTAAGAACGATAGGACGGGGTATCTCAAAGCTACCGCAACAGCAACCATGCCTCCAATCCATACAAATAGGGTCACCAGATGCGCGGCTTTGCTGAGCGTGTATATCACGGTGCGGCAGCTTCAGCGCTTTGGCGGCGCAGCCATCTTTCGTTGATTACGCCACCAAGCGGAACCAGGGCTCCGAAGAAAAGTCGGAAGGCGCCAAGCCAATTGATCAGGCCCTCTGCCCAAGATCGAACGACGAACCAGACGAACACCATGAACAGCAGTCCATGGATGGATCCCGCCACGGACACCGCCCAGGATGCTCCAGCGATGTACTTGAGGGGCATCGCGACACAGAAGAGCGCTAGCAGCGTTGCAGCCTCAGCTAGCGCGGCTCGACGAAGACCCGTCATGTCTTAGCGGTGAATCCAATCTTGCTATTTCGCCACGTAGAGCGCTAGGAAAGCCACAACAGAAAGTCCAACCACGCGCCGGCGCACGCATCCATAGCAAAAGAGCCCTCAAATTCGGTTTCGTCACTCCTTCACGACTCGATCTAGTTTACGACCGGCGTGTATTTCCCCATGTCCTTTGCCGCTGCGGCACACATCGGGGTCAAAACGTCTCCCATGGGCCCGAGCCATTCCTGCATCTTGCCCATGATTTCAGGACCGGCCTGTTCAGGCGTGCCCGCGTCAAAGGGAGGGGCCGGATCGTATTCCAAAGCCAGTTGCGACAGTTTCGCTACGTCCTCTCCAAGCAGTTCCGCTAACAACACAAGGCCAAAGTCGATGCCGGCCGTTACGCCGCCGCCTGTTATGCGGTTGCGATCGCGCACCAGTCTGGCTGCCACCGGCGTTGCACCAAAAAGGGCTAGCTTGTCCCGCGCCGACCAATGCGACGTTGCTTCATATCCTTGAAGTAGTCCCGCGGCACCTAACACAATCGAACCCCCGCAAACGCTCGTCACATACCTTGCACGTGATCCGCGATCAGCAAGGAAGCGGAGCACCCCTTCATCGCGCATGATGCTGAACTCACCCCCGGGCACAAACAATACATCGAGGTCTTCCGGGCACTCTTCGAGTGTCGAGGTTGCCTTCATGACGATGCCACTGTCCGTTTCCAGAAGATCCGTATTCTTCCAAACCACATGAACGTTGCACGATGGAGCAAGTACTGACTGCGGACCGATCAAATCCAGCAGCGTGACGCCTGGATAAAGGAGCATCGCGACCTCCGGCTTCGTCTCTTTGTGCGGAGGTGGCAACTTCGTCTTTGATTCTTGGAGCTTCATCTTGCTTGCGTTAGCTGGACCTGATCCCATCAGGGCAACACCCGACCCTATGGCGGCTGCTGATACGAATCGTCTCCGATTCAAGTTGGTGTCGATCTTTCCTTTATCCATCGCGCTCCTCACTAGTGGGATGGGCGATAGCGCCCGCTCTTCGAAATATACTGGACATCAGCGTTGGCGTAAATGACAATGTTCCGACGATATCAGCCAAACGTGCTCTTAGAGCCATGAAGCATCCAGCACACAACGCAAGACGCGGCCAGAAACAGCGTGTCGTGTTTCTGGCATTTCCTCAAGTTGTGCTGCTTGACTTGGCCGGCCCTTGGGAAGTGTTCTCTCTGGCTAACAGGCTCGCAAGCGGAGAATCGCCACCGTACGAGTTGGAGCTGGTGAGCGGCGACAGCTCTACAACTATTGCCTCTGGCGGGGGGATTTCGATGAGCAGCCACCGGCCGGCCAGGCGTTGCCGTGGCGTCATCGACACGCTGATCGTTCCAGCTGCGGACCTGGCCTTTGTCGCAAAGACGCCTACACATGCCTCAACCGTTCTGCAACGGCTAGCCGATCGATCTCGCCGTATCGTTTCAATCTGCGGCGGGGCTTTTCTTCTCGCCGAGGCAGGACTACTTGACGGCAAGAGAGCGACAACGCACTGGCGGGGTGCCGAGGATCTAGCTGCGCGTTTCCCGAGAATCGATGTCCAGGCCGATTCGATATTTGTAAAGGACGGAAATGTCTATACGTCTGCCGGCGTCACGGCGGGTATAGACCTAGCGCTAGCACTTGTCGAGGAAGATCTAGGACAGGCGGTCGCACTGGAATGCGCCCGAAACCTAGTAGTCTTCATGCGTCGCCCGGGCGGACAGTCCCAGTTCAGTGCGACGTTGGAATCACAACACACTGAGCGGCACGTGATCAACGAGCTAGTTGCGTGGGCTGCGGACAATCTGTCTGGCGACCTTTCCGTGAAAGCGATGGCCGAGCGGGCTCACATGAGCCTACGCAACTTCTCGCGCGTTTTCCGGCACGAGGTCGGACAGACACCTGCTGCGTTCGTTGAAAAGCTTCGAATCGACGCTACGCGTCAGCGACTTGAAGAAACCGACGAGTCGATGGATGAAATCTCGACAACGTGCGGCTTTCGCAGCGCAGACTCGATGAGACGCTCATTCCAGCGCGTCGTGAGAGTCGCTCCGAGTGACTACCGTCAACGTTTCCGAAGACTTTAGCTGGAAAACCAGCCAAGCCATGCCGCCACCCCCGCGGAGTCTGGCCCGGTAGTGGCCATCCCGCGCGTCCCCGACCCGCGACCAATCACTCCCACGCATGGGATGTCGCCGCTCGGAAGGGCGAGGGCCGCTAGCCGGCCGGTCGCGCCAGCGTTCCGGCCTCCGCCCCTTAGGGTACCCACAGAGGCTTGGCATGCGTGGCTGCCCAAGGCATCACCGCTTCGAGCAGGTCGGGCGCCTGGACGGCTCCCTCCTTCGCGAGGTCTCTCCTCTCGCCGGCATTCTCTTCGACCGCGTACAGCTCGGTCGGTCTCTCGCCATCACACGGGTAAACCTTAACCATCTTTCGCTCCGCCGTGCGCACGGCGAGCCTGCGCCCCTCCGCCCTGGCCCACTATAGCCGGTCGTGGGGCGGCGTGCAGTTCGCTCCCGTCAGGTACGGGATGAGGTCGCCGCCATCCAGACGGGCGGCTCTACCGGACCAATCTGACTTCGAGAGACAGGTGGTGGTGTAGCTTATGAGCGTCTGAAATGTGCGCGAGCACAAATTGAGCGAGGCGGCAGAAGCGGCGAAGCCGGGCCGGGGAGAGACGATGGTAGGTCAAGTCGTACAGGAACTGCTCGACAAGGGCGTGGCTGAAGGACTGGCCCAAGGCGAGGCCAAGGGAAAGGCCGATCTATTGACCCGGCTCCGTGAGCATCGATTTGGGAGGCTGCCGGAGGCGGTCCTGAGCCGTATAGCAAGTGCTTCGCAGGCCGAGAGCTGGTCGCTTGGTTCACGGCCGCACTGGACGCGAGCTCCCTAGTTGCGGTGTTTCAAGGTCGCGCCTTGGATTGAGGCCCGAACTACATCTCGGAAGAGACTCGCAAGCGATCGTTCCCGGCAGGGGCAGAGCGGTCATCTAGATCGCCGCTGATCTCGCCCCCGAGATCGTACCATTCGGGGGTGCGGGCATACGCGGCAACCCATCTGTCGGCGGCAGAAGCCAGCCATCTCGAAAAGAGCGTTCCCCTTCAGAAGTGGGAGAATCCCTCGGGACCGAGCCGCCGTCGCCCTTCGTCGGATTCCAGCCAGACGCCCGATCCCACTTCCACCCTGCCGATCGCCGTTACATCTAAATCTTCCAAGCCTGCACAAGCACTGTGGCACGTGAACAACAGCTCATACTCTTCGCCTGAGACCAGAGCGTCGGCTAACTCCGCGCTGGGAAACACAGGCACGCGTGACGCTTCGATGACCAGTGCAACACTGCTGGCGTCAGCCAGGCGATTAGCGTCTATCGAGAGCCCGTCGCTGAGATCCAAAGCAGCTGTTGCCGGAAGTTCCCGCAACGTCCGTCCCAGCGCAAGTCTAGCGGTGGGAGCGCAGTGACGCCGGACGGCCGGGTGGCCGAGCGGCGGGTCGGGATCGCCGAGCAGGATCTCCAATCCTCGTGCCGAGCCGCCCAAGCTACCAGACACATACAGCTGGTCGCCCGGGCGAGCGCCGCTGCGCAACAGAGCGGTTCCCGCGGCGACCTGCCCGATCGCGGTCACCGTTGCGACAAACAGATCGCCGGCGGCAACATCCCCTCCCAACAACGCCAGGTCAGGGAGATCGAGATCGTCCGCTGCTGCCCGCAACCCCTGCTGGAATTCCTCGTGCCACTGCGAGCGCGCCGCCCAGTCAGGCAGGCAGACGGTTTGCAAGAAGCACAGCGGCCTGCCCCCCATCGCGGCTATGTCGCTGAGCGATCGGACAAGCGCCTTGCGGCCTAGATCCCGCGGGGGATGCCTATCCCGAACGAAGTGGCGGTTCTGGATCAGTTGGTCCGAAGTCACCAGCCAATCAACCGCGCCATCGGACACGCGCAGCACACCGCAGTCGTCCCCTCCGCCGACCGCGACGCGAGAGTTGCCCCGGCCAGCCCAGAGGGCCTCAATCATCCGGATGAGCTGATCTTCCATGGCCTAACGCGAATCGATTCGCGCTAAATCGCACATCGCGAAGGCTTTGTTTGACCGGAACGCAACTTGACAACGCTGTCGACCGTCGTATACCTTGGGTACTTGGGGCCCAAGATCGCGCAATGTCGCTCGCGCGCATTGATCAGTTCACTGCGCCAGCACTAGGTTCCGCATGCGAGACAAACGATTCCTAGTCATTATTGCCCACCCTAGGCTGGGGCGTCTCGGGCGCTTCGAGCTCCCGCACTGGGGATTGCAGGTAGCCGCTAGCCTTGTTGTAGTCGCGCTGCTGGTCGCCATCGGCCTGGCGGCCGGATACTTCAAGAAGGCGAAGGAGGCAGAGCGGCTGCTTTCCCAGAGCGAGGCGCTGCGCGAGGAGTACGAGAGCCTAGTGCTGACCTCGCAAGAGCGCGAGGAACAGCTAGCCTCGCTGAGTGGCTTGGCGTACCAAGTCTCGATCGCCTACGGCATTCAGCGCGACGCCTCCAGGGGCGAAGATGCCTTCGGCTCGGATCTAGCCCCGGCCTACTACGCGTCGATGAACCAGTTTGACCGCCTCCAGATTGCGCTTGACCGCTCTTCAGTCGACGGCTCGTTCCTGCTGGCAAACACCACACCTTCGATCTGGCCAGTCAAGGGATACATCACCAGCACCTACGGAAGACGCCTGGACCCATTCCACGGCAAGGGCGTGTTCCACAGCGGGATCGACATTAGCGCGCCGTATGGTTCCCCAGTTCGGGCGACGGCAGATGGATTCGTCTCGACGGCGGGCTGGGATGCCGGACTCGGCAACTGTGTGAAGATACTCCACGGTAGGAACGGCTTCAGCACGACCTACGGACATCTCAAGGAATACCTTGTTCGACCCGGCCAGCCGGTCCAGCGTGGCGAGCTGATCGGTTTCGTCGGATCGACCGGGCGCACGACGGGCGCACATGTCCACTACGAAGTGAGTTCCAAGGGGCTAAGCGTTAATCCCTACCGCTATCTCAGGAGCAAGCCAAATACATACCCCATTTCTCGCGCCGACTAGCTAGAGAGCGAAACCCGGCGCGCCAGCCCAGCCAATGGAGCAGCGTCGGCCAGGGCGCTACTCTCAACGATGAAAACAATCCCAACGGGCGCCTTCTTCACGCACCCCGCGGCCGCTGAATTGTGGAGCTCGGACCCGGCGCAACACGAGCGGTCTAACGCCGCCCGCCATCCGACTCCGGATCCCGAGATTTCAACCTGTCAGCTACAATCCGAAATATCAAGGACGTTCTCGTGTTATGACATCCTTTGGACGGCAGGCCTGCCTTCGCCGAAACGGCTCGCTACAAGTGCCCCGCCCTAGCGGTTCTCAGCGGACAGCCAATTCCTCGCCGGCCCACAGTCTTCGCTGGGGTCGGTCCTGACAGCACGTAATCCAATAATCTTCGTCGATCTGGAGCGGACTGCTTCCTATGGCTTCTTTCAACACCGACATCGAAATAGCGCGTGCAGCCAGACTCAAGCCGATACAAGAGATTGCGGCCAAGCTTGGAGTCCCGAGCGAGCACGTCCTTGCGTTCGGGCGAGACAAGGCAAAGCTGTCCGGGCAGTTCACGGATTCGCTGGGCGAGCGACCGAACGGAAAGCTGCTCCTGGTTACCGGGGTGAACCCGACTCCTCCCGGCGAGGGCAAGACCACGACCACTGTCGGCCTGGGCGACGCCCTGAGCCAGTTGGGCAACACGACTGCAATCTGCTTGCGCGAGCCCTCGCTAGGCCCGTGTTTCGGGATGAAGGGAGGGGCCACCGGCGGCGGCCGGGCTCAAGTCGTCCCGATGGAGGACATAAACCTCCACTTCACCGGAGACTTTCACGCGATTGCCGCCGCTCACAACTTGCTAGCTGCACTGGTTGACAACAGCATCCACTGGCGTGGCAACGCGGGTATCGACACCCGGCGAGTGGTCTGGCGGCGCGTTCTCGACACGAACGACCGCGCATTACGCCAAATCGTCAGCTCGCTTGGAGGCGTTCGCAACGGGTTCCCTCGCGAAACTGGATTCGACATCACGGCCGCCTCCGAGATCATGGCCATCTTGTGCCTGGCAAGCGACCTGAGCGACTTGAGACGACGCCTTGGCGAAATCATCGTCGGCTACCGCCCCGACCGCTCTCCCGTGTACTGCCGTGACCTCCGCGCTGATGGTGCCATGAGCGTGCTCCTGCGGGACGCGATGCAACCCAATCTCGCGCAGACCATCGAGAACACCCCAGCGTTCATCCATGGCGGCCCATTCGCAAATATCGCCCACGGCTGCAATTCCGTAATCGCAACCAAGACAGCGCTGAAGCTGGCGGACTATGTAGTCACCGAGGCCGGGTTCGGCGCGGACCTCGGAGCCGAGAAGTTCTTCAACATCAAGTGCCGCGGCGCCGGGCTGAATCCCGAAGCGGCAGTAATCGTCGCCACCGTGCGCGCTCTAAAGTGGAATGGCGGAGTCGGGAAGGATGACCTCGCTGCCGAGAACGCCGCCGCGGTCGAGAAGGGCTGCGCCAATCTAGGTCGACACATCGACAACGTCCGGCAGTTCGGAGTGCCGGCCGTGGTGGCAATCAACCGTTTCGCTACGGACACTGATGACGAGGTTGCCACCATCCAGTCCTACGTGAGCGGCCGCGGCATCGAAGCGATCCCTTGCACGCACTGGGCGGACGGCTCGGCGGGAGCGGAGGAGCTTGCGCGTCACGTCATTGCAATGCTGCGGAAGCGCGAGAGCCGATTCGCGCCGCTATATCCGGACGAAATGCCCCTCCTCGAGAAGATGCAGGTCGTCGCGAGGCGGATCTACCATGCCGATGGCGTCGAGGCGAGCAAGCGCGTTCGCAGCCAGCTGAGCCGCTGGGATGAGGCCGGCTACGGCAAGCTCCCGGTATGCATGGCCAAGACCCAGTACAGCTTCTCTGCCGATCCGAAGCTGCTAGGTTCGCCGAGCGGGCATTCGGTGCCCGTTCGGGAGGTTCGCTTGTCGTCGGGGGCCGGTTTCGTCGTGGCCATCTGCGGGGAGATCATGACGATGCCCGGACTCCCTAGAGTGCCCGCCGCGGAATCCATGCGCGTCACCGACGACGGACTCGTGGAAGGCCTGGGCTAGTTCTGCGGCGTCTAGCCGGAAAAGCGAGGGCCGCGGCAGCCGCTAGGACGCAACCTCGGCTCGGCCCTGGGAACGCTACACTTCCTCGCCAGATCGAAGGCGTGCCAGCGCGACGCGCGCTCCCGCGCGCGCTCGCAGAGATGCGGCCGCGCTGCCCCGGTTCAGGGAAATCTCCACAAATCCAGAACTACCCAAGATCAGGAACAGTTCCCCTTCGGGAGCATCAGCATACGAATCGGCTCGCGAGCCAACGACCGTTCCGCCGATCTCCAGGCCTGCGCCGTCGGTCAGGTGGTCCGGACGAAAGCTAGTCACGATGTTCCCGAACCGGTCTACGTGGAGTACGGCCCCGATGCCGGCAGCGACAACGACCGGCGGCAGCCGAACCGGTTCGGCCATGCTGGGGCCGACATCCTCGAACTTCAGACCAGAGGCCAATCTAGCCGCGACCGGGGCAAACAGGTCGCGCCCGTGAAACGTGCGGCTCATCGCCCGCAGACCGTGCCGGGTTTCGACCCGGCGGACACGGGACGCCCCGACCGACTCCAAGACCTGCGACAGCACTCCGTTGTCCGGTGCAACGAAAAAATGCTGGCCCGCCGCTGCCGCTATGGGCGCCCGCGACGACCCGACTCCGGGATCCACGACCACCACGTGGACCGTGCCGTCGGGATAGCTGCGCCATGCCTGCGCGATCGCGAACGCGCCCTCGGCAATGTCGAAGCTCGGCACATCGTGGGTGATGTCGAAGACCTGCACGCCCGGAGCGAGGCTGGCCACCACGCCCTTCATGGCCCCTACATAGTGGTCGCGGTAGCCAAAGTCAGTAGTGAGCGTCAGCACACCGGGCAACATTTGGGACATGCTCGCTCTCCCAGCCCAGCTATCAGAGGGTCCGTCCCCACTGCGTGGCCGCGGAGCGGCGTGCCGCTCGCCCGGCAAGTGCCCGGTGCCCCAGCATCAGAGACCCGGGAAGCAGGATAGAAGCCGCAAACGCCATCAAGAATGTGTTGACGTCGCGGACGTATGCTCCCACACCCGCATAGACCGCCGCAATCGCGAGATTCGACATGCCGACACAAACAAAGAAGCGCAGAAGCGGCATGCTTGCCACCCCCGCGATCACAACGGAACCCTCGGCCAGAACCGGCACGGCCCGTGACGCAATCAGGAAAAGGCCGCCCCAGCGGGCATGAGCGCGGGTGGCGCGCTGAAGCTCGGATTCGCCCACTATGCGGGCGGCAAACCGCCTGCCAGCCAGACGGCCGACGCCGTAACCGGCGAGCGCCCCGGATTGCATCCCGACCCACGTGGCAGCCATGCCTGGCACCAGACCCAACAATAGCCCCGAAGCTGTCGCCACTAAGCTCGAGGGGACGGGCACGAACAGGTCGGAGGCAAGCAGCAACACGACGGCCACAGCGACCGACAGCCGACCTGCGGAGCCTTGCAGCAACGTTTCCGAGAGACGCGCGATGCTCTCCTCGAACAGCAAGAAAGGCACCAAGACCAGCGCTAGGACGGTACTAGTGAAGAGGCTCCAGCGAAGCACCGCGCCCAACATCCTAAGAGTCTAGCGACATGGCGTTTCGTACTATTCCGACTCGAACGCGACCGAATTGCTCTCCTGGCCTCCCACTGCGATCTTGACCGTGTGATCGCCAGGTTGGAGATCTGCCGGCAGGTCTAGCGTCACCACATAGACGCCGGCTTCGAAAGGCGACAGCGCGCTCAGGGTGACCTCGACGGTCTGTTCGTCCACCCACGCTTCCGTTTCTGCAACGACGTTCTGCCTGGGCATGGAGAGTCCGGGCCGCCCCGTGCGTCCGGGCGGGCTGACCGCTCCAAATCCGGTGCCATAGATTTCCAGCAAGCCCCCCGCACGCGGCAGCACGCCGCCTCCCGGGTTGTTCGGATCTTCCACGGCAGCGCGCGCCCCCCCGCTCACCCGATCCGGGAAGATGCCCGGCTGTGCAGAACCCAAGGTGATCGTCACAGGATCTGTCCGCCCGAACGGGGACGACACCACGATGTCCGCCGTATCCGCAGGAATCTGGAAGGGCAGCTGAAAGGAAATCTCTGTCGGGGACACCTTCACCAGCGGAGCTGCCACTCCAGCGACATGCACGCTGCTAAGGCCCAGATCCACGGGAAGAGCCGGATTGTCGAAAAGCAGGAGCGTATCAGCTTCGAACGGCCCGGTCGCCAAGGCATTGCCGTAGATCGTCACCAAGCTCCCGCGGGCGAATCCCCGGCCTCCATCCGCAGTTTCGCCACTCGCGGCATTGGCCGTGAGAGCGGCCGTCACCGCAGGCGGATTCTCGGATGCGACCGCCTGGGTCTCGACGCCGCCATCGGGCGCGCCGCTGATAGTCGCCGTCAATGTCTGCTGGCCTGCCGAAGACGCCAGGGGCCACTCGATCTCGGCTCGTCCGAACGCGTCGGTCCTACTGGACAGCGATTCGGCGGCGTCCGTGCCGGTCGCCGTGAATGCAAGCTCGATTCCGCTATAGGGCACCAAGTTCTCGTCCCGAACTCGGTACTCCAGCGGCTCGGCCAGCTTCGAGCCCGCAATGCCATATTGCTCCGAGAAGTGCAGCGGCTCCAAGTTGAGCTCCGTGGCGTCGTCACGTACTACCAAACGAGTCTCCAAGCGGTCATAACCGGTCTCGGCTGCTTCCGCCGTGAGGGTTGCCGTGCCAGCTTCGAGCGCGCGAGCCTCAAATTCGGCTAATACTTCCCCCGCCGGGATCGTCACGGTGGAGGGGATTTCGGCAATGGCACCGTCAAGCCGAAGGTTCACGACGAGGTCGGTGTCGCGAGACTCGGAGATCATGACCTGCGCCGAGCCGGTACAGCCGACCAGCAGCCCGCCTGCGGGCCACGTGGACAAATGCAGCATCCGCACTAACTCGGCCTCACTTGAAGCCCTGGATTCGGAATGCAAGTCGAAGAACGACAGCCACCACCTTCTCAGCTGCCTCAACGTGCGCAGTGATTCCGGCTTGGGCTGGACTCCCTCATCAACCAGCAGGACGAACGCCTGGCGGAAGTGTCTCTGGGACACAGAAGAATCGGGCCGGCGGGGACCGACTGCCTCGATGATGTCCTCCACGCGGATCTCCTTGCGGACTCCGTCGAACTCCACGCCGACTTCCGGCGTGCGCGACGCATTGCCGAGCGCCGCCGTCGCCGACGTGGGGTTCGTGACCAAGAACGTCGGCGACACCTCCGACGGATCCAGCAGTCCCATCAAGTACTGGTCGAGGAGGCTGTAGGTCTGCGTTGCAGCAGTGGTCTCGAAGCGGGGACTAGTGCCCTCGCCGTTGTCCTTGATGGCATTGCCCTCGAGCACAGAAGCAGCAGAGTTCAAGAAAAAGCTCCAGTGCGCGAACTGGCGCCCGAGCAGGGCGTCGGACAGCTCGCCGGTCTCGGGATCCTTGAACGGCGTATAAGCCAGGAACCGGTGTCCAACCTCGTGCGCCAAGATCGTCAGCATCGAAGAATGCGGCAGTCCGCGGATCGGCGCGGCCGGGCTGGAGGGGTAGTCCGATAGCGCGCCCATATTGACGAATGACGACAGGCGGCGAGGCGAGCCGAACACACGGCCGCTGTCGTAGATAAACTCGCCGATTCCGCGAACCTCGTTGCGCACGGTGTAAGCGTGGGCGAGCGAAAAATCGCTGGCGTCCATTTCGAGATCGTTGAAGACGACCACCGTGTCATAGGCATCCTCGTGGGTGCGATAAAACGAATGCACCACTGCGAATTCGTCGATAGCCGGATCGCTGACGAAGACCTCGGCAAGAATGCTGTCCGCGTCGAAGAGCTCGGACTCGACCGAACTCCAGTCGACCGTTTCGACACCGCTCGAGACCCGGCCGCTAAACACGCCGACCACCGCATCGAGGAGGTTTACATCCCCATAGCGGAATTCGATGGCGCCGTTTCGGTGGATAGTCACTTGGAAGGTCTGCGCGTCTCCCACGGGTCCCTCGGTAAACACCGGCACAGCATGCCATGCCACTGTCAACGCTTCGGATGTTGCCGCAACCCGGACGCTTCCTCCGCGGCTCGGGTCCAGATCGCGAAATAGGGGGGCGATCCGCGCCGGGCCGTAGGCAGCGCGCGAGTAGTTCCTAGGCCGAGAGCTCGCCTCCGGGTAGACGAACGTGAGATTGCCATCGGAATTGACGAAGAGACTGTCATGCGACGAACCGTAGTAGGGAAACGAGAACGGCAATTCGACGAGCTTGAAGTCGTCATCCTCCAGATCCAACGGCGTTCCCTCTTCGGGCAGCGGCGCCCCGTCGGGAAACTTGGAAGCCGCGACTCGGAAACTGTCCTGCTCGGGCGTGATCGTGATCGAGGACTCGGCTAGGTCAAACGGGTGCGGCGGCGAGAGCACTTCATTCGTGGCTTCGACGATCGCGATGCCATCCACGCTGGTCGGCACGGACGGTCCGGTCTGGGCACGGGCACTGAAGCTCTCCTTTACCTCCGACAACCGCCGCTGCTGCGCCAAGAAAACAGCTTCCTGCGCAGTGCGCGGATTCCCGCAAGCGACCTTGTCGAAGTGCTCGGGAGCGGCGAATACAGGGGCGGTGGCGACGGACGCTATGGCAAGAGCGCCGACGGCTGCGAAGCTAACCCTCCCTCTCATCGCACCAATTCTTGATTCTTGCACAGGCCCCTGAAATTTGACGCTGGGGCTTTGGCTCCCGTTTCGAGCCGGCGAGTGCGGCGGCAATCAGCCCTTCGTAGCTAGCGCATACCCGTGACCTTGAACGGCCTCCAAGCAGCTGATCAAGACGTCCCGCGTGGCCTCGGGGCGGATGATGGCATCTACGTGCCCCTTGGACGCGCACCAGTTGGCGTCGAGTGTGCGGTCATACTGCTGGCGCGTACGCTCAATTTCGTCCAGCAGGTCTTCCGGCGGGCCGGAATCATCTCCTTCTAGTGCCCGCAATTCGCTCGCGAACATCGCTTGGACAGCCGATTCGCCTTCCATGACGCCGACCCGGGCCGTTGGCCAGCCGAAAATGAACTCCGGATCGAACCCCTGGCCGGCCATCGCGTAGTACCCCGCCCCGCTGGCGTGCCGCAAGGTCACCACGATCTTGGGCACGCGCGTCGTCGCCATCGATTCGACCATTTCGGCACCGGCCCGAATGATGCCGCTCCGCTCGGCCTGGGGTCCGACCATGAAGCCGGTGACGTCTTGGAAGTAGACCAGCGGGTGGCCCTGGCGGTCGCACTTCTGCACGAATTCAGCGGCCTTGCGGGCTGTCTCGGCGTAGATGATGGCTCCGATGCGGGTACTCTCGCCATCGCGGAACAAGCCTCGCCGGTTGGCAATCAAGCCCACGGGCCAACCCCCGACCTGGACATTCGCGCACAGCAGCTCCGGCGCGCGCTCGGCCATGAATTCCATGCACCCGTCCCGATCCACGATGCGCCGGACGACCGCATGCATGTCGTAGGGCAGGCGGCGGTCGCTCGGCAAGATCTCGTCAAGCCCTCCGCTGGACTCGGGGTCCGAGCGGTTCAGCGGTGCCGAAGCAGTGCGCGGAAGCCCGAGCAATAGCGTCCGGATGCGGGCGATGCACTCCTCATCGTCAGCCACTCGGTAGTGCGCGACACCGCTTTTCTCGGTATGCATGGAGGCTCCGCCGAGGGCCTCCGCCTCGACCTGTTGGCCGATCGCGCCTTGGACCAGGTTCGGTCCGCCCAAGCCCATGAAGCTCGTGCCCTCCACCATGAGGATCACGTCGCTCAGCGCGGGCAGGTATGCGCCGCCAGCAATGCACTGCCCCATCACGGCGGAAATCTGCGGAATCCTCAATTGGCGACGCATGCGGGCGCAATTGTGGAAGATTCGCGCGCCGCCATATTTTCCCGGAAACGTGCCGTGCTGCTCCGGCAGGAAGACTCCGGCGGAATCAACCAAGTACACGATCGGGATGCGGCAGCGCATCGCTGCCTCTTGGATGCGCAGCACCTTCGAGACAGTCTCGGGGAACCAGCTGCCAGCCTTCACGGTGGCATCGTTGGCCATCACAGCAACCTGCCGGCCGCCGACTCGACCGATCCCAGTCACGACGCCGGCCGCCGGAGCCATGCCGCCGTGGGCGTCGTGGGCCATGAGCAGGCCCAGTTCCAACAGTTCCTCGCCTTCGTCCAGCAGGGCCGCGATGCGCTCCCGCGCCAGCAGCTTCCCCGCCTTGCGCTGCCGCTCGATCCGTTTGGGGCCGCCGCCAAGCCGGACCGCGTCCTCCAGGTCCTGCAACTCGGCTATCAGCGCATGCATGTAAGCGCGCCGCGCGCCCCGCTCGTCGGCATCCGGAGCCGTCAGGCCGGGCTGCGGGCCAAGAGGAAACGCCATCGCCCTACCCTACCAATCCGCCATCGAGCCATCGCTCAGTTCGAATCGAGAGCGGCGCCGTTCCGTTGCGGCCGCCATGCATCCCAGACGCCCAGGAAGCGCAAGTGCCTGATCAGCCCTTGGTCCTGAAGCCATCTCGAAACTTCGGCCGCCGACCACCTCTCAGCGATGCGCTCCGTCTCTTGCGCGATCCCGACCAGCGTCCGTGCGGCAACCACCGCCGAACTCCTGACGCTGTCGATATCGACCTTGTCGAACGTGTCGGCCTCGGAGTGGTAGGAGGAGTAGTAGTCCGAAGTCTCCTGCACCGCGAATAGGGACGGCACGCCCTGCAGCATGAACGTGAAATTGTCGCTCATGAAGTACGCCTTCGCAGTGTGCCGAAGGCGCCCGAATTCGTCCGCGCCGCCAAGCAGCCGCTCGACTTGGCGCAATAGATCGCGGCGGCCCCCGGTCGAGTAGCCGCTCAGAGGCCCGCCACCCATGTCATGCACTAGAGTCGCCACGTGGCGGTCGAGTTCGGCGCGATGCGAATCGACATATGCCAGCGATCCGAACAGGCCGAACTCCTCGCCGCCGAACAGCACGAAACGCAAGGTGCGCAGCGGCCGCACTCCCGCTTCGGCGATCGCGCGCGCGACGTGCAGGACCAAGGCGACGTTCACGGCATTGTCCAAGCAGCCCGTGCCCATGTCCCACGAATCGAGGTGGGCTCCAAGCAGCACGATCTCGTCCGGCAGGCCGTCTCCGGGAATTTCTGCCACGACGTTGGCCGTCTCGAACGAAGATCCGATCTGATTGGGCATGTCCAATCGGACCCGCACGCGCTCATCCAGCTCGAGCAGGCGAGCGAGGCGCAGGCCGTCTTCGCGAGCGACCAGTGCCGACGGAATCGGGTCCAGCTCGGCCGAGAGGTTATTGACGTGCCGGTAGAGGAGTTGCCGCGGGCGGGTCGAAACGATCAGCACCGCAAGCGCGCCAACCTCGGCAGCCTCGCGGACGGCCACCATCGCATCGCGCTGGGACAGCCCCAGGCTCTCCAGCGAGGAGGCCTCGCGCAGCTCCACCAAGACGATCTTGCCGCGCAAGCTCTCGCCAGCCTGGAGAATCGCCCCTTCTTGGCCGCTCCCTCCTAGCGCCAGCTCTGCCTCCTTTGGCTCCCGGACACTGGGAGAAAAAGCCGAGGCGGCGGCTCGCAGCCGGAAGGGACGCGGCTGTACCACCTCGATTCGGGTCTCGCCCTCGCGCCACGCCCGAGGGATCGGAACCGGCTCCAGCCTTGCGGTCTGCAAGCCGGCTTCTTGAAACGACCGCAGTCCCCACTGCAGGGCGTCCCGCATGGCCTCCGTGCCGGCCATGCGCGGGCCGATCGCGTCGCACAGGGTCCGCAAGTCGGCATCGAGGCCTTGCGCGGTGCGCACCGATGTCTCGACGCGCCCGAGGACCGCCGCGGCAGCTAGCTCAGCGACCAGGCTGGCCAGCAGCAGGGAGCGGATGAGTTGTCGGAACGGCAACAAGCAAGTGAAGGTACCACAGGCCGGACTGCAAAGTCCCTGTAGTACGCTGTACGCCATGAGCCAAGCCAGTCGACGGACATTCCTTCGCGGGGCTGGAGCAGTCGTGGCGAGCAGTGCGTTTCCGGTGCTTGGAGCCAACGACACCGTAAACCTGGCTGTCATCGGCACGGGCGGGCGCGGGCGCGGCCACCTCGGATACTTCTCCGAAGTGCCGGGTGCCAGGATCGCCGCGATCTGCGACGTCAACCAAGCGGCGCGCGAACGCGCATCGGCCATGGTGCGCAACCTTCAAGACAGCGCTCCCAAGGAATACGCGGACATGCGCAAGCTGTTCGAGGACAGGGACATCGACGCTGTGTCGGTGGCAACGCCCAATCACTGGCACGCGCTGAGCACCATCTGGGCTTGCCAGGCAGGCAAGGACGTCTATGTCGAAAAACCGGCCAGCCACAACGCATTCGAGGGCGAGCAGATGGTCAAGGCGGCCCGCAAGTACAAGCGCATGGTGCAGGTCGGCTCGCAGAGCCGCTCCATCGGGCACAAGCGCAAAGCGATGGCCATGCTCCGCGAAGGCGCGATCGGCACGGTCTACATGGCTCGCGGACTGTGCTTCCGCCGCAGGAAGTCGATCGGTCACACGCCGGAGGAGCCGGTTCCCGCCGGCCTAGATTGGGACCTGTTTCTCGGGCCAGCCCCGATGCGGCCCTACAGCAAGAACCGCTTCGCCTACAACTGGCACTGGTTCTGGGATACCGGCAATGGCGATATCGGCAACCAGGGCGTACATGAGATGGACATATGCCGCTGGGGGCTTGCCGAATACGGCAGGCCTAGGGCGATCTCTTCAAGCGGGGGCAAGTTCGTCTGGCAGGACGACCAAGAGACCCCAAACACGCAACAGGCGCATTTTCGCTTTGACAGGTCCGAGATCGTCTTCGACGTACGCAACCTGTCCAGCCCGAACGAGGGTGGCGCACCCTTGCGCGGCAGCAGCTACGTGGGCAACATCTTCTTCGGCGACCAAGGCTACATGGTCGTGGACCCGTACGGATTCCGCATCTTCATGGGGGACGAGCGGCAGAAGACCCACGAGGAAGAGCCTCACGAAGACAAAATCTGGGACCCCCGCCCGCATATGGCCAATTTCGTCGAGGCGGTGCGCTCGCGGAACCA
Organism: Terriglobia bacterium; assembly: GCA_009841225.1. GTDB lineage: Bacteria > Acidobacteriota > Terriglobia > Bryobacterales > UBA6623 > VXMF01. Next base: position 10,430 of record VXMF01000026.1, on the reverse strand, counting down.
TTACGCGCTGAACGCCGACGTGCAGGTCGGTGCGGCAGCGGCCGAGCTGTGTCACCTTGCGAATATCAGCTACCGTTGCGGGCAGCAGTTGCATACAGATCGAGGGACCGGACGATTCGTCGGCAACGGGATGGCCAACGAGATGCTCTCGCGCCGCTACCGGCTCCCTTACGTGGTGCCCGAAAAGGTCTGAGCCAGGCGCGCGAAGGGCGGCTGAACGGCGCCCTCACTGCCAATACTGCGTGCCGAGCCCTGCGAGCAGGCCGCCAATCGCCCCGACGACGGGAAACGCCAAGAAGGTCGCGATCGCGCGGACCAGCCCGAATCTGCCCGGCCAAAGCGTCAAGGCGCACTGCGCGACAACGACGGCACCGAGCGACAGCCGGCCGAGCGATCCCTCGTCCAAGCACCACGGGCAGTGGGGAGGCGCGGCGTTGTGAATATTGCAGTGCCGTGCGGCGCCGGCCCAGGGAGCCTCGCATCCGCAACCATAGACCAGATCGCAGAACTGAGCGAAGAAAACGTGCGCCAGAGCAACCGCTGCAGCCAGTACGGCGAGCCTGGCGAGGACCGTCCGGAGGGTCATTCTGCAAGCGCCTTGCGGAGAAACGCCGGCCGGTCGGTCGTGATGCCCGCCACGCCCACGTCCCGGAGCCTGCGCGCTTGTTCCGCATCATTCACGGTGTAGACATAGAGGGCCTTGCCCAGCTTGCGCAAGGCGTCCGCCAACCCTGCGGTCCACGGGCCGCTGTGCCTGACGTCGAGCCCGTCGAGCGCGGCCCTCTGCACTCTTTCGAGCAAATCGTCCTGCGACCGCACCGCATAAGTGGCAGCCTCTGACTCTGAGAAGCCGTACAGCCAGTAGCAGGGCCGGTCTGGCATCCTTTGCTTCGCCTCGCTGATCGTGTCGTAGTCGAACGCAATCAGCATGACCTGCTCCCGCTTTCCGGATGCATCCAGCACCCTCTCCAGTTCCGGCAGAACGTCTCTGGGGCACTTGATCTCTACCACGAGCGTCTTGCCGGGCAGCACTGTCTCAAGCACCTGCTCCAAAGTGGGGATCCGCGTGCCCGACCACTGTGCCCCCTTCCATGCGCCGGCGTCCAACAGGAGCAGCTGGTCCAACCGCATTTCGGCCACGACACCTAGCTTGCCGGTGACCCGCCGCGTGTCACGGTCGTGAATCGCAACGACGTTCCCGTCGCTCGTCTGGTGGATATCGACTTCCACCGCATCCGCGCCTTGCTCCCAGCCCAGTTCTACCGCCGGGAGGGTGTTCTCGGGGGCATCGTACGAGGCACCGCGATGGGCTACGATCTCGACTGCCGCGCCGCTCAGGGGCAGCCATGCCAGCGCTGCGGCCAGCATTGCCGCCCGCCCCGAACGCCCAGCCTGGGCAGCGAGTGAACGCTTCATCAGCGGCTATACTACCAGTCTGTCGGAGGGCAGCAATGAAGTACTGCACGCAGTGTGGCGCGGAGCTCGCCGGCACGCGCTACTGCGGGCAGTGCGGCGCTCGAGTCGACCATGCGAGTGGTACCGCCCGGAACGAGGCTGGAACGGGCGCGGAATCGGAACTGGGCGGATTTGACGAGAGGCAGATTGGGCTGCTGGCTTACTTCACGCCGGTTCCAGCACTGGCGCTGCTCATCATCGAGCCATACAGCCAGAATCGATTTGCACGCTTCCACAGCTACCAGTGCTTGCTGCTGACTCTGGCATCCATCATCCTCGCCGCGCTCACCTGGACGCTTTCGTTCGTTTTCCTCGAGGGCTTGCTCTCCAACCTAATGCACTTGGTGGTAGCAGCCTGCTGGGTGCGAGCGGCGTACATGGCGTGGCAAGGACATATGTGGCAAGTGCCGATCATTGGCGAGCTGGCCCGCCGCAAGGCGAACTGGCTCGACTTGCTGTAGGGGCCCGCGCAATGGAGTTGGGCGCACTCGACAGCGCTGAGGGCAACGGGATCTATAGGCGCTTGATGCGGATGTTGCGGAATCTCGCTTCCAGCGGCGGTCCGGAGTGCACTTGCAGTCCGATAAGTCCGGTTTGCTCGATGCTTTCGTCTTCCTCGGTGTAGTCCACCGTGACCACCCCGTTCAGCTTGAGCACAATGTGCTTGCCGCTCGCCTGCACCTCGTAGTCGTTCCAGTCTGTCGGCTTGAGCGCCTTCTTGATCGTGGCCTCGGAAGGTGCCGCCAGAGTGACCCTGCGCCGCGACTCGTCGTACAAGCTGCCCCACCAGCTCGGGCCAACGTCGACTTGGTAGCCGATCATCTCCATCGAGCCCGAGACCCGGCGGCTGCGGATCTGCACGCCGCTATTGCCGACATTGTCTACGAGCTGGATCTGGAACCGCAGGATGAAATCCGAGTACTCCTCGGTCGTAGTGAGGAAGTCGTTGTAGGCGATGCCCGGAGAGCGACCGACCACCATGCCGTCTTCGACTTTCCACAGGAACGGATCTCCCTCCCAGCCGTCGAGATCCTTGCCGTTGAACAGCGGCTCGAAGCTGTCCTCGGCAGCATCGGCGGCTGGAAGCGCCATGCCGGCCGCGACCGCAGCCAAGAATCCCCGGCGATTTAGGGTGTCGAGCATTGAGTTCATTGGTTGGCCCTCGTCACAGCAACAGGGATCTGGCGGAAGCCTGCGAGCCCCGTGCCACGATCAACAATACTACTCCACGAACCACGGCAAGCTCCGCACCCCGGTGGTGAAAGCGGCCACAGAAGCGGGTTCCTGAATGAGCGTGGCAAACGAGGCGGCTCGCCCATACTCTCATGATCGGCCCGGGGTACTGCGCGACTATGGGGTCCCCAGTTAGGCGCATGAAGCTTTCGGCTAGAGCCTGCGCGATTAGAATCCAATCGAACGGGTTTTTGTGGAAGGGTGGAAGACTAGCAACTGCAGCTGCGTGTGCGCCGGTGATGCCAACTTCCGAGTAGCCGCTCTCCAACAAGACTATTCGCAGCAGGCGCGGATCAACGTCGAAGTCCTCACGCCCCAAAGTACGCGTGATCGCAACCTCCCAGACCGAGGCGGCGCTGGGTACGAGCTCCGTCTCGAGGCTCTCGGAGATCCGGAGCACCTCATTCGAAACTCTGTCCGGCTCGGCTGTCACCCATATCAGCACATCGGTGTCAAGTAGCAATCTCACGAGTCTCCCTCAAGCAGCCCCTCGATCTCATCCGTTCCCATGCGGTCGAAAGCAGGTGGGGCCTTGATCATCCCCTTCAAGAAACCCGTTCGCCGTCGCATTGCCGGCCCGGGTGAGTCAATTGGAACTACCTTCACCAACGGCTTACCGGCACGGGCGATGATAAACGGCTCGCCGTTGGCAGCGGCCGAAACTAGACGCGACAGATGCGTCTTGGCCTCGGTGAGGTTGACGGTTCGCATGATGACGTGTCCTGCTTCCTTCAACCAACTTGCTACAAGATGCCGTTCATCAAAGGGATCCGGCACGCAGCGGCTCAAGTCGCTCGCCTGCGGTACAGCCGAGGGTAGCGCACTTGAAGCTGACGGTTGCTAGGCGGATGTGGCGGCTTGGTCGCGACTGTCGCTGAGCAGAAGACGTCTCTGGAACTGGTCTACAGGTCCGGTGCCGCCGTGGCCGCGGCGACCCGCCGCTTGAGCAGCTGTTTCAAGTCCTTGACCGTGCCTTGCTGGCTGGGTGCCTTGGCAAGATTCACGTACTCCTTGGGATCAGTCCAGTGGTCGTACAACTCAACCCCCTCTGCCCCGTCCGCGCCCCACTCGGTGTAGCGCCAGCGATCCGTCCGCACGGTGTAGCCAACGGCTCTGGGACGCAACGGCCGCCGAGGATTCACTCGGTCATTCGTATCGAACGTAGTGAGAGCTGAGTCGCGGACGGACTGCGTGGGGTCTTCAAGAATCGGCACCAAGCTCTTTCCGGCCAAGTGCTTGGGAGGGGCGAGGCCGCAGAGCTCCGCCAAGGTGGGGTACACATCCACCAGCTCGGCTAGAGAGCGCGTGCTCAGGCCGGCAGTCTCGCGGTGCGCTGGCGAGGCGATGAAGAACGGCACGCGAGCCGAATTCTCGAACAAGGTCGTCTTCTGCCAGAGCTTGTGCTCTCCCATGTGGTAGCCGTGGTCGGACCAGAACACGACGAGCGTGTTGTCCACCATCTCCAGGCGCTCTAAGGCGTCCAGCAGGCGGCCGAGCTGGGCATCCACGAAGCTGATCGAGGCGTAGTATGCCTGGATGGCTTCGCGCTGCTTCCTCAACGGGAGGTTGAGCTGGAAGGGGCGGTCCACCCATGCCGCGGGCGGTATATCGACCAAATCGTCAAGCGGCTCGGCCGGCAACCGCACCATGTGCAGCGGGTACTGGAAGAAGTACTTCTTGGGCGCCACATACGGCGTGTGGGGGCGGTAGAAGCCCATCGCCAAGAATATGGGCCGGTCACGCTTCCGCTCTAGCAGCTCAATCGCTGCGGTCGTGCCGATCCCGTCGGTCTGCTCCTCATCAGTGCCGTCCTGGGCCATCCAGCTCAGGGTGCCGCCTAGGTTTCCGGTCACGGGATCGATCGTGTAGATCTGGTCCTCCTCCCACTTGTCACGGCCTCGGGGATTGACACGCTCGTCCCAGGAGGCAGGGTCGTCCAGGCCGTTCTCGCCAATCTGCGTGGGGACGCCGTAGTGATAGATCTTGCCCACGCGAGCAACGAAGTAGCCGTTGTCGCGGAACATCTGTGGCAGCGTCTTGACGCTCGGGATCGTGTTCCGGAAGTAGACGGCGTTGTTGCGGACCTTCGTCTGGTCCGGGTAGAGGCCCGTCATCAGCGACGCTCGGCTCGGATTGCACACCGGGTAATTGCAGTAGGCTTGGTCGAAGCGGATGCCGAGGCGGGCCAGCCGGTCGAAGTTCGGCGTCGTGACCACGGGGTGCCCGTAGGTCCCCAGATCGTTGTTCATGTCATCGGTAGCGATGAACAAGACGTTGAGCTTGTCTTGGGCCGAAGCGAAAGCCCAGACCAGCAACAATGCAGCGACACAGCGGTAAACCATGCAAAAACGGTAGCAAAGCCGCCGGCGCGGTGCGGTAAGGCCCTATCCGCTCGTCTGGCGCCGGTTGCGAGGCGGTCGCCGCGGCGGCTCCTCGAAGTTCTTGCCGGAACCCTCGTAGCCCGGCCGCGGCCCGGCGAAGGGAAGCACCCGCTGACCGTGCGGATCGAATGCCATCATCCGACCGCTGCGATAAGAGTCCACGCCAAGCCGAATCGCCGTCATCGCCTGATAGCCGAACTGAGCGTCGAAGGCGGGCTTGGAACGGTCGCGCATGCAATCGAGGAAGTTGCCGATGTGAGCGTTGCTGACGTCCGGCTGCTCTACCTCGATACGCAGGACATCTTGACCAGTGGATTCGCGGAATTTCGAGGCGAACTGGTACTCGGGCCTAACTTCGATCGCATCGGGCAGGAAGGTGATCGCTCCCTCGTGCCCATACACCACGGTGGGCATGCCGACATTACCCGCCGCAGACGCCATCGAGGCGGACAGGTTGACGTAGTGGCTTCCGTACTCGATGACAGTAGCGTAGGTGTCAGGGACCTCGCGTTCGCGATGCACGTAGATCCCGCCGTGGCCGCTAACGCGGGTCGGGAACTTCTTGCCCATCATCAGCATCAGAGGGGCGAGGCGGTGGTAGAAAAGGTCGGTCGCGATCCCGCCAGAGTAGTCCCAGTACTTGCGCCAGCGGAAGAAGCGCTCGGGGCTGAACGGCCGTGCCGGCGCGCTGCCCAAGAACTTGTCCCAGTCGATATTTTCGGGCGTTCCTTCGGGATCGACGGTGTAGTTCCACTCGCCGTACAGCGAATTCCGACAATACGTGTTCTGCGCCCAGACCACGGGTCCAATCCAGCCCTCGTCGATGACCTTGCGGGCCTCGTGGTACCGCTGGTCCGAGACATGCTGGCTGCCTACCTGCAGGATCCGCCCGGTGCTCTCGACCGCCTCGGCAATCCGGCGCGCCTCCTCGATGGTGTAGGTCATCGGCTTTTCTAGGTAAACGTCCTTGCCCGCGGCAAGAGCGTCCAAGGCCATCGTGGCGTGCCAGTGGTCGGGGGTCGAAATCCAGACCGCATCGATGTCCGGCTCCGCGAGCAACTCGCGGTAGTCGACGTAGGCTCGCTCTCCGCCGAGTTGCGCAAGACCCAGCGCTTCCTCGCGGCGCTTGCGGTAGATGTCGTTGATTGCGGTGACGCGGACGTCGTCTTGGTCGCTGGCCCGAGTCATTAGCCGGCGGAGATGTGAGCGGCCCTTCGAGCCGGTGCCGATCATGCCGATGTTGATGCGGTCATTGGCTCCGAGGACGCGCGAAGCCGCAGGCGCGGCGGCGACCGCCGGAGCGGCAGCGGCATGTGCCAGAAACGAACGTCTAGAAGCGAGCTTGGTATCCATGGCAGTGCTCCTTACCGAGAGGGTCCGGTCCAGTGCCGAAACCTCGTCCACACATTGCACTATACATGTACCTGCCCACTCATGAATGTCGATGGCAGCATCAGCGCTACTATCGGCAATCAAGCCTCACGTGTTGCCGAGGCAGGTCTCGGAGGCAGCACCGATGTGGGGCTGCTCCTTGGACGGCGGGTACGCTTGCGCTCGTCTCGGCCCGCCCCCACAGCCTGTCTACCGAGGGGGCGACCGTTGATTGGCCGCCCCCGCTCCGGAAGCGAGGGCAGCGGATTCCGTCAGAACACGAACCTCAATCCAAATTGCACGAGTCGCTGCGTGCGTTGGAACCGATTCTCACTGCCAGCCCTGGTGATTCGCCCCACGGCAGGCGATCGGATGTTCGAAGCCGGGTTGTTGAATTGCGGCGTGTTCGTCAAGTTGTAGAACTCGGCCCGGAACTGGAGCCGCTTCCCCTCGCCGACGCTGAAGTTCTTGTGGACCGAAACGTTCGCCAGCTTCGTTCCCGGGCCGTGGAGCACGTTGCGCCCCGAGTTGCCCCACTGCCGAAAGCCTGGTGCAACGAATGCCTCGGTGTCAAACCACCGCTGAATCGTCTGCTGGTTGTCAGGCAGATTCCCGTCAGCAATCCGGTCCGGTCTGGTTCCTTCGCCGATATTCAGCGTGTTCGGCCCGGCTGGACTGAACCAATAGCCGTCCGTGAAAGTCATCAACCCGTTGATCTTCCATCCGCCGACGATCTGGTCGAGAACGCCGGATGCGTCGCCGAGCAGCGCCTTGCCGGCGCCGATCGGCAGGTCATATGCAACGGTCGCGTTGACCGAATGGCGAAGGTCCAGGGTGTTGTTGCCCCGATTCCCGGAGAAATCCGTGATCGGCAAGCCGCCGGTTGTTTCTCCGATGTTGTGCGACCACGTGTGGTTGAGTTGGTACTGCAAGCCCCTGGAAAAGTGCTTTCGGATGGTGGTCTGGAGGCTGTGATAGTTGGAATTGCCTCGAGTCTGAATGATGAGCACATTCGCGTGATTCGGCCAGCGTCGTCGGCGGGCGACGGGCCCGGCTCCCGGTACGGCCTGGTTGAAGTTGATCCCCTGACGCAGTGCAGTCGCCTTCGATCCCACGTAAGCAACGGTCAGCTGCTGTTGGGCCGGAAGCTGTTGCTGGATCGCGAAGTTCCATTGCTGCGTGTACGGAATGGCATAGCTGTTGGGATCATAGCCCCGCCGACTCTGCCCCGGAGAGAGGAGCTCCCTGGTCCGGAGCGGCCCGTCGGCCAGGCCTCGGGCACCCTCGAAATTGCCTTGGGCGTTGACGACTCTCGTGTTTACGAAGAATGGCGCTTGCGCGAGCAGGCCCGCGTTGAGGTGGATCGGCTGGCCGTTGTAGTAGATGCCGTATGCGGCACGCAGGACAGTGCTGTTCCTGATCCGGTACGCCATCCCCACGCGTGGTGCCCAGTTGTTCAGATCATTCGCGATGCCACTTCTCCACGGGAACGGGCCTTGGTTGACCGGAGCAGGATTTCCAGACTCTACATCGAACTGAATCAGCCGGTCGCCAACTTCGGTCTGCGGGTAGTCCGCCAGAAGCTCCCAGCGGAGCCCGATGTTGAGCGTGAATCTCTGAGTCACTTTCCAGTCATCCTGGAAGTAGCCTGCGTAGTCGGTCCTGCGCATTCCGCGAGTTCCTTGCATGTACACGAGCAGGACCGTCGCGGGTTTCCCAAGCAGCAGCTCAGCAGGGCCGAATCCCGTGTTTCTAGCGTTGGCAGGATTGTTCGTGAATCTGAGAGAGAATCCGAAGTCTCCTCGAGGCCTAGAAGTCTGGAAGCCGTTGGTGTGGCGACGCACCGCATCGAACCCGAACCGGAAGCTGTGGTTGCCGCGCGTCATCTCGAAGTTGTCGCTGAACTGAATGTTGTTCATTGGCAGGATTGCCGGGTTCCAAAAGTTGTCTCCAATACGTGGGTACCCGGCGGCGGTGATGCCGGACAGCCCGGTCGTGTACTCATCCACGTTTACGTTTGGAATCCCAAACTCCTCGGCGGTGTTACGGTCGCCGTTCAGAGAAGTGCCTCTCAAGTCCTCGCGCGTGAATCCTATGCGGACTTGATTGATGGTTCTGGGACTAATGATCTGCGTGTGGCTGACCACGATCTGTGTCGCCGGCGCCTGGACCTGGACGAACGGGGTTGCCACGGGGCCCAGGATATTTGCGAACCCATTGACGAAATCGGCCCGGCCTCTCGTTAGGCGGAAGAATCCGCGCGATCCTCCGCTGAAGTCCCGATCGATCTTGACCGTGCCTTGGTCGGTATCTTGGGTGTTGCGGGCAGCCGTGGTGAAGTTGGCCGCGAGGCCAGGATCCGTCGGATCCGGGAAGTGCCGCAGGACCACCAGCCCCTGTGGGCTGAAGCGTGCATCCGGAATCGAATTGTTTGCGAACGGCTCGCGGACGAGCCTGTTCGCCTCGTTCCGAGTCGATGTGAGCGGATCGAATATGCGGTTCCTGCCGGTCACCTCGCTGAAGTCCCCACTCCTCATCAGGTTCGTTGGGACGCTTGCGATGTTCGTGGTGTTCTGACGTGTTCGCGTCCCCTCATACGAGAGGAAGAAGAATGTCGAGCTGTCCTTGCGGCCGAGCGGCCCGCCGACCGTGCCACCCATCATGTTCCTCTGCAGCGGGGTCTTGTCGCCGGTGTTGAAGAAATTCCTCGCGTCGAGGGCATCGTTGCGCAGAAACCAAAAGGCCGATCCGTGGAATTCGTTGGTGCCGGACTTGTAGCCCATGTTCAGCGTCCCGCCCGTTCTTCCGAAACGCGCGTCGGGTGCGGACGTCTCCACGCGGTATTGCTCGAGCGCTTCAATCTCAGGGAATACCATCACGCCTTGGCCCTGATGGTTGCTGTTGTTCTGGAGGCCGTCGATCACGAAGTTGTTGTCCACCACGGTGCCACCGTTCACGGACGACACCGTGCTACCGCGAATCTGAGACAGCGGCAGGCCAGAGTTATGCGGTTGGGCCAAAACAACTCCTGCGCTGTAGCGCATCAGGTCCACGAAGTTCCGGGAGATGTTCGGGAGTTCCTTGATTTCCTGCTCGGACCGCAACGTGCTCAAAGTGGCGGTCTCGGTCTGCAGGACCGCCCCGATGGCCTCCACGTCGACCGACTCGGCCACGGCACCGATTTCGAGTTCGAAATCGACCGCGATTCTCTCCGACAGGTTCAGCGCGACTTCTTTCGCCACCGTCCGAAAGCCCTCGCTGGAAATCGTGATTCGGTAGGGTCCCGGTGGCAAAGGGGGGGAAACGTACAATCCGGAAGCGTTTGTCTCCCGCGTCAGCTGGTAGTTCGTGGCGGTGTTGAGGACCTCCACGCTCGCACCCGGAATGACCGCTCCCGAGGCGTCGGAAACAGTGCCGCTCAGCACCCCCGTGTCGACCTGTGCAGTCAGTGTTGCGGCGCAAGCGAAGAATGCGGCTAGGATTGCGTACAGTCTGGTCTTGGATTGCATCCCGTCCTCCGTGCGGGGTTCCGCAGCCGATTCGGTCACCGGCGAGGTCCGAGTTGATGCAACCAAGAGCTCAGTGCAGTGATCGTGCTGGCCGGATCCCCTTTCGCCTGTTCGGCACTCAGCCCGTTCGGCTGGCCGCATCATAGGGCCGCCGGGCCTTCTGGTCAATGCGAATTTCGCTATTCCAACGACTAGTTCTCAACAATCTGCCAATAACCAACAAAATTCACAGATCTGGGGGATATCCGCCGCGGCTTTGGCGGAGTCCCTCCTTCCCCGCGATGGTGCCTGAGGCGGCCGAAGGAGGGAGCGGAGCGAACGGAGTGCAGGCAGTTCTGGCTCTGCCAGTGGTTGCGGATGAGCGCCGCCTAGGAGAACAGCGGCAGCTCTTCGGTGTTGTTGAACGGGAACCGCAGACTATTTGCAGTGTCCCCGACGCCTAGGTACTTTCGCAGGGCCTTGTGGATGTGCTTGGGGTGGA
>VXMF01000049.1 GCA_009841225.1 Terriglobia bacterium | reverse complement strand
GTCGGGCGCCCCCGGAGAGGTCCACGCGAACGAGCGGGGGCTGGGGCCGAGGTGGTTTCGTGCGAGGGCGGGGGGGGTGTGGGCTTGGGGTGGTTGGTCGAGTCCTTGATCGGTTGGGTTGCCGGCCATAGGCTGCACCCTAAGGAGAGGACAGGAGAGGACAATGAGCATGAGCACGACTCCCCCCTCCGGGGAACCCGAGGCGCACGGCTCGAATGGGCGCCTGCGGCGTGTGTGGCAACGGCGCGGGTCTCGGCTGACCGTTGGCATGGTCGCCGCGGCTGTTGCGTTGACGGCGGCAGCCGTGGCGCTCGCACAGGGGACCGGCCAGTTCCGTGACGTGCCTAACAACCATTACGCCCGCGACTCGGTGCAGTGGGCCATTCAGAACAACATCACGTATGGATGTGGAGACGGCACGTACTTCTGCCCCGAGACGTACGTGAACAGAGCCCAGTCGGTGACGTTCCTGCACCGCTACCACAACAACGTGATCAGACAGCTCGAGAACCGGATCCGAGCGCTGGAGAGCGGGTCCGGCCAAGGGTCAAACCCGAACACCGGGTTCGGGAACGACACGACACCCACGACGGTGCCGCTGCGGACGTTCACCACCAGAGGCACCCAACACCAGGTCCGCTCGTTCAGCCTCCCGGCAGGCATATACACAGCCGTGTTCACGCTGGAGGCCACCAAGGCAGCAGCAGATCACGATCAGGGTGACGACGGCAACCAAGGCGGCGCCGCCGGCAACATCTCCGAAGCGGTGACACTGATCCAGGTCGAGTACCGGGAGAACTCGAGCAGCGCGTGGAAGACTCACGCGATCAACACCCTGAAGCTGGATAGCGGCACCCTGCCGGACGGGACAAACCTGTTCAGGGAAGCAGGGCCAGCCGATGTCGAGATCGCGAACGTACCCGGACGCCTGCCCACGAGCGGCCAGATCAGGGTCAGCGCCTACATGATAGACAACGCCATCACCCCCGAGGACACCAACACCGACCCCGACCGGACCACCCAGTATGACTTCACCTGGGGCATCATCCTGACAGAGAAGCGGTCCTGAGCGCCTTCCCGGGTTAGTGGACACCGGCCTGCCGTGACGGCCGGCCGGCGTTTCGGGGTCTAGGTGACTAGGAACCAGTCGGTGCGATCGGCCTGGTTGTCGGGATCGCGTGACGCCCAGCCGAGCAGCAGGATGCTGGCCTCATCGTCCAACTCGTTGGCGAGCACGCTCTCGAAGAGGCTCAGCGACACAATCGTGCCGTCGAGACGGAACCGATCGTTGCCGTCGTAGACGACCACTGCCGGGGTCCCGAGGTCGACGACGACCTCGTTGCGCCTGGGGTCGGCCGCCAGCACCACGTATGTCCCGCCGCTGGTTGTCTCTTCGAAACCGAAGAACTCGGGATCCGCCGCCCACAGGAAGTCAACGGTGCTCTCGGGGCCGCCGGTGACGCCCTCGAGGGATGCGGTCAGGGTCTCCGTAATGCCTCCGGTGCCGGAGTGTTGGTACGCAATCCGGGCTGTCCCCGACGAGCCTGTGGTCACGAAGCCGGAGAACAAGAAGTCCGTGCTGGTGCTCGCAAGCTGCACCCTGGCACCCCTGAAGGGCTGGCCGTACTGATCGGTGACAGTAGCGATCACCACATTGTTGGCCGGCCGCGTGCTCGACCTCGCAGCCCGCAGGTACTTGACCTGGGTGGCCAGGTCGATCGTGGTCGCCACCGGATCGGCGTCGGTGAAGACGACCTCCACGTTCTCGACCGGCTCGTCAAACTCGGGGCTGTCGCCGACTGGGGTGACGGTGTAGCGCCACAGGATCTCGTCGTCGGCGGTGTCCCCGGTATCGTTGGGTTCCGGATCGACCGCTTCGAGGATGAACTCGATCTTGCCGGAGCTGTCCACTTCGACAGTTTCTGTCATCCTCTGCGTGAGACTGCTGGGGGTGGCGGTGGCCGTACCGTCGATCTGGTTGTAGGCCTCCTTCCTGATCGTGTAGGAGGCGCCGTCCTCGGGGGGAACCGCTCGCAACCCGTTCGCGCCGACCAGTTGGACGGTGACGATTACGGTGCTGCCGAAGTGGGCACGCGTCGCATTCTCGGGCAGGCTGTTGGTGACCTTGACGCCGGTCGCCTCCACGCCCTGAGTGCTCACCTCGGCGCTGACGAGCTCACGGTCGCCTCTGCGGATCATGTCCCCGAGTTCGCCGGTCCAGCCCCATACGGTCAACTCCGGCTCGTCGGTGGCGGCGAGGCCGATGGTGTAGTCTCCGTCGGGTCCTGTCACCGGGTCGAGAACGTCTATCTCGCAGGATCGGCTGCCCGTCTGGTCGGTCACCAGGGAGCTGCACGACCCGTCGGAACGGAAAGCCCGGCGAGCATCCGGCGTAGGTATCGAGAATACGTCGAGATCCACGCTCGCTACCGGGGCGAAGAACTCGTCGCGCACCGACACGGTCACCTCACCGGGCAGGTACTGCTGGATCGACACTCCTTCGGGACGGGCCGTGGTGTGGGCCAGGGCGCGGGTGATGAAGGCGGCCATCTCCCCGCGGGTCACGTGCCCTTCCGGTGAGAAGTTGCCGCCCCCGGTGCCTTTGGCCACACCCAGCTCGAACAGCGCGCTGGCCGCGCTGTCCTTGGTGACGGGTTGACTCCGGCGCGAGTCGATGAACGCGTCGTCGGGTTCGGTCCCGCCGACGGTGAAGATGCCGTCGGATCTCAGCACGACGTTCACGCGGGAGTCGTTGCCGGTCGCCGAGGCGAGCAGCCGGGCGATCAGCAGCGCCATGTCGGCCCGGTTCACGGGGTCGGAGCCCGTCGTGGCGAAATCCTGCACGACTTCAGCGGCGTCTGCCCCGGCGATACGGGCCGATCGTTCCATGAACAGCACCATCTCGTACCGGGCCACATCCTGATTGGGCCGGAAGGTGCCGTCGCCGTAGCCGATGGTCACGCCGTAGTAAGCCAGACAGTTGATCGCACCCCGGAAGTAGTGCCCCGCCGACACGTCATCGAACATCCAGTCCGCGGTGGCGTCACCGACGCAGGCGGTGACCGGGGTCGCATGGTCGGCGACGGTCTCGACCGCTCCTGCCGGGCCCGCTCCAACCGCGACGAGCAAGGCGACCAGCGCGCCGGCGGCAAGGATCGCCCTGCCCGAACGCCGCCTGTTCACTAGCTGAGGCATCGGGTCCTCCCTGGATTGTGGCTGGAACACCCGCGGTCAGATACTCGCTTGACGCGAATACTCGAGTGGCGGATCACCCGGATTCACTTGTGGCAAGACGCGAAAAGGCGCCGGCAACAGGTGCCGACGCCTCCTCCGGGTTGGTGGTTGGTTTAGAACGGGAGGGGTGGAGCCGGGGTTCAAGACCCCGGCTCCGATCCTTTCCTCTTCGGTTAGGTCGTCAGATTCGAGACGAGGGTGAACCAAGCACTCTCAGTCGCATCATCGTAGACATAATTCTGCCAGGCCAGCGTCGGGGCTGTGCCCTGCGGGTCTTCGTCGACAGCCTTCTGGGCCGCTTCCTCGAACCCTGCCAATGAGTCCGGCTCCCCGTCTACGGTGAAGAAGTCGTTGTCATCGTAGCTGATCGAGTGCGGCACAACGTCAGCGGCATCGGCGGTGGTGTCCACGACGAGCATCTTGTTCTCGGTGTCGATGCTCAACAGAGTCACCGTGGCGGGCAGATCCTCGAGCCCGGAGATGCCTGTGTTGGTCGCACCACCGTCAGTACCCGTGTTCGCATGCAGCACCGTTCCGACCCAGAACACTGTCGTCGAGCGGCACAGAGCGATCTCTTCTGGATCGTCGCCGCTAGCGGCCGTGGTCACGCTCGGCTGCGGATCTTCGTCGGTAGGAGCGGGGCAAGCCACCGGGCTATCCAGCCCGAGGTTGCGAGCGCCGTTCCACCAAGCAGTCAGCGTCTCCTGATCGGCGGTGCCGGTGTAGGTGTAACCGATACGCACCTGACCCGTGCGACCGGTGATCCGAGCCCGGTCAGGTGGCGAGCCGACGTCACTGCGCAACTGCACCAACTGGCCCGAGACCGGGTCACCGTACTGGTCGAGCAGGGTGACCGTAGCAGCAGCGCCAGCCGTCTTGGCCATACCCGGCGCGGTCCGAGGTGCGCCCGCGTCGATGCTGACAGTCTCAACCATCGAACGTGCGTCGGTGAACACAACGTTGCCGGCGGAGTTGACGCTGTTGTCGGCGATCGTGTACGAGACCACCCGATTGTTGACGGACCCGGCCGGATCCGAATTCGTGTTCCCGGTTGTGGGATCAGGATCGGTAGTGGTGATGGTGAAGCTACCGGAGCCGTCCGGGCCGATCTTCACCTGTTGGGTGCTCCGCTCGAATGCGTCGCCGGTGGTGGCGTCGGTACCCGTGCGAACCTCAACGGTGACAGAGTACGACAGCTCGTCGTCTCCGCGGCGGGCGTCAACCTCCTCGCCGTCAACCGTTATCTGAAGTTGCACGGTGACAGTGACGGTGTCACCGAACTTGGCCCTAGACGCACCCTCCGCAAGATCCGTAGTGACCTTGAGATTGTCGGCAGCGGTGTTCGTAGCGACCGGTGCCACCTTCTCACTGACCGGGATCTCCAAGGGATACGCCGTCGTATCGGAACCGAACTCGTCGCCGGCATCGCCCATCCAGACCCACACGCTGACACCAGCGTCACCAGAGTCAGGGGCAGCCACCAAGACGTTGCCGTCGTCGAGCGTTACCGGATCGCCGCCGTCGATCTCGCATGCCGTACTGCCCTCAGCAGCTTTGGCGCGGCTGCTGCAGGTGCCGTCATCCTTCAGGACGGTGTCCTTGTTCGCCGTGCTGACGTAGAACACATCGACAGCCTGGTTCACGACCGGCGCGTGATTGGCGTCACGTACCGACACGATGATCCCGTCATCGCTCACCTGAGCAGTCAGGCCAGCCGGCCGGGCGTTGGTGTGCGCCAAAGCCCGCGTGATGAAGGCTGCCATCGCACCGCGGCTCACCGTGGAAGTCGGCGAGAAGTAGCCCATTCCGGTTCCCTTGGCCACGCCCAACTCATACAGCGCACTGGCGGCACTGTCCTTGACGCGGTTCTGCAAGCGGCGGGAGTCAGCGAAGTAGTCCAAATCATCGACGCCCTCGACCGTGAACGTGCCGTCGTCGTCGTCCGTACCGACGGTGTCGGTCGCCTCGTCGAGCAGTCTCGCGATGAGCAGTGCCATGTCGCCGCGGTTCACCGGATCCGAACCGGTCATGGCGAAGTCGCCCACGACCGCTTCAGCGTCGGCGTCGGCGATACCGGCAGCCCGCTCCATGAACAGGACCATCTCTTCGTTGGAGACATCAGTGTTGGGCCCGAAGGTGCCGTCGCCGTAGCCGATGGTCACCCCGTAGTGGGCCAGGCAGTTGATGTCCGCCCGGAAGGCGTGTCCCTCGGACACGTCCGAGAACATCATGTCGTCGGTGGCGGCGCCCACGCACGCTGACGTCGCAGCCGGCGCGTCGGGCTCCGAGTCGTCGTCGATCGCGGCCGCGGGGACCGCGAAGAGTGAGGCGACCAAGGCGCTCACGACGAGCAGCACCCAACCCGGGCGCCGCTTCTTCACTAGCTGGGCCATCGGCCCCTCCTTTGCTTGTAACGGGCGCGCATGCCCTCTCAAACGGGGCATCGGCCCCTCCTTTCTTTTCCACCTATGGCAAGCCTGCCCGTCCGGGGCCGCACAATTCGCAGCTGCGAAACCCTCGCGGATGCACCCGAACTAGCGCTACCTGCGCCAATCACCGGCTACTCCCCTCTGAGTGGTTGACCCGGAACATACCGAGAACCTTACCACGGTGGCAGGGCTCATGCCGAGCACGGAGTGTAGCACAGCACGTTCAACAGCACGTTCATTCATGGCCAATCCCATTCCAGATGCGTAACGCTGTGTTGACCAACAGGAGCGGAACCCTCCTATGCCTGGCGTTCACGTCATGTCACCGTAACAGCACCAGCGGCGCAGGGCAACCGTTCGCCATGGCCGACAACGTAGCGCTCGGGAGCCGCGCATGGAATCGCCCCGGTCTGTCCGAGTACCTCAGTAGGGCGCTCGCGCGAGGCGCGAACCATGCCCCAGCAGGGGCTCCGGGCAGGCCCAGGCGGTCGAACCAGGCGGCGTCCAACAGTACATGGCGCACCATGGGCGCGCGGTCACCCGAGTGCTGGACCTGCCGGCCGCCGTAATCAACGTGTATCTGAAGGTGGACATCGCCCTTTGGCCAGCTTCATCGCCCTTTGGCCAGCTTCATGTTCTTGGACCGGCAGTGGGCCACATGGGTGTTGCGCTCGCCAGCTGTCGATTTCGGCATCGTCGAGGATCACGCATGGGCCAGCACGGTGCGGTCGGCAAGGAACCCGGCCCAGTCGAGCGCCACGATGGGCCGGCGCCGGCTCCTGCAGCCAGGTCGTTCCCTCGGCCGCGGTTTCCGACGCGTGGGTGTAGGCGCCGACGTCGAGTTCGACGGCCAGGACGGCTGAGCGGGCGAACTCCTCGGGCGTGGCCAGGAACAGCCTGGATCGGTGAACTCACAGCTACCGGAAGGTCATCATCCGGCCAAGCCGGACAGTCTCCGGCCCTGTCGGGTCAGACAGCGTTTTTTCGCGTTCTCGAAAGAATCCTGGCCAGATCGGAGGGTCTCCGGGTGGCCGGAACCCGTTCGGTTCCGGACAGGTGGCCGGCGGGCTGGAGCGAAGCGGGCGACGGAGCGGTTCTCGCGTGCATATATATATGTATAGGTAGAGGGGAGGGCTCTAGAGCTATAGACAAGACTCACGCGACCGAGACTCGGGGGACTTGGCAGAAGCCGTTGCTAGTGGTCTGTCTGCGAAACAACCGGGTGCTCTGGCGGCCATCGGCGTCCCGTCGCAGCGTTCCGCTTCCTCAACGTACCACTGCGGGTACGCCTTCGTCAGCGGGCCTTGCGAGGAACACCGCTGCCTCGCCATACCACACCACCATTTCACAGACAGACCACTAGCCAGCCGCCCCTGTTGCCGGCATTCATCTCCGGCCGAACTCCGACGGGTTGCTCACATGGCGAGCCAAGAACTGCCACGCGGAGAACGTGAGCGGGTGTCGAGAGTTCTCACCTGCCATGCGAGCAGCTCGGTGCTCACACCGAAACGGGAACAAAGAGACCAGCGGTGCGAGCTTCCTCCCCCTCGTGATCCAAGAAGGCCTGCCCGGCAATGTGGCGCGGCAGTAGAAGCTCGGCCGCGAAGGCTCGGGCTCGCTGCTCGACGTGCTTTGCGGTCCTGCCGCCGAGAACCTCGACCAGGGGGCAGGGG
>VXMF01000007.1 GCA_009841225.1 Terriglobia bacterium | reverse complement strand
CAGCAGCTCACCCGCCACGGCCACCACAACAGCAAAGCCTTGTCAACCCATGGCTAGCGGCTACACTTCCGAACAGACATACGGAACCAAGCAGGGAGTGGACTGATGACAGCCGCCGAGGTAACGCAAGCCGAGTTCGGGACGTTCAAGGCAGAGACCCGCGAGTATCAGCAGGGCCTCGCGTCGGCGGTGGTCGAACTCCAAGACGGTCTCGCTGACATGCAGACTGGTCTCACCAAGACGCGCAAGGCCGTTGACAAGATGGCCGACCTGCTCAACGGCGATGGCTCCTGATCCTGAGCCCTTTGAGGGTCTGCCGTTCGATGAGCCCCTCATCGACCTGGAGACGTGGGACAAGGCCGGCCGGGCGTTGGTGTCAGCCGGCGAAGGCGCTGATGCAGCCGTAGAACAGCACCGCCATCGGCACGATCACCAACGCCAGCAGCGCGGCGAGCATTAGCCCGCTGCGGGTTCGTTCTTCGGTGGTGAGGCCGGGGGTTGGTCCTCCGCAGTTCGGGCAGTCTGTGGTCTGTTGGTGGACGTTGTGGCCGCAGTGGCGGCACGGTCGCAGGCTCATCGGCTCCGGTGGGCAGTTGCGGGTCAGCCACCGGCGAGCGTAAGCACTGCCAGCGCAATGATCACGATGGTCGCGATGATGTAGCCCCGAACCCAGGCCAGCAGTTTGAGGGTCCAGTCGTCGATCCGGTCCACACGGTTCAGGATCGCCTCCAAGACCTCGAGGGACTCATCGGTGGTCTGGTCGGGCATGGTGGCTCCCTCCGGTTGGGGCTGGGGTTCTTTGCCGTCGAACACCGTGCGCCCGAGCCCGAAGGGAGCCGCGGGAAACCCCTAAGCCCTTCATGCTCTGGCGCTTTTCACGGGTCGGCTGATCCCGCGATGTTCGACGGCACCCGTCACCGTAGACCCCGCCGGGCCGATGCCGCCAAGCCCGGCGACGATGGCCCTCTAGCGCCTCGGCTGGCTAGACAGGTAAGTAGCTACCAGTTTCTCGACAAGCTCGAATACCGACGGGTCCATCGCGGTGTTGCGCTCGAAGATCCTTGGATCGCGAGCCACCGCGGCACCGAGCGCGCCCTCGCCGTCCGGCCTTCCTCTACCCTCGAGTTCTGCCTTGATCGTCCCGAGTTTCGAGCGGTCGAACTTCGGCAGGAAGCACGCGACGGAGTTCAGCGCGTCGTCGGTGGCGACTCGGTGAGCGAGGGGCTGTCGGACCATCCGGCCAACGACCTGAGCGATGTGTGTTGCATCGGTCGCGGGACGCTCGGAGTAGAGGACCTCAGCCCGAGGACAATCCCACCCAGTGGATATGGCGGTCTTGGCCATGACGATTCGGACGTCGGTGTCGCCTTGGATCGACTCAGGATGTACCCATCGCAGTGTGCGACTATCGAGTTCGATCGGTTCGTGTTCGCCGAACACGTGAGCGATGGCGTGGGGACCGAGTCCGCGCCACTCAGATTCAACTATCTCAACCAGGTTGCTGAGGTGACTCCTTGAAGCCATGTCGGGGACCTGTAGGACCAATACCGGGAGGACCTGTGGCTCTCGGCTCGCTTGGGCGTAAGTCGACCATCGCAGTTCGTAGTCGAGCGTGGACTGAACTGCCTCACGTAGCAGTGTGGAGCTAAGACTTCCTTCTTCGTCGGGCTCGTCGAGACCGATCTCATCCTTCACCAATCCAGAGGCTCGGACTTTGTCGATGTCGATTTGGACTGGCGGATAGTCCGTTCGGTCTGTCGCACCCTCCATTGCTGAGCGGAAGCGGTCTATCGTGGCTGATATCCCCCATACGAGCGGTGCCGGTGGGTTCGAGCCGGCCTTGCCGCTGACAATCTGTTGCACGATCGTCTTGCGACCTTGCGTAGTCTTCATCCCGCGGTGAGCCTCATCGATGACGATATAGAGATCCGTTGTCTCAGACTTGATGGTATTGGCGAGGATGTCCCAGAAGGAGTGCTGTCGCAGGTTGTTCCCGCCCTTGGATAATCCGGCTGTCTTGGACAGCTTCTGAATATTCAAGAAGTAGATACGTCCCGGAAGGAGTTCGTCATCCATGAACCCATCGTCGAGAATGATCAGACGCGTCGGCTGCAATAGATCCGAACTAGTGATCATCTTGTTGCGAGTCTGACGGTTCAGGGCCGGATCATCTGTCACCCAGAGGAACGTAGCTCGCGGATCCGGATCTATGTCAAGGTCGGCTGAACCGAAGGTCAGGGCCTCGATTGCCGCCGTAGCTATGACCGTCTTGCCGGCGCCGGTTATCGCTGACAGAGCGAAGGATGACCGGTGTCCGTCCTCCCAGTCGCTCTTGCCACGTGCGAGATTTTCCACACAGCCCATCGCGGCTTGCCGCTGGTAGTCGAACAGCTCGTACCGCACGCCTAGTGCCCGGAACTGATCGTGAAGGTCGACACGTAGTTCTCATAAAGTCTTACGACATCGGTGCCAGGAGGCAGTTCTGCTGCTACGGAAGCGAACGCAGATGGCGAGTCGGTCACAACAAATACTGTGGTAATCGACGCCGGAGCCTTCTCGATGAAGGTTCGCCAATGGTCGGGATCAAAGAGCACACCGTAGCGGTCGGTTAAGTCAAAGGATACTAATGCACCAAGGCTGTCGCGTCTTCGATGAATGATCGGACCAGCCCCGCCTGCCCTTAGCCACAGGAGTGGTGCCACTGACTCGAACGCCATGTCGAGTTCTACGTCTTCGATGTCAAGGTACTTCAACTCTAGGAACTCGACGTTCTCCTCGAAGCCTTCAGCCATCGGAAACTCATCCGTGAACGAGTACTCACCTTCGATTTCCATGCCCTCAGGCGTCCTCCCGGTAACCGCCGCTACGACACGAGGCACCGTGACGTGTTCAAAGATACCCCTAGCCTCCCACTCGGGATCGCCCGAAGCAAGGCCCCGTTCGCCGAGTTCTGCTGCTGTATCGCCCGAGACTTCGTTGTTGGTCACTAAGATCGACTGCCGTCGTCCGCCATCTTGCCTATTAAGACGCATGACAGCGTGCGTTGTCGTACCCGACCCGCCAAAGAAGTCGAGCACGGTCGAGTCGGGCTTCTCGGTCAGAAAGTATCGGATCATATCCTCCACAGCGTAGAGACTCTTGGGATAGTCGAACCGTTTGTCACCCAATAGTGCCTTTATGAGATTCGTTCCACCAACCTCCGCATTATGAGAAGCTCGTTGCCAACTTGTCGTTGGCATCTTCAGCTTAGGCACCATATAGCGAGCCATGACAGCACCGGTATTGTCGCGGCCTACCACTTGCGCTCTGCCCGACCGGATATCGTTTATGCGTCCCGATGTCAGATAGCTAATCTCATAACGTTGTGGCTTCATCGGAGTCGCTCGTCCAAGTCTAACATATCCGCTTGCTAGACGTTGCTCTAAGCTGTTTGGTGTTAGCCCCCAGTTCATTTCTGTACCGTCTTCACGTATCGGAAACACTGCCATGCATTTCTCTCGATGAGGTGCTGATTCGCGAGGGGCACCATGACTGAGAGGCTCACCGATCCTCTCAATCCTATGTTGATCAACATTTACATAAATCGGATAGAACTGGCTCAATCCACCTTTGGAGGTTCCCCGTCGCGATTCGATGTCGCTTCGACGCAGAGTTCTCCAACTGAGCGGCTTGCCTTCGCGGTAGTCTTCATCGGGCTCACCGTGCACTTGAGCGCGACCCAGCGTGACCACTAGGAGATGCTCATCGCTCCGGGCGAACTCTCCCTCTCTGTAGCGGCCGCGTGGGTTGATCACCGAAGTCACCATTTGAAGAGGGCAGCCGCTGAAGATCTGCTCTAGGAGAAGGCCTAGTCGGTGCAACTCGTGGATGTCTATCGCGACGATGAGTGCCGATTCGTTTGGGTTCAGGAGATCACGTGCTAGCCGCAGCCGACGGTCCATGAATGCGAGCCACTTGCTGTGGCGGTAACGGTCCTCAGTGTCTACGTAGTCGTTGTCGTACTTCCAGTCCCTAGCACCGGTGTTGTACGGAGGGTCGATGTAGATGCAGTCGATGGTTCCGGCATGGCTGAACCGAAGTGCCTGCAGGGCATGGTAGTTCTCCCCCTTGATGACGATCTGAGCAGGCTTGTCGCCGCCTCGGTCGATCGAGCCAAGTCGTCGAAAGCCCGGGTGGATGGGCTCGCCGAACTCTGCGACGACGACTAGGTCAGAGCGGGCGGCCTCCTCGGTTTCGCCGTCGGTGTCGAGTGTGACGGGGCTCTCCTGGACATCGAGAACCTCCTGTGGGGGTGACTCGAGGGGCGCGTCTCGACGAACCACCAGCGAGCCACGGCGAAGGGGGTGATCGATCAAGCGAACTCTCTCGGGTAGGTGGGACTCGAAGACGAGCCCAAACTGGCGTTTGCGACGGAGTCGCTCGATGTGGTGTAGCAACTCGGATCGCAGCCCGTCGTTAGCAACGCGCTCCAGCAGCGCATCGAGTTCATCAGCCATCGGGAGTCCTCAGTGCCGAGTGCCTTGGCTCGTCCCGCTTCTCGATGTCCGATAGCAGCCACTCCTTGCGGCGTCGGCTGCGATGGACGCCCTGCCGCTGGAGCTCCTGCCGATGTAGGTCCTCAGATCGCTGCAGCTTGAGCGAAGCTGTGCTGCTGTGAGCGAATCCCGGAGGGGCTGTGCCACCCGAGCCATCGAATGGTCCGATCGCTGCTGCGGCTTGACTCACTCGTGGCAAGAACCGCGCCGCCGAGACGCGATCGGCAGGAGGCTCTCTTGACGGGCTACACACAGCATGAGGAGGCTAGCCACTTGCCGCTCGACATGAAAGGAAGCGAGCGCGTGCGGCGGGTGGAATGACATGGATGTAGTCTGCCCTCCTGGTGCGTGGAGTTGGGACCCGACCGAGTTTCGGGTGGCCGATTCGCAACTGCCAGAGTCTGGAGGAGAGCGAGTGAGTCGAAAGGGGCGCCTAGCGCAGATAGCAGCTAGAGCTTGGAGGAACAATTGGACGCTACTTGTTCTCTCCGTCGTACTTGCCATCATCACGGCGGCCGTAGAGGCCGCCGCTACTACCGCGATGCCCGCGGACATTACTGCGGGCCTGTCGGCGCTGATCACCTTGAACGCTGTCGTTCTTGCCTTGGTCTACGCGACGACACAGCGAGCGGTCGTCTTGTCTCTTCGAGGCGAGGTGGGCAGAGGCTTCTTCGAGTGGTCCAGCTACATGTCGCTGATGTCGATTGCGGGCGTGATGTTGGGGGTCACCTACTTGGTATGGCGGCCGAGCGGGTGGCTGCTCGGCGTCGCGGTGGCGTTGTTGGTTACCGCGCCCGGCCTTGTCCCGGTGGTGGCGATACAGGAGTTGCTGGCACGTCGGGCTAGATCAGTGCACGCAGTCGACAGACTGCTGACGCAACGCGCTGGTTCACGCCGCGGAGAGCCTCTCGTGCAGGGCGACGCTGGGAGGTTGCGGGTGCGTGCGAGGGAATTCGATGCCGATCCTCACGATCCCTTCGCGTCGGATGTGCTCAATCGACGCCGGATCGTTGAGGCGGTGTGCAGGATCGTGTTGGAGATCGATTCGCCCGCCGTGATCTCGGTGGATGGCGGGTGGGGTTCAGGCAAGACAGCGTTTGGGAGGATGTGTGTTGCTCTGTTGCGCTCGGATCCCTTCCAGGGACAAGAAGGAGCCGTTGTCGAGTTCAATGCCTGGACTCAGAGCTATACCGGCGACCCCAAGCAGGATCTCGTTTCGACCCTTACTCGGAAGATCGGTGGAGACAGTGACCTGCGTGAACGACTACTTGAGGTGCTGGAGGACCAGGCCTTGAGGGCTGCCACCGATGGCGCGATCGATCCTGTCCTGTTGGCCACCTATGACGCTGGGTCTGAAGCAGCGAGGTTCAAGGATCTGCTCGCAGCGTTTGTCGCTAGCAGCCAGGGCCGCGCGGTTGTCTTCATCGACGAGTTGGACCGGTGCAGGCCGGATCATGCGCTCCGGGTGCTTGAGACGGCGCGGAATCTGCTCGATGTTCCTGGAGTGATCGTCGTCGTGACGGTGAACCTGGACGCGCTCGAACACGCAGTCGCATCCCTGCTCGGCCCGCAGTGCGACGCTGAGACGTACCTGCGACGATTCATCGATCTGCGAGTGGCGCTACCGCCGCTACAAGATGGTGACCTTCATCGGTTCCTAGGGCACCTCCTAGAGCAAACCGGCCTTGTAGTGCGACTCGGAACCAAGGACAGCTACACGAGGCGCATACTCGGCTCACTGGCGGCGGTTCACCCTCGGAGCCTTCGAGGTCTTGAACAGGCCGTGCATCGTGCTGTAGTTCTTCTGGCATCCATAGAACCAGCGCAGGATGACTACGCCGTCGTGGCGAGCATTCGGGAGCAGACAGCGCTGACACTGTTGGTTCTGCGCGAGGCGGATCGAGCGGCTTACGAGGCCTTCGTTCATGGACGCATCGACGGGTGCGGCGTAGGGAGCGCGCTCGCCAAGGCGCTGCCGCAAGGTCCGCTAGGGAGCGAGATGGTTGATCCTGAATCTGCACAGGGATCTCCGACTGTGCCCGTCATGTATGTGTACCGGATGGAGGCGCTGCTTCTCGCAACCAAACGAGATGGCTGGCTCGCTGCTGGTCAGGAAGATCTCGAAGCCCGCTACAACGGTGTTGGCCGTCCTGGCGACTGGCCGGCCATACATACCATTCTTGGAGGCATTCGGCGGCAGATCCAAGGGCATGAACTCGACTTGCGAGAGCTGGCCGATCTCGTCGAGCTAGCCAGCTTTGATTCTCGCGTCGCGAGCGCGTCACTTCCGGCTACAGCGTAGATCCGGTGCCTCGAGCACACCTAGGTCTAGAACTGGTAGGTCAGCCGTGTCATACCCCCGTTGTACGGTCGGGCACGAAGAAGGAGGTGATGAAGCATGAGCAAATCCAAGCATTCGCCCCAGGTATCGAAGGCGGGCAAGACCTTGGCTAGTCCCAAGAGCACGCCAGCGCAGAAGTCGAAGGCGGGCAAGACCTTGCAGGGCCACAAGGAGAAGCAGCACTGACGAGGCCTACCAGCCGTCCGGTTGCTCGGCATCGGCGCGAACGGAGCGTGGCCCCTCAATCATGCGTCAGTGGCTACACACGTAAGTGAGCACCGTCGATCGGGGTGCGTTTGATCCGGCGTCGCTGGTCGAGGCGACGGTGGTTGTTCCGGTGGTCAGCTACTCGCAGCTGGAGGCGCTGGCTGGCGTCTGATCAGACCGGGACTAGCTCGAAGGAGACCGCGAAGGGCACGCCTGCCATCTCGCCTACCTGTTGGCAGCTGCCTCGCAGGAACGAGTCGGGATCGAAGTCCGGGTCGCCGAGGTTGTCGATGTAGGTGCGGTGGCAGTCCAGCGAGG
>VXMF01000038.1:41820-62238 GCA_009841225.1 Terriglobia bacterium | reverse complement strand
GGAGTCTATACGAGACGCGATTCTGGAACCGTCGGGCTACCTCGACCCCACGATGTCCGGCCCGAGCATTAACGTCTACTACGTGGGCGCGGCCGCGGGGGGGGGGCCGCGCGGCCCGCTCGACGGCGAAAGAAGGCGCAGCGTCTACCAGGCTATCCGGCGCAACGCCCAGAATCCGTTTCTGAGGCTTTTCGACTCGCCGGAGCCGTCCACGACTCGCGGCAGGAGGGATACGACCAATATCCCGGCCCAGTCGCTCGCGATGCTGAACGACCCGTTCGTTGTGAGCCAGGCAGAGCGATGGGCGAATCGCACGCTGGCCGACGGAGCCGTGTCACCCACGGATCGGGCCGTGCGGATGTTCCGCCGGGCCATCGGCCGCGGCCCGGGTCCGGACGAAACCAAGCTGCTGATTTCGTCTCTCGAAGAACTGGCCCGAACTCGCGAAGTTCCCGAGACGGAATGGATGGGCGATCAGGATCTGTGGAAGGATCTTGCCCAGACGCTGTTCAATCTCAAGGAGTTCCTGTACCTCCGCTAGCTGCGATGACGGCCTGTCCGAGCGACACGAAACGCCTTTCGCGCCGGCAAATGCTGGCGCGCTGCTCGACCGGCTTCGGTTCGCTGGCGCTGTCATCGATCCTTTCTCCGGCTCAGTCCGAGCAAGCACTCAATGGCGGGCGACCGGATTTCCCGCCGAGAGCGATGAACGTCATTTTCTGCTTCATGTCCGGGGGCGTGTCCCATGTAGACTCCTTTGATCCGAAGCCGCGCCTGAAAAGCGAAGCCGGCAAGCCGATGCCGGTCGAAGTCCGTCCGACGATGTTCGACGATGTCGGCGGCATCATGCCTAGCCCTTGGGAGTTCGCACGCTACGGTCAGAGTGGCATCTGGGTCAGCGAGTTGTTCCCGCACATGGCGTCGTGCGCGGACGACTTGTGCGTGATTCGCAGCATGACCAGCAAGGCCAACGAGCACGCCCAGGCGAACTATTTCATCCACACCGGCCACCCGTTCCTGGGGCATCCCAGCGCAGGTTCGTGGACAACCTACGGCTTGGGGACGGAAAGCGAGAACTTGCCAGGATTTGTCGTTCTCGCGAGCGGAGGAATTCCATTGGGCGGGGTCGGGATCTACGGAAACGGCTTTCTTCCGGCGATGCATCAGGCTTCATTCCTCTACCCCGAGGAAGAGGAACCGCTGAACAACATTCGGCCTGCCGATCCTGACGCCCTGCAGCGCACGAAGATCGATCTGATTCGTGCACTCGACGGACATTTCGTGGCCGGGGCGGGACAGGACCCGGCCATTGAAGCCGCGATTCGCAACTACGAGACGGCCTATTTGATGCAGTCGGCGGTACCCGATCTTTTGGACCTCAGTGGAGAGACACCCGCGACCAAGGCGCTCTATGGCATGGATTCGTCGAATCCCGAGACGGCTGCCTACGGAAGGGAGTGCTTGCTGGCGCGCCGGCTCGTCGAGCGGGGTGTTCGCTTCGTCGAGCTGACCTGCCTGATGCGTCCGTCCAATCCCGGCCAGGTCGGCAACCCCTGGGACCAGCATGGAGAGCTCCGGGAAGGCCACACCGATATGGCGATGCAGGTCGACCAGCCGATCGCGGGCCTGCTCAAGGACCTCAAGGCCCGTGGAATGCTGGACCAGACGTTGGTCATCTGGGCGGGGGAGTTCGGTCGCACGCCGTTCGCGCAGGGGGACGACGGCCGCGACCACAACCCATTCGGATTCAGCATCTGGCTCGCGGGAGGCGGTGTGAAGCCGGGATTCGTTTACGGTGCCACCGATGAGTACGGCTACTATGCTACGGAGACTCCAATGAATGTGTACGACCTTTGGGCCACGGTCTTGCACCTTCTGGGCGTGAATCACGAGACGCTGACCTACCGGTTCGGTGGACGCGACGTACGGCTCTCGGATGTGTTCGGACGAGTTGTCGGTGAGATCTGCGCCTGAGGCGTGGAACGGGCGCCCGGAGGCGAGCGCATCGCCGTGATCTACGAGACCGGCCCGGACTCGGCGCACCCCGCCCGCAACATTCGCGAAGGGACGCTGAAGCGCTACCAAGCGGCGTTGCGCCAGCTGTGCGCATTCGCCGCCGAGCTCGGCGCCACCGAACTCGCAGCTGTAGACCGAGCGCTGCTGCGCGCGTGGCGGGAGTCGCGGACGCGCCGGCCATCGACACAGGCGACGGACCTCCAAGTCGCGAAGGGCTTCTTCCTCTCGCGAACGGGCCTAGGCTGATGCTAACGGCGGAGCGGCCCGCTTGGCCACTCAGTAGACCGGCGTCCCGTATGGCACGGGCGTCTCGACGCGCTGGACCTCGCTGACCCTTGCAATCTTCCAGGTTTCGTCGAATCGCTCGAGGAAGATCTGCTGAACCTCGTTGCGGTCGGCGTAGACGTACTCCACTCGCACTTGGGCGTCGTTCCCGGACTCCTCGGGAGCGTTCATCGCGATTCCCTTGATGTCCCTGTTGCGCTCGCGGAGGAATTCCGAGAAGCGCTCCGGCCCCATCTCTTCCATACTCTGGCGGAGCGTGCGTTCCATCTGTCCCGCGTAGCAGTCTAGGTAATCGTCGACCAGCCCGTCCCGGGCCGCATCCAGCATCGAGTAGATCACGTCCCTGGGTTCATCCGGCCTGGAAGAACCCAGGCCCAAGAAGCCGCCATCGTCGCTGCCGCCGAAGTCCAGGCGCTCGAACCCGCCCTGGTACCAGGCGATGATCGCCAAGCCGGCAACGATGACTGTGACCGTGACTGCCTGCGCCTTCGCATCCTTGCTCATGGCAGCGATGACTGGCGGCTGCTGTCCCGCCGGATGATGTTCAGGTCGAGATTGCCGTCCTCGTCGACGATCGTCTTGCGCAGGCGCGGCAGTATCTCTTCCATCGTCTCCAAGAACAATCGACTGCGCGTCACGTCGGGGTTTCGGGTGTATTCCGAGGCCAGTTTCTCGAATCTGGCGGCATCGCCACGCGCCTGCTGGACGCGCCGTTCCCGGTAGCCGTGTGATGCCGACAGCATCTGCTGCGCCTGCCCGCGCGCCCTGGGAAGGATGTCGTTCGCGTAGCCTTCGGCCTCGTTGACGATCCGCGCGGCGTCGGCCCTTGCCGACGCGACATCCCGGAACGCATCGGCCGCCTCCGCCGGCGGGCTGACCGATCGGATGTTCACAGTCGATAGCACCACACCCAATCCGTGGCGATCGATCAGCTCTTGCGACTGCCGCCGCACTTCCTCTTGGATCGCGATCTTCTCCGTCGTAAGGACCTCGTCCACCGCCCGGGTGGAGATCTGCCGCTCGAGAGTGGCTTCGACGGCGTTTGCGACGGCTAGGTCAACGTGGGCTGATCGGAACAGATAGTTCGCCGGTTCGGCAATGCTGTACTGCACGACCGCCCGTACGTTGAGAATGTTCTGGTCGCCGCTCAGGAACTGGGAGAGCACGGGGTCGGCAGGCAAGGCATTCGCCTCGTCGGCGAGTTCTCCCCCGATGAACGCGCGCTTCAACTCGCGGACCTTTAGCTTGTACACTTGGCCCACGGGCCAAGGCCAGTGCCAGCCGACTCCGGGCATCACCTGATCGTTCGACAGTGCCCCGAAGCTCGTCAGCACGGCCTGTTGCTCGGTGCGAATCACGTAGACGCCCGAGAGCAACCACAGCGCTACCAGCGCACCTGCTAGGCCACGCGCCGAGATCTGCCGCAGGCCCCCGGCCAGAGGCCCTCGGGACGGACTGTCGGTCGCGGTTTCCGGATGCGCGTGCTGGTGCATGGCCGATGCTATTGCCCCCTCGTGAGCAGACGCAGCAACTCTGAATCGGCGCTGAGGATCACGGTCGTGTCCTCGTCCAAGGCCTTGCGGTAGGCTTCCAGGGTCCGGGTGAGCTTGTAGAAGGATTGGTTGCGGGAATAGGCCGCGCCGTAGACGCGAGCGGCAGCCGCGTCACCTTCGCCCTTGGTGGTCTCGGCCTCCTTGTACGCCTTGGCGAGGATTTCCTCCTTCTTCCTGTCGGCCTCGGCCCGGATTCGGAGAGCCTGCTCTTCGCCCTCGGCGCGGTACTGTCGGGCGATCCGCTCGCGCTCGGCGCGCATGCGAGCGTACACGCTCTGCTTGTTCTGCTCCGGCAGGTTGAGCCGCTTGAGGCGCACGTCGGCGATGCTGATGCCGTACTCCTCCAGCGCGGCGGTGCCGCTGCGCTCGGCCAGCTTGTCGAGTACTTCCTCCGTCTTGACGTGTTTCGCCGACGTCGAGACGATTTCTTCCAGGTCGAGATTGGCGATTGTCGCCGCCAGACCGGACCAAACCAGGTCGTGCAGGCGCATCTCGGCTGCTCTCTCGTTGCCCACAGCCTGCACGAACGCCTGCGGGTCGGAGATCTGCCACAGAGCGTAGGTATCGATGCTTAGGTTTTTCTTGTCCTTGGTCAGAAATTCCGAGCGCGGGGGGTTGTAGACCCGGAGCCGCCGGTCGAAGAGCTGAACTTGCTGCAGCAGAGGCACCTTGATGCTCAGGCCTGCGTCGGTAACGGTGCGGACTGGCTTGCCGAGTTGCGTGACCAGGGCAAACTCTGTCTCGCGCACGGTGAACAGGGCCGACCAGGCCAGCACTGCCACTCCCAGCGCCAGTAAGAGGTTGCGGTTGCGCTGCAACAGACCGCGCCAGTCGAACGGCTCCTTGGGAGCGTGGTCGTGATGGTGCCCGTGGTCGTGGTGCTCGTCCCCGTGCTTGTGGTCATGGGAATGGCCGTGGTCGTGTGTGTGGTGGTGGTCGTGCATGGTCTATTCCCCCAGCTCGGCGGGCTCGAATGGCGGCGGTGGCTGTTGCATCTGGGCTCCGGGAGGTGCGACGATCACCCCTTCGTCCATCGTCCAGAGCGTGCGGCGGCCGCCGGAAGAATCGATGATGAGCTTCTTGCGGCCCGGCAGGATCTCTTCCATTGCTTCCAGATACAGCCGCGTGGATGTCGGCCCGGGAGCGGTGCGATAGGCTGACTCGAGCTGCTGGAAGCGCGCCGCGTCGCCGCCCGCGCGGTCCGTGCGGCTCGCCATGTAGCCGTGGGCTTCTTGCACCAGTGCCTCGCCTTGGCCCCTGGCCAGGGCGACCTGCTCGTTGGCGTAGCCCTCGGCCTCGTTGATCATCCGGCTCTTTTCTTCCAAGGCCCCCGCGACTTCGCGGAATGCATCGACGACCTCTACCGACGGGTGCATGTCTTGGAAGCGCACGTGCCGAACGCGCACGCCGGTGCCGTAGTCTGCCAGCCGCCGTTGCAGCTCTTCGGCGGCCCGCCGCTCGGTCTGGTGGCGGCCGGTGGTGAGAAGCGCATCCAGCGACACCGTGTTGACGACGCTGCGCAGCGCCGCTTCCGATGCGGCGCGGATGACCGCTTCGGGATCTAGCTGCTGGAAGATGTAGTCGTCAGCTCGCTCGATGTCGTAGTGCACCACGGCGGTCATCTCGATCATGTTCTGGTCGCCGGTCAGCATCAGCGTCTCTTCGTCCTCGAGCTGGATGCGGCCATCTCGGTGCTGGATGTTCCATTCGTACGACGGAGGCTCGCTGAACGCTGCCCCTTCCGAAGTGCGGAAGCCAATCTCGATCGCCCTAATCTGTCTTGCTCGCACGCGCGTCAGCCGGTCGACGGGCCACGGCAGCTTGAAGTTCAAGCCGGGCTCTCGATTGGGCAGCACCCTGCGGCCGAAGCGCTCGACCACGCCCACTTCCTCGGTGCGGAGGGTGAAGACTGCCGTGGACGCCCAGAGGGCTAGCAGAGCGGCCGCGGCGGGCTTTGCCAGCAGCCTGCGGTTCTCTACCAGCCACGCGAAGCCTGCGGCTGGGTCGATACCGCGAAGGACGTCTAGGATGGCTCTCCAGAGCTGGGCGATGCCGACATGAGACCGCACGCGCTCCCAGCGCGAGAGCTGGCCAGCGGGCCGCTCGATGCGCAGCAGGCGTACTGAGTTGAGCATCACGAAGATCGAGGAGATCTGGTGGACTCCGGCGGCCATCGCCGGTCCCATCCAGCCGATGCCGGCGATGTATACGGAGACTACGTTGACCACGCCGGCGAACAGGATGATGTTCTGCCACACCGTCGTGACGGCTCGCTTGGAAACCCCGAACAGCTTGGGCAGTCTCTCGATCTCGGGATTGAGATCGACGACATCGGCCGCCTCGGCCGCGATGTCGGCACCGGAACCTGAGATCGCCACTCCTACATCGGCCGCCGCCAAGGCGGGAGCGTCGTTGACGCCGTCGCCGATCATGGCAACCTTGCGACCCTGCACTTGCAGTTGCTTGATCCGGTCCAGCTTCTGCTCCGGTAGCAGTTCGGCCTCCACGTGCGTGATGCCGACCACCCGCGCCATCGCGTCGGCCGCCTTGCGGCGGTCGCCGGTAAGGAGGATGATGTTGCTGATGCCCAGATCCTCGATCTCGTGGACCGCATCGTGAGCGCCCTTGCGAGGCGTGTCTCGCAGCAAGATCGCGCCCGCGCAGCGGTCGCCCTCGGCGACTAGGACCGGGGTCGCCCCGGCCCGGTCGGAGGCAGTCAAGTAGTCTTCCAGGCCATAGATGCCGTGGTCGTTGAGGAAGGCCTCGTTGCCGGCCCGAACGGTCTTGCCGCCGTGGATGCACTCCGCGCCACGCCCGGGCACGATCTGCGCGTCTTGGAATTCCCCGGCGGCGATCCCGCGTTCCTCAGCGGCGCGGACGATCACCTTGGCGAGCGGGTGGTCCGAACTCGCTTCCGCAGTGGCCCCGAGAGTGAGCACCCGCTCCTCGCTGTAGCCCGGGGCCACCAAGATATCGACGATGTCGAACTCTCCGGTGGTCAGCGTGCCGGTCTTGTCGAAGACTATGGTGTCGATCTTGGAGGCCGTCTGGACAACCTGACCGCCGCGGGCCAGCAGGCCGCGGCGGGCCAAGCCGCCGATGGCGGCGACCATGGCGGCCGGCGTGGCCAGAATCAGCGCGCAGGGGCACCCGACGATCAGGACCGCCACGGCCCGGCGCACGCGCTCGGTGGTCTCGACGTCGCTGGAGAGGAAGTAGACCGCGCCGGCGGCCAGCAGGATGGCCGGCAGGAAGTAGCGGGCGTAGCGGTCAGCTTCCCGCACCACCGGCGCGGTGCGGTGGTCGCGGGCTTCTTCCACTAGGTGAATGAGCCGAGCTAGGGTGGACTCCTCGGCGGCATAGGTCACCCGGATGTGGAGCAGGCCGTGACCGTTCAGCGTGCCCGAAAATACCTCGTCCCCCTCGCTCTTGTCGCGAGGCACGGACTCTCCCGTGATGGGGCTCTCGTCGACCGACGATTCGCCCCGCTCGACCTTGCCATCGGCGGCGATGCGCTCGCCGGCGCGCACGACGACCAGATCGCCCGGCTCCAAGTCCTCGACATGGACTTCGACCTCCTCGCCATCGCGCAACACGCGGGCATGGTGGGGCAGCTGGTCCACGAAGCGGTGGATCGCCCGTTCGGTCCGCCCGGCAGCCCAGGCCTCCAGCCCCTCGCCCAGGAGCATGATGAACATGGCCTCGGCCGCCGCCAGATACTCTCCGATCGCGAGGGCTGCGCCGGCCGCGATGACAATCGCGAGGTCCGCCGAGATCTTGCGCTCGAGCAACTCGGAGATGGCGCGATAGAAGGTCTTATAGCCGGCCAGTACCGCGAGGAAGATCGCGGTGTCGATTCCAAGCAGGGAATCGAAGATGCCGAACAGGTTCAGGAGCAGCAGGACGCCGACGACGACCGTGAACCCTACGTACTTGATCTGCTCACGGCGGTCGCGATTGATCGCGTGATCCTCGGAGACGACATGCACAGTCGACAAAGATAGCAAAGACGGCTGTCGTCCCTGCTGATTCGAGGCGCTTCGGGCGTCAAGCCGTTTCAAATGAGCTGCGGCTGGCCGAACTCACGGTTGCCGTGCCGCAGAGCCGGGCGGCCCTCGCCGCTGGGCGCATTGAGAGTGTCTTTCGATCAATGCCCGCCACTGCTTTCCAGTTCCTCGGAGGCGGATCAGCGCATTGTACAATCACTGCTTCATGGCCGCGAAGAGCTGCGCGAAAGGTCCGACCGTCCCTCTGATCGGGGAGACCATCGGGGACCTGTTTGACAAGACGGTCGCGGCGCACTCGGGCAAGGACGCCCTCGTCTCGCGCCACCAAGGACTGCGGCTTACGTACGCAGACCTCGCCAGGGGCGTGAGCGAAGTCGCGGCGGGGCTGTGGGGCTTGGGAGTTCGTCCCGGCGACAGGGTCGGCATGTGGGCCTCGAGCTGCGTCGAGTGGGTCTACTTGCAGGTGGCCACTGCCAAGATCGGAGCCGTTCTGGTCAACGTCAATCCGGCCTACCGGGCCCGTGACCTGACGTACATCTTGGAGCGCTCGGGCATCAAGGCGATCTTCCTGCACGAGCAGGACGCCCGCGTGAATTACGCCGACCTGCTAGAGGAGGCGAAGGGCAGGAGCAATCACTCTCTGCGCGCTTCGGTGCTGCTGGGCACGTCGCAGTGGGACAGCATGATCGGCGGCGGCGTCGCTCCCGATCCCGGGACGAGAGACTTGCACGAGGTCGTCAACATCCAGTACACATCCGGCACGACCGGCAGCCCGAAGGGCGTGCTGCTCACTCATCACAACCTGGTCAACAACGCCCACCTCGTGGGCGCCGGGCTGCGCTGGACACCCGCCGACATCCTGTGCATGCCCGTCCCTCTCTATCACTGTTTCGGCTGTGTCTTGGGTTCGCTGCAGTGCATCGTCCACGGTGCCACGCTCGTACTGCCGTCGGCGCAGTTCGATCCGCTGGCAACTCTCCAAGCCATTGATGAGTTGCGCTGCACGACCATCTACGGAGTGCCGACCATGTTCGTTGCCGAGCTCGACCATCCCGAGTTCGCCAGTTTCGACACGACCAGCCTGCGCACCGGGATCATGGCCGGCTCGCCGTGCCCTGTGGAGCTGATGAAGCGGGTCGTGCGACAGATGCACTGCTCGGAGATGACCATTGCCTACGGCCAGACGGAATCGTCCCCGGCCATCACGCAGAGCACGTGCGACGATCCGCTGGAAGTCCGCACGGCCACAGTCGGGCAGGCGATGCCGTGTACCGAGGTGAAAGTGATTGATCCGGAGACTGGCGAGACAGTTGACGTGGGAGTGCAGGGTGAGTTGCTGACGCGCGGCTATCTCGTGATGAAGGGCTACGACAAGGATGCCGACAACACCGCCCGGGCGGTTGACGGGGACGGCTGGCTGCACACCGGGGATCTAGCGACGATGCGCCCGGACGGCAATCTGCGGATCACCGGACGCGCCCGGGAAATGATCATCCGCGGCGGCGAGAACGTCTATCCCAGGGAGATTGAGGAGTACTTGCACACACATCCGGACATTGCCGACGTTTACGTGTTCGGCGTTCCTGACGCGCGGCTCGGCGAGCGCGTAGCGGCTTGGATCAAGGCGCGCGACGATTCCGGCCTCGCAGACGAGGCCGTCAAGGCGTTCTGCCAAGGCCAAATCGCCCACTTCAAGATTCCCGAGTTTATTCGGCTCGTCGACGAGTTCCCGCTGACTGTCACAGGGAAGGTGCAGAAGTTCATCATGCGCGAGCGCGAGATCGAACTGCGCGGCCTCGCCAAGGCCGCGGCGGTGGAAACCGCCTGATCAGCCGCCGCGCTGCAGGTCGGCCTGCTTCAGCACCCACTCGCGGATCACCCCGTAGCCCGGGTCGGCCGCTTCGTAGCGCACCCCGCCTTGGTGCCCGTCCTCGTCACCGGACTGGATGTTGAGCGGCTTGCGCAGGAACTTGCTTTTCTCGACATCGTGCAGGTCCACCCGTGCTTGCATGCGCCGGTAGTTGCCCAGCAGCGCCTCGGGCGGGATATAGCCTGCCGCGTCCGGCGGGTCCAAGAAGAGGGTAGGCACGCGTCCGGGCACGCCGTGGCACGAGATGCAGGCGCGGTTGTCGCGCGAGTCGATGCGCGTCATCTCCGTGAATACGTAGTCGCGGAAGTGGATGATGTCTTCGATCCACTCGTCCGAATCTGCGAGCGGCCGGGCGTCGCTGCCCTGCTGCGCCTTGCTCTCCTCGGCGATGATCTCGCGCAGGCGCTTGCCGTAGATCTTGTCGTCGCTGTTGAGGATGTTCTGGATGCGCGTGCGGTAGAGCGGGCTCGGCTCGTGCTCGATCCAGGCTGTCAAAGCCTTCAGCACTTCGGGATGCCGGCGCAGGGCGGTCTTGTTGGCCAGCGCGATCGCCCGCTTGCGCACGTCCTCGGGCGAGTCCTCGGAGAACCATGCGGTGAACATGCCGACAAGCCTGTCCTTGGCCTCCACGATGGGATCGATCACGTCGATGCCCAGCTCGTCCTTGGTAAACAGCGAGCCGGCGGTCTCGCCGGGCTCTAGCTTGACGTAGTCCAGTCCGAAGATGTAGTTCGGCTCGGCGTCTTCGTTCGAGCCGACCATGCGGAACGTCAGCTGGTTCTGGCCAGCCTTGAACTCATGCACGCCCAGTGACACCGGGCCGGGAGCTGTGAGGCTCTCGCTGTAGAAGTCGATCGCGTCTTCGATGGTTTCCCCATTGAGGAGCGGTTGGACGGTGCCCATTTCGCGGTCGTGCAGGAACGCTGCGATAATTTCGTATGGCCCGCCTTCGGGTGCTTCCACCCCGAACGTAAGCTCGTGGCCGGGCAGCCCCTCGCGCCACCACAGGATCGTGTTGCGGCTGGTGAGACCGTCTGGCACGAGCTGCTTGGTGGTGCGTCCGCCAGTCAGGTCCAGGACCTCCAGATCCTCGGCCTCGGTGGCGCCTTCGATGGCCTCTTCCATGGTTGGGCCGCCTTCCTGATAGCGCAGCATCCACTCGGTCGATGGCAGCCAGAAGAGGGCGTCCCCGCCGACGTGGTCGAATGCGGCCCGGCGGTGCAGCGTGGGGTTGTTGCCTAGCACCTGTCCCAGCAGCGCGGCCCTTTCGCCGTCCGCCGGGGCTTGGCTCGCAGCGCTGGGGGCGGGCCGTCCGAGCAGATGCGGGGCGGCAGCAATCGGGGACCGGCGCGCAGCCGGCACCAGCAGCTTGAAGAACTCGCGTTCGGCATCGGCGTTGTCCTCGCCGTCGCCGAACTGCCAGCGGACCCGCGACAGGAAACGGACCAGCGCTTCAGCGTCGTCCTGCCTGCCGGCATCGAGGAACGCATCGAGCTTGGCCAGTAGTGGACCGATTGTCTCGGCATCGCCCGAGAGCCGCAGTGCACTGGGGTTGGACAGGGCCTTGGCCGCGGCCGCGACCTGTTCCAGGTCGTCGCTCTGCAACAGTTCCAGCAAGTGGCGCTGCAACCGAGCCGAGTTCACGTTGGCGGCGCCTTGCAGCGCGATGGACCGCCACGGCACGTGACTGTCATCGCTTCGCGTCTGGTAAATGTTGAGCAGGATGTCACCGATCAGCTCGGTCGCGCCGGGCGTTGAGTATCCGAGCTGGCCGGGGCCGCCGTCTCCCCCGCGCTCTTGGAAGTGAGTCGCCGCAACGGCTGCTAAGCGCTGCTCGAGCAGGTCGCGCCGGTCTCCCGCCCGCTGTCGGGCAGACGACAGCATCTGGTACAGGTCTTCCAACTCGCGGTACTGTTGCTCGCGGTTGTCGGTGCCCGTCTGGTTGGCGATCTGGCCGTTGACGATCAGCATCGAGGTGGTCGAGTAGCGCATCGCGTTCTCGACGTGGCCGTTCGGTTCGGGCTCTTGCAGGGCGGTGACCCAAGCGCGGTTGATGCGCTGGCGCAGGGGCGGGTTCCAGACCCACTGGTGCCACGCCGCCTTGAATGCGTAGGCCCGCACGCCCGGGAATGGATCCCGCATGGCGTCGGCGAGCAGGCCAGCCAGTTCGTTGGAGTCCACCTGGGCGCGCGGCCCGACCAGATCCGCCCGCATGATCAGGGCCTGCAGGACCGATTGCCGCGTGCGCTCGTCCCCGCCGCGATAGGCCGCCAGCACTGCCGGCCAGCCCTGATCGTCCAAGAGCAGCTGGCGCAGTGACCAGAAGGCCGCTTCGCGGCATGTCTTGACCGGATCGGAGAGCCCTGAGATCAAGGCGGGAATGCCGGCCGGGGCCAGCGAGCCGCCAATGCCGAGGTAGCCGTAGTAGCGGACCTGCGGCATTTCGTCTTCCGTCGCGCCGATCATCAGATCGGCAAAGTCGGCCCTGCCCGTGGTTTGCAACTCCCGGACGCGGGACAGCCTTTCCAGAGCGGATTCGTTGGGCTGCGGCTCGAAGTCGCTGCGCTCGAACGGCTGGGCGTCGCCCGGGAACAAGCGGCTCAGGGCGCGGATCACGTAGGCGTTGGTGACGAAGCCGGTCTGTGCCGAGCGGTTCCAGAGCCCGTATTCGAACTGCTTGTCCAGCAGCCACTGCACGGCACGCTTGACTGGGGGGCTGTCCGGGCCGTGTCCCGCAGCCCTCAGGGCGATCAGCGACACCGCCGTTGGAGCGGGGTCTCCCTCCTCATCGATTCGGTTCCAGGAGTCCGTGGCCTCGTCGTGCACTCCGAGATCGAAGCCCCACGATCCGTCGTCCTGCTGCAGGGCCAGCAGCCGCTTCATGTCGCGCTCGACCTGTGCTTGGAACGCTGGCAGCATTTCCCGGGCGCGCTTGCCCAACTCAGATTCGGGGTCGAGCTTGGCGAGTTCCTCGCGCGGGAGCAGGTCGTGGAAGAACTCGATGCGGTGGCCCAGGTCATCGGCGACCTTGATCTGCACGTCGCCGGTGGCGACAATCTTCTCGGCCTTCTCGACCACGCCGGCCAGGTACTTCTCTTCGCCGCTGTCGCGCCACGCCCGCTCAAGGATCTCGGCCGCGAACTTGAAGACCACATTAGGGCCGAAGTTGGAGCCCTTGCCCGCGGCATTGATACCCTGCGGATCGTTGGTTTGCAGCACATAGTTGGCAGTGCGTTTCTGCTGGTACGAGTGCAGCTTCTTGGGCTTGAATGTGCGCTCGTGCAGGACCACGTTGCGGCCTGCCACGCGGCTGCCCGCTGGAGCGTCGCCGAGATCGTTCGGTGCCAGCGAGGTGTTCACGGCGGCATCGACGAGTTCGTTGGTCGGCCGCAGGCTCTCGTACATGGTGTTGACGAGCCGGCGGTGATTCTGGACCGTCCCGTCGGGGCGATAGCCGTGCCGCAGCGCGTCGGCGACGCCCCAGACGCCGCTCTGAGTGTGGCAGCTCATGCAGTTCTCGCCGAATAGGCTCGAGCCGTCCCGGACACGCCGATGCACCGCGATATTGCGCGGGCGGTGGATCAGCCAGGCGTCGATCTCGGCAAGGTGGTAGTAGATGGATTGGCGCAGCGCCTGCTGCGGGCTCTCGAACGGAGCCGGCTCGACTAGGCGGACTTCCAGCTCGTAGCCCGGCTGGTTGGCTTCCACCCGCAGGTAGTAGGTGCCGCCAGGCTGCACGCGGCGGGTGACGAACGAGCGGAAGTTGTCGTCCTGCTGGTGGACGCGCTCGTTGACGTCGCGGCCGTCGTAGTACGTGTATACCTGCTCCGGGCCGGGGATCACCTCGGTGTCGGGATGGATGTACGGCACGGCTTCGTTGTTGCCGAAATCCTCGCGCTTGGCGGCCTCGCGATGCTCCAGCTCTTCCGCCGTGGGCGTGCCCGGCTTGTACACCCGGATGCGGGCGCTGACTACGGGCTCGGCCAGTTGCAGGTTCGCAGTCAGGAGCTTGACCTTGTCGCCACGGTAGACGAAGCGGTACCAGTCGTCGGGCGAGCTTCCGGCGGCGGCGTTGTCGAAATACTCCAGTTCGTCAGTCCCGCCAATGACGCGCAGGACTTGGTCGGCGTTGCCAGCCTCGAACGGCAGCACGACTGCCTCTTCCGGGGCGTTATTGGGCTCGGTCTCGAGCACGATGTCACCCGAGACTGTCTCCGAAACGGGTGCGACGTCGACAATGATCGCCAGATCGCCGATGCCCGGTGTTCGTTGCGGAGCGGTCGCAGCAAGCCGGGCGAGCCCTTGGTCGCGATGGTACGGCGCGGCTGGCCAAGGCTCATCCGTGATGGTCGCCAAGGAGAGTTCGTAGGTGCCCGCTCGTGGAGCCTTGTACGTCAGGTACAGGTCCGGGTCCAGGGCATGCAGGACCTTGGTCCAGCCGTTCTCATCGCCTTGCACTAAGTCGCCCCGGCTCATCGACGCGCCGGCCTGAGCGGTGTCCAGAGGAGGCCCGCTCCAGCGCGCTGATACGCGGCCGTTGGTCGGGAGCCTGCCTGGGTTGGCGATGCCGACCTGGATCTGCACCGCCTCGCCTTTGGCGAGGTCCCATGAGCTCGTCCAGCTGCCGCCAAACCGGACGGTCTCGCCGAGGACCGGTCCGGCCAGCAGAGCGCTCAGACACAGTCCGAGCAAAGGCAGGCGGGAGCCTCCGATTCGATCGACGCAGTGCTTCCTAGATTCTTTATTCATGGAGAACGATTGACTGGGGAGCGATGGAACGCGGCGAGCGGTGATCAAGGCGGCCAAGATCATGATGTCGATGGGCCCAAGAAGCCTCGGCAACGCCGGCCTGCAGGTCTACAACTCGCCCGCAGGCCGGCGAGAGCCTCCTTCGAGGCCCGGATTCCGGCAGCCGCCAACAAGCGCTGCAACCGGCTCAACCCATTATAGAAAGGGCAGAGCCGTCACGGAAGTCGATGGGCGTCCGGGCGTCCGGTTGCTAGTGGCTGCCGCCGAGCTTGGCCGAGATGTCGGCAGCGATCTGACCACCGTGAAATCGACCGTTCTCGATGAAGATCTCGTTCGTGTGCATGCCAGCCACGATCACGCCGGCTAGGTAGACGCCGGACCGGTCGCTCTCGAGCGTGTCCGGATTGGTGCGGGGCTTCTTTGCTTGCTCGTCGAAAACGATGCCCAGGCTGGCTAGAAATTCCGTGTCTGGCTGATAGCCGGTCATGGCGAGGACGAAGTCGTTCTTGATCGCCACGGGACCGTCGGGGGTCTCAAGATGCAGCGTCCCCGGTTCGATGCGGGTCACCGTGCTACCCAGATGCGCTTGGATCTCGCCGTGCTTGATGCGGTTGGATATGTCGGGCAGGATCCAGTACTTGATCTTGGGACTGAGTTCGGGATGGCGGTGGACCAAGGTGACGCGAGCACCCGCCCGGTGGCACTCCAAGGCACAAATGGCGGCGGAGTTCTGGCCGCCAATCACCGCAATGTCGCAGTCGAAGAACGGGTGCGGCTCGTGATAGTAGTGGTGCACCTTGTCCAGGTCTTCGCCGGGCACTCCCATCAGGATCGGGATGTCATAGAATCCCGTGGCGAGGATTACCTTGCGAGCCGAGTATGCGCAGGCCTCGCCCAGGCGATTGGTGCTAGCGACCGAGAACGCGCCGTCACTGCCCGTCACCGCGTGAACTTGCTCGTACTGGTGGATGTCCAGACGGTAGTGGCTGGCGACCCGCCGGTAGTATTTCAGCGCCTCGCCGCGAGTGGGCTTTTCCCGGACCGCCGTCATGGGGATATTGCCGATCTCGAGCAATTCCGGAGTCGTGAAAAACGTCAGATTCGTCGGGTACTTGTAGAGGGAATTGACGACGCAGCCTTTCTCGAGCGTCTTGACCGTGAAGCCGGCCCTTTGGACTTCGATTGCACAAGCCAGTCCGGTGGGGCCAGCGCCGACCACGATGACGTCAACCAACGCGCCTTCCGAAGGGATTGCCAACTCACAGTATAGGAACGCTTGCCGCCAGTCGAGTCGACGCTTGGGCAGGGTGACTGCGCGATGGACTCGCGGGAACCTCGGCTGAGTGGCGACGCTGGAAAATCCGCCAGAACCTGTTCTCGCGCTGCGAACTGGAGAGATGTAGACCTGACCAGTGGCTGCAATCAGATGCGCGGCGGCGCTGAAATCAAAAAAGGGCAGGAGCCACACGGGTGGACGAACGTCGCCCTACACATGCGGGACCTGCCTTGGATAGCCCTCGGAATCTTGTCCTGACAACAGGACAGCAAGGATGCTTGTGCCTGGTTGCCCGGAAACCGTTGCAGGCGTTCAGTGTCTTGATCTGCCTCTCTTCGCGCCCTGAGACCAAGCGTAGCGACCACCCCGAATGGCTGGACTCCGCCGCGGTGTTGCGATGGTTGTGCCAAAACTCCTCGGACTGCGCGGATGTCCGGCCGGCGGACTCTGTCTCACCAACTCGAGTGCTGCCTGGTCCAGCTCCCGCCGTTCGGTAACTGACGCTGGCTGATCAAAGCTGCTACCCTTCACGGCGATGCCTGTCCGAGCCTGGCTGATCTGTTTCGCTGCCATTGCATGCTTGCAGTTCACCCCGCTACTGGCTATCGACACGCCTGCCACGGTCATCGACCATCCGACGGCCGATCTCGTCATCAAGCTCGAATTCGGCCTGCGAGCGACTGAGCCCCAGCGTTGGACCGGTCAAGCCAAGGTTGAGCCCGGGTCTGTTCAGGCCGCTTGGGGCTGGCACTTTGATCGCCCCGACCGGATCATCGGGACCTCAGGCTGGGATCTCGAAGCCCGCTGGTTCAGTCCGCCCGACGCCCGCTATCGACAGCGCGAGGAGCTGCCCGACGGAATCAAGATTCTCCCCAACGGCGTGTACCTCAGTGTCGAGGCGCGGCCAGGCGCGGTGGTCTCGGTCCAGACGAACCGGGGCAACTTCTCGGTCGCGCTCACGGAACTCAAGCAGAAGCGGCGGATCGAAGTCCTCGACGGAAATGCCGCTGCCAGCGTCGCTCCTGTGGTGCGCGCACTGACGAGGGGCGAGGCTAGCCAGCACGACTACCCCGCGGCGGCATCGACTGCGGCCGGGCTGTTTGTCGCGTGGACAACGTTCCATAACGAAGCCAACGCGCTCTACCTCGCTTGGAAGAAGCAAGATGCGTGGCGAACGTATCGCGTGACCCCGCGCTGGGGCGATTATTTCGGCACAGCCGTGGCGAACGATGCCGAAGGGCGGATTCATGTCTTCTGGTCCGAGTTTGCCGACGGTCGATGGAGGCTTGTCGACAAGGCCTTCGATCCAGCGTCCGAGAGCTGGACTCCGGAAGTCTACGTATCTCCGGCAGGCACGCGCCAGTACTTTCCTGTTGCCGTGACGGCGACGGACGGAAGCCCGTGGGTGGCGTGGCAAGAATTCCGTGGCGACCAGCTTGATGTGATGGCGGCGCGTTTCGACGAGGACGGCTGGTCCGTGCCGATCAGGGTCAGCGAGTCCGACTCCAACGACTGGGCCCCTGACCTAGCGGCCGCACCGGACGGGTCGGTTTGGGTCGCTTGGGACGGTTACGAACGCGGCAGCTACGACATCTTTCTCAGGCGGCTGTTGCCGGACTCGGCCGATGCGGTCATTGGCGTGCCCGCAGACCACAACCGGGCGATCGAGCCGTCCGTTGCGGTGGATGGTGCCCACCGGGTGTGGGTGGCCTGGGCGGAGAGCGGCCCCAATTGGGGCAAGGACTGGGGAGTCTTGGGCCGCCCCGGAACGCAGCTGCGGGCCACCAGCCAGGT
Source organism: Terriglobia bacterium (assembly GCA_009841225.1). Classification (GTDB taxonomy): domain Bacteria; phylum Acidobacteriota; class Terriglobia; order Bryobacterales; family UBA6623; genus VXMF01. The sequence goes on along the minus strand of VXMF01000038.1, from coordinate 44,688 downwards.
CCGCGTGGCGCGCTATGCCAACGGTGCTTGGTCCGAGCCGGCCAAAGCGCTTCAAGAAGCGGTCCCGGCATGGATGTCGGACATGCACGAGTACCCGGAACTGGTCATGGGAGAGCGTGATGTCCCCCACCTGCTCTTTCGCAAGATGATCTTGCGACTGCCTGTGGAAGAGCACGAGTTGAATGTCCGGTTCGGCGATGAGGAGCGACGCATGCAGCCCTGGTACGACACCATCCGCGCCATGTCGGCAGTCCGCATGACGGCCTTTGACGGTGCGCGTTGGTTGCCGGTGACGGATCTTCCGCTAAGCTCGGGCGGCGCTTACGCGCAGCTTGCGCTGGCGCGCCTGGATGGCGAAACCGTGGCCGTATGGACCGGAGACGGCAGAACCTACCAAGATCCGCACGTGCACACCACCCAAGTGCTGTACGCCGGCCTCGATCTGACGACAGAGCCGAATTCCGAAGAGCGGATGCGGCCCTACCTTCCCGACTCCCAGCCGTTTCGGGATGCCGCTCCGTCCGAGGCAGACGATCTCCAGCGGGTTCGCAGCGCCCGCTGGGCGGACAAGGGGCCGTTGCGTCTCTTCCGGGGGGACCTACATCGGCACACCGATCTGTCGGCCGACAGCCAGCGGGACGGCGACATTTTGTTCCAATACCGCTATGCGCTCGATGCCGGGGCACTGGACTTCTTGGCCGTGACCGACCATTCCGGGGCTGAGCGGCTGCACTTCTACAAGTACCAATGGTGGAAGGCGCGCCAGATCGCGACCATGTTCGACCAGCCCGGGCGGTTTGCGACGTTCTTCGGCTACGAGCGGACCGTCACCTTCCCAAGCGGCCACCGAAACGTCATCTCCACGCGAAGGGACGCACAGCCAGTGCCGATTTCCGACGAGGAGTTCACTGGCAACGAGAGCTGGTCCGAACGCCTCTACCCGGCATTGCTGAAGCACGGCGACATTGCGATTGCCCACACGACTGCGGGCGGGGGCGGCACCGACTGGCGCGACAACGACACGAGGGCGGAACCGGTTGTGGAGGTCTTTCAAGCCCTGCGGGGATCTTACGAGGAGCCGAACTCTCCGGGCAAGGCCAACACCAACGCGCCGGCCGGATACGTGTGGAACGCTTGGGAGAAGGGCTGGCGCATCGGATTGCTGTCCAACTCAGACCACGAGTCCACGCATCAGTCCTATGCCTGCGTGTGGGCCAGCGAACTCACCAACACGGCGATTCTTGACGCGATCAAGCAACGGCGCAGCTACGCCGCAACCGATAACATCGTGCTGCAGTTCGAGGCGGCAGCGGGCAGCGGTCCAAGGGTGAAGATGGGCGGCGAACTCAGCGTCTCGACCGCGCCGTCGCTCAGCTTCCGCGCGTCCGCCACGGCACCAGTCGACTCTTTGGAGATCGTGCGTAGCGGGGAAGTGGTGTACTCGGCCACGCCCGGCACGTCCGCGGTGGCGGTCGACTTCCGGGACGAAGACGCGCCCGGCGAGGGCTCGGCGCACTATCATGTGCGGTTCGTCCAGCGGGACGGCCAGATCGCTTGGTCGTCGCCGATCTGGGTTGATTTCGAATCGTCCGCCGCCACCAGATAGGAGGGATTTCATGCAAGTCGACGGAAAGGTGGTTGTCGTAACCGGTGCCGCCCGCGGGATCGGGCGCGCAATGGCCGAGCGGTTTGTGCAGGAAGGCGCTCGGGCCGTGATCGCGGCCGACTTCGATGCGCCAGGCGTCCGATCGACGGCCGACGAGATCGGTGCTGCCTCTCGTATCACGGACGTTCGCTCCGAAGCCGCGGTCAATGATCTGATCGCCTCGGTCGAAGCAGAGTTCGGGGCAATCGACCTGTTCTGCTCCAATGCCGGGATCTCCCATCCCGGCGGCCCCGAGGTCTCCAACGAGGATCTAGAGCGTGTCTTTGACGTCAACTATCGCTCGCATCTCTACGCCGCGAGGAATCTAGTGCCCAAGATGACAGCCCGAGGCGAGGGCTACCTGCTCAACACCGCCTCCGCCGCCGGTGTCCTGACGCAGATCGGCTCGTTGGCCTATGCCGTGACCAAGCACGCCGCGGTAGCCTTGGCCGAGTGGCTCGCGGTGACTTACGGCGACCAAGGCCTGAAGGTCTCCGTGCTCTGCCCGCAGGGAGTGCGCACGCGGCTGCTGCTGGGCGAGCATGGCGAGCGCGACAATTTCCTCACGCCCGGGGCCATCGAGCCCTCCGAGGTCGCCGATGCCGTCGTGGAGGGCTTGGCGGAGGAGCGTTTCTTGATCTTGCCTCATCCCGAAGTGGCCGAGTACATGCGCCGCAAGGCGTCAGACTACGACCGCTGGCTGCGCGGTATGCGCCGCCTTCAGGCGCGCGTGCGGGAAAATCCCAAGACAGCGATGAATACAACGGGCGGATAGCGGTACTTCTGACCCCGGCCGGATGCGCAAAGCTAGGCCCGCTCCGGCCCAAGGCCTGAGAATTGCATTGCGTTCCGACCGCTTCGGCACCCGCTTGGCGCCGGAGCATTTTTGCGGCTCTGTGTTCCGAGGGTGCGAGAATAGCAGGGGGGAGCGGCGCCGCCTCGCGTGAGGGCCGGCCCTTGGATTCGCTGGCATGTTGTTGCTGATCGCGGCATTCTCCTTTGAATTCGCTGGCCTTCGGTCGTGCAAGCCTTGCGCCAAGCCTGGCCTGCGCTGGGCCGCGACGCTCGATCTGGCGGGAAACCGGGCCATCTTGGTCGCTAACGGCGCGGGCCGCGCGCGCGCCCCCGCCCGCGCCGCCTCGATCATGCAGCACGGCGCCGACGATAAACAACTACCACGCCACGAGCCAATACGGCAAGAATTTATTAGGGGGGGGTGTGGT
>VXMF01000038.1:0-41810 GCA_009841225.1 Terriglobia bacterium | reverse complement strand
TGGCCTGCGCTCGCGCCCGCCTTCGCGCACGCCGGGCCTGTGCTGGCCCCCGACGCTCCTTCTGGCGGTAAACCGGGCCATCTCGACCGGCACCGGCGCGGGCGGCGCGCGCGCCGCCGCCGCCGCGAGGACGATCTTGTCCAGGGAATCGGTTCGGGCCGTGATTTCGACCGGGTTTGCAGGTGCCTTGGACCCTTCTTTTCTGGCCGGAGATGTGTTCGTCGCAGAGTCCGTCCGAGGCGACGAGGGGGAATTCACCAGCCGGTCCCCCGCCGGGTCGCTAGGCGACGTGCGGCGCGGCGCGCTGCTGACCGTGGACCGGGTTGTGCAGTCAGCGGCGACCAAGCGCGAGCTTTGGGGGCAGGGTGCCCAGGCTGTCGATATGGAGGCGTCATCGGTCGCCGCCGTTGCTCGGGAGCACGGCCTGCCCTTCTTCTGCATCCGGGCGATCAGCGATCTCGCCGCGGAGGACATGCCTGTCGACTTTGGTCGTGCGCTCCGCTCCGATGGCTCGCTTTCCGCTTGGAGTGTGTTCGGACAAGCGCTGCTCGCACGCGGCCGTTGGTCGCGCCTCATGCGCCTGCGCCGCGACTCGGCGGCCGCTGCCCGATCATTGGGAGCGTGCCTGACGCGCTGCGAGTTCCCCTTGCCGGCCAGCGGCATATGACGATTCCTGGTGCCATGACGGCCGCGGTCTATCGTGGCCGGCAGACTGTCGTTCCCGAGTCGGTCGCCGTGCCGTCGATCGGGCCCGGCGAACTGCTCGTTCGGGTCGAGGCCTGCGGCATTTGCCACACAGACCTGAAGAAGATCGAGCACGACTTGTTGCCCGCTCCAAGGATCTACGGCCATGAGACGGCCGGAGTCGTTGCCCAGGTTGGGGAGGGGGTCGATAGCTATGAGGTGGGGGATCGTGTGTGTTTCTTTCACCACATTCCGTGCTTTGACTGCCACTATTGCCGCTACCGCGACTATGCGCAGTGCGCGACATACAAGCGGGTCGGAGTGACTGCCGGATTCGAGCCCGCGGGCGGCGGCTTCGCCCAGTACGTCAGGGTGATGGACTGGATTGTGCGCCGCGGGGTCGAACGCATCCCGCCTCATGCCAGTTTCGAGCGCGCGACGTTCGTCGAACCGACCAACACCTGTCTGAAGGGCCTGGAAAAACTGGCCGCGGACCCCGACGAGAGCGTGCTAGTTGTGGGGCAGGGCCCGATAGGACTGCTCTTCACGACGCTGCTGTGTCGGCAAGGCGTGCGCTCGGTCTACACCACCGACCGGCTGGCTTCTCGTCTGGAGCTGTCCCGCCAGTTGGGTGCCGCCGAGGCTTGGGACGCCGGCGGCGAGGCGGCCATCGGCGTGCGCAGAGTTTCCAAGGGCCGCGGAGTTGACGCGGTGATCGTGGCCGCATCAGCGCCCGGAATCGTCGAGCAAGCCGTATCGCTGTCGCGTCGGGGCGGGCGTGTGATGCTATTCGCCCAGACCTCTCCCACGGAGCGGTTCGAACTCGACGGCAAGAGTCTGTGTGCCGAGGACCGCGCTGTGTTCGGTTCGTACAGCGCGTGCGCCGACTTGCAGTCCGAGTCTGCCGCCGCGGTCTGGGATCCCGAGTTCCCGGCTGACGCGCTCGTCTCGCACCGATTTCGGCTGGATGAGTTCGCATCTGGTATGCGCTTGGCATCTCGGCCTAAAGAGGGTGCCTTGAAGTTGCTCGTCATGCCGCAGGAGTGAGATGCATTCGCGCCGAGACATGCTGGCCTGCGTCCTGCATGGCCAAGAAGACCTCCGCATGGAGCGCGTTGCCGTCCCGACCGTGGGCCCGGCCGACCTGTTGGTCCGGGTCCGTGCCGCGCTTACCTGCGGAACCGACCTAAAGGTCTATAGGCGCGGGCATCACGCCCGCATGATCACCCTGCCGGCCGCGCTGGGCCACGAACTGGCTGGAGACGTCGTGGAGGCCGGCTCGGCCGTGCGTTCGTTCAAGGTCGGTGACCGCATCGTGGCGGCCAACTCGGCGCCCTGCCACAAGTGCTTCTTTTGCCGCCACGGCGAGAAGAACCTGTGCGAGAACCTGCTCTTCAACAACGGCGCCTATGCGGAGTACATCAAGATTCCCGGTCCTATCGTGGACTGCAACACGCACATCCTCCCCTCCCAAGTCGACTACCGCGACGCCGCTCTGTCCGAGCCGCTGGCATGCGTGCTGAAGGGAATCGACGATACCGGGGTCAAACCTGGCGACACCGTCACCATCATTGGTCTCGGGCCGATCGGGCTGATGTTCGTGCGCGTCGCCAAAATTGCCGGGGCTCGAGTGATCGCTATCGGCAGGCGTCAGGTCCAGCTGGACAGGGCGGAGCATCTTGGAGCGGAGGTGCTGATCGAGTCGCATCGCGGCGACGACCCGACGGACGAGGTGCGGCGGAACACCCACGGTGGCAGAGGGTCCGACGTGGTGATCGAAGCGGTCGGCTCGCCGCATGCTTGGCGCCAGGCGGTATCCATGGTCCGCTCGGGCGGCAAGGTGAATTTCTTCGGCGGATGCCCGAAGCAGACTGTCGTTTGCTTGGATACGGGCAGGTTGCACTATTCTTCCATTACCCTCCGGGCGACGTTCCATCACACGCCCGACCACATCCGCGAAGCCTTGGAGCTAGTCAGTCGCGGCGAAGTACATGCGGGAGACTTTATCGCGGGCGAGGTCCCGCTCTCGGAATTGGCCACCGCTTTCCGGCAATGGGCGAGCCGTCGAGGCCAACTCAAGATAGCCATCCTGCCCGAGCACGCACAGTCTTGAGCGGTTAGCCTCAGTCGACGCAGTTTTGCACGGCCGCCCTCACCTTGGCAGCGGCACCGTCCAAGCGAGCTGCGACGTCTCCAAAGTTGTCCACGCCCGCCGCCTCCGCGACAGAGGGACGCAGGCGCTCGGGGGTGGCCGCGCCTCGCTTGTCCGCGTCGAGCAGAGACTGGAGTGTCTGGATGCGCGTCATCAGCCGCCACGCGTCAGCCAGCCCCGTCGCAAGATCGACCGGAATCGCGCCAGACCTTCCCAACTCCGCCAGCACGTCCCCAGCCGTGGCGGCCGATCGGACCGCGGGATGCTCCGGAGCATGGAGCAGCCTGAAATAGTGCGTCAAGACGGCAATGTCGGCGAGGCCGCCGGGGCGTTCCGCCACCGCCAGCGGATCGCCCCCAGGCCGGGTGATGCGCACTTGCTTTAGCGCCGCCGCCGCCTGCGCGCGCAACGCTGCGGGGTCGCGGCGCATCTCAAGGGCGGCGGACATGCTCTGCGAGACGCGCTCGGCGCCGTCTCCGATGCAGCACACGAGCCTAGGCCAGCACGGCAGCCTGCCGCTCCAGACAGCTTCGCGGAGTCTGGCGTGCAGGGCCCCGTAGGTCGCGGCGGGCCGTTCGGTGGTGCAAGCGTAGATCTTGCGCCACCCCGGCTTCCCACGAAGATTGCCCAGCAGCGTCGACTCAAGTTGCTGCGCAAACGCAGATGCGGTTCGACCCGAGCGGCCCTGGCCTTGGATGTCGCCGACTTCGAAAACGGCGATCTCCACCCCAGAGTCCACGTTCAGGCTCCGGCGCCCATAGTGGCCGGTGGCTAGGATCGCTACGCCATTGCCCGCCGGACATGCGTTCGAGGGCGTGATTTCTTCGCTTGCGCACTGCGCCAGGGCCGCTATCGAGCAATCTGCGATGTCAGAGAACAGGGCTGCCGCGTCCAGCGGGTCTAGCGCGTGGAACAGGACCCGTGCGCCGACCCTGAAGCGGGCTTCGTGGGTCCACTTGGAGATCTGCTGCACCCTGCCTTCGAAACCCATGACGCCCGCCAGAGTTGCGGCCAAGCTCGCTTGCAGGGCGCCGCGATCGGGCGGAGACGAGTCGGAATCCGGATCGAGCAGGCTCTCGAGCAAGGACGGCCTCGCGGTCAGCAGCGCTCCAATCGCCGGTGCCGAGACCATGGTCTCGGCCACGGTCTCCAACACGTGCAGGTTGGCTTGGAAGAGGGTCAGCACGCTGTGCGCGTCCGCGATTCGGTCGATCAGCTCATCGAACCGGCGCAGGGCTAGGTCAGGATCCTCCGTCCCGCAGGAAGCAATGACGAGCGAGGGGATCAGAGACTGGAACAACTCCATCGCCCGGCGGTCTCGCGCCACGGTGTGCCGTCCGGTGCGCCATCGCTCCACGATGGCGAAGGCTGCCGCCGGATCGCGGTAGCCCATGCGTCCGAGCCGCTCCTCGGTTTCCCCCCGGCTGCGTCCGGACAGCGCCGAAGAGGCGCTCGCAACCGTCATTTCGTGGGGCAGCTCGAAGAACGACTCGTATTGGTCCTCGACGCTGCGCAGGTGTCCGGTCAGAGCCTCGCGGAACGCTCGGCTCCCGCCGTATCCGAGAAACCTGGCCAAGCTCTCGTAGTCGGCCTCTCTCTTCGGCAGCGAGTGCGTCTGGCGGTCGCCGACCATCTGGATGCGGTGCTCGACCCGGCGAAGGTACTCGTAGGCCGCGCTGAGCTTCTCGCTGGCGGAGTCTGGAATTCGGCCCGCCGCGGCAAGCGCCGCCAGCGCGTCGCAGGTGCCGATCAGGCGCAGCGAGCGATCGGTGCCTCCCCAGACCAACTGGTGCGCTTGGGCGAAGAACTCGATTTCGCGAATGCCGCCCCGACCGAGCTTGAGGTTCTGGCCGACCTCGCCGATCTTCCCCCCGCGGTGCTGCGCGTCGATCCGCCGCTTGGTTTCGTGCAGTTCCTGCACCGTGGCGAAGTCGAGGCTGTCACGCCACACGAACGACTCGAGCCGCTCCAAGAACCGGTTCCCCGCGGCGATGTCGCCGGCCAGCGGGCGCGCCTTGATCATCGCCGCGCGCTCCCATGTCTGGCCGCGCTTGGCATAGTATTCCAGAGCTGCCTTGGTTGAGATGACCAGCGGCATGGACACCGGATCGGGGCGAAGCCGAAGGTCTACAGGGAATACGCGCCCTTCGATCGTCGGAGCGGCCAGCAGGTCGACGAATCGGCGCGCCAGGCGCATGAAGTGGGAAGGCGCCGCATGGCGGCTCGCCAGCGGAGCCACGTCGGGATCGTACAGCAGTATGAGGTCAACGTCGGAGGAATAGTTCAGCTCCTTTCCGCCGAGCTTGCCCATGCCGATCACGATCAGGCCCGAGTCTTCTTCGCATGCTTCATTTCCTGCGGCGAACGCGCCCTCGGCCGACAGTTTGGCCAGTTGCGTGCGCAGAGCCACCGAGCAGGCTGCACGGGCGAAGTCCGAGAGCGCGCCGGTCACCTGGCGCAGAGACCACACGCCGGCGATGTCGGCGAGCCCGACCGCCAGCGCGATGCGCCGGCGCGCGCGGCGTAGCGCATGCGCCACCTCGGGTTCGGGGGAGTCGATTGGAAGCGATAGCAAGCGGGCAACGATGGCGTCGACACAGTGGTCCGGACCGCCCTCCCAGAGATCGCGAACAAATCCTTGGTCGGCTATCGCGCAGTTCTCTAGGAATGGGCTGGCCCCGCAGATGCATCGCAGCATGGCACCGCCATCGGCCGATGCGGGGAATTGTAGGGCGAAGTCCCTGTCCGGTCCCGGGCTGAGAGCATTCGCGGCGTCGTTCCACTTTCTCAGACCCACTGCCGCGCGGTCGGAGTTCGCGGGCACCGGCCATACGTCAGCGGCGTTCAATCGACGCTCGGTCCGAGATGCCATCAAGCCTTAGTGCCGTGCCCGTGCCGCGATGCTTGTGGCTGTGGCCCGCCGCGCCCTGGGCTCCCCCGATCCGCAGGCCCTGACCATCGCCGGGATCGGTACGGGGTCACCCTCCCTGCTCGTGCGTGCCACATCGTATCAGATGCGGGGTCGCCGGCTGTACGCGGTGCGCCGTAGCTGGCGTGCGATCTGGCGCTGCAGGCCGGCGTACGCGCGGTATTGCATAATGTCAGCGTGGGTGTAAAAGTGACGCTGAACGGGCCGCACCGCATCCTAGTGGTCGACGACGAGCCCGATCTGGAGCAATTGATCAGGCAGCGTATGCGGCGCGAGATCCGCTCCGGACAGTTCCTGATGGAGTTCGCCCACAACGGCTTGGAAGCGCTCGCCAAGATGGAACAGCTGGACCATTTCGACATGGTGCTGTCGGACATCAACATGCCCAAGATGGACGGGCTGGCGCTGCTGGAGCGGATTCCCAGCGTCGATCCGGACGTGAAGGCCGTGATCGTCTCCGCATACGGGGACATGAAAAACATTCGCACGGCGATGAATCGGGGAGCGTTTGATTTCGTCACCAAGCCGATCGATTTCGGCGACCTGCGAGTGACGATCGACCGCACCTTGCAAAACTCGGCCGTTTGGCGGGAGGCGATGCAGTCCCGCAGTCAGTTGGTGGCGTTGGAGAACGAACTCGACGTGGCCCGCCGGATGCAGTCCTCGATCTTGCCGACAAAGTTCCCGCGGGCGGACAGCTTCGAAATCTACGCCAACATGCAGCCGGCCCGGGCAGTTGGCGGGGATTTCTATGATGTGCAGGGCTTGGACCAGTCGCGCGTGGGAATGGCAATCGCCGACGTGTCTGGCAAGGGCGTGCCCGCCGCACTATTCATGATGTCTAGCCGAACGCTGCTCAAGGGTGCGGCGATCGGCTCTTCGGATCCGGCGATGGTGCTGACGACAGTCAACAGCGTGCTCAGCGACGACAACGCCGAGATGATGTTCGTCACCGTGCTGTACGCGGTGTTCGACCCCAAGACGCGCACCTACACGTATGCTTGCGGAGGCCACGACAGCCCGTTGGTGGTGCATGCCGACGGCACCTCGACGCCGCTGCCGCACACGGGGGGCATCGCGCTGGGTGTGCTGCCGAAGGTGATCTATCGGTCGCACACGGTGACGCTGGAGGAAGGCGACACGGTGCTGCTGTATACCGATGGGGTGACTGAAGCGCAGGACAGGGCAGGCGAGCAGTTCAGCTTGGGGCGGCTGCAGGAGATGTTCCAACAGCAGATGCCGCCTGGAGCCGAGGCGGCCACCGGGATGGTTTTCCGAGCGGTGCGGGACTTCGCTGGGAAGGCGCCGCAGTTCGACGACATCACGTGCCTGGCGCTGTGTCAGCTGAGGTAGGCAGCGATGGCGGACCAGCTTAGCCTCAACCTGGAGTCGAGCCTAGAATCCTTGGGCCGCATCGAGCGGGCGGTTGCAGCGTTCGGGGCCGAGCACGAGTGGGCTGCCGACCTGCTCTTCCACGTCCAGCTGGTGCTGGATGAGCTGGCAAGCAATGTGATCAATCACGGGTACGGCGCGAGCGGGCACGACTTCCAGATCATCATCGAGTCCAAGCCCCAGGCTGTGCGCATCGAAGTGGTGGACGAAGCGCGACCGTTCGATCCGCTTCAGGATGCCCCCCAACCGACCACCGACGGGAGCGTGGAAGAGCGGAAGGTGGGTGGACTGGGGGTGCATATCGCCAAGCAGCTGATGGACGAGATGGAGTACAGGCGGGAGAACGGCAAGAACCGCCTGACGCTCGTGAAGAATCGCTGAAGATGGACGGGCGTGGCAGGGCGGCTGGAGTCGTCGCGCTGGGGACAGCGCTGGCGGCCGGTGCGGCATTTGCGCAGGGCCCGGGAGCTGGCGAGGAGACGGTACTGTTCGGCCAGTCGGCGCCGTTGAGCGGGCCGGCCCAGCAGCTGGGCAGCGATGTGCGGGCGGGGATCCTGGCAGCCTTTGCGGAGGCCAACCGCAAGGGCGGCGTGCAGGGGCGCAAGCTAGAGTTGCTGTCGCTGGACGATGCCTACGAGCCCGCCAGCACATTGGCCAACACCGAGAGCCTGATTGAAGAGCACAACGTCTTTGCGCTGATAGGCTCGGTGGGTACCCCGACCGCGGTGGTGGCGGTGCCGGTGGCAGCCGAGGCCGGGGTGCCATTCATTGCGCCTGTGACGGGCGCCGAGTTCCTGAGAGACGACCACTGGACCAATGTCATCAACCTGAGGGCATCGTATTTTCAAGAGACGCGCGAGATCGTCACGCGGCTTGTCGAGGATCTCGGCGTCGAGCGCATCGCAGTGTTGTATCAGGACGACTCCTACGGTCGCGCCGGGCTGAACGGCGTGCAAGCTGCGCTGAAGGAGCGCGGTCTGGAACAGGTGGCGGTGGGCGTGTACACCCGCAACACGACGGCAGTGAAAACGGCGCTGCTGGAGCTGCGCGCCGCCTCACCGGGGGCGGTGGTGTTGATCGGGGCCTACACTCCGGTGGCGACAGCGATCCAATGGGCTAGGTACATCGGCATGGAGGCGATATTCGCGACGGTATCGTTCAGCGGCACCAACGCGCTTGCAGAGGCCATGGGGGAGCGAGGGCAAGGAGTCTACGTGACTCAGGTGGTGCCCTTTCCGTCGCCGACATCACCAATCGCCCGGGCTTACCTTGCGGCCCTGCGAGCGAACTCGCGCAGGTCTTCTCCGAGCTTCGTTTCGTTCGAGGGTTACTTGGCGGGCCGCCTAGCGATCGCGGGCTTGGAGCGGACGGGACCGAGCCTGGACAGGGCAGAGTTCCTCCGCCAAGTGCTGCACGGTCCGCCGATCGACCTGCACGGCTTCCGCCTGAGCTACGGCGGTGATGACAACCAAGGCTCGGACCAGGTCTTTCTGACGGTGATCGGGCCCAGCCTGGGCTACGAGGCAGCCCAGAAGATGGAGCGCCAATAGCGTATGGCCGACTTCGGGCGGCTCGTGCCGGCGCGCTTGCGCGAGCTGCTGCTGTTGCCGACCCAGCCTATCAGGCGTCTGGCGGGGTTGCGGCGCGGCATCGCCGTGCAGATGTACTTGGGACTCGCCACGGTCGTGTCCTTGACCATCATGGCCAGCGTCGTGGCGCTGATCTCGTTCAACGAGGTGCGGAAATCGCAGGAGGTCATGAATCAAAGGACAGTGCCGGATATGGCCGCAGCCTTTGCGGTCGCGCAGCGCGTCGGGGCCTTGGTGGACGCGGCGCCGTCGCTGACCGTGGTCGATTCGATCGATCTGTTTGAACAGCGTCGCGAACAGATCGGGGACCAGCTGCGCGTCTTCGAAGAGAGCTTGCAGGTGCTGGCCAGCCGCCGGGGCGAGAGCGAGGGCATTCGGCGGATCCGCGTCAGGGGGCGCGAGATGTCGGCCAACATGCAGGCGATCGAAGGCTCCCAGGAGCGGGCCTTCGAACTGGCGGGGCAGCGCACCGCACTCAGCGAGCAGATCGAGCGCATCGACGCCGCGCTCGCCAACCTCGTGATCACGATCATCGACGACCAGTTCTTCTACACGATGACAGGCTACCTGAACCTAGGCGAGCCACCGCTCCCACGAGCGACGCACTTTACCGAGCAGGAGGTCACGCGCTACCGCCTCATGGCCGAGTTACGCGAGGGCGCGGCCGTGACCAGCCAGCTGGTGGCCAATGCGACGGCGATCTCTGACGAGGCCGAATTGCGCACCCTGGTGGATCGCTTCGAGGCGGCTTCGAGCCGCACCCTGCGCAACCTCAACCAGATCGGCGAACTGCAGTCCGGCGACGAGATCATCGCGCTCTTTCGCGAGCTCTTCGAGCTGTCGACGGGGCCGGACGGCCTGCTGGCAGTGCGCCAAGAGGAGCTGGAGCTGCTCGGCCAGCAAGGCGCGCTGCTGGACCGCAACCGCGAGATCGCGACCGGCTTGGTGGTTGAAGTGGAGGGCTTGGTGGCCGGCCTGCGCTCGAGCACGCAGCTTGCGGCCCAGTCCTCCACGGACGCGATTCAGACGGCGATCCAGCGGCTGCTGGGGCTGAACCTGGTCGCGCTGGCCGGCGCGGCCCTGATTGGCTGGCTGTTCGTCGGCCGCCATCTGTTGCGCCGCCTGCGCAATCTCTCCTCGACCATGCTGAACATGGCAGGGGGCGATCTCGAGAAGGAAGTGGAGGTGGAAGGGTCAGACGAGGTGGCTGACATGGCGCAGGCCTTGGAAGTGTTCCGGCGGCACGCGCTGGAAGTGCAGCGCCTGAACTTGGTCGAGAAGCTGGCGGAGGATCTCAAGAGCAAGAACTTGGAGCTGGAGGGCGTCTTGGTGGACTTGCGCACAGCACAGGACCAGATCGTCATGCGCGAGAAGCTGGCGGCGCTGGGCGAGTTGACGGCTGGAGTGGCGCATGAGATCAAGAATCCGCTGAATTTCGTGAAGAACTTTTCGGAAGTCTCGCAGGAACTGCTCACGGAACTGCAAGAGGCCCTGCCGGAGGGCGACGAACCGCTCACCAAGGACCAGCGGGAGGACCTGGCCGATATCTGCGATTACCTGACCGGGAACTTGGAGCGGATCCACGGGCACGGCGAGCGCGCGAACCGGATCGTGAACGACATGCTGATGATGGGTCGCGGTTCAAGCGAATGGCGCCCGACTGCGATCAACAGCTTGGTCAACGAGCACGCCAATCTGGCGTACCATAGCGCTCGGGCCACCGATCCGGATTTCCAGCTGAGCATCGAGGAGGACTTCGACGAGGGCGTGGGAGAAGTGGACGCTGTCCCGCAAGATCTGGGCCGGGTGGTCCTGAACATGGTTTCCAACGCCTGCCACGCCACCAACGAGCGGCGGGTGTCGGGAGAAGCCGGTTATTCCCCCACGCTGAAGATCCGCACCGTAGATAGCGGCGACAGGTACCAGATTCGCATCCGGGACAACGGCAACGGCATTCCGGACGAGGTCTTGGAGAAGATGTTCAACCCGTTCTTTACGACCAAGCCTACCGATCAGGGCACAGGGCTGGGGTTGGCGCTGTCAAACGATATCGTGCGCGAGCACGGCGGCGAGATTCGCGTAGAGACCGCGGTTGGCGAATTCACGGAAATGATCGTCGACTTGCCGAAACAGGCGAATGTCGAGGCCCGCGGCGACGAGGAGGGCGAGGAGACGGCCTGATCCGGCCCAGCGCTAGTGCCGGAGTGATGCTCCGTCGAGTTGCTAAGCCAAGCGGTCTCAGACGTTCAATCAATCGGCCGGGCTTTGCCCGCCACGGCATCCGCGAGTGCAGCCATGCCGATACGCGGGGCAGACGTGCCGATACGCGGGGCAGGCGTGCCGATCGGACGGCGCCGGAATCGGCAGCGCGCCGTGATCTGGAGCGACGGAGTCACGCCGGTCTGTCCGGGATCCAGCGCCAAGCCAATCGCCGGATTCGCCCCAAGGATGCGGACGGTACTTCGCTAGAGCTAGCCGAACTCTAGCTGTTGAGTGACGCTACTGCCTCGTCTTTTGTCTCGTAGGTTGAGATGATCTTGTCGAATCCGCTGATCGCGAAGACCTCGCGGATCGGTGGTGCGAGCGTGCAGATGCCGAATCCGGCGCCGCGCTTCTGGAGGTTCTTGGCCGTCAGCAGAATCGCGCGCAACCCGGCACTGCTGATATATGTGAGCGGTTCAAAGTCAAGCACCAACGCACGGTCATCGTCCTGAATAATGTCGCGGAGAGCCTTCTCGAAGTCTCGGGCGTTGCTGCCATCGACTCGCATGCACCCGGTGACGACCACCAAACCATCCGTTCGCTCAAAGTCCAGTTCCATTTCAGCACTCCTGCGATTGCGCGTGACGCCATCCACTCGCCCAAGCTGACGCGCCAACAGCGCCGCCGGCCGAACGGTCTATCGTTTCGTGAGTCCCTAGCATACCACTTCCATCAACGCTGACGTGGACCGCAAGGCCGCCTGGGGACGCTGGCACGAAATCAGAACCTGTAGATGAACCTAAGATAGGTGAAAGTATTGCCGACCCCGGGGCTGTTCGCTTTCAGGAACGGGCCCGGAAACATGTGACCCGCTACGACCTCTATGCCAACCACCTTGCTCGGATCATAGGTAAGGGTAGCGTTGACCTCGTCACCGATCTTCGTCTCGGCCGCACCCCCCTCCGGCGCCCGCACTGACAGCCGTCCGCCAACATTGTAAAGGGCATCGCGCCTGCTGGCGAGCCAAAAGGAGTGAAAGTCGAGCTGCAGCCGGACCTTGGGGCTGGGCCACAATTGCGTGCCGAGCCGGATGTTCTTGACGTTGCGCCACCCGACGAGATCGTTGTAGCCGTACCAGCGGTGCGCGGTCGGGTAGATATCCACGAACCCGCCGACCTTGCCGTCAGCCGGATCCTCGTCGCCGGACCCGAAGGTGTATTCCGCGAACAGGCGCGGCGACAGCGAGGCGTCGAGCGTGTGGCCGACTTCGGCGTAGTAGCCCCACGCCTCGATCGGGGCCCCGGCCAGATTGCCCCACTGACGAACGAACGCGCCACCGTAGTCCCACGGCCCCAAGTCATCGTTCCAAACCCGCATGCCCGCCGTGTATCTGTCTAGGTCGCCGCGAATGTTGAGTTCGTTCGTGGCCGACGGGGTGGTCTGCCACAGGACGTACGGTTCCAAGATCACGTGCGGGATCACTCTCCTGAAAGATCCATAGAAGCCGTGCAAGTTGTTGCCTTCGGCAGATTGGTTGATCCTGCGGCCCGGGTCGTTCTGAACCACCGATGCGGAAAAGATATCGAGTTCGGAGCCCGACCCTTGAATGCGGACCTTGACGGCATCGAACACCCTTGCCGTGTTGGCCCAGTCAAGGGCCCCCACTAGGCGCTGGTCGCCGTAAGCCAGCAGCTGCCGGCCGACCGTGACCGTGACCGGCGAATCGTCGCGGCCTAGCTGCGTGTATGCCTGGCGCACGTCGAATCCGTCGCTGAAAGCGCCGATGTTGGGGACGCCGTCGCGGATCCCAGGCGCCCGCGCATCTTGCCCCTGAAACCCGAACTTCAGCCAGTCGACCGGTTGGATGCCGACATCGATGCGCACCCGCCACAAGCTGTAGTCGTCGTTTCTGTCAGCCGCGAATCCCAGGCCGCTGCGGCCCTCGGCGCGGACGCGAAACTCCCCGCCGAGCGACAGCCACTCCGGCATGTCGTCGCCGATGCCGTGGCGGAGTGTGTATCTTGGCTCCGCCGGAGCGCTGCGCTGGGCCTGTGCGAGGGTGGCTGCCGGCGTGACGAGCGCGATTCCGACAGCGGCGCGTCGCGTCCATGCCGGCCAGCTGTGACTGCCGGGCAGGACTGCACCGCTGCGTGGGATTCTGGGCATGGTGCTGGAGGAGGGGGTCGAACCCTCACGCCCGGTAAGGGGCGCTGGATTTTGAGTCCAGTGCGTCTGCCAATTCCGCCACTCCAGCATCTTGATCGGGGACCCGATACAGCCTGCACAGTGCGCGTTACGGAGCGAGCTGGACCGGGCAGTCACCCGACATCGCAGGGGGTGCGCGCAAAGCAATATTATAGTCTAGCTTCGCGCCCTCCGAGTCCGGTCGGCTCTGCACAGCATGGTCGGCGGGGGGATTCTGGCGGCGCAGGGCACTTGGGCAGCGAGACTGTTTGGCCCAAGGATTTCTTGCGAATGGACGGAATATGCAACCAGTCGGCGTAATCGGCCTCGGGCAAATGGGCATCGGAATCGCCCGCAACTTGGCGAGCGGCGGCTTCCCGACGATCGGCTTCGATCTGCGAGCCGAGCGGGGAGCGCTCTTGCGCGCCGCGGGCGGCGTTGCCGCCCAGAGCTGTGCCGAGGTGGGGGCAAGCTCAGACGCGCTCTTCGTGATGGTCATGAACGGCCGCCAGGCGCAAGACGCGCTCTTCGGGGAGGGGGGTGCTGTGGAAGGCCTCTCCCCAGGATCGACGGTCATCGTCACGGCCACCGTCCTGCCGTCCGAGGTGCAGGCGCTGGAAGAGCCGCTGGCCGAGCGCGGCATCGACTTGATCGACTCGCCCGTCAGCGGCGGCAAGGCCGGGGCCGACGAAGGGGCGCTGACTCTAATGGCTGCCTGCCGGACCGAGGTGCTCGAGCGCAACAGGGCGGCCTTGGACGCGATTTCTAAGCGGACTTTCCACGTGGGCGAGCAGATCGGACAGGGCCAAGTTGTCAAGGCATCCTTGCAGTCGCTGATCGGGTGCATCTTCGCGGCAACGTTCGAAGCCTTCGTGCTGGGGGCGAAGTCCGGTGTCAAGGGCGAGACGCTCTTCGACGTGATTCGCTCAAGCGCGGCCGGCAGCCCGTTGATCGAGACCTGCGCGCGGCATGTGCTGGACCGCAGCTTTGAGAACACGGGCAGCCACATCGGCACCATGTACAAGGACCTCGGGATCTCGATGAGCGTGGCGCGCGAAGCAGGCGCCGCGATGTTTGCCACCAGCGCAGCTTACGAGATGTTCCAGGCCGGCATTGCGCGCTATCCGGACGGAGACAACTGGGTCGTGGCGAAGTGGCTGGAAGAGATCGCCGGCACCGAGGTCGGCTGGTAGGGGGGGCGTTGGCAAGGCTTGGCGTGATTACGGACGGCATCAGCCGGGACTTCGAGCGCGCGCTCGAAGTCATGCAGGAGCATGGCCTGCGCCACGCCGAGCTGCAGTACTTGTGGGACAAGGAAGTCGGAGACTTGAGCGATGCCGAGACCGGCCGCGTCGAAGCACTGGTACGCAGCTCCGGCATCGAGGTGGTCTGCGTTTCGCGGCACATCTTCGCCGGCCTGCCGGTCGGACAGACGGAGGTGGGAGACAGTGCGCACGGGCGTCAAATGGACGCCTTACGCCGCTGCATTGACACGGCCAAGGCGCTCGATTGCGGGCTGGTCCGGATCATGAGCTTCCGCAAGGAGATGATCTTGTTCGGTTCTGGCGGAGCGGAGCAGTGGAATGTTGCCACAGGCGCCTGGGACAAGCTGAAGCACTTGCTGGGCCCCGCCGTGCGGCTGGCGGAGGACGCCGGTGTCACGCTGGTCGTCGAGACCGGCAACAACGCGATGGTCACTTCCGGGCACCTGGCCCGCAGGCTGGTCGACGAGATGGGCTCGCGGCACCTGCGCGTGCTGTGGGATCCGGGCAACAGCCTGTATTGCGCCGAACCCGCCTATCCTGACGGCTACCAAGAGTTGCGCGGCTGTCTCGGCCACGTTCACATCAAGGACTTGCTCGTGGACATCCCGAAGGCCACTGTGCAGCAGGTGCGCTACGGCGATGGCCACATGGCCCCGTTCTTCGCCAAGATCGCCGCCGCGCTCGAGGACGACGGCTATGCCGGGGCGGTGTCTCTCGAAAGCGTGTACCGTCCCTCGGGCGGCTCGTTCGAAGACGGATTCCGGGCGTCGTGTGCAGCGTTCCGCGACACGTTCGGCTAGATGGGGTTGGCGGGGCGGCGCCCGGCCGGACGCAAGCGCTCGCTCAGTTCGCCTGCGCGCTTGCGCCGGGAGCGGGAGAGCCGTTGGCGCTCGCCGCCGCCGGCTCGTCGGCGACCGGCAGGTGGAGCTTCAGGCGCACGGCCCGCTCCAGCCTGTCGCGCACGTCGAGGTTCTTCTTGAGAAACTCCTTGGCGCGCTCGCGGCCCTGGCCGATGCGCTCGCCCTCATAAGAGAACCACGAGCCGCTCTTTTGGACCAGCCGGTGGTCCACTCCTAGGTCCAGCAGGTCGCCCTCGCGTGAGACGCCCTCGCCGTACATGATGTCGAATTCAGCCAGCTTGAATGGCGGTGCCATCTTGTTCTTGACCACCTTGATCTTGGTGCGGTTGCCGATCACGGCATCGCCGTCCTTGATCGAGCTGATCCGGCGGATGTCGATGCGCACCGACGAGTAGAACTTCAGCGCCCGGCCGCCCGTGGTCGTCTCTGGGCTGCCGAACATCACTCCGATCTTCTCGCGGATCTGGTTGATGAAGATGATGCAGCAGTTCGACTTCGACAGCGGGCCGGTCAGCTTGCGCAGTGCTTGGGACATCAGTCGCGCCTGCAGCCCGACATGGCTGTCGCCCATCTCGCCCTGCAGCTCGGCGCGCGGCACCAGTGCCGCCACCGAATCCACGACCACGACGTCGATCGCACCCGAGCGCACCAGCACTTCCACGATCTGTAGCGCCTGCTCGCCCGAGTCGGGCTGCGAGATCAGCAGGTCGTCTAGATTCACGCCGAGCTTGGCGGCGTAGATCGGATCGAGTGCGTGCTCGGCGTCGATGAAGGCCGCCATGCCCTCGGCCTTTTGTGCTTGTGCCACCGCTTGCAGCGCGAGCGTGGTCTTGCCCGAGGATTCCGGGCCGTAGATCTCGACGATGCGGCCCTTGGGCAGGCCTCCGATGCCGAGCGCGGCGTCCACGGACACGGCGCCGGTCGGGATTACGTCAGCCGCGATACCCGCGTCGCGCTCCCCCATGCGGAGGATGGCACCCTTGCCGTGGTCCTTTTCGATCTGGCGCAGCGCCGCGTCAAGGTTGTGCTGTGTTGCTTGTTTCACTGAGAATCTCCTGTTTCAGTTTGGTTGACCAACCATTTGATTTGATTATAGCGATAAAATCACGAATCTCAAGCAATAAGACCAACTTTTTTCTTAAGGCCACAAGAAACTGGGCTGGGGCCATCGAATTGCGGTTTGCGGGCTAGTTGGACTCGCTCGGGAGCGGGGCGTAGTAGCCACGGCGGACTCGAACCGTGGCATTGCGGTGCCTGGTGCGCACTTCCACCGTGTGGAACGAGCCGTCGTTGACGAACTGGCTGGGCGAGTAGAGGATGAAGTACTGGTGGCGCAACTCGTTGGCGATGTTGGCGAACGACTGCTGCAGGTCGCGGGCTTGGAACGGATGGAACGCCACCCCGCCCGTCTCCCGCGCGAAGCGCCGCAGCGTCTTGTCGCCGGATTCGGCCGTCCCGGTGCGGTTGGTCGAGATGGTGTACACCACCGTTTCGGCCTTGTGCGCCATCTCGAGGGCGTCTTCGCGGGTCACCGTGCTGCGGTTGTCTTCGCCATCGCCGATCACGACCAGCGCCCTTCGGAACTGCTCCTTGGGCTGGTCTTCGGGCAGCTTGTCCCGGCACGCATAGTAGATCGCGTCGTAGAGCGCGGTCCCGCCGCCGGCCCGCAGCCGGCGGACGCCATCCGCGAGGTCGTCGATGTTGTTGGTGTAGTCGACGATCAGCTCCGCGCGAGTGTCAAAACTCACCAAGAATGCCCGGTCGTGCTCCTCCGCGAGCACTCCTTGCAGGAACTCGATGGCGGCTTCCTGCTCGAACTTGAAGCGGGCTCGGATCGAGTTGCTGGTGTCGAGGATCACGCCGATCCGCAGCGGCAGGTCGCTCTCGCGGTCGAACTCGCGGATCTCCTGTTCCCAGCCGTCGTCGAAGACCCTGAAATCCTCCCGCCCGAGGTCGGTAATGAAGCGGTTCCTGCGGTCAGTGACCGTGAACAGCAGAGGCACGCGCGCGACATCGATCTTGATGATGTCCGACTCCTGGCCTGCGTAGACCGGCTCGAACTCGGCCGTGCCGCTTTCCTGGGCCCATGCTGCAGCAAACAATCCGACCGCCGCTAGTAGGGTCGAACAACGCAGGAGCATGCTCGCATTATAGACCGAGAAGGGCCAGATGGGCGTTGAATTCGGTCGATAGCGGGGCCTCGTGCCGCATGCGCTCGCGGTTCGCGGGATGGGCGAATTCCAAGACTCTTGAATGCAGCAAATAGCGTCCGGGCGCGCCGATCTCCGGCAGGGTCTTGCGGGCGCCGTAGAGCGAATCGCCCACGACCGGATGCCCCATCGCGGCGAGATGCACCCGAACCTGGTGCGTCCGCCCCGTATGGATGCGCACCTCGACCAGCGAGTACTTTGCCGAGCTGCGCAGGCAGCGGACATCGCTTTGCGCCTCGCGGCCGCTCAACGCCACGGCCATCTTGATCCGGTTGTGGTTATCCCTGCGAATCGGCATCTGGGTGCGCAGCCACCAGGTGCCGTCCTGCTTGACCGGGTGGCCATGGCGCAACAACTTGGGATCGTCGTGCGGATCTTCGGGCATTTGGCGCTCGACCGCGGCCCAGTAGAGTTTGAGCACGTCGCGTTGCTGGAACTGTTCCTGCAGCCGCCGGTGGCAACGGTCGTGTTTGGCCACTACCATCGCCCCCGACGTGTACCGATCCAGGCGGTGAACGATGCCCGGGCGGAGCGGGCCGGGCGCGCCCGATAGCGATTCCATGCGGTGCAGCAGCGCGTTGACCAAGGTGCCGGAGACGGCTCCGGCGCCGGCATGGACTGTCATCCCGGACGGCTTGTTGATGACTGCCAGGTCGCCATCTTCGTAGAGGACGTCGAGGTCGATCGCTTCGGGCTCGGCCCGCAACGGAGGCCGCTCAGTCGGCTCGACTTCGATCGCTTCGCCGAGACGGACCCTGCGCGATGCTTTGGATTCGACGCTTCCGTCGACTCGCACGTTGCCGGAGCGAATCCACTGCAAGGCAAGCGAGCGGGCCGCGCCCTCGATCCGGCCGCAGAGGAAGCGGTCGAGCCGGGTTCCAACGTCCTCGGGCTCAGGGACCAGGCGCATCGGTTCCAGAGTGGCACACTTGGTGTTCCTCGGGATCTGCCGAGGCTGGCAGCGGTCGCCTTGACTGCCGCCACGGAAGCTAGAATGGCTTCGATGAAGAGGCGCCTGTGGCTGGTCGCCTGTCTGTGCGCCTGGACGGCTTGCTCCGGCCCGGACTTGGAACCGATCCCCGAGATCGCGCTGGACGACCTCGGACCCAACCTGGCGAACCAGCTCGGCCCCCAACTTGAAGCGCTGCGGGCCAACTCCTCCGACGTCAATGCAGCCGGAAACGCAGGCATGCTGCTGCACGCCTACGGGCAGCACGACCTGGCCGTCGCCTTTCTCGAGCGGGCGGGCGAGCTTGACCCGAGCCAGCTGCGCTGGCCCTACTATCTCGGGATCTCCTTGGCCAAGCTCGGCCGCGGAGCGGAGGCCGTGGAGGCGTTCCGCGAGTGCATCCGCCGTGACGACGGGTACCGCCCCGCCCGACAACGCTTGGCCGATGCGCTGCTCGCCGGCGACGAGATCGATCGTAGCCGCGAGGTCTTCGGTCAGCTCGTCGCGGCCGATCCCAATGACGCCCGCGCGCTCCACGGCTTGGGCAAGGCGGAAGCGGCCGCCGGGCAGCTGGAAGCCGCCGTCCAACACCTGCGCCGAGCCGTCGAGTTGGCGCCCGCGTTCGGCCAAGCGCACTACGCTCTGGCGCTGGCCTACCGCGAGTTGGGCGAGAAGGACAAGTCTTCGGGGCATCTCGAGCTGTACACGCGCCACCGCGCATCCGAGCCCGCTGCCGAAGACCCGCTGGCAAGCGCCGTCGCCGGGTTGCGCATCAGTGCCGCCGAGTACCTCAAGCGAGGCGTGGAGGCAATGGATGCGGGACGCCCGGGCGACGCCGTGTCCCTGCACGTCAGGGCCTTGGAAGAAGATCCCTTGCTCACACAAGCGCATGTCAACTTGGTCATCCTGTACGGCTCGATGAAGCGACCTGAGGATGCCGCCGCGCAGTATCGCGCGGCTCTGGACGCTGGTCTCGCAAGCGCCGAGCTGCACTACAACTACGGCGTTGTAGCCTACGACGAAAACGAGTCTGGAGCGGCGCGGAGGGCCTTCGACGCGGCTCTAGAGATCAACCCGGACCACGCGCTCGCCAATCACAACCTCGGGCAGATGCTGGAGGAAGAGGGCCGCTTCGGGGAGGCGCGCGCCCGCTACGAGCGCGCGCTGGCCAGCCGTCCGGACCACGCGCTCTCGCACTACAAGCTCGGCCTGCTATGGATGCGCGAGTTCAACGCGGCTAAGGCTGCGCAGGCCTTCCGCCAAGCGACCAAGGAGCACTCCGACCGCACTCCCACCTATCTTTTCTCGCTGGCTGCCGCCCTGCTGGCTTCGGGCGAGCGAGACGCCGCCGTGGCCAGGTTTCGCGAAGCCCGCGAACAAGCCGCAAGGTTCTCGCAAGCCGAGCTCGTCGCGCAGATCGACGAGACTCTGCGCAAGCTCGATGCGGGCGACCGCTAGGGCGAACTCGCCCGGCAGCGGCGCGCCGGCCCGGCAGGAGCGAGAACTCCAGCCCTGCTGGCACGAAGAGCGAGGCTTGCTTGACAGCCGCCTTGAGATGTGTAATTATGTGATATTATGAATATTCATTCAGAAGTGACGACGCCGGATAAGCCCGCGCCGGTGCGTCACTTCCTGAGGGACGCTGACCTTTCGGCCGACGAGCTGCGCGAGGTCTTGGACCTCGCCGCGAGCGTCAAGGCGGACCCCGGCCGGTTCCGGCGGGTCTTGCAAGACCGCTCGGTCGTGATGCTGTTCGAGAAGCCGTCGTTGCGCACGCGAATGACGTTCGAGCTTGCCGCGGCGCAGCTGGGAGGCTTCGCTGTGTTCCAAGACCACCGTGACGGCCGCATCGGCCAGCGCGAGCCCGCGCCCGACATCTCGCGCAACTTGGACAGGTGGTTCGACGCGATCGTGGCGCGCACGTTCTCTCAGAAGACCCTGGAACTGTTAGCCAAGTGGTCCAGCGTTCCAGTGATCAACGCCCTGAGCGAGTCGTTTCACCCGTGTCAGGCGCTGGCGGACTACCTGACGCTGCTGGAGCGCTTCGGCTCTTTTGACGGGCTCAAGCTGGCCTATGTCGGAGATGCCAACAACGTCGCGCACTCGTTGCTGCACTGCGGCCCGCAACTCGGCGTGTCGGTCTCGATTTGCGGCCCGGAGGCCTATGGCCCGCGCCCGGACGATCTTGCCAAGGCGCGGCAAGTGGCCGAGCGGAACGGTTGCACCGTCGAGGTGGGGGAGGACATCCGCCAAGCGGTGCAGGGCGCGGCGGCGGTGTATACCGATGTGTGGACCAGCATGGGCTGGGAGGCCGAGACGCAGCAGCGCAGGATCGCGTTCGCCGACTACAAGGTCGATAGCGCGGTGATGCGACTGGCCGAGAAACGGGCGGTATTCATGCATTGCCTCCCGGCGCAGCGCGGCGCGGAAGTGACCAACGCGGTCATCGAGTCGCCCCAGTCGGTCGTTTTCGACCAAGCCGAGAACCGGCTGCACGCCCACAAGGCGATTCTGATCAAGACGATGGAGGACAACCATGGCCAGGCATCCTAAGAAGGTGGCCCTCGCCTATTCGGGCGGGCTCGACACCTCAATCATCATTCCTTGGCTGCGGGAGAACTACGGCTCTGAAGTCGTGGCTGTCTGCGGCGACGTCGGGCAGGGCAGGGAGGAGCTCGAGGGCCTCGAGCAGAAGGCGCTCGCCAGCGGTGCCTGCGAGGTGTACGTCGAGGACTTGCGCGAGGAGTTTGTGCGGGAGTATGTCTGGCCCATGGTCCGCTCGGGCGCGGTGTACGAGCGCAAATACCTGCTGGGCACCTCAATCGCCCGTCCCTTGCTGGCCAAGCTGCAGGTGAGGGTGGCCCTTGAGTCGGGTTGCGACGCGCTGTCGCACGGCGCGACGGGCAAGGGCAACGACCAAGTGCGCTTCGAGCTGACCTATAAGGCCTTGGCTCCGCATCTGCCCGTGATCGCTCCGTGGCGCGAATGGGATATCGTCTCGCGCGAAGACGCTGTCGACTACGCCAAGCGCCACCAAGTGCCGATCCAGCAGAGCAAGGAGAAGATCTATAGCCGCGACGCGAACCTGTGGCACATCTCCCACGAAGGCGCAGAACTTGAAGATCCGGCGAACGAGCCCGGGCCGGCCGTGTGGACGCTGACGGAAGATCCGGCGAGCGCTCCGGCCGGCGGCGCTCAGGTCAGCATCGAGTTCGAAGCCGGCACACCGGTCGGCTTGGATGGCGACCGCCTGAGTCCCGCCAGCATTGTGGAGGCACTCAACGCTCTGGGCCGCGAGCACGGCATCGGCCGCATCGACTTGGTCGAGAACCGCTTTGTTGGCATGAAGTCTCGCGGCTGCTACGAAACGCCGGGTGGAACCATCTTGATGGCTGCGCACGCCGAGCTGGAAGCGCTGACACTGGATCGCGCCACCCAGCACTACAAGCAGAAGCTGGCCATCGACTACGCCGAGCTGGTCTACGACGGCAAGTGGTTCACCCCACTGCGCGAGGCCATGGACGGGTTCGTGGACGTCACGCAGCGGCACGTCACCGGAACGGTCGCGGTTAGCCTCCGCCAGGGGCGCATCGCCCCGCTCAGCCGCAGCTCACCGTACTCGCTCTACGCTCCCGAGATCGCGAGTTTCACCATGGGCAGCGAGTATGACCAGCGCGATGCCGAAGGTTTCATCAACCTCACCGGCCTGCCGATCCGAGTGCATGCCGCGGTCCAAGGCGGCCTCCGGGAAGCAGAAGGCGGTTCCGCATGAAACTCTGGGGAGGCCGGTTCGAGACCGGCCCGGCGGAACTCTTCGAGCGCTACTCGGGCTCACTGGACTTTGACAGGAAGCTGTTCGAGGCCGATGTGGTCGGCTCGAAGGCATTCGCGAACGCCCTCTGCGGAGTCGGCATCCTGACCGCTGCCGAGCGGGACAAGATCAATGCGGCCTTCGACGGCATGCTGGCGGAAGCCGGCGCGCCGGGCTACTTCGACGCCGACGACGAGGACATACACACCTTTGTCATCCGCAAGCTCGGAGAGGAGGTAGGGGAGCTGGCGGAGAAGATCCACACCGGCCGCAGCCGCAACGAGCAGGTCGCGACGGATTTCCGCCTGTGGATGAAGGCTGCGATTCGACGCGTGCAAGCGCAGCTGGAAGCGCTGATGAACTCCCTGCTGCGGCTGGCCGAGCGGGAGTCCGACGCGCTGCTGCCCGGCTACACCCATCTCCGGCGCGCCCAAGCCGTGCTCTTCGGGCACTACCTCTTGGCGTACTTCGAGATGTTCGTGCGCGACTGGCACCGCATGCAGCAGGCTTACAACCGCACCGATGTGTTGCCGCTTGGCAGCGGTGCGCTCGCAGGCAGCGGGTTTGCATTCGATCGAGGGGCGATGGCCGCCGATCTGGGATTCGCCGCAATCTCGGCCAACAGCTTGGACGCAGTGTCGGACCGTGACTTCGCGCTCGACTTCCTGTACGCAGCCTCGGTCGCGATGCTGCATGCCAGCCGGCTGGCGGAAGATTGGATCCTTTACAGCAGCGAGGAGTTCGGATTTCTCGAAATTGGCGACGAGGTCACGACCGGTTCGAGCTTGATGCCCCAAAAGCGCAATCCGGACGCGCTCGAGCTGTTGCGCGGAAAGGCGGGGCGCGTTTGCGGGAGCTTGCAGGCACTGATGATGACCTTGAAGGGGCTGCCGCTGGCGTACAACCGGGACCTGCAGGAGGACAAGGAGGGTGTGTTTGACAGCGCGGCCCAGGTGACGGACTCGCTGGCGATCCTGGCGCTGTGTGTCGACAGCGCCGAGCTGAAGCGCCCGGCAATGGAGCAGGCCGCCGAGGAAGGTTGGGTCTCGGCCACCGCCTTGGCGGAGATCTTGGCCCGCAAGGGCATTGCGTTTCATCGGGCCCACCAAATCGTGGGCGGCATCGTGCTCGCCAGTGTCCAGCAGGGCAAGCGGCCTACAGAGTGGACCATGGATGAGCTGCGCGGGTTCGCACCAGAGCTTGACGAGTCGGCGCTGGCGGCCCTCGTTCCCAGCAATGCCTTGGAAAACCACCAAGTGCCGGGTGGCACGGCTACCGATCGGGTGAGGGAAGCCTCGGCGGCGGCTAGGGCGAGGTTGGCCGGCCTGGCGCGGATGTCAGCCAGCGAGGGAGCCCGAACGACGTGAAGTCCCGGCGGCAGCGAGAGATTCTCAGCCTGATCGAGTCCCAGGCTTTTCGCACCCATGGGCGACTTGCGGAAGCGCTCGCCGCGCGCGGAATCGCTGCCAGCCAAGGCACGCTGTCGCGCGATCTCCGCCAACTCGGCGTAGTCAAGACCGCTGCCGGCTATGCCGCGCCCGCGCAGGGACTGGGCGAGGACGCCGCCAGAACCGTCCTGCGGCAGCTCGTCGGACAGTTCTTGGTGGGGATCGAAACGGCTCAGAACCTAGTGATCCTGCGTACCGAGCCGGGTGGCGCGAATGCGCTCGCTCAAGGGCTGGACGGCGCGAACCTGCCCGAGATCATCGGCACGCTTGCCGGCGACGACACCATCTTCGTCGCCACTGCGGATGACGGCGCCGCGCGCCGGGTCCGGGCCATGCTGGAGGAGTTCTAGACAAGGATTCTAGACCGGAGTTTTCGAGCAGGGTTTCCCCTGAGATGGGGATAACTCCTTGGCTCTCAAGTGCCTAGTCCCAACTTACCCCAACTGGCTTATCGCTGTACGCACTCTGGCGCACTGATGCTCGGTTTTCCTCGAGCGGTACGGGAAGGGCATTGAATCCGACTATCCCACACGCGCCTTCCTGAGGCAGCCCGAAACCTGCGTGCGGCATCGGGACGACATCCGCCGGCCGGGCGAGGTGCTGGGGATCAGGGCGGCGTTGAAACGCCCCTCAGTCGGTCACGCGGCCCTCGGCCCGGTAGCGTTCGAACCACTCTAGGATGTTTGCGACCTTGGCAATCAGATTGGACGGACTGCTGCTCGCGATGCCGTGATAGGCGTTCTGTATCCGCACCATCTGCGTCGGCACCTTCCGCATCTGCAGCGCCTGGTAGAACTGCTCGGTCTCTCCCATCGGCGTACGCAGGTCCTGTTCCCCGGTGATCAGCATCGTCGGGGTCGTGACGTTGCCGACGAGGGAGAGCGGCGAGCGGGCCCAGTAGTGTTCCAGCATGCCGTCGTCCCAGACCGGGCCGGGGAACCAGTACTGGTAGTAGGATGCGTACCCGTCCGACGTGAGCGAGAAGCTGATCCAGTCGATGACCGGCTTCTGTGACACCGCCGCGCGAAAGCGGTCGGTCTTGCCGACGATCCACGCCGTCAGCACTCCGCCGCCGCTGCCGCCGGTGACCATCAGATTGTCCTCGTCGATGTAGCCCTGGTCGATCATGGCATCGACACCTGACATGAGGTCGTCGTAGTCGTAGCCGGGATAGGCGTGGTGAATCAGGTTGCCGAACTCCTCGCCGTAGCTCGTGCTGCCGCGTGGGTTGGCGTAGAAGACGACGTAGCCCGCGGCCGCATAGAACTGGATCTCGGCCGCGAAGCGGGGGCCGTAGTTCGCAAACGGGCCGCCGTGGATCTCGAGCACGAGCGGGTACTTGCGAGCGGGATCGAACTCCGGGGGCTTGGCGATCCAGCCGTGCACGGGACGGCCATCGTGCGAGGACTCCCAGCGGACCTCCTCGATCGCGGCAAGCTCCTTGTGAGCGAAGAGATCCTCGTTTAGGCCGGTAATCCGGCGCGGTTCGGTCCCGGCCCGGCCGATAGCGACATCGGCGGGGCGCGTCGGCGAATTGACGGTGAAGGCAAGACTCCCGTCACGGGCCACGGTGTAGGAGCCGCCGGAATAGGGTCGGCCGAGGTCCACGCCGCCGACGTCGGCGGCAAGGTTCGCGACATCGCCGTCGAGGGTGATATTCGCGACCCTGGTCGTGCCTTGGTCGTCGTACTGAATGAAGAGAGAGCGACCATCCGCGGCCCAGTTGAGGTTGGCCACGTCACGGTCGAGGTCACCGATGCGGCGGACCCCGCCGCCATCCCGGTCCATGACGTACAGGCGGGAGATCTGATAGCCCTGATGGCGATCGTCGAAGCCCGTGTACGCAATCCGGGAACCATCGGCCGATACGGCCGGGCCGCGGTCGGGGCCGAAGCGGTCGGTGAGCTGGCGAAGTTCCCGCGTGTTGACCGATATCTCGAAGACTTCGCTGTTGCGGACATCGAAATCAGGGTTATCCCGGTTGGCGCTGAAGATGATCGAGCGGGAGTCGGGGGACCAGGACAGTCCGCCTCCGTGGTCGTACGAACCGCTGGTCAGCTGCCGCGGGGTGCCCCCGTCCGCGGGCAGAACAAAGATATGCGTGTGTCCGTCCGGGAGGTATCCGCGCCCGTCGGCCCGGTAGCGGAGCTTCGATATCACCCGTGCCGGCGCCGTCCACTCGGCGCCCTCGGGCTTGGACGGCATCTTCGCGAAGTCGGGGGCCGGCTCCGGCACGAACATCGTCATCGCGATCCAGTTTCCGTCGGGCGACCAGGCGATGTTTCCGGGCGGCTGGGTCACGTTGGTGAGTTCCGCCGTCTGGCCTGTGTCCATCCAGCGCACGAACAGCTGGTTCGTGCCACCATCCGAGGCCACATACAGAAGGCGGTCACCATCGGGAGACCAGCGTGGCGAGCTCACCGCGCCGCTTCTGTCCGTGATCGCACGGTGATTCGAGCCGTCCGCGTCGACCATCCACAGTGCGGAGCGGACCTTGTCCGTCATGATGTCGAAGCCGCGCCTGACGTACACGACCCGGTCGCCGTTGGGTGATATGCGGGGATCGTCGGCAACCTCCATTTCGAAGACGTCCAGGTACTGGAGCCTGTCGGGCTTGGCAGCCTCTTCGTTGACTTGGGCAGCCAGCGGCCCGGCCCCGAGAACGAGAGCGAGAGCGATCAGCGATGGGTGTATTCTCGTCATTCCAGTAGCTCCCTTTGTGGAGCGCCCACGGAGCGGGAACTCGCGATCCGCATTAGGTTGGGCCAGAATAGGGGGCGACCGGCTGGGCTGACCAGTCCCCGCGCCGATCCGGCCATTCCGGCGCCTGCCGATATGCAGTGCAAGGCTGGCAGGAAAACGCTTGGCATCGTATCAGATTCAGGAACCCTATCGCACAGTCGTCAAGTCGGATTGGACGACGAGACTGACGCTGGTGTAGATGTCGAGCCTCGACGCCAGACGGCGGCTGGTCGGCGGTAGGAAACAGCGATGATCAGACCGCATGTCTGCCACGTCTCCCGTGTCGTGGCGAAATGTTTGGTTGTTGCGGGCTGGTCCTCGAATCAACCGTCCCCCCGCGCTCGCGTCGGCTAGTTGCAACCGTTAGGCATCCTCGATAGGTCATGACCTATCTCGGAAGTCGACTGTGCCGAGCTTGCTATTCTAGGCGTCTCGGAATCTGATCGGGATTCCCACGCAAGGTTGAACATGAGCACCATTTCGCTAGAAAGCCACGTCGCCGTGGTCACGGGAGCTAGCAAGGGTCTCGGGCGTGAAATGGCGGAAGCCCTTGCCCAGGCGGGGGCGAGGGTGGCCCTAGTGGCGCGGAACGAGGAATTGCTCTCGGATGTGGTGCAGGGGATCCGCGCCCGTGGCGGCACGGCCGAGTACATCATGGCGGATGTCACTGACGAGACTGCCGCGGCGGAGGTAGACCAGATGGTCAAGGAGGCCTTCGGCGTGTGCGACATCCTGATCAACAACGCAGGCATCAACAATCGCAAGCCGATCGAGGAAATGTCCCTAGACGAGTGGCACGAGATCCTCGAGGTCAATCTGACCGGCCCGTTTTCGATGTCGCGCACTTTCGTGCCGGGCATGAAGGCGCTGCGCTGGGGCCGGATCATCAACATGACCTCGATCATGTCCCACGTTTCGCTGCCGAACCGCACGGGCTATTCGACAACGAAGTCCGGCCTACTCGGCTTCACGCGGGCGCTGGCGCTCGAACTGGCTCCGTACAACATCACGGTCAACGGCATCAGCCCTGGCCCGTTCGCAACCGAGATGAATCGACCGCTGATCGAGGATCCCGACAAGAACAGCCAGTTCCTTGCCAGCATTCCCGTAGGACGGTGGGGCAAGGTCGAGGAGATCGGCAGCCTCGCCGTGTACCTGTGCTCGGAAGCCGCAGGCTTTCTGACCGGCACTGATGTCGTGATCGATGGCGGCTGGACCGCCCGCTAGCTGCTAGGCCTCTGCTTCCCAGCCGGGGACTTGTACGAAGCGATGGCCGCGCTCGCGCAGACGCGGCACGATCTGCTTGAGCGCTTCAAGGCTCTCAGACCTGTCCGTGTGGGGACGCGTTGCGTGCCCGTCGTGCAGGCACACGATGCCGCGTCCGCGGACACGGTCCAGAACACGGCGCGCGATGCGGCCGGCATCCCACTTCCAATCGTTGCCGATGACCGTCCAGTGGACGGACGTCAGGCCTGCGGCAGGCAGCGCGGTCGCCAAGAAGGGTGAGCGCAGGCCGTAGGGTGGCCGAAACAGCTTGACCGTGCGCCCCGTGGCCGTACCGATGGCGTCCTGTGACGAGAAGACCTCTTCGAGCACCCGCGCCCGCGAGCACAGGGGCAGGCAGGAGTGCGAGAACGTGTGATTGCCGAGCGCATGGCCGGCTTCGACGATCGCGCGCGCGACGCTGGGGAGGCGCTCCACGTTTGCGCCGCAGACGAAAAAGGTCGCCCTGACGCCCAGTTGGTCGAGCGCCTCCAAGAAACGAGGCGTCTCGTTGCTTGGGCCGTCGTCGAAGGTCAGGGCAATCTCGTCCGGCCGGCCGTCCAGCTGCCACCTGCTGGAACACCAAAGCTGTGCGCGCGGATGCGCCGCCGCGTAGGCAGCGTAGCCTGCGGCCGACAGGGTCAGTGTGAGAGGCAGCCACATCATCCAGATTCTAGTCCAGCCACGGCGGGCGAATGACAGATCTCGACGCCACCGCCGCAGCGGATCGTGCTGTGGAATCAGGCATCGAAATCTAGAGTTGTGCCGCTGCCGGAATGGCCCCTATACTAGTTCTTTCGGCTCGAATCGGGCTACCGGAGGAAGGACAGTGCCGAGCACCACGGAGCGCGAGTTCCAAGCGCCGCATCACGAGGCGGCGATGTTCTTCGGCCTGTTCCTGCGGGGGCATCCGGTTGCGCTGTTGCGACAGCAGATCGACATCCCGCCGACGGTATTCAGGAAGCTGATGCGTCACCGAGAGTATGACGCCGATTTCCGGGAACAGCTGCGGCGGACCTATCGCTACCGCAAGCAGGTGCTGACGATCTTCAACTCGCTGGTGACATCCGCGCAGACCCAGAGCGCCTGCCAGTGACGCGCGTTTCCGCGGGCCGCCCAGAGCGTTGGGTTTGAGGGCGGGCCAGACAGAATCAGCTAGACAAATCTCGATGGATCTCTACCACCCCTCCGAAAGCTTCGCGGCCCGGGCGAATGTGCAGCCGGGCGAGTCGCACGAAGCGCTTATCGCCAAGGCGTCCGCAGATCCGGAGGCCTTTTGGTCCGATCTCGCCGAGAGCGAGCTGCACTGGTTCCGCAAGTGGGACCGGGTGCTGGATGAGTCGAAAGCGCCGTTCTACAAGTGGTTCACCGGCGCTACGACGAACATGTCGTACAACTGCTTGGATCGCCACTGCCAAACCTGGCGCAAGAATCGTGCCGCGATCATCTGGGAGGGAGAGCCGGGTGACCGGCGCACTCTGACGTACCAAGAGCTGTTGCAGGCAGTAGAGCGCTTTGCCGCCGTGCTCAAGGCGCAGGGGTTTCGAGCCGGCGACCGGGCGATTCTGTACATGCCGATGGTGCCGGAGCTGCCGGTGGCCATGTTGGCGTGCGCCCGCTTGGGCATTACGCACAGCGTGGTGTTCGCGGGCTTCTCGGCGGAGGCGCTCAAGACGCGCATCCTCGATCTTGACGCCGGCTTGGTGGTCACCGCCGATGGCGGCTGGCGAAGAGGCAACATTGTTCCCCTCAAGCAGGCGGTCGACGAAGCGCTTGAGGACTGCCCCGGCGTCAGGAGCGTGATCGTATATCGCCGCACTGGCAACGAGATCGAAATGACGCCCGGGCGGGACGCCTGGTGGCACGATCTCGATGCCAATGTCACCGCCGGTTGCCCGGCGGAGAGACTGGATGCGGAGCATCCGCTCTACGTGCTCTACACGTCCGGCACGACGGGAAAGCCGAAGGGGATCGTGCACTCCACCGGCGGGTACCAGTTGCAGGTCTCTATGGCGATGCGCTGGGTGTTCGACATCCGGGACGACGACACCTACTGGTGCGCGGCGGATGTGGGTTGGGTGACCGGCCACAGCTACATCGTCTATGGCCCGCTGCTGGTCGGCACGACCACCGTGATGTACGAGGGAGCGCCCGATTTCCCCGAGCCGGATCGATTCTGGAGCTTGGTGGACAAGTACAAGGTGAACGTCTTTTACACCTCGCCCACTGCGATCCGGGCGTTCATCAAGTTCGGCACGGAATATCCCGAGCGCCATGACCTGTCCAGCCTGCGGCTGCTGGGCTCGGTGGGCGAACCGATCAACCCCTCGGCATGGGAGTGGTACCACAGCGTGATCGGCGGAGGGCGCTGCCCGATCGTGGACACTTGGTGGCAAACCGAGACGGGATCCATCATGATCTCGCCGCTGCCGGGGGTGACCGCGCTCAAGCCGGGATCGGGTACATTCCCGCTGCCTGGAATCGTCGCAGACGTGGTGGACCTTGAAGGCAACTCGGTGGCGCCCGGGGGAGAGGGCTACTTGGTGGTTCGCAAGCCGTGGCCCTCGATGTTTCGCACGCTTTGGGGGGATCCCGAGCGCTTTCGCGAGACGTATTGGAGCCAGATCCCTGGCCTCTATTTCGTGGGGGACGCGGCTCGCAAGGACGAGGACGGGTATTTCTGGGTGCTTGGGCGCGTCGACGACGTGATGAACGTCAGTGGGCACCGCCTGTCCACCGCCGAGCTGGAATCAACGCTGGTGCGTCACGCAGCCGTGGCCGAAGCAGCCGTGGTCGGCATGCCTGACGAGTTGACGGGCCAGGCGGTAATCGCCTTTGTCACGCCGATCCAGGGCAACGATCCTACCGACGAGCTGGCTGCCGAGCTCAGGGAATGGGTCGCTCAGCAGATCGGCAAGTTCGCGCGGCCGAAGCAGATCCGCTTTAGCGATGCCCTGCCCAAGACCCGTTCAGGCAAGATCATGCGGCGCCTGCTGCGCGAGATCGTGACAACCCACAAGGTCAGCGGCGACATCACCACGTTGGAGGACCTCTCGGTCGTCAACCGGCTCGCGGCGCAGCAAGACGAGGACTGAGCCGCGAGCCCGGGCGACGCCCGCTGGTGTCCGGAGCGAGACGCTGTGACTGGTTACACCGCCGAACACGCCGCCGCCGGGATGGACGCGGAACTTCCAGCGATCGAGACCTGGGCGAACCAGTACAAGGGCAGGGATTACACCATCGAGATTGCCTGCCCGGAATTTACGTCAGTCTGCCCCAAGACGGGCCTGCCGGACTTCGGGACGCTGCATTTGAGGTACCAGCCGGCAGACCGGTGTATCGAGCTGAAGTCGTTCAAGCTCTACCTGCAGGAGTACCGCAACCTCGGCATCTTTCAGGAGAACATCGTCAACAAGGTCCTGGAGGACGTAGTCAAGGCGGCCAGTCCGGTGTGGGCCGCTGTAGAGGGAGATTTCGCAGCGCGGGGCGGGCTCACCACTAACGTGGAAGCGTCCTACAGCCAAGGGTCGGGGTTCGCGGAGGGCTGACCAAGAGCTGCTCCGCAGCGGGCGGCTGATCGCTCCAGATCAAGTTTTCCATGTTCTGCCGCACACCTTGTCCTTCTGCGTTCGAGCACTACCATGGCTAGCCGCTATCCCGACCCCATGCGCACTCCGGTCTGTGACGCTATCGGCATCGACTATCCCGTCTTGCAGGCCGGGATGGGAATGATCGCGCAGGCCGAACTCGCCGCAGCCGTCTCGGAAGCGGGCGGGCTGGGCGTGATCGGCACCGGCCTCAGCATGCGCCCGAACGAACTCAGGGAGCAGATTCGCACTGTCCGCAGCGTCACCAGCAAGCCGTTCGGGGTGGACATCCTGTTTGCGACGGTTCGCGCCAAGGGCAGCTCGGTCGCAGCCTATACCGACAACGTGCAGGGCTTGATCGGGGTGACCCTGGAAGAGCGCGTCCCTGTGCTGATTTCGGGCCTGGGAAGCCCGAAGGGAGCGGTCCCTGCAGCGCACGAGCGGGGGATCTATGTCATGTCCGTCATCGGAGCGGAGCGGCACGCGCTGAAGGCCGCCAGCGACGGGGTGGACGCGGTGATCGCTTCCGGGCGGGACGGTGGCGGGCACGTAGGGGAGGTCGGCACGGCCGCCCTAGTTCCGTCCGTCGTGGCCGCGGTGGACGTGCCCGTGATCGCGGCCGGAGGACTGGCCGACGGTCCCGGTTTGGCCGCTGCTCTGATGTGGGGGGCCCAAGGGGTCTGGCTCGGGACGCGCTTCATCGCGACCGAGGAGGCGGGAGCCCACCGCAACTACAAGGCAAAGATCGTCGACACCGGCTCGTCCGGAACGGTCGTGACCAAGGCCCACAGCGGCAAGCCGTGCCGCATGATTCGCAACGACTTCACGGACTATTGGGCCGAGCGGGAGAGCGAGATCCAACCCTACCCTCGCCAGGCGTTGGAAGTCGGCAATCCGGCGTCTACGAGGGGACGGCTGGAAGGTGACGCGGAGCGTGGCGTGCTGCCAGCCGGGCAGAGCGTGGGAGTCATAAGCGCGGTAGAGCCGGCCGGAGACGTGGTGCGCGCCATCGTCGCTGAAGCCAGGGCTGCGATCGCGGCCGCGGCCGGGCTCTGAATCGAACCTTCGGGTCGTCCAACGTTGGCCTAGGCTGGCTTACTGCCATCCCGTGATGCGATTTATGTCCTCGGGACATCGATTGCCCGAGTGCTTAGGCTCACCGCAATGAACGGATGCCCTCGGACCGCAACGCGGAAGCGCGTGAGGCTGTGCGGATTCGGCATCTGCGGATAAGCGACTGCCGCACCTGCCCGCTAGCTCAACAGCTGCGGGATTACTTCGCCATGCACGTCAGTCAGGCGCATGTGTCGGCCGTTGAAGAAGTAGGTCAGCCGCTTGTGGTCCATTCCCAGCATGTGCAGCATGGTCGCGTGGATGTCGTGATAGGACAGCACCTGCTGCTCGGCCTTGTAGCCGAACTCGTCCGTGGCGCCGATCGACTGGCCGCCGCGAATGCCCGCGCCAGCCATCCAAGCGGTCATCGCGTGCGGGTTGTGGTCCCGGCCCAGCCCGCGCTGCGAGATCGGCATGCGCCCGAACTCGGAGTGCCAGACCACTAGCGTGTCATCGAGCAGCCCGGTCCGCTTGAGATCCTTCAACAGTCCCGCGATGGGCCTGTCGACCTCGCCCGCGTGCAGCGTGTGGTTCTCGATCAGATTGCTGTGCGCGTCCCACGTGTCGATGTTCTGCTGCCGCAGCGCGCCGCTGTAGAGCTGCACGAAGCGCACTCCGCGCTCGACCAGCCGCCGCGCCAGCAGGCATTGCCGCCCGAACGGCTCGGTGACCGGATCGTCCATGCCGTACAGCGCCTTCGTCTGCTCGGATTCTTGGGAGATGTCGACCGCTTCCGGAGCGCAACCCTGCATCCTGTAAGCCAGCTCGTACGAGGAGATCCGCGCCGCCAGCTCCGTCGAGCCCGGATGCTGCTTGGCGTGTTCTTCGTTCAGTGTTGCCAAGTGGTCCAAGCGTGCGCGCTGCTGCTCTTGGGAAAGCAGCTCGCTGGGCGGCCGCAGGTCGAGGATCGGATCGCCCTGCGAGCGGAACACGGTCCCTTGGTAGGTCGCCGGCAGGTAGCCGCTGCTCCAGTTGGAGGGTCCTGAGAACGGCCCTCCGCGATGGTCGTAGACCACCACGAAGCCAGGCAGGCTCTGGTTCTCGGAGCCGAGTCCGTAGGTGACCCAGCTGCCCACGCTGGGGTGCCCCATCAGGACCGAACCGGTGTTCCATTCGTAATGCGCCAGGACGTGGTCGTTCGAGCGCCCTTTGCAGGAATGCACGAACGCCAGGTCGTCCACCATCGCGCCCATGTGCGGGAAGAGCTCGGAGACGAGCTTGCCGCACTCGCCGTAGCGCTGGAACTTGAACGGGCTGCGCATGAGCGGGCCGGGGTAGCCCTGCCGCACCCGCACCCTGCCCTTGCCCGTCAAGGGCTGGCCGTGGTGCTTTTCGAGCATCGGCTTGTGGTCGAACGTGTCCACGTGGCTGACGCCGCCGCTCATGAACAGCGAGATGACCGCCTTGGCGCGGGGCTTGAAGTGTGGCTCGCGTGGCGCGGTCGGCGATGAAATGCCTTGTGCGTCGCAGGCAGTCTCGGCCGCCAGCAGGCCTTCCTGCTGGAGCATGTGAGCCAGCGCAATGCCGCTGATGCCCTCGCCGGCGCGGAACAGGAAGTCGCGGCGTGAAACGAAGCGTTCGTTAGCTGACATAGAGAAACTCGTTCAGGTTCAGGATCACGTCACACAGGTCGGTCAATGCCTTGAGGGCGTCGCCCTGATGGTACTCCCGCTGACGCTGCAGGAATTCCAGATTCGCATCCATCTCGCTCTTTGTCGGCTCGCGGCTGAGCGCGATGGCGTAGGCAGTGCGCACGCGCCCCTCAGCACTGTCGGCCAGGCCCGCGACGCGCTTCGCGTAGGCGCTCGCCTGGCGCAGCGCGAACTCGTTGTTGAGCAATGTCAACGCCTGGGTTGGCACGGTGGTCGTCGTGCGCCGCTCGCAGGTGACGTTCATGTTGGGCTGGTCGAAGACCTCGAACAGCGGATAGCGCAGGCCGCGCTTCGCATAGGCGTAGACGCTCCGGCGCCAATTGGCGGGCCCGGGTTCGCTCATGTCCCACTTGCCCTTCGGAAACGACTCGCGCACCTCTTCGGGAATCGGGGGAAAGAAGCCCGGGCCTCCGGCCTGGAGATTGAGATTGCCGGACGCATCTAGGATGATGTCGCGGATCACCTCGCCCTCGAGCCGGCGTTGCCGGTAGCGCCACAGCAGGGCGTTGTCTGGGTCGGCCTTGGCCGCGGCGGGATCACTGTGGGCCGAGGCCATCTGGTAGCTGTCCGAGCTCATGATGAGACGGTGCATCGCCTTGATGCTCCAGCCCCTGTTCACGAACTCGGTCGCGAGCCAGTCCAAGAGCTTCGGATGGGTGGGATGGGTGCCCATGCTGCCGAAGTTGCTGGCCGTGCGCACGATGCCCTCGCCGAAATGATGCATCCAAATGCGATTGACCATCACCCGCGCGGACAGGGGATTGTCGGGCGAGGTGATCCAGCGCGCCAGTGCAATGCGCCGCCCTGTCGAGATCCGGTGCTGGGGCGCGGTGGGCTCGAACGTCCCCTTGCCTGCCAAGGCCTCGATCACGCCGGGCTCGACCACATCTCCCAGGGTCCGGTAGTCGGCGTTTGGCATGAAGCGGGCTTGGGGCGGCTTGTAGCCGCTGACAGGCAGCCACGTGCCTTCGATTCCGCTGAAGTCCTGCCGGTCGCCCTTGCCCGGCTGGGGCTCGTCACCTAGGCCATCAGGAGCAAACCTGTAGTCGCCGTCTCGGACGCCCATCGCCATGGGCAGCGGGGCGGGCAGTTGTTCTTCAAGCTTGCCGACCTGGGCCTTGAGCTCCGCGATCAGCTCGGCATCGGATTCCGAGACCAGTTCCTCGTAACCGCTTACCCCCACCGACTGCACTTGGGCGGCCAGCAGCTGCTGGCCCTCCGTCCGCTGCTCTTCCGGCGTTCGCACCGCGATCTGGATTTCCTCCGGATAAGCCTCTAGCGCTTTCTCGCGCGCTAGCTTCTTGTAGGGGGCTTGCACCTTCGCGATCCGGCTCTTGAGCGGCTCGATCTGCGCCTCGATCTTCTCGCTCGCAGCCTCGTGGCGCTTGACGGTCTCCGGGTCGGCCAGCGGGAACTCGTAGCGCACGTAGGGGAAGAAGACCGCCATGGTGCGGTAGTAGTCCATCTGCGAGATGGCATCGAACTTGTGGTCGTGGCAGCGCGCGCAGTCCACGGTCAGGCCAAGGAACACCCGCCCGGTTGTCGCAATAATGTCGTCGAGGTAGTTGTAGCGGTACTGGGGATTGTCCTTCTCGCGGAATAGCACGCGCGGCCCGATCCGCAGCATTCCGGTCGCGATCAGCGCGTCGAAGCTCGGGTCGTCGACCTCATCTCCGGCGAGTTGTTCGTGGACGAAGCGATCATATGGCTTGTCCTCGTTGAAAGCCCGGATCACGTAGTCTCGGTAGCGCCAGGCATGCGGCTGATCGTAGTCGTGCTCATAGCCGGAGGAGTCCGCGTAGCGCACCGCATCCAGCCAGTGCCGCCCCCAGCGCTCGCCGTAACGGGGCGAGTCCAGCAGTTCGTCGACCAACCGCGCGAAGGCTGCCTTCGACGGATCCTTTTCGAACGCGGCCACTACGTCGGCCGGCGGCAGCAATCCGACCAGATCGAGATAAGCCCGCCTCACCAGTGTCCGCGGGTCGGCGCGCGGCGCGCGTGCGACGCCCTCTTCGCTCTGGCGGGCGGAGAGGAATGCGTCGATCGGATGTGCTTCGCCCGCGGGCGGATCATGCCGCTCGGGGTTTCGGAAGGCCCACCAAACCTTGTCCTCCGGGGCCCCTTCCGCGGCGGCTTCCCATGGGGCGCCGGCATCAATCCAGCGCTTCAAGGCGTCGATTTCGTTGCTGTCGAGAGTGCTGCCAAAGGGCATGCGCGGCTCGGCGGTGCCCGACACGTGGTGGTAGAGCAGGCTCGCGGCAGCATTGCCGGGCTCTAGGGACGGGCCCCTCGAACCGCCCTGTAGCAGTGCCTCCCTGCTATCGACGCGCAAGCCCGACAGTTGCTGCTTGTCGCCATGGCATTGGACACAGCGCTGCTCGAAGATTGGCGCGATCTCCTCCGCATAGTTCGGGGCGGTAGCCTCGGCCCCGACTGGCGTTGACAGCCCCGTGCAGGCTACGATCACCGAAACTACGAGCGCAACGCGAAACATGCTTACTGTTCTCCGCCGCTAGCAGTGTACTTTACTGACGCGGTTTCGGACAAGGGGCTATTGGCCGATATATATTGTCAGGGCTCGAAATCTCCGCTGTTCTGAGCACTAAAGGCTCGTTGCGCATTTCTTGACGAAGTCCACGCAGCAAGCGGCGCTGTCCGGCGCCGCATTCAAGAGGGCGCGGAGCGGTCGAAGGCGTGCCGCCCGGTTCACGGCAACAGCGCACGGGGCACGCGGGGCTCTCTTCCCCGGAACCCGCACTGTTTTCTACGCGCAGAAGCGGGGACCGGATTGTCGAGGCGCGCGAGATGCGAACGGGCGAACTCGTGCCGTAGCAGGATCGTGCATTCGGTTAGAGCGGGGCCTTGGCGATCAGAAGTACCAAACCAGGACGGCCCCGACACTGACCGAATCCGGTTTCAAGTCGAGTGGCACCGAGACGAAGACATCATCGAAGGGAATCACCCTCCCGCCCTTGGAATAGTCGGTGAACCGCACCTCGCCGCGAAGCGAGAAAGCTCCGATTTTCTGTTCTATGCCGCCGCCAATCGACAATCCGCTGAAACTCTCGCTGAAGGTGTCGGAGCCCGACCCGAACTGGTCAGGTTCCGTGCAGGGTGTGGCCTCGAAACATCCTGTGTAGGTTGAGCGGAAGTCGGCCGAGAGGCGGCGGATTCCGACAAGCCCGTACACGCTCGGTCCGAACCAAGTGCCGATGAGAGGAATTCCGACACCCAACCGACCTGTGAGGCCGAAGGTCCGGTCGTTCTGGAACGTCCAGTCCTCAGCCCAGACCTCGCCAAGCTGGTTTCGGGTTTCCGAGGTCCCCGTGCCGGCAAGACGTCCGGCCGCGATGCCGCCGTGGCGGAGCATCTCTGCTTCCAAGGCTACGTAAATCCCGGATATGCTCAGCGGGGACTTGTATCCTGCCAGGAATCCGTAGCTGTACCCCAGCTTGTCGGCGGACGCCTCGTCCCTGACTCGCAGGCCTTGGTTCAGCGAAGTGTTCTGCGGGTTCGAATTGTCGACGACTTTTTCATAAAGCACGTTCAGGCGGCTGGCTGAGGCCGAGGCCCCGACGTAGAAATCCCCGCCCGCTGCCGGAACTGACCCCGCAACATAGGCGGCAAGCACGGCGACAACACAGCGGACAAGCCGCCGCGGACCAATCGAGCGCATGTGGCACCATCTCCTCGAAGGAGATTCGCACTAGTATAACAACCAGTGGACCGGGCAATTCGCGACCTGTAGCGGCGCGTTAGCGGGTCGTTCGTTATATTCCTTAGCGCAATTAGCGAAACGTATGCATTCAGGTACCGTTGAGCTCACCAAGCAGCTGCGGGGGATTCCTCGCGTGCCAATCCGACTTGCTGAGACCAGCGCGGGTCGCTGTCCAAGTACTTCGTCGCCAACCCGCGGAACGGTCCCAACAACGCTTTACCCTGTCGGTGCCGATTGTTCGCTGCTTGGATGTGACA
Organism: Terriglobia bacterium; assembly: GCA_009841225.1. Classification (GTDB taxonomy): domain Bacteria; phylum Acidobacteriota; class Terriglobia; order Bryobacterales; family UBA6623; genus VXMF01. Next base: position 3,803 of record VXMF01000038.1, on the reverse strand, counting down.
GCTTCCTTGCACCCGGATGCCGGCCGAACTCCTCGCGGGCGGCGCGTTGGGTATGATGAGCGCCATGTCGAACTTGTTGGGGCTGTTTGCATTGTCTGCCGCCGCGGTCCTGGGATATGCCGAGACCGCGGTTCCGGTCGACTTGGACGACTACCGCGGCGGCCCGGTCTCGGCCGAGGTCAGCGACGAACTGCTGATCGTGACGTGGCAGGACTCCTCGGGCGAAACTTGGCAAGCCAGTTTCAATCGCGATCCGTCCAAGCCCCTGCTGGAGTCGGTGGCCAGCGGCGACACGCATGTGCTGCGCGAGGCGCGTCCGTTCTATCGCGTCGAGACCGGCGTGCGCTCGAAGGGATGGGACGCGTTCTTCGACTACCCTCCCGCCCACTCGCAGGGAACGGCGGCCTTTTTTGGCGAATTGGCACTGGATTCGCTGCGTGTCGAGACGGCGGGCAGTCGGGTCCGCGTATATTGCGGCGGCTTTACGGCAGGGCCGTTCGAAGGATCGCTTGTGTACACGTTCTTCGCTGGCTCGCGCTTGATCCAACAGCAGGCCGTCGCCGTCACCCGCCAGGAGAACGTCGCCTACATCTATGACGCCGGAATCGAATTCAGCGGCGAGGACCAGGTCCAGCCCGGGCGCAACATGGTCACGCCGCTGGCCTTCTACGACACCGAAGGCCAGCTTCGGAGCGAATCGGCCAATGGCTTGCAGCCCGAGCGCGTGCCCTTCAAGGTCCGCTACCGCGCCCTGTCAACGAAAGCGGGGCAGGGCAGCGTAGTCGCTTTTCCCGCTCCGCATCAGTTCTTTGTTCCCCGCGACTTCACATCGAACCTGTCGCACAATTGGCATCGCTCATGGCGCGGGCGCGTGTCGCTCGGCATCCGCCAAATCCGCGACACGAACTGGCGGTTCTACCCCTGGGCCAATGCTCCGCCCGGCAGCCGTCAGGCGATGTCGTTGTTCTTGCTCGTGGGCGCCTCGGCGCCGGAAGCGCTTCTGGAGGATGCCCTGCGCTACACCAACCGGGACACGTTTCCGGAACTGGACGGGTTCAAGACGCTGGCCTCGCACTTCCACCTCGCCTACACGGTGCAGGCGCTGGAAAAGGGGATGGACTGGATCCCGCCGTTCAAGACCGTGCTGAGCGGAATGGGCGTCAATGCCGCGGTCATCATGGACTTTCACGGCGACGGGCACCCGCGGGACCTCACAGAGCTGCGCCTGAGAGAGCTGGCGAGCTTCTTCGAGGCGTGCAAGGCGCAGTCAGACAAGGACTTCTTGCTGATCCCCTCCGAGGAGGCCAATGTCCACCTCGGGGGCCACTGGGGCCTAGTCTTTCCCAAGCCGGTCTATTGGTGGATGAACCGTCCGGAAGGCGGCGCTTTCGTATCCAAGCACAAGCGGTATGGCACCGTCTATAGCACTGCGGATGCAGAGGAGATGCTCGAGCTGGTGCGCAGGGAGAACGGCTGGATGTACCAGACCCACGCCCGCACAAAGGGGTCCACGGGGTATCCGGATACGATTCGCGACACGGAGCACTTCCGTGACCCGCGCTACTTCGGGGCTGGCTGGAAGGCCATGCCCACGGACTTCTCTTCGCCGCGCCTTGGCGAGCGCACGCTCAGGCTGCTAGACGACTTGCAGAACTGGGGCATGGACAAGCGCCTGGTCGGAGAGGTGGATGTGTTCCAGTTCGACCACACGCACGAAGTCTACGGCCACATGAACGTCAACTACCTCAAGGTGGACCGTCTTCCAAGTTTCGACCGCTACGGCGAGCTGCTGGCTCCGTTGCGACGGGGCGAGTTCTTCGTCACCACTGGCGAGGTCCTGCTCCCCTCGTGGGAAATCGGCGGCAGCGAATCCGAAATCGAGGTCAAGGCGGACGTGCGGGGAACGTTTCCCCTGCAGTTCGCAGAAGTCGTGTGGGGGGATGGCGAGGGCACGAAGCGCCAGATCTTCGACCTGTCGGACACTTCCGAGTTTTACCAGGGTTCCTACCACTGGAAACTGTCAGCGCCCGGCTGGACGTGGGCCCGGCTGGCGGTTTGGGATGTGGCCGCTAATGGTGCATTCGTGAACCCGGTCCGGCGCTGACCGAGTTAGGCTTGACGGCTTGTCCGGCCCTGTAAGGCGATATTGGGGGTGCTAATGCAACGGGTCTTGGTTTCAGAGACAGAACTGGAGTTGTCGAAGGTCTGCCTCGGCACCATGACCTTCGGGTCGCAGGTCGCGGAGGCAGAGGCCGCCCGGATGGTTGACTTCGCTCTCGACCGCGGCGTCAACTTCATTGACACGGCGAACGTCTACAACGCCGGGCTCTCCGAAGAGATCACTGGCCGGATCCTAGGGGCGCGCCGCTCCCAGGTCGTGCTGGCCACGAAGGTCCGGGGGAACATGGGAGCGGGAGAGGATGCGTACGGAGGGCTGAGCCGCGAGGCCATCTTTCGCGCTGTCGACGACAGCCTAGAGCGCCTGGGAACGGACTATATCGACATCTACTACCTGCACCAGCCGGACCGTTCGGTCGAAATCTACGAAACGCTCAGGGCCATGAACGAGCTGGTCGCGGCGGGGAAGGTCCGCTGGATCGGCACCTCCAACTACGCTGCCTGGCAAATGGCGGAAATGGCCGAGATCTCCGAGAATCTGGAATTTCAAGCGCCGAAAGTGGCACAGCCGATGTACAACGCGCTGGCGCGCGGCATCGAGCAGGAATATTTGGCGTGTACGCGGCGGTACCACGTCACCAACGTCTGCTACAACCCGCTGGCCGGAGGATTGCTGAGCGGCAAGCAGTCGCTGGATCAGGGACCGTTGCCCGGCACGCGCTTCGATGGCAACGAGCGGTACTTGAAGCGGTTCTGGCACCAGGAGTATTTCCAGGCAGTCGAGGCTCTCAAGCGCGTCGCCGACGGCTTGGGGATTGCTCTGGCGGAGATGGCCATGCGCTGGCTCTGCCATCGGGAAGGGGCTGACTGCGTGATCCTCGGCGCTTCGAAATTCTCCCACCTCGAGCAGAACATCGAGGCTTCGCAGACAGGGCCGCTGCCAGACGATGCACTCACGGCGTGCGACGAGATCTGGGGTGCGTTGCGGGGGCCTACGCCGCAGTACAACCGCTGATCCCACAGTCGTTTGCGATTGTTGTTGGCGAACGTGCCTCGCGACCGGAGAGTGCGGCAGACATGGCGAGAGCGTGTCTCCGGATCCGCAAGAGGCCGATGGTGCCGGCGCGGGAAGCCGGAATTCGTCAATTCCGTGGCAGGCCGACGCCTGTGATGCGGCGATCTGCTCAGCCCGGCAGGGGATCCAGTATGAGCAGTGGTACGCCCGGCAGGATTCGAACCTGCGGCCTCTTGCTCCGGAGGCAAGCGCTCTATCCGGCTGAGCTACGGGCGCAGTGACTCGTGCCTCCATGATACAGCAGGGCCAAGTTCGTGAAACGCATGAGTGGTTGAGCGGTGGCAGCTGAATGGCAGACCCCGTGCGCACTGGCTGTTTGCGTCCCGATCGCCACCTTGTGGTCCGTGGCGATGTATTCCGCAACTCGCGCGCTATGCTCGCTTGCGTTCTCGCCCGAACTGACACCCTCGCACCGGTTGCAAGCGAACACTACGGAGGTGGTTGACTACCGGGTCTTGCCTGGGAATTGCTGAAAGAGCCAGTCGATCCGTTTCGGCTCACGTCATGTCGGGTCGAACAGTTCCCGGTGGTGAGACTCGTCGAGAAAGCCCCTAACCCGACTTTCTCACGAGGCGTAGATTCTGAAGGATTTGGTTCGCTTGGAGTAGCC
>VXMF01000050.1 GCA_009841225.1 Terriglobia bacterium | reverse complement strand
CTGCCCGGCCTCTCCGACGGGCTCGGGCAGACCGGACGGCGCTTCGTGGACTCGTCGCTCCGGGCCGTCGGCGCGCCGCCCCTCACCGAGGAGCCCGCTCGATCTCGAAAGGCACCTCGTCGGGAAACCGCGTCGGCACGGGCCGCAACACGCTCATCCCGGCCAACTCGACCCGCACGTGATCCCGCCGGCCGGACGCGGAGAACGTGGCGACACCCTCACCGACCCGTCCCGGCCAAAGCGCGATCACACCTACCTGGCGAGCAAGCAACAGCAGGAAGCGCCGCACGTCCAGAAACAGCCAAGGCTCCCAGCACAACGCCTCCAAGTCGTACAGAAGAGGGCGACCCTTCAGCCGGCCCAGCAACTCCTGCCACGTCCCGGCCGCCGCTCCAGCAAGCCCCACCTCGGTAACCGACACCGGCGCAGTCGCCAGCGCCCGCCCGAGTTCGTTGAGCACCGCAAGCCCTTCGGCCCGCCCATCTGGCCCAACACCCACGAGCGCCACCGCCCCCGGCTGACGGAGCGTCTCAACATCCGTATGGGCATGATCCAGCCACAACGGACGTGCGCGCGAGATCGGCGACGGCCGCGAATGGCCGTCCCGACCTCGTACGTCGCCCCCGCCGTTCGTCATCGAGAACCCTCGGACCTGCGCCGGTCTACCACCCACGCAGGCTACGAGCGCCCTACGGCACTCAGTGGCCGGGCCGAGTGCCGACGGTAAATTACAAGCATGTCAACAGCATGGGGAACTCGCGCGGAAGAAGCGGCTCGACGACTCGCGGCTGAACTGGGCGTGAAAGACTTCGTCTACGATCCAGTCGAAGTGCCCAAAGGCGACAGCACACGAGAAGTCTCCGATGGAATGCTTATAGTCGGCGATCGTGGCCTAATCCTTCAGGTGAAGTCGCGGGATCCCTCGGCCGACCGCGACTCGGCGAAGGTCAGCCGGTGGGCCATGAAGAAGGCCTCTGAAGCTGTCCGGCAAGTACAAGGAACGCGTAGAACTCTCGAGACGACCAAGGTAACACTACGATCACGCCGGGGCCATGAACTGGTCTTGGAGCCCCCGCAGACCTGGGCAGGTGTCGTCCTCTTGGATCTTGATCCAGTCCCCGATGGCCTGCGAATCTGTAGTGATGATGACGATACCATCATCATGACCTTGGCCGACTGGCACGAACTCCACTACATGATACTCTCGACATCAGGCGTGATCGACTACGTCGAACGCGTTGTAGAGCAGGGGATCGAGAATGATCTCGGGCACGAGTGGGATCGCTACCGTCGATTTGCCGAAGCCGACTCGATCTCTGCGAACAAACCTGGCTACGAACCAGTCCTCCCGCTGAATCCCCTATCAGACAACGACCGAATATGTGCAAACGTCCTGGATGAGTGGATCGATTCAGACATAGCGGCAACTCCAGTCGACAACGGACGCTATACGGCAGATCAAGTTCGTAGTGCTGTCGAGACCCTAGATTCGATTCCGATTCTCTTGAGAGTCCAGATCGGTGAGGCCATGCTGAGCCGCGTGCGAGACAGTGTTCGCAGTGGAGAGCCTCGATCAACGCTTCTGACAATAGACTCCCCGGCTCGCTTGCTTTTCTTCACTGATGTCAGTGGGAATTGGAACAATAAATGGCGATACTTGGAGCCGCATCTGACTACATATACCGCTGTCCGCCATGAGCAACTCGAAGAACACTACGGTCCCGGTGAAACACTATTGTTAGCACGCGTTGAGAGGGATGACGGATCGGTTTGGAGGACCTTCGTCCGGATTGCTGGCAGTGCAAAGGCACTGAGCCTCCCGCCTGACGTTCGATGGGGCATATGCGCCCAATTTGGCATCCTAACGGCAGAAGGAATATGCGATCTCGCATCTATCTCCGGGGTCGAGAAGTGTCCATGTGGCGCTGGAGGAGAGTTCAGGGATTGCCACGGACCGGATCGCTGAGCTACTCTTTCTCGAAGGAGTCATTCACAGCCAGATCTTCGATCGGCGTTAGCGTCTCGCAGCTACAACTGAGGCGAATACCTAAGAGACTGCCGCTACGATGCTCGCGGCCACGAGCATTCCCACTGGTTCTGGAGGCTGCGCCCGTACCTGCTCGTCGCCCTGTCAGGGCTGCCGATGGCCTCGCGATCACCGGCGCCAAAGCCGACGAACGCGACGTCTGCTTGGGGATGATCACCCACGCCGACAGTGCCTCTCGCCGCGACGCGAATTCCGATAAGCGCCAAACGCGACTTTCACCTAGCACTCACAGGGCCCGTGCCGCTCGGAGTGTGGCAGAAATCACGGTCGCGAGGAGCTAGAGCGCCCCGGCCAAGATCGCATCATCGGCTCGTTGGGAAAGGAACGGGGGACTATGTAGGAAGTGGCCCGCCCGGGCCGCTACGCGTCTTGGAGGTCCCATGGTCACGAACAACAAGCCCGTAGCCGGGTCAGTTCTGCGAGATGTCGCCGAACGCACCGCACGTCGGGCAGCGGAGTTGGGGATTGATGTCGAAGGGGCCGCAGTTCAGGCAGTTGTATTGGTACGGACGGGTCCGCTTCTGGGGCAGGTGCTCCTGCCCGAGTTCCGCCACGCGCTCCTTCCATCCGACCGCGAGGCCATAGACCGTTTCCAGGATGTCTTTCTCAAACGTGGAGGGGGGATCTCCGCATTGGTCGAGGAGTTCTCCGGCGAGGTCGAATAGCCGGAGTGCGAGTTCTTCGGCCTTGTCGGCGGGGAACATGTCCCAGAATTCGCTGAATACGTGGAGATTGGCTGCTAGTTTCGCTTGCCAGTAACGTCGGTCCGTTTCGGGGTAGTCGCGGGGGCGCGCCTCTTCTGAGTCGATCCACGAGCCTATCCGCTGATCGGCCTAGTCGGTATGGGGCGACTTGGCAGCGAGTAGTGCTGTTGCGAGTTCTTCGAGCGTCGGCTCGTGGTCGGCGTCGAGGCGCTTCGGATCACCCATCGGAACCTCCCACAACCGACTCATAGGACCACTCGCCAGCTTATAGAGGCACGGCACCGAGGGTTCCTTCGGGGTCGGCGTTGCGCCGATACCAGTCGCCGTCCGGCCTCGGCTCGAAACTCACAATCAGCCGCGAGGGCGGGTGACAGACCCGCTCAGCGTTCAACGGCGAACCCGAACCTAGATGACCTCCAGCCGCGTCTGGCCCTATAGGTAGGTCTGCGGGCCGGGTAGGGTGGCGGCTCCGTCAGCCACGACAAGAGAGCGAACCCCAATGGCCGAGATCAAGTTGCTGGACCGCGGATACAGCGCGGGCACCTCCCTCCATGTCCTTATGGAGGACGGAAGCACCCCCTGGGCGGAAGTCATATCCGCCGAGAATCACCCCACGGCCCGCCATCCTCAGAACTGGCACATTCGGGTGCGCATCCACCTGACGACTCGAACCGGCGGATTCAGGGACTACAACCTCTCGGCGCCCGGTGGCACCGCGAGTTCGTCCGTCGTCGTCCTCATCGAGGACTAGTCCATCTTTTCGGATCTTCGCGAGGGATCGAGAGGATGGGGGCTTGTGGCGGGTCCTGTCCGCTGACTACGCGGCCATCTGCAGAAGGCGATTGCCGGTCTCAGCGTCGACATAGCAGAAGCTCTGCGGTGGGCGAAACCCCTTCGGCCTCGAACGCAACTCCCCGAGAGGAATCGGCCGGCTGAATCGCCTTGGGCCCGCCAGGCTAAGAGCGGTTCCCGCCTGAACGCCCTCGAAATAGCTCAGGAACTCCCCGTGATCGAGACCGCTGCCGGCGCCGTGCACCTGCCAGAGGGCGGCAAGACGACCGGACTCGACTCTCGTCACGACGCAAGTCCCCAGCAACGCCCGCACCGGCGTCGACGCATAGATGAGGGCAAGCGTCGGAACGCGGATCTTCGGCTCGGTGCGACGAAGTTCAATGGTCTTGACTCCGCTGAGAATCGCATCAGCGAATCGCGGCCGGAGCGAAAGGATCATCATCCGATCACGATCGAGCGCCATGCCGTCCACGGAATACTCAGTCATCACGCTTGGTGGCCTCCCTGTAAAACGCTAGTACCGATGCCTCGTCCGTTTCCTGCACGGTCTGGAAGAACCCTGCCTTCTGCATCCGTGCGTCGAGCTCCCGTGCGCGCGCAAGAGGTACCGGTTCAGGGAACACTTCGGTGCGGCTGAACAGCAGGGCCGTCACCTTCTGCGCACCGGACCCCCGGTACACCCGCGCCCGGCCCACCACGTCCTGCTCACTCAGAACCCCACGATGGCGATACTTCAGATGGAGTTGGCGAGGATCCCCGCTGTCCATGGCATCGAGCCAGGAGAGGGCCCGCATCCCGCCTGTGAGCCCGCCTCCGCTGACCCACCAGAGCAGGCGAGAAGGGGTCTCCAATCGACGCGGATACCTGTAGTACACGTTCTCCCGCGCCATGGCCGCCGATTCGTGCTCTTCGAAGAGTCGCCCCTGCAACTCCTCATAGCCCAGAAGCACACGCGCATACTCGGCGCGGATCGGAACCACGTAGCACGGAACGGTCCCCGCGAACACCTTGGACGGCCACATGTACTTCTCGTAGTCACTCACTCGTTCGGGAGCCAGCTCACCGGGCCGGGCATCGGCGAGTTCAGCAGGGAGGGGGTCCTCAGGACCATAGATGTCGGTCCTGACCTCGGCAATCCACGTGTCGGCGTGCTTGCGGAACCCCTCGTCAGCCAGAGCGCGGGCGGCCGCTCCCTCGACCGCATCCTCCACTCTGACCTGCGCCACATCCTGGCTTGCGGCTCGAACCCGAAGATGGTGCGACAGCTGCCGGGTGCAGGAATATGCATCACCGATTGGGTTGGTTCGTAGGACAGCCACGACAACACCCTGATCCTGACGGTACGACGCGGCGAGCGCCAGCCGCGGACCGTCGTCGGCCACGATCTCATCCACTCGCCCAGAGTCACGAGCGACAGTGCCGACCAAGCGGCGTCCCAGCTCAGCGATGCGCCCGTCCGGGACCGGCGGGCTCAGGGATGCCAGATCCTCCTGAGTCGGAATGGTGGGTGAGGATGAGATCGACAACCCGGACGCGGCGATCGCGCGTGTCTGAAAATCCCGCTCGTCCCCCTGCGTGTGGAGCCGCAGGAGGAAGTCCTCCGGGGTCAGGACGGTCAGCCCGATCAGCCCTTCGATTGTGTCGCTGTGCCCGAGCACCTCGGCGTCCCTCGTGAGGAAGTGGCTCGCTCCACCCTCGGATGCCTGGCTGATGGATGTCAACAGTCGGGACGTCGATTGCGAGTCGAGAGTGTCGGATAGGAGCGCGTGCACCCGCTCCGTCTGCTCCTGAGAAGCTGACTCCAGCACGCGGTAGCCGAGGAGATCAACCGCGACGTGCTCGGATCGTCCATCGCCCTCCCAGACCGACGCAACGTCCTCGGTGACGACCAATTCGGCGAACTCATCGACCCAATCGGCCATCAGGGCTGCTGACTCTCGAGCCGGTTCTTCGCCGCTGATCTCGGCCAATGTCTCGCGGTCCAGAGCCACCACCAGTCGATCGTCCTCAACCTCGGGCTGAACGTCGAAGAGCGAGCGCGCAGCGATTGGTCGCCACCAGACCACGAGCAGGTGACCCGCCTTGCTCCGGCCCGGCTTCTCCCCCCACTTCTCGAAACCCAACTTCGGCCACATGTTGTGAGCGTCGTAATCCTTCCTGCACGAGAGCCGGATACCGGCACTGTTCGGATTGCGCTCGACGATGGTGTCCACGAGCGCTCGCGCAATGCCCGATCCCCGATTCTCGGCACCGACGCAGAGATGGGTCAACGAGACGTGCCCGCTCCGAACTCGCCTCGCGAACAGGGCGTACGCCTCGACTGCCCCATTCCGGACGTAGCCGAGAACGCCGCCCTTCGAGGCCGCATCACGGATGGCCGCGTACGGGAGGAACCCGAGTGTCTTGCTGTTGGCATCTCCCAGTTCCACCACTTGGTCGTAATGCCGTGTGTCCGGCTTGATCGCCCGGATCATGCGGGCACCCCGAGTCGTTGTCGGATCCAGGACAGGGCCACCTCGCCAGTGACCTCGTGAATCGTCTGTGGCGCACCCCGGACCACGTCAGCCCTAATCAGTTCGTCGAGGGGCCATCCGTCCGGCAGGACCCGATCGTGGCGAAAGAGGACCGCCAGGACGCTGCGCTCGTCGGCGCACAGCTCTGCGACCTCGGCATCGGAATACACCGTGCGCACCCCCACGAAGCGGCGGATCTCGACCGGGTCGCTCGAACGGAGCACACCGTCGACCACACCCGCGGCAGTGACCGCCCGGCGGTCCTGTGAGCGATAGAACAGGATCAGTGCACCCGGCTTGACTCGTTGGATGTTGGAGCGGCTGAGGTAGGCCTTCAGCATCGCGTTGCCCGGAGCGGGCGGCGCGAACAACTCGGGATGCGCACGAGCTTCGGGAAACAGCACGTCATGCCAGCGCGGCTGGATCGGCACGATGAACGCGTTCCGTACGAGCAAGGCCGGGGGACCGAATCGGCGGTGGTACTCCAGCGGGTCGAGTAGGGCATCAGCCGCTTCCGGCCGGCGATCCTTGCAGAGAACGGCCTCACCGCGATCGGTGCGTGCCCCGCAGTCGACGAAGCCGAATCGCTCGAGCAGGGGCACGAGACGGTCGTGATGTGGGTAGATCTCGATGTAGATCCGGTCGTGTCTCTCGCCGGCCGCGTAGTCGAGAACCGACTTCAGCAGGAGTTCCTCCCGCTTCGCTCCTTCGGCGCGGTCAGCGAATACGAACGCCGAGATCTTGAGCACCGTTCCGCGAATTCCGTGTGGCCGGGAGGTCTCGGCATTCAGGATCGCAACGGCATCGAGGCCGGTGTCGCCGTCTATTGCGAAGCACTGACGGTGCTCCTGACGAGCCCTCCAGAACCACGCGTCGAATCCGCTGTCGTCGGCCCGTAGGGACTCGAAGAGCAGGTCCGCGGCCGGCAGCCCGTAGGCGAGACACGGCCTAACGGTCGGGAACTGTGTCGGCTCGCCCAACAACCGCTCAAGAAGCTCGATGCCAGCCGGAATGCTCATCGTCCGCTCGCCAAGACCGGCGTAGTCGGCGTGGCGGCGCAGCGCCCTGTCCTGCGTGATCAGGAAGTCCGCGGCCTCGGCGTCGAGGGCCGCGAGCATGTGAGAGTCGACGTCGTCGTTGTCCGCCAGCGGTTGCTGGTAGCGAGCCTTCTCGAGCAACTGTTGTGGAACCGTCAAGGGGTCGAGGGTCCGCCACTGCCTTCTTCGGAGGTTGGAGGCGCGACGAAGCTCGGCACTGCTTGTCCGGTCGATGTCGCGGCGCGTCGCAGCCGTCAGCCACGCTTCGCCCCCGTGCCGGTTGAGTAGCTCGAGCAGGCGCGTAGCTTCGGCGGAGTCAGGGTGCTGGCGCCCCGGCGAGATGTTGATGCACGCGTAGAACACGTTCGTGTCGAACAGCAGCTTCAGCGGTCGCATCAATCCTCTTGCCTGACGGGGTTCGATCCCTCGGTCGCCCGCCATCACATACTCGACAGGACATAGCCGGTCAGCGCAACCACGTCCATGCCGGCGAATCGCGCGGCCGGGGACTGCATGAGCAGGCACGATAATACGGGATTGCACGATACTCACCTAGATCTGTAGCACTGTGCCGCGGTCGGAACGCTGTAGAGCCATCCGTCGGCTTCCTGCGAGCAGGCATTATCGATCGGTACGCCGGAACTCGACAGGCTCGTCGGGGAACTGCCCATCACCAAGAACATAAGTTCGGGGTGTGACATCCCTCGCCTGCCTGTCGGCGCACCATGGGAGCGTGGCAGTTAGGTTGCTCAATCGATCCCCACAACGAGGAACTCGCTCTGACGACGCAACACACCAACGCCTTCCCCGATCTGGATCGTGATCTGCGGTTCATCCCGTTGGGTGTCGAGGAGCCGCGGACCCTCACGACCGCCCAGGTTCGCCGGTACGACGAGGTGGGGCATCTGTTCCCCATCGACATCTTCTCGCCGGGCGAGATCGCCGAGATTCGGGCCTACATCGATGACCTGTTGCCCAAGGCGCTGGCGGCGGGGTGGAACAGCTACGAGGTGGTCAACCGAGACAGCACCACAGCCGAGAACAGCGTGCTGGTCCAGACCGTGGACGACCCCGGCGACTACGGCGACCCGCCGGTGGCCCTGGAGATGCGGGCCGGACAGATCTCGCTTCACAGCGACTGGATCCTGCACG
>VXMF01000005.1 GCA_009841225.1 Terriglobia bacterium | reverse complement strand
CCGCCAGCCCGCCAGCCCGCCAGCCCGCCAGCCCGCCAGCCCGCTGAGGGCCGGCCGGACCCGCCGCTCTCCGGCACCCGGACCTGCCGCCTCCATGACCCGCTCGCACTAAGCGCGCGGCGAACAGCTCGGCGCGCGACCGCCGTTCTCGCCTTGCCGCTCGCGGCCCTGCCGGCGCTGGCGCAGGATGCGATGGCGCCCTCGCTGTCCACGGCGGCGGTGGACGGGGCGACGCTGGAGCTGACCTACGACGAGGCGCTGAACGTGGCCTCGAGGCCGGCCACCACCGATTTCACCGTCACGATCGCGGCGGGCACGGGCCTGACGCCGACGACTGCGAGCCAGAATCCGACGAATGTCGCTATACATGGCTCGGCAGTGGGGCTGACGCTGGGCACGCCGGCGATGTCTGGGCAGACGGTGACGGTGACCTACACGGCGGGCACCAACCCGATCGAGGACTTGGCCCGCAACGACGCGGCCAACCTCAGCGGCCGGTCGGTGACCAACAACACGGCCTTGGTGAGCAGCTTCGGCATAGGGAGCGGCACGGTCGAGAGCACCTCATGGGGCATTGAATTCGCTCAGGCGTTCACGACGGGGAGCCGCGCCACCAGCCTGAGCCGCGTGGAGCTTAGTCTCGCTATAAGAGCCGGATCGACGCCGCCTCCCTACACCGTGAGCATCCACGCCGCCGACGCGTCTGGAAACCCGGGCTCCAGCGTGGGCACGCTGACGAACCCGTCGTCGATCAACCCGAATGTGGCGGCGACCGCCAATTTCACCGCACCGTCCAGCGGGATCACGCTGGCCGGCGGCACCACCTATTTCGTCGTCCTTGACGTCACCGGCGGCACAGCGGCCAGCAGGCTTGACGTATTGTGGCAAGACACAACCTCGGACGCGGAGCGCGCGGGCGCAACGACCGGGTGGAGCATCGCCAACCAAAATCGCAGCCGACAGCATGATGCAACCGCCTGGGGGAGCAGAGCCCGCACCGCTCTCATCGCCGTGCACGGCGCGGCGGTGGCGCCGACGCCCTCCAAGGCCGCCGTGTACGGCGGTACGCTGGAGCTGACCTTCAACGCGACGCTGGACACAAACTCGACCCCCGCGGCGGCAGCCTTCACCGTCACCGTCGCCGGCACGGGCCAGACCTCCACCAACGTCCGGGTGAGCGGCTCCGCGGTCACGCTGACCCTGGGCACGCCGGTCACCCACGGCCAGACCGTCACGGTCAGCTACGACACGACCGCCGCCGGCACCGATCGCCTCCGCGACACCGGCGCCACCCCCCTGGAGGTGGCCAGCTTCACCGGCCAGGCGGTCGACGCCAGCCCGGTCCTGGTGGCAAATTCGACGCCCAACACCACCGAGTCGCAATGGCTCGCGCGAGATTACGCCCAGCAGTTCACGACCGGGAGCCACGCCACGAGCCTGAGCGAGGTGGAGCTTGATCTTGCGAGGACCGGCAGTGCCGGAGAGCCTCCCTACACGGTGAGCATCCACGCCACCGAGGCGTCCGGGCTGCCCGGCGCCAGCCTGGGCACCCTGAGCAACTCGGACGCGATTGGGTCAGGGTTCCGAACTTACCGATTTACCGCTCCGTCCGGCGGGATCGCCCTGGCGGGCAGCACCAAGTATTACGTCATCCTTGACGTCACCGGCGGCACCGCCCCACAGAGAAACGCCTCGTTTGTCAACAGGATGACAGGGAACGCGGAACTCGCGGGCGCAGCGCCCGGGTGGAGCATCGCCGACGGATCGCTTGACCGAGGGTACTCGGCAACCACTTGGAGCGTCGCAGACCACGCCGATCCCCGCTCGATAGTCATCGCTGTGCATGGCGCGGCGCTGCTGCCGACCGTTGTGACCGCTGGCGTGAACGGAGCCACGCTGGCGCTGACCTTCAACGCGACGCTGGACATGAACGCGACCCCCGCGGCGGCCGCCTTCACCGTCACCGCCGGCAGCGGCATCCAGACCCCGACCAACGTCCGGGTGAGCGGCTCCGCAGTCACGCTGACCCTGGGCACGGCAGTCACCCACGGCCAGACTGTCAGGGTCAGCTACAACAAGGCCAACGCCGGCACCACCCCCCTCCGCGACACCGGCGCCACCCCCATCGAGGTGGCCAGCTTCACCAACCAGATGGTGACCAACAACACGCCGATGGTGGTGGTGCCGACGGTCACCATCTCGGGCGGCGCGGCGGTGACCGAGGGCGCGGCAGCGGCATTCACGCTGACGGCGAACCCGGCGCCCAGCTCCGATCTGACCGTGAGCCTGACGGTGTCCGAGGCGGCCGGCAGCGACTACGTGGCGGCGGGCGACGAGGGTTCCAAGACGGTGACGATCAGCTCCGGCAGCGCGACCGCCAGCTATGCGGTGACGACCCAGGCAGACAGCAACGACGAGCCGAACGGCTCGGTGACGGTGGCGCTGGGAACGGGCACCGGCTACACCGTGGGGGCACCCAGTTCGGCCAGCGTGACGGTGCGCGACGACGACGGGGCCCCGAACAGCCCGCCGGTGTTCACGAACCAGGACACGACGGCCTCGGTGGCGGAGAACAGCCCCGGCGGCACGCACGTGGTCACGGTGGCGGCCACGGACGCCGACAACGACCCGCTGGCGTACTCGCTGGACAGCGCCTCGGCCGCGGTGTTCGCGATCGGCTCCGGCGGCGAGATCACGGTGCGGGCCGGGGCCGTGCTGGACCACGAGACCAGGCCCAGCTACACGACGGTCGTGACGGCGAACGACGGCAGCGCGACGGCCACGCACACCGTTACGATCAGCGTGACCAACGTGGACGAGCCGCCGGCGGCGCCGCCGGCGCGGGGCACGCTGACGGCGAACCCGGCTGGCAGCCTGGCGGTGAGCTGGCGGGCGCCCGCCAACAGCGGGCCGGCGATCAGCGGCTACGACGTGGAGTACCGGCGGGCGGGCACGGCCGCCTGGAGCGACGCCGGGTTCAGCGGCACGGGCACGAGCACGACGATCGCGGGGCTGACCGCCGGCGCCACGTACGAGGTGCGGGTGCGGGCCCGCAACGCCGACGGCCCGGGCCCGTGGTCGCCGCTGGGGCCGCGGCGCCAGGGCGAAGCCGACAGCGACCGGCCGGCGGCCGACCCGCAGCCGCTGCAGCTGGCGCTGTGGACCGAGCGGCCCGGCTACCGCCCCGGCGACAGCGTGCGGCTGTACTACAGCCTCGACCCCCACGACGACCGCGGCCGCTACCGCGCGTTTGTCTACCTCGAGCGGGCCGGCGGCGGCCGGCGGCGCTGGCTGGCGCCCCTCTCCGCCAGCGGCCAGCTGCACGACCAGGCGGTCGACCGGCGCGGCGTGCCCGCCAGCGCCGCCGAGGCCCGCATCCTGTACGCTGTCGACCGCGAGCTGGCCTTCGAAGGCCCGGCCCCCGGGCCCGGCCTGTGGCAGTTCGTGCTGGAGCTGCGGCCCGGCTCGCCGCAGGAGCAGCCCGAGCAGCCCGCCGAGGCCCTGCTCACCCGCCGGGCCTGGGCCAAGTTCGCCGTCGGCGAGCGCAGCCGGCTGCTCAACGTGCGCGGCTTCGACCGCGAGATCCGGGAGGACCTCACGCTGCGCGGCGACACCGTCTACTACCTGCAGCACCAGCTGTTCGTGCATGCCGGGGCCACGCTGGCGATCGAGCCCGGCACGGTGGTGCAGGCTTGGGGCCGGCAGGCGGCGATCATCGTGCTGCCCGGCGGCCAGATCGTGGCCGAGGGCACCCGCCGGGCGCCGGTGGTGCTGACCTGCTCCGAGCCGGCCGGGCTGCTGGGGCGGGCTGCGCATCCTCGGCCGGGCCCCGGTGACGCGCCTGGAGGGCACGGCGCCGGGTGTGCTGCCCGCCGAGCGGGCGGCCTACGGGGGCAGCGAGGCGGAGCGCTCCAGTGGCGCGCTGCGCTACGTGCGGGTCGAGTTCGCCGGGGCCTCCCCCGACCCCGAGGCCCCCGCGGCGGCGGTCGGGCTGTACGGGGCCGGCAGCGGGACGGTGCTGGACCACGTCCAGGCCCGCGCCAGCCTCGGCGACGGCTTCGCCTTCCACGGCGGCAGCGCCAGCTGCGACTACTGCGTGGCCAGCGGCTCCGGCGCTGCCGGGCTGGCCTGGCAGCGCGGCTGGCGCGGCGAGGCCTCGCACCTGTACGTGCAGCACGGTCGCGGGGGCCGGGACGGCCGGGCCGGCGGCCACGACGGGCAGGGCCACGACCAAGAGCCGCGCTCGCTGCCGACGCTGTCCAACGTCACCCTGGTGCACGCCGTGCCCTACGGCCGGCACGAGCGCCGGGCGGCTGCCGTGCGCCTTGCCGACGGCAGCGCCGTGCAGGCCAGCGACCTGCTGGCGGCGCGCTTCGGCGGCGGGGCGCTGCGGGCCAGCGGCCGCTCGCGCCTGCTGTTCGGCGAAGGCGAGAGCTCGGTCGGCCCCGCGCTGCTATACCTGAACGGATCGCCGCAGGTGCCTAGCTTCCTGGCCGAGGCGGTGAAGTTCTCCGCGCGCGACCCCAAGCTGCGCGACGTGCGCGACTACGCCAACCCCGACCCGCGCCCCAAGGCGGCCTCGCCCGCGCTGACGGGGGAGCGAGAGGGCTACATCGGGGCCTTCGGCCGGACAGAGAACTGGCTCGAGGAGTGGACCGTGTTCGGGCCCGAGTCCGTGTACGACCTGCGGCAGCGGGCCGAGGATGGGAATTAGCACTGGCGCTCGCCGGACGGCCCGGTCCCACGGTGCGGGCGGCCTGGGATCGTTGGCTCCACCCCTCGCCTAGTCCCTGTGTCACGGTGGCCGATCGCTCGCTTGGCGGGAGTCCGTAACTCACCGCCATCGGTCAACGCCACAATAGCCAGGGCCGGTTAGAGCGTGAAAGACAGGGCCGGATCTCGCTATCGCATCCTTGAACCGATCGGTTCCGGCGGCATGGGCTCGGTCTTCAAGGCGGAGGACACTCGCCTCAAGCGGGTCGTCGCGCTGAAGTTCCTGCCCAAGGATTTCACCGCCGACAGCCAGGCGGTGGAGCGCTTCGAGCGCGAGGCGCAGGCGGCCGCCGCTCTGGACCATCCGAACATCTGCACGGTCTACGAGATCCACACGCAGGAAGAGGAGAAGTTCCTCGTGATGGCGTACTTGGAGGGCGAGTCGCTCGACAAGCGCGTCGAACAGGGTCCGCTGCCGCTGGAGACGGCCTACGAAATCGCTCGGCAGGCCGCCGAAGCACTTTCCGCCGCGCATGCGGCCGGCGTCGTGCATCGCGACATCAAGTCCCCGAACATCATGGTCAGCGAGGATCGCGCCGGCAAGCCGGTGGCCAAGCTGATGGATTTCGGCCTGGCCCAGGTGTCTGGGGCGTCGAAGCTCACCCGGGTCGACACCCGCGTGGGCACGACGGCGTATATGTCGCCGGAGCAGGCCCTGGGAGACCCGGTCGACGCCCGCACCGACCTGTGGTCGCTGGGAGTGGTGCTGCACGAGATGGTTGTGGGCGAGCTGCCGTTCAAGGGCCACTACGACCAGGCGATTCTGTACTCGATCCTCAACGAAGAGCCCGAACCTGTGACATCGCTGCGCTCTCGGGTGCCGATGGAACTGGAGTGGATCATCGAGAAGTGTTTGGCGAAGGCCCCCGCCGACCGCTACCAAGACGCTCGCGAGCTGATCGTTGATATCGAACGGCTGCAGCGGCGCGCATCTTCTGGGAAAACCGCCTTTCAACCCATCGAGCCATCTGGAAAGCCGGCCGAGCAACCGCCCGCCGAAGCCCCGGCGCGGCGCTCCTCTTGGACGCGCGTGGTCGTCGAGCGCTGGCAGTCCATCGCGCTCGGCGCCATCGCCATTGCCGCAGCCTTTGCGGCAGGCTTGGCGTTGTCGGGCGGGGATGCGGAGACATCGCGGGAGACCCGTCGGTTCACGCTCAGGCCCGCGAGCAGCCTTGGCGAGGGACAGGCCATCGGGCACGCCGCGATCTCGCCGGACGGGCGGAACATCGCGTTCAGCACCAGCGGCTCGGGCGGCTCGCTCTGGATTCAGCCGCTGAACCGCCATGAGCCTTACCAAGTGGAAGGGGCAGAGGGCGCCCGGCTGGTCTTTTGGTCGCCCGACAGCAATTTCGTAGGCTTCACAAGCAGCGCTGGCTTGGGCAAGTTCGGCTTGCGCGGCCGAGAGCTGACGATGCTAGTCGACGAATCGAGTCTTGGCGTCTCGAGCGCGACTTGGAGTGCCGACGGCCAGTTCATCATCTACGCGCCGGTTGGCGGGCCGATGCTCCGCGTGTCGTCCTTGGGAGGCGCTCCGAGGCCGCTTCTCGATCAGGCCGAGCGACGCCGCGGAATGGTAGCCGGCATGTCGGCCGTTGGCGTGTCCGAAGACGAGGAAGTGCTGCTCTATTCGATGCATATGTCGGATCGGGATGTGTTGATGGCGCGGCGCGTGACAGAGGGCGAAGTCGGCCCGGCCGTCGAATTGACTGAGGGCGCGGAACCCGTCTATTCCAACACCGGACATCTGCTGTATCGGCCTTCGCTGATGTCTTCCTCGGTCTGGGCGGTCAAGTTCTCGCTGGGGCATCTCGAAGTGTCGGGAGATGCCCTCGCCGTCGTGCAAGACGCGTCCGATCTTTCCCTAGCAGCTGACGGGACGATGGTGCATCTGGACAATCGATTCACCAGCCAGATGGGCTTGCTCTGGCTCGACGAGACCGGGCGGACGATCGGAGAGATTGGAAGACCGCAAGCTTGGATCGTCGGCCCCCGCCTGTCGCCGGTCGGCGACCGAGTCCTAGTCTCGGGCGGTAGCGGCCGGGATTACGACCTGTGGGTTCACGAGTCGGACAGGCCCGTGCTCCACCGCGTGACCTTCGGCGATGCCAACGAGAGCAGCGCGATCTGGTCACCGGACGGTGACAGCGTCCTGTTCGCGCAGCGAGGCTCGTCGGACCTCAGACTCCTGCCGGTGGGCACCGGCAGCCCGGCACAATCGCTTTACGACGGAGACGAGCCAGGCCTAGCGCCGCTAGATTGGTCTCAAGACGGGCGCCATATCTTGCTCCAATCACGCAGAGTGCGTGGAGGCGGTGCCAGCGCGGGGGCGCGTGGGCAGGCGCCCGACCAACGTCTCGCCCCGCCGCAAGAAAAGCCGGGTTCCGGTCCGTTCGGACGCACGGCGATCAAGTATCTAGAGCGCACGAGCGGCGGCGAATGGGAGATGCACGACTTCCTGCCAGAGGCGCCGTTTATCTTGGACGACGCGGTGTTCTCGCCGGATGGCAGGTATGTCGCTTACGAGAGCAACGAATCCGGCGACTTCGAGGTCTATGTCAAGCCCTTTCCCAGCGGCGAGCAGCGCTGGCAAGTAACCACCGAGGGAGGCAGGCTGGCGAAGTGGAGCCCGGAGGGGTCCGAGCTTTACTTCATCAGCAACGACACGCTGCACCGAGTGCGCGTGCAGACCAACGGCGGCTTCGCGTTCGGCGCAGCCGAGGAGTTGTTCGCCAAGGACAGCTTCATGGGAGCGCGGCGCTACCCCTCGTACGACGTTGGCACCGGTGGTCGCTTCGTCGTCTCCGGGCCGCTGGGCGATCCGCGCCGCGCCATCCGTATCACGCAGGACTGGTTTCCCGCGTTTCGCGAGCCCTGACGGGATCAGTCCAACTCGGCGCTGGCTCGCGGCTGGAAGTTGATCTCTACCGGCCGTCCCAGATACTGCGGCTGTGTATTCCAGACGTTCATGTCCCACATGGCCATCATGCGGGCGCCGTACTCGCGCATCCGAGAGGACAACAGCACCGGGCCAGAAGCGTCTTGGGCGCAATAGGCGACCACGTCTAGGCCGCGGCTGGTGCCGATATAGACCGCCCGGGCGGCGTGGAACCGCTGCGAAATGATCGTGAACGAAGTCTGGCCCATCACCTTGTGGGCGCGGACAACGGAGTCCAATGTCCGCAATCCTCCGCGGTCCTCGGTGATGCTATCGGTCGGCACGCCCGCTTCGACAAGGTCGCGCCGCATCACTTCAGGCTCGTTGTAGTACTTGCTTGGATTGGATCCGCTGACGATGATGTGGCGGATCTTCCCGTTGCGATACAACTGTGCGGCCGCGTCGATCCGATGGGCATAGAATTCGTTGAGCCCGTTACCGCGGTTTCGCGACGTGCCCAGCACCAGACCCACGTCGTTTTGCGGCACATGATCCAAGTCGGCGAACAGCCGCGGGCCGGCCGCCTCGTCAATGCGCCAGCTGACATAGCGAGCCGACAGGTACAGGCCCGAGACCAGCACAGCTAGCGCCAGCCCAAGGACAGCTACCGCGGTCCGTACGTGCGTCGCGTTCATCTTGAGTGAATCCGTGATCGAACTCGTCCTTATCCTAAACGGCATTCTCGCTGACAGGGAGAGTGTAGCTGATGCGGAGATGAGTGTGAGTGGTTTCGATGTGGTTTCAATGCGTTTCAATGTGTTTTCGAAGAATCACACCGCGATCCTCACGAATTCGGCTGTGTCGGGTTCTCTCGCGGTTGCCAAGTAGCCCCGGGGCAGCTGGTTCGAGTCCGGATCCCAGAGTCGCGAACTCGAGGGCCCTTGCGCCATTCCTGGGAAATTGCAGGTACGAGATTCGGAGACTGTGCGGACGCAGTGAGGGTAGAATCTTGCCATGCCCCGGTTGTCAGCTGTCCTTGCCGCAGTTCTCTTGCTCGCATGCTCCTCGGCGGTCGAACCAGACGCAGCCCAGAGGCCGCCGAACTTCCTCGTGCTGCTCGTCGACGATCTCGGCTGGACGGACTTGGGCTGCTACGGAAGCGATTTCTACCTGACCCCTAACATCGACCAGCTCGCAGAAGACGGAGTCCGCTTTACGCACGGCTATGCCGCCTGCACGGTTTGCTCGCCCACGCGGGCTGCCATGATGACCGGGTTGTACCCAGGGCGGACGAATGTCACGGATTGGATTCCCGGACACAGCCGGCCGCGCGCGCCCTTGCGTCCGCCCGAATGGACGATGCGGCTGGAACATCGCTACACAACGTTGGCAGAGGCGTTCGGCGCGGCGGGCTACCGCACCGCGCACGTTGGCAAGTGGCACTTGATGCCGCGCTTGGATCCGGAGGTGATGGCCGACTACGCGCCCCAACACCACGGCTTCGAGATCAACATTGCCGGCAACGAATGGGGTGCGCCGGGCAGCTACTATCACCCGTACGAGCGCAACGACCGCGAGGTGTACCCGCTGCCCGAGGGAGGCTCCGAAGGCGACTATCTGACCGACCGCTTGACGGACGAGGCGATCGCCATCTTGGACGAGTTCGGAGACGAGCCGTTCCTGCTCTACTTCCCGTATTACACCGTCCACACGCCGATCGAGGCCAAGCCCGAGGACCTAGCCCGTTTCGAAGATCGCGTGGACGCCTCGAAGCGGCATCGGAATCCGTCGTACGCTGGCATGCTCGCAGCCCTGGACCGAAGCGTTGGCAGGCTGCGGGCCCAGCTGCAAGAGCTGGGCATCGCCGACGAGACCGTCATCGTGCTGACCGGCGACAACGGGGGCTTGGATCGCAAGGGGCCCGATGGCCGCATGGGCAACCCGACGGAGAACTCCCCGCTCAGGGCGGGCAAGGGTTCGGCCTACGAGGGGGGCGTGCGCACCCCGACGATCTACGTTTGGCCGGGCGTGACGCCGGCCGCCAGCGTAAGCGACCAGCCGGTCATTACGGTTGACGTGTATCCGACGCTACTCGAGATTGCGGGCGTGGAGGGCGATCCGGCACACAACGAACTGGTGGACGGCGTCAGCTTGGCTGGCATTCTGCGCGATCCGTCAGCCCGACTTGATCGGCAGACCCTCTACTGGCACTACCCCCACTATCACAACGGCGGCTCGACTCCGCATTCGGCCATCCGCGACGGCGATTGGCGCTTGGTGCACTTCTACGAGGATGACCGGGCTGAGCTCTACAACCTCGCCGAAGATGTCGGCGAGAGCCGCGATTTGGCTGCCGAAATGCCCGACCAGGCCGCTGCCCTGCTAGCCAAGCTAAACGCGTGGCGAATCGCGGTGGGGGCACAAGAGCCGCTTCCGAATCCCGACCGCCGGTGATGCGGGGCGGCGCTTCTCAGCGGCTGTGTACGCGGATGTGGTCGCGCCGTATGGCCGCAAGGTTGACGGCACCAACCTGCACCATGTCCTTGGCGAGCTCGGTTTGCAGCATTTCGACGACCTTTTGGACACCCGCCGCGCCGTAGGCGGCCAACCCCCACAGGACCGGGCGGCAGACCAGCGCCGCTGTCGCTCCCAGCGCGATAGCCTTCAGCACGTCGCCGCCGCGCCGAAAGCCGCCGTCCACTAGGAGCGGTAGGCGTCCAGCTACGGCCTCGGCAATTGCAGGCAGGACCGCGACCGGCTCGGCTTCGCCCTGCGCCTGGCCAGTGCCGTGGTTGGACACGACTACGCCGGCGATTCCGCGATGGGCGGCTTCCAGCGCGTCGGCAGGCTGCATGACTCCCTTGAGCACGAAGGGAACTGTCGCGGCATCGCGCAGTTGCTCGAGAACGTCCCAGCCATAGCGCACGGGCACGCCTGCGCGTCCACCGCGCTCTTCGCCCAGACTGAGGCAAATCGTCTGCGCACCGGCTTCCACCGCCGCTTGGATACGCTCGCTCAGGGCGCCTACATCGGAATCGGGATAGAACTGCCGCCATGCTCCTGGAGCTGCCGCGACGGTCTTCGCGAACGGCGCGCCGCTGCGTTCGGCGGTTACCAGCGTGGCCTTGGCAGCGGCCGTGCCCGCGGCCGTGGCCAGTTCTCCGTCGCTATGGAGTTGTCCTTGGCGCGAGGCCGGGCCGACCAGGATGGGCGCGAACATCGGCTGGCCGAACAGTTCCAGCGACAGGTCGAGCGCCTTGGTATTGACCATCATGCGGGCCCGGAACGTGATCCGCTCCAAGGCCGAGCGGTCCCCTCCGGCGATGCGCCGGAAGGCGCGCTCGCTCAGCGAGCGCCGGGCCATCTCCTCGAATTCCGGCACGTTGGCGAACTCGTCGATTGGGGTCATGCGCCCTGGAGCCTCGCCAACCAGCTCCGGTGCCTGGGCCGCGCGGAGGCAAGGGGACGAGGCTAGAAGGCCCGCAAAGCCGTACAGCGCTTGGCGGCGGCTGTGGCAGACACCGCTCATGGGAAATTCGTCCGCACCAGGGAGCGATCGATCGCGCCGAGGCTGGCGGCGCCACAGCTAGTCATGGCCTGCCGGAAGTCCTCTTGCACGATTTCCAGGATCCGGGTCACGCCCGGCGCTCCGAACGAGCCCAGACCCCAGCGCGGAACGCGCCCCAAGCAGATTGCCGAGGCCCCCAGAGCGATCGCCTTGAGGATGTCACTGCCGCGCCGGAATCCGCTGTCGATCAAGACGGGCATCCGTCCCGCGACTGCTTCGACGATCTCCGGCAGCACTTCGAGGCTCGAAGGAGTGTAATCGAGCGTACGGCCGCCGTGGTTGGAAACGATGATGCCGTCGAGGCCGTGTTCCACGGCCAGCAGCGCGTCCTCGCCGGTCAGGATGCCCTTTGCGAGCATCGGCACCTTGACCATGGTGCGCAAGCCATCGAAGAGCTTCCACTCGTACCACATGCGCCCGGAGGTGAAGCGGTAGCGCCCTGCATTGCCGCTGTAGCGGGGCGGACGGCGGGGGCGCAGCGAGAGATTGCGGTCATGGTAGCCGCGGTCATAGAACGAGGCCTGCTGGTCGATCGTGACCACGATCGCCCCGGCACCGGCCTCTTGCGCGGATTCTACGGGCTCGCGGTTTTGCTCGAGTTCCTCGCGCGGATAGAGCTGAAACCACAGCGGTCCGCCATCGGCCTTGGCGATGTCTGCGAAAGACATGCTAGCGACGTGGCTGACGATCATGGGGGTCTCGGAAGCGCCCTTGCAGCCCGCGTAAGTGGCCGCTTCCTTGTCCGGGTGCAGCACTTCGTGGGCCGCGGACGGTGCCAGCATGATCGGGAATGCCATGGGTGCGCCGAGCACGTTCCCGTCCGTTAAGGGAGGGCCGGGGTCGCCGACAGCCCGCGGCACGATAGAGACCCAGTCGAACGCCTCGCGATTGCGCCGCGTGGTGAACTCGCTTCCGCCGCCGCGAGCCGTGTAGTTGTAGGTGGCCCGATCTAGCCTTTCGTAGGCGGCCGCTTCGAAATCGAAGACGTCGCGCATCTCCGACAGGCCTGGAATGCGGCTGTGATCCCGAAACTTGTCCTGTTGCGCATGCACGCCCTTCGCTCCGGCCAAGAAACCGGCCAAGCTGGCCAGTGCCTTGCGGCGACTCAGGCTGCGGTACCAGCGTGTTTCACTCGCGGTCATGGGATCAGGGCCACGGCCTGCCTTGGCAGCCCCGTGAATCGGGCACGATTATAGCCAATGCCGGGCCGCGATTTTGCCTGCGGCGCTCATTCAATCTCAGCGAATCTCTCTAGGAAAACGCTTGCGAACGCGCGACCGGCCTGCAGCATTCCCGCGGTGTTTGCGTGGATATTGCCTGGGTGCCTAGGCAAGTCGCGCAGGTACACCGGTGCCGAGCGGGGAACCCGTTCGGCCACCTTGGTTTGGGCCATCAGGACCTCCCACGCGCCCGGACGTCCTGCAGGTGGCGAAATATCGGACGCGGCGACACCGTCCAGGCTGTCCGGTACCGTGCCCGACCGGTACGTGCCGACGAGCAGCGGCAAGTCGGGGGCGTCGAGGTCGCGACGCAGCGCGGCAATCAGGTTGTCGAGGTTTTCGGCGTAGCGGCCGGCAGCGCGCTGGTCGCGCATGTCCTTGGCACCCTGCAGCCAGAGAAACCCGCGCAAGCGAGCGTTCTTGCCATCCAAGGCTTGGCGCACTTCGGCGAGCAGTTTCTTGTACAGGGGGCCCTTGCGGGCGTCGCCCGTGATATCGGCGTCGGCCGCGTTCCACTCTGGCGCCCATGCCATGATCCCGGTGCCGCCGACGGCTTGCTTGACAATGCCGATACGGCTGCCCGGCCGCGCTCGCGCCAGCGCGTGGGCGAAGCCAATCTCGGGCCCGAATGTGAACTCCTTGATCCCCCACCTTTCGCGCTGGGCTGCTGATGGCGGCCGATGCGGCCGCAGCGACGTCCATTCGCCGTCGAGGAACGTTTCCAGCCGCATGTCGTGGCCGAAGCGGGCAACGCTATCGAGTTCCAAGCTGTTGCCCCAGCCGACCATGTTCGACTGGCCGGACAGGATGAACACTTCCAGCGGCCCCGCGGGAACGCGCTGGCCATAGACCTCGATCCAGTCGAGGCGTGAGCATGCGCCGCTGCGCCCGCCCGGCATCAGATCTGTAAATCCGACGGAGCGCGCGCGGGTCAGGTCCGGATCCTGCGCCCAGGGCCCCTCCGTCACCGTAGCGGGGTCAAGCTGCCGCCAACGGCTGCTAGAGAAGGCAAACTCGCTGACGCGCCACTGCTCGGACGCCCCGTCCGAGTGTTCGCTGACCAGCCATTGGCCGCTCGACAGTTCGACAACCGCGCGCAGGGCCCGAAATCCCGACTGGCGGCTGCGCCAGCGCAGAGTCGCGGTGCCCGAAAGGTCCATCAGGCCCCCGTCCGCGAGCGACAGGCTGACGGCCCATGGCGTCTTCGCCAGGCCCGACCAGACATAGTGGGGATCCCATTCCCGCGCGTCGTGGTAGCTCTTCTTGACTAGCGGCGGGCCCGGGCCGTGCACGGCAACCGTCAACTCGGGATTTGCCACATCGTCCTGGGTGAGCGGAATCGCCGGCGGAGAGGCTGTCCAGTCTTCCCGGAAGATCAGCGGCGCTCGCCCGACATCGGACGCTTGCAGCGCGGCACAGGCGATCCATGCCACGCATAACCAGCGTTTCATGCTGTCAAGCATACCCGAGGGGTGCGAGACATCGGCGCTAGCTCGGCCACCGGGTCAAGTACAATCGGCGCAATGATGAGAGTTTACCTGGCCCTGCTCTCCGCGCTCTTGACGGCAGCGTTGCTCTGGGCCCAGCTGGGCGGCCCGGCCCAGGCCGAACCGGCCGCTGACGATCCCTCGAGCCTGCGTATCGAGTACCGGCCCGGCGGCTACATGCCTCCGGGATTTCCGCTCGAAGGCGCGGTCAAGCTACTCTCGTCGCCCGTCGCGCAGGCCGGCCAGCGCAGTAGGATACGGATCGAATGCACAATCGGCGAGGCTGGCATGGCCGCTGGCGAGACGCTGGAGATCTGGAAGCACTTCACAAGCGACGTTGAGGAGTTCCAGGTTGCCGACCCGCAAATGCCGGCGCACTTCGCCCTGAAGACTGCCGCTCCGGGGGCAGAGTGGGAAATGCTGATCCACTCCAATGCCCTGCAGCGCAACGCGCCCAGCGTCTTCCCGTACAGGAAGGCGGCCGGCGCAAAGCTCGCCGCCGGCAAGCTGGCACCGGGTGCGAAGGTGCACTTCGACCTCGGGGGCACCCAAGGCGTGCGTATGCAGCACTACGCCGAGAACTTGTTCAACTTCCGTGTCGTGATCGCCGGCCCTGACGGGCGGCCGCGGGACTACGTGGGTGATGCGTTCCTCAAGGTCGTCGGCGGGCCCGCGACAAAGCTGCGGGTCTATGCGCCAGCGTATGTCGGGGTTGGTGAGCGCTTTAGCTTAGAGGCGATACCAAGCGATGCATGGGGCTCTCTGGCTGGAAATTACCAAAGCTGGAAGCTGGCAGTGGAGGATCCCTCTCTTGGCACCAGTGAATTCGAATACGATCCCGAATTGCTGCACTATGTCGCGTCGAACTTGGTGCCCACGCAGCCCGGCGTGTATCGGCTCAAGGTCCGGTCCCAAGACGGATCATTGGAGGGGGTCAGCAATCCGATTCGAGTCGAGAGCCACCCCAAGCGACGCGTCTACTACGGCGATCTGCACCAGCACACCTACTTGCACGATGGTCGCGGCACCTACGAGGAGCTGTATTTGCACGCGAGACGCAACGGCCTTCTGGACTTTGGTGCCTTGACGCCGCACCACATGCCGCTGGGCGTGACCGGCCCGGACTATATCTTCGACAAGTTCAGGGATCCCAGGGATAACTGGCCTGACATGATACGGGGCAACAAACGGATGAACGGCTGGCGGGATTTTGTAACGATCCTCGGCTACGAGTACAGCGTGGGCACTAGCCTCGGTGGCCACCACAACGTGATCTATAACGCCGACGAGGCTCCCACGACGATGCAACTCGATCCGGCTAGCAACCGGGCGGACGTGGGAGACATGATGGATGTGCTGGAGCGATCCGGTGTGCCGGCCATGGTGATTCCACATGTCGGCGGCGGGCCTCCCAACTGGACCCACCGCACCGATCCGCGCATCGAGCGCAACTTCGAGATTGCATCGGTCCACGGTGTGTTCGAGGAGTCGTGGCAGAGCCACTTGAATGCCGGTTTGAGGCTGGCAGCGACGGCCTCGGGCGACAACCACACCGTGGGCTTCGGAAACTCCTACCCCGGCCTGATCTACACCATGACGAATCCGCTCACGGGCGTTTTCGCCTACGGCAAGACGCGCGATGCGATCTGGGAAGGCCTGTACCAGCGGCGCACGTTCGGAGTGACCGGCAATGAGCGCATCTTGATGGAGTTTAGTCTCAACGGCGAGCCCATGGGCGGCGAGCTGCCAGCCGCTGCGGTCCCGGCCGCTCGCATGCGGGCTAGGGTTTCCGGGACGCAGCCCCTCACCCGGGTCGAGCTGATCAAGAACGGGAGCGTGCTTCACTCGATCAACCCTGCGCGGCAGATCGGCTCGCTCGTGCGCATCACATGGAGCGACAACATCTACCAGCGCCGCGCCAATGTGGGCCTAGGCGAAGGGATCCTAGAGGCGAAATCGGGGGCTGTGAGGCTCGAGCGCTTCTTGCATCGCGACCAAGAGTTCGAGCGCATGCACCAGGCCGGCGACAGTGTCCGCTGGCAGTCAGCGGCAACTTCGAACGACCGCGACGGGATGCTCGCGCGCATTGATGGAGCGGAAGGGGCCTTGGTATTTCGATTGCAGGATCCCCACCTAGGCCCGCTCGAAGTCGTAGCGCCGCTCGATGTGCTCCGCCGGGACGGATACTTCCGCTGGCGCGGGCTCGGCGCCAAGCCGTATAAGCACAGCTACCTCGAGCTGATGGGCATCGACGTTGCATTTGAGATCGAGTTCGAGCTGGTCAACGCCCAAGCTCCGATGGACATCGAGTTCGACTTTGAAGATCGCGACGCGCCAGAGCCGGGTGATTACTACTACCTGAGGATGGAGCAGCTCGATACCAACAAGGGCTGGGCAAGCCCGGTTTGGATCAACTAGGCGCGCCCGCCGCGCTCGTGTCGGCGCTCCGGCTCAGGAACCGGAAGTCGCAGCCGAGGTGCGCCTGGGTCACTTGGTCGAGGAACAGCCTGCCATAGCCTCTGCGGTAGTGTGCCGCTGGAGGCTTGCGGGTAGCGAGCCGGCGCTCGATCTCCCGCTCGTCCACGCGCAGGTCGATCCGGCGGCCGGGCACGTCGAGTTCGATCTCGTCGCCCGTCCGCACGGCGGCCAACGGCCCGCCGAGGGCCGCTTCGGGTGACACGTGCAGGACATCAGTGCCGAAGCTAGTGCCGCTCATGCGCGCGTCAGAGACGCGCACGATGTCGTTCACGCCAGCCTTGAGGAGCTTGGTGGGGATCGGAAGGTGCCCCCATTCGGGAAATCCCGGGCCGCCTAGGGGGCCGGCGTTCTGAAGCACCATCACGGTGTTCTCGTCTACGTCGAGGTCGTCGTCGATGCGCGCCCTCAGCGTTTCGTAGCGGTCGAAGACCAGCGCCCTGCCGCAGTGTCGCAGCAGGTGCGGGGAGGCTGCTGTTTGTTTGATCACGGCCCCGTTCGGGGCGAGGTTGCCGTAGAGAATCGCGGTGCCACCCTCGGGGTTGAGCGGCTGGTCAAGCGTCTTGATCAGGTCGCGGTTGCGGATCTGGACATCTTGGACCTCGTCGGCCACGGTGCGTCCGCTGACTGTGAGGGCGTCGCCATGCAGCAGGGGCAGCAGTTCCTTCGTCACGCACGGCAGACCGCCCGCGTAGAAGAAGTCCTCCATCAGAAACTGCCCCGATGGCTTCACGTTGGCGATATACGGGGTCTCGCGCGAAATGCGGTCGAAATCGTCGAGGCAGAGATCCACGCCCGCCCGCCCGGCGATCGCCAGCAAGTGCACGACGGCGTTGGTAGAACCGCCGATTGCCATGTCCGTGCGGATGGCGTTTTCGAATGCCTCCTGGGTCAGGATGCGCGAGGGTGTCAGATCTTCGAAGACCATTTCCACGATGCGTCTACCGCTGGCTTCGGCCAGTTGGTAGCGCCGGGCGTCCACGGCGGGGATGGCGGCACCGCCCGACAGCATCATGCCTAGCGATTCGGCCATCGACGCCATCGTCGAGGCCGTCCCCATGACCGTGCAGTGGCCGGCGCTGCGCGAGATGCAGCCCTCGACTTCGGCCCACTGCTCCTCGCCGATGCGACCGGCCCGCAACGCTTCGAAGAGCTTGCGACCGTCGGTGCCCGATCCTAGCGGCTCGCCGTTCCAGCGTCCCGACAGCATCGGGCCGCCGGTGACCATGATCGCCGGGATGTCGGCAGAAGCCGCTCCCATCAACTGCGCCGGCGTCGTCTTGTCGCAGCCGCACAGCAGCACCACGCCGTCGATCGGATTGGCCGTGATCGACTCTTCCACGTCCATCGACATCAGGTTGCGGAAAAGCATGGTGGTCGGCTTCATGAACATCTCGCCGAGCGAGATCGTCGGGAATTCGAGCGGCACCCCTCCTGCCGCCCAGACACCCCGCTTGACAGCCTCGGCCACTTGGCGCAAATGGGCGTTGCAATTGGTCAGCTCCGACCATGAGTTGCAGATGCCAATGACCGGTCGGCCATCGAATGCAGCGTCACTGAAGCCTTCCGACCTGAGCCATGCTCGCCGCGAAAGGTGCTCGTACTGATCTCCTTGGAACCATTCGGTGCTGCGGAATGTCTTGGGATCGCGCATGAACGCATTACGATAGCACCGAGCTCGCACTCGAATGACGGGTTGCCGTGGCCGGCGCAATGCCCGCGGGAAATGATCTATTGACCCCGGGGCGGCTGTGCACTCTGGGATTCGCGAACTCATCCAGCGCCAATGGATATGCTCTGAAATAGCTCGTCTGCAATCCTAGTTTGGACGTCGGCCGATGCCGCACTGACACTTGCGGTGCGGCGTCGGTCGCACCGGTGCAGCAACAGTCATGACGGCAATGCACGAGCGGACCCAGGTTCCAATCTCCAAGCGCTGGGCCCCGGTGGCCGCTAGGTCAAGGGTATCTGTTTCCATCCTCCTAGCCCTTGCAGCGGCTTGGCTGGCTCAACCGACCGCTGCAAACCTTGCCCTCGGGCTACCCTTGGTGCTAATTGGCCTGGCAGTGCGGGCTTGGGCGGCTGGTCATTTGCGGAAGAACCAGCAGCTGGCGACCTCAGGTCCGTACGCATACGTTCGCAACCCGCTCTACATCGGGAGTCTCTTGGCCGGTGTTGGCTTCGGCATCTGCTCGGCCCATGCCATCCTGCTCTGTGCGATCCTCGTGGTGTTCACGGTGTGGTTTCTGCCGGTAGTAGGGGAAGAAGAAGGCCACATCCGCAACATACTGCCCGGCTACAGGGAATACGAGGCACGTGTGCCCCGCTTTCTGCCTGCCCTCAGGCCGCGCTACGAATCTTCGCAGTGCTTCGAGTGGAGTCTCTACCTCGCTAACCGGGAGTACTCGGCTTTGCTGGGGTTCGTCGGCTTCGGTGCCGTGCTTTGGTACAAGCTTCAGGCGCTCGGATAGCACCCCGGTCTCTGCGCCGGTAGCAGGTCGGCCTGGCAAACCGACTGCCCGGGCCGGGATTCTGAGAGCAAGACCCTGTACGGCTCCTGCCTCATGTATGACGTTGTCGTTCGTATCTCATTGATTTTACAGGATTGCGAATTGGCGCTGTTACCTAGACCCCCGCTCCCCCCTTCTCGGACGGCGGGGCTCTACAGGTTGATAACCGCTCCTTCAGGTATGGCTGCGATCCCTCCTCGCCGGCTTCAATCGATCGTGCTGTCGGCGTCGTTCGAGTGCGAAGGGATCGGAGCGCGGTAGCTGGCGAGCGACCTCCGTTCAACAGCTGCCAGTGGGGTTTGCGAGCGGATTGAGAACCGCACGTTCGTGGAGAAATTCTGGCGCCAGATCGGCGCCGGTGGGCCACACAATAGTGTCCAGTTCGCTATCCACCCGAAAGCGCCGGAAGACATCGGTGTTCTTCAAGGGCTCGAACACCTCGCCCCACAGTTCGCCCTCTAGGTCAACGATTCCCTGAAGGCCGTCGTCGAACGTCACGTGGATCTTGTAGTCCCGGAGATACTCTGCCCGTGCGAGTCTTGGCGTCATCTCCCTACTCCAGTGGCGCAATCTTCATAAGCGGCTTCCTCTGCTTGGCCAATGACCAGTTCGTGCATCATCGAGAAGCCTAGGAATATCCTCGGGACCACGGGAGAATCGGTCATCGTTATCGACTGGCCCGCAACGCCTCTAGCGTAATGCACCCTTTGCGAAGCACTCCTCAGGCCGCGCGGGGTGGTGTTCTATCTGCGCGATAAGATTACGAGTCCATGCGTTCACGCTTGTTCGTAGTGGCCTGCTTGGTTGGGGCAGGTTGCGGAGATATCCGAAAGGCACCCACGACCGGCTACGAGGGCTGGGAGGCGTTCGGCGGCGGCCCTGATCAGATTCAGTATTCGCGCCTTGACCAGATTCATCCGGGCAACGTCTCCCAACTGGAGGTGGCCTGGACCTATGAGACCGGTGACGAATTCCGCGGTTCGGAAATCCAGTGCAACCCGATTGTCATTGACGGCTTGCTGTACGGCTCCAGCCCGAACGGGCGTGTCTTCGCGCTCGACGCTGCGACAGGGGAAGAGGTGTGGACAAGGCGCCTGGAAGTGGACGGCGCTCCGCTCACTGGACGCTCCAAGAATCGCGGATTCATGCACTGGCGCGATGGTGACGATTCGCGCATCTACGCCGGGGCGCGGCATTTGCTGTATGCATTGGATGCGCGGACGGGAGAACCTGTGGCGGGCTTCGGGAATGAGGGTGCGATCGACCTCAGATCTGACCTTCCAGAGCGCGCGGGGTCGCTCTCGATCAGCTTGAACACTCCCGGCGTCGTCTACGGCAACCTGTTAATTCTCGGCAGCGCGGTTAGCGAGACATTGCCGAGCGCGCCCGGCTACATCCGAGCTTACGACGCGCGCTCGGGAGAGTGGCACTGGACCTTCCGCACGATTCCGCATCCTGGCGAGCCCGGTCACGAGACTTGGCCAGAAGACGGCTGGAAGACCCTCGGGGGCGCCAATTCCTGGGCGGGCCTGACTCTCGACGCCGACCGAGGCCTGTTGTACGCAGGCACCGGCTCGGCGGCGTTCGATTTTTGGGGCGGCAACAGGCCAGGAGACAACTTGTACGCCAATTCCCTGCTGTGCCTGCGAGCGGACGGCGGCGAGCTGGTTTGGCACCACCAGTTCGTGCGGCACGACGTCTGGGACATGGACATTCCCACGTCGCCGGTTCTCGTGACCGCGATGCGCGACGGGAGGCTGATCGATGCGGTGTCGGTCTCCACCAAGATGAGCCAGGTATATGTGTTTGACCGAGAGACGGGCGAATCCCTGTTTCCTCTCAAAGAGATCGAGACCGCGCAGTCCGACGTGGCCGGGGAAGTCTTGGCGCAGCGGCAGGTCGTGCCGGTCAAGCCGCCGCCGCTGGGCCGACAGCGCCTGACCGAGGCCGAATTGACCACGCGTACGCCGGAGGCGCATGCGGCGGTCTTGAAGCGCTTCCGGCAAGTTCGCAGCGACGGGTTGTTCACGCCGCCCAGCCTGCAAGGAACGATCATCTTCCCCGGTTTTGACGGAGGAGCCGAATGGGGCGGCCAGGCGTTCGATCCTGAAACGGGGCTGCTGTATGTGAACGTCAACGAGATGGCCTGGATCCACCGGTTGGTCGAGCGGGGAGAATTGCGAGGGTCCGTCAACGGCAAGCGGCTGTATCAGCGCAACTGCGCCGCCTGCCATCTCGACGACCTGAGCGGCACTCCGCCGACGTTCCCGGCGCTGACTGAACTGGCCATGAACAGCCAAGAGCTTGGCGCCTTAGTGCGAGGCGGTGCGGGCCGCATGCCGGCATTCCCCGCCCTCAGCCCGGAAGCTGTCGCTGCGATCGCGGGCTATGTGCTCCGGGGCGAGGAAGGAGAGGCGATCCAGGCCTCGCCGAGTTCCGGTGCTCCCGATGTGCCCTTCACGCATGACGGCTACAACAGGTTCCTCGATCCAGAGGGCTATCCGGCGATTTCGCCGCCGTGGGGCACGCTCAACGCGGTGAATCTCGATACCGGCGCAATCCAATGGACCGTGCGTCTGGGAGAGTTTCCAGAGCTGACCGAGCAGGGCGTACCACTGACTGGGAGTGAGAACTACGGCGGACCGGTCGTGACTTCCAGCGGGGTGCTCTTTATCGGCGCGACGGCGCGCGACCGGAAGTTCCGAGCGTTCGACAAGGCCACCGGCGAGCTGCTTTGGGAGACCACGCTCCCTGCCGGGGGGAACGCCACGCCTGCGGTCTACGAGGTCGACGGCCGAGAGTTCGTCGCAATCGCCTCTGGCGGGGGCAAGACAGGGGGGATTTCTGGCGGCAGTTACGTCGCGTTCGCGCTGCCGGAAGATGATTAAAGACGGGCCTACCAATCGCGGGACGGACGAGGATAGGGATGGATGTCTGGATGAGGGAATCGGAAACGCGAACGAAGCCTGGTACCAGTGGCGGGGACGAAACACGGAAACCCCGACTGGAAGCGGAGGGATTGGCGGCCAAGCTGCTGTGGGCTTCAAAGGCCAAAGCCGGGGTGGTGGCGAGCGTCATGAACGACGAATGCGGACCGGGCATGAGCGGCATAGCCGACGATTTCGGAGTCGCCGTCGAGATGGCATTAAAGGCGCGCCTGGTGTTCAGGGAGTGCGGCCCTTGGAACAACCCCGCCGGGTACCGAGCGATGGAAATGACGATCGAGAAGAGACTTGGTCACAACGCCGACGGGATCCTCAGAGCACTCCCGCCCGAAGACGTCGAAGCAGTCAAGAAGCTGTACGACGACTGCGTCGACGAGCACCGCCACGTCCACCTTTCTCCCGGGCCCAGCCGGAACGCAGAATTTCAGTGGATCGGCGACGGCCGCTTGCTGGAGTACCAGGAAATCTGCGGACCGCACGTTGCTTGGGCGGACTTCGACGAATTCATCGGGTGGGTCGGCCGCGCCGTGCGAGAGCGCTACCATCCGGATCCGCCCCGGATATCCCTGCCTGTCGGGGGGCAGTCCGGCCTGATCCGCGGGGCGCGTACGTGCAGATCCCGAGCTTCGCCGACAGGCTGATCGAGTGGGTGCGCGAACCGATGGACGAGCTCTGGAGCAAACGCACGCTCAAGGAGGAGCTCAAGACCAACCGGAACATCGCCGCCGCACGGGCGGGGGAGCCAGCTACCGCGGTGCAGGAAAGTGGCAAGAACATCAGCATCCCGCTGGGGCCTGGCGACGCCAGCACCCTAAGGGCGGCAGCGAACGCCAGCGGCGCGTCGTTCAACGACTGGGTGCGGCGAGTGCTCTTGGACGCGGCCCGACGCGCTGGCCAATCCGCGTAGACCGGCTCTAGTCGCAAACGCCACTCCGTGCCGAGGCGCGGGCGTTCCCGGCGCCGCCCGCGAGCAGGTCGGCAAGCGCTGCGAAGTCGGGCACCCGGCGCGCCTCCCGCAGGCAGTACCTCGTGGATCAGGACCGACACTGCAGGGCAGCCCCCGGCGGAAGTCGCGAAGGCTCGCGACGGCGCGTGGACTGGCAAATGTGCGAGGCGAATGGGACTTGGTATGCCGCCGTTGAACACCAAGCGCCTGCACCCGCTGATGGCGGCGTAACGGCGGCGCATTCCGCCGCCCCTGTACCTTCCTACCAGCAAGACACCGGGACGACCGAACGGTTACGTCTGTGGATGGCCGTAAAGGTCCGGTTGATTCCCATTCAGAATGGTGGGTGCAACAAGGGAATCATGGTCTGTCCGCTAACATTAAGTGGTTTATTATGAATATCTTACAGGATTTATGTGCTAACGCTTCCGGAATAACTAGAGGGCGTCCGCTCGGGTCTAGGTCCGTCCGCGTATGCTGAATGTTAGGCTCGGCCTCACGGAGTAGTCGCGGCCTTGCTGGCAACGCTGGCTCGACGGACTACTGATGCCCTTCTCAATCGATCGAGTGGTGCCTTGGGGCCGGAGTGCGGCCGAATATCAGGCAATGTTCGGTCTGGACGAATCCGACCTAGGAGGCCGCATTCTGGGGTGCGGCGACGGTCCGGCGAGCTTTAACGCCGAGTTGTCCGCCCAAGGACGTTCCGTGGTCTCGGTCGATCCGCTCTACTCCGCGACCTCCTCCGCCATCGAACGACGAATCGACAGGACGTTCGCCGAGGTGATGGACCAGACGCGCCGGAATCAGCACGAGTTCGTCTGGACGCACATACGATCGATTGAGGAACTGGGCCGGCGGCGCATGACCGCGATGCGCCGTTTCATCGCGGACTATCCGCGGGGCAAGACTGAAAACCGCTACGTGGAGGCATCGCTGCCGGAGTTGCCCTTCAACAACGGTTCGTTCGATCTCGCGCTGTCTTCCCATCTGCTCTTCTTGTACAGCGAGCAACTCGACATGGACTTTCATTTACGGGCACTGGAGGAGATGCTGAGGGTAGCCACCGAGGTGCGCGTCTTTCCGTTGCTGCAACTTGGCGGGACGGCGTCCCCTCATGTTGAACGTATCGTCGACGCCTTCGGACCGCGCCGCGCGGTCGCCACCGTTGAGACGGTGGCATACGAGTTTCAGAAGGGCGGGAATCGAATGCTGCGGCTACGACGGAAGCAGACCGCCTGACAGCGCCGAATGGGCAGACTGGTCGTCTTCCTACCCGCCTGCTGGGTCAGGTAGGTTCCCGCCTACAGCGAATGAACGCGCAAGGGATCGAAGGCCCCCAAGCACTGCCCCAGGACGGTAGCGAACGCCAGTGGCGGACGACGAGGGGAAGATTGTGGACGATGCGCCGACAAGCGCCAGCGCCGTCGAGGCCGACGGCGCCCCATCGGCCTCCCGCGTGCCCAACCGGGATCGAGACGTCATCCGACGCATGTTCGAGACCGGCGAGTACTCTTACAAACGGAAGCTCGCCCGCAAGCCCTGCGAGCGGCAGAAGGCCGCCCTTCAGGTGGAACTGCTGAAGGTGCAGGACGGGTGAAGGCGACGAACCAGAAGATCGTCGTCCCGCCCGAGTTAGCGCTTCAGTTCCGGCGACCGGCTCGAAGCCTTTTCGGTGGCGGTGCGGGACTTCGGCGCATCCCGCGTCGTCTCGTGCTGCTGCCGATCTAGATCGGCAAGCATCTCCTTGACCCTCGCCTCGTTCCTTGCCAGACGCTCCGGTGCCCAGTCCTTCGTCAGCTCGCTGAACGGCCTGTGCTTCATCGCTCCCATCCTCGCTCTTCGAGCAATCTCACGACGGGCCTGACGTCCTCCTCTTCCCGGACTGTTAGTCCGTTCCACCAACTCTCGAATTCGTCCGTGTACTCGACATCGTAGGCCATGGCTGGTACTCGTAGGCTGAATTCGGGTCGAAGCGGCCGGTTCAGCACTACCGCCTCGGGCTATGATCCTAGTCCAGCCCGCACTGCCGATCCTGCCAGTGTATCGGCTCCATGGCCCGTGCAGCGTCTCGGTGGCGTACGGTTGGCCAGCGGACATCGGCAATGACGATGCCAGGTCGGCGCTTCTGAACCCGAACGAACGCGCAAGGGATTGAAGCCTGCTGAGTAGCGTTCGTGGAAGGCAGCGAAACGCCGGTGGCGGACGACGAGCCGTGATAGCCTGTCTCCGTGGAGCGGGACACGACGAACGTGGAGGGCGAGGTGCCGATCGTGGACGATGCGCGGGCAAGCGCCAGCGCCGTTGAGGCCGACCGTGCCCCATCGGACTCCGGCGCGTCCAACCGGGATCGAGACGTCATCCGACGCCTGTTCGAGACGGGCGAGTACCCCTACCAACGGAAGCTCGCCCGCAAGCCCTACGAGCGGCAGAAGGCCGCACTTCAGGTGGAACTGCTGAAGGTGCAGGACTGGGTGAAGGCGACGAACCAGAAGATCGTCGTCCTGTTCGAGGGCAGGGATGCCGCCGGCAAGGGCGGGACCATCAAGCGGTTCACGGAGCATCTCAATCCGCGCGGTGCGCGGGTCGTGGCGCTCGACAAGCCGACCGACGCCGAGCGGACCGAGTGGTTCTTCCAGCGCTACATCCGCCATCTGCCGCGGGGCGGCGAGATCGTGCTGTTCGATCGCTCGTGGTACAACCGCAGCGGCGTCGAGCGAGTCATGGGGTTCTGCAATGCCAGGGAGTACTTGGAGTTCATACGTCAGGCCCCCGAGTTGGAGCGCATGTTGGTCCGCAGCGGGATACAGCTGTTCAAGTACTGGTTCTCCGTCACCCGAGAGGAGCAGAAGCGCCGCTTCGAGGCCCGCGAGAAGGACGCTCTGAGGCAGTGGAAGCTCTCGCCGGTGGATCGCCAGTCGCTCAACAAGTGGGACGAGTACACAGCGGCCAAGGAAGCTATGTTCTTCTACACGGACACTGCTGACGCGCCGTGGACTATCGTCAAGTCCGACGACAAGAAGCGCGCTCGTCTGAACTGCATGCGGCATTTTCTGGCGGCATTGCCGTACACGAACAAGGATGCCCAGCAAGTAGGGCGGCCGGATCCGCTGATCGTGGCCAGCGCCGACATGATCGGAGCCGGCGACGCGGCGCTCGGCAGGTGAAATCGTTTCGCGAGATCCGCGGCGCCGGCCGCTAGCAAGGACAGCGGGCCGCGAACAACCGGTGTGCGGCGCCGTTCGCGAACGGCTCGGGTGGTCCTCTGGATTCCTGCACAGTGAGTGGCAAGCGATGGGGGAATCACTGCCAGCCGAACGGCGGTGAGCCGCCTCGGATCGGTCACTCGAGGCGCTTGTGCAGCTCACACTGCCACGACGCGTCGCCCACGGCTTTGTGCAACTGGTCGAGCGCGATCCCAGGCCAAGTAGTCCCGGCTCGCCGCAGCCGAGCCCCGAAGCTTGCGAGTAGGATCGAATGCTTCGCCCGACCGCCGGGAGGCCGACCCGGCACGACATATCTGGCCCGAGGCGCTGATATCATCAAATCGCTTGCGCCATTCCTTGCGATCTCTGCTGTTGCTGGCCGCGCTGGCGCTGCTGGCCTTGGTCGTGCGCGACTATCTGGGGTCGCGGACTGCGGCCGGACGAGACTCGGCCCAGGCGGTGCCAACATTGCCGGAGGATCTCTCGGCCCAGTCGGAGAGCTGGCGCTTGACACAGACCATCGGCGATTCCACGCGCATGGAGGTCAGTGCCGATGACTTCGTTCAAGGGGCGGACGGGCTGACAACTGACCTGAGCGGAGTCGTGCTGGAGATCTTTCGATTACAGGCGGGGAGCCTTGACCGCGTTGAGAGCGACGCGATGCGGATGCTAGCGGATGGAAGTCTCTACAGCGATGGCGAGACTCTGATTACCTTGGGCATCTCGGCCGACGGCGGAACGGGACGCCCGGTAGAGGTCGCAACTTCAGGAGTGACGTTTCACCCGTCTGCCAATAGTGCCAACACGGAGCGGAGGGTGGATTACCGGTTCTCTGACGGGGCGGGCAGTTCCTTGGGCGCCGCGTACGATGCAACGACGGGGGTGCTGCGGATGATGTCCGAGGTGCGCCTGGAACGCTTCGGGCCGAACCCGGACGAGCCATCGGCCGTCATCCGGGCTGGTAGCTTGCTCTATACGGAGGACGGGGCGCGGATTGAACTCGCGGGACACGCCAGAATCGAGCAAGGCACAGGCTGGCTTGAATGCGATAGCGGAGAGGTCTTGATATCTAGCAGGCGGATCCGTCGAATCGAGGGCGTCAATGCGCGTGGCGGTGAAAGCGTCGCCGACCGGCGGACCACGTTTTCGGCGTCTCGGCTGGAGGCTGAGTTCGCCACCAGCGGCGAGTTGGCGCGCTCCCGCGGGTCCGGAACGGCCAGATTCGCGTCGATTGAGGCTGGGCAGCGCATTGAGGTAAAGGCCGATAGCGTCGACTTGCATTACGAGGCCGAGGTGGAGTCATCTTCGAGTGCCTCGTCGAGTCGG
Source organism: Terriglobia bacterium (assembly GCA_009841225.1). GTDB lineage: Bacteria > Acidobacteriota > Terriglobia > Bryobacterales > UBA6623 > VXMF01. The sequence continues at coordinate 216,729 of VXMF01000005.1, read as the reverse complement.
TTGCGTCGCGTCGAGGCGCGCGGAGCGGCGCAAGCTTCGCTGCATCCGTCCGGTGACGGTACGGTCAGCACAATCGAGTCCGAATCGATGTTGCTGGTCCTGAGGCCGGGGGGAGAGCAGATCGAGCGCGTTGAGACCCCGGGTCGCGGGACTCTGCATCAATTCGGGCGCGGAGCGGATGCGCCGGCGCGGACGCTGGTGGCCGGCAGCATTCGCATGGCGTACGGGCCTGCGGGTACTCTCGAACGCCTCGCCGCTCGAAGCGGAGCGCAGCTGGTCCAGCGCCCGGCCGACCAAGCGGCGCCCGAGCTGCGAAGTTGGAGCGACTCGCTCGATGCGCTGTTCGATCCCGAGACAGCGGAAATCGCCGAGCTACGCCAAGCCGGGAACTTCGGATTTGAGGAGGGCCCGAGGCGCGGAAGTGCGGACAGCGCCCGGTTTGAGCTCGATGGCGGTGTATTGGAGCTGGAGGGAAACGCAAATGTCGCGAGCACGGGCGGCGACCTGTCAGCGCGACAAATCGTTTTGGCTCGGGCTAGCGGCAGAATCGATGCTGCGGGCGATGTGACGGGATTCCTGATTCAAGAGCCAGATGCCGCCGGGCAGTCCGGGGCGATGGGCATGTTCGCCGGCCAGCAGCCCGTGTTCCTGGCTGCGGGGGCAATGGTCTCCGATCCGGAGAGCCAGACCTTGGAGTACCAGAATGGCGCCCGTCTGTGGCAAGGTCGCAATCGAGTTGACGCAGACTCGATCCTGATCGATCAGGCTTCGAACAGCATCACAGCCCGCGACGCGGTCGAGGCGGCGTGGGTCGCGGATGGCGGGAACGCTTCGGATCCAGATTCACTCTCGATCGTGCGGTCCGGTCTGATGCGCTACGACGCTCAGACCGGCCTGGCTCGCTTTGAGGGCGCGGTCGACTTTCGCAGGCAGGGGATGCGGGTGTTGGCCGGTGAGCTGCAGACAGCGCTTGGTGCAGATGGTGGGAAAGCTGGCATGCGCGCCGTCGCAGTCGGCTCGGTGCGAATTGCCGATCCGCCCGATGGCACCGGCCACCGGGCGTTCGGGGATCGGGCCGAGTTCGACGCGGCCGAGTCCGAGGTGGCCTTGGTCGGCCAGCCGGCGCGGATTCTGATGCCGGACGGCACCGAATCGGAGGGTGCCAGTTTGACCTATCGCATCGCCGGTGATAGGCTGCTTGTTTTGGGCCAGGGCGAAGAGCGCGCCTACACCTACCGCCCGGCTTCCCGCTAGTATGGAGCGCCGCTTGGCGTCGCCTGTCTAATGGATTCCCTACGCACTGAGCGACTGTCGAAGAGCTACAGGGGCAGGCAGGTCGTCAAGGACTTCACTCTGGCCGTGCGTCGCTGCGAGATTATCGGACTGCTGGGGCCGAACGGTGCCGGCAAGACGACCTCGTTCAACATGATCGTCGGGCTGGTCAGCCCGGATGCCGGCAAGGTCTTCGCGGACGAGGCCGACATCACGGACCTGCCGATGTATCAGCGCGCCCGCATGGGCATCAGCTACCTGCCGCAAGAAACCTCGGTGTTCCGGAAGCTCACCGTGGACGAGAACATACTGGCGGTCTTGCAAACGCAGCCGTTGGTCCGGGCCGAGCGCCGCGAGCGTCTCGACGACCTGATCGCGCAGTTCGGCCTGGACAAAGTTCGGCACAGTCGCGGCTACCAGCTGTCTGGCGGCGAGCGACGGCGCGTCGAAATCGCCCGTTCGCTGGTGCTGTCGCCGTTCTTCCTGCTGCTCGACGAGCCCTTCTCGGGAATTGACCCGAAGCAGGTGATCGAGTTGCAGGCGATCCTGGCGCGGCTGTGCGCCGATGGGATCGGCATTGTCATCACCGATCACAACGTGCGCGAGACGCTCGCGGTGACCGACCGGGCGCTCATTATCCACAATGGATCGATCTTCCGCTCGGGAACGCCGCACGAGTTGGAGAGCGACCCGGAGGTGCGCCGGGTCTACCTCGGCGAACACTTCGAATTGGCCGCCCGGACCGCGCCGCGGAGCTGAGCGCAGTGCCGACAGTCCGCTTGGAACGCGCTGGGCTGTACGGGCCGGTGGGTGTCGTGGACACGGCCGACGCGCGCCGCTTTACGATCAGCGGCGTGCTGCAGGGCGCTTCGCTGCTTCGGCCCGCCGCCAGTGCCGTAGCTCCCCACCTAGGACAGGGCCCAGGGCCCGTAACCGAAACGCGCTACCAGCTGGCCTGGTTCTTGGCTGGCCAGCGGCACCCTGCGGGCCGAGGCCTGATGCTGGGGCTGGGCGGGGGCTGCGGAGTGGTGGGGCTCTTGCATCAATTTCCGGATCTGACCATGGATGCGGTAGAAGCCGATCCGGCCATGGTCTCGATGGCCAGGGAGTTTCATCCGCTGATCGTCCATTACGAGCGGGAAGGGCGCCTGCGCCTGCACGTGGCCCAAGCGCGCGACTACTTGAACCGCGCCCGCGAGCCGGCCGACTTCGTCATCGCCGACTTGGTGGTCGATTCGGAGAGCCTAGAAGCGGTAGGCTCCGAGGCGTTAGTCGGAGCTATCGCTGCCGCCGCGCCGGAAATCTGGTTCCGTGTGTTCGGGTCGCTGCCTGACGGCGAGCTGTTGCCGATCTTGAACGGCTTCCAAGCTGCCGGACTGCCCGTTCGCTGGCTGCTGTCCCCGGTCAACCGCCTTGTCCCGCTGCCCAAGCCCAGGGATTGGATCCTCGCCGCTGGCGTAGCCCGTCTGCCGGACCCGGACGATTTCGTGCCCTATCGCGAAATGAGAGGGTCGGCAGTCGCAAGGGTGCAAGCGGCCTACCGCAAACTCGTCACCGGTGCTGCGCCGCCGTAGCTCGCTGTGGAGCGCCGTGAACTAGCTCGTCGAGCGTGGTCTAAACTAATGCTGAGCAGGCATCCCGCGCCCATCCGGGGCTGGGAAGCGAGGCGATTCACCAAATGCTGTTCTTTGATCCAATCTTTTTCCTGTTCATGATTCCCGGCCTGCTGATGTCTCTCTGGGCCAGCGCCAAGACCAAGTCCGCGTTCAAGAAGTACGGCAACGTCAGGGCGAGGATGACCGGTGCGCAGGCGGCCCGCCAGATGTTGGACCAAGCGGGCCTTTACGACGTCAAGATTGGACCCTCGTCTGGGTTCCTATCGGATCACTACAATCCTGCCACTCGCACTCTGGGCCTGTCGCCCGATGTGCATGACCGGGCTTCGATCGCTGCTGTCGGCGTGGCTTGCCACGAAGCGGGCCACGCGATCCAGCACGCCAAGGCTTATGCCCCACTGCAACTTCGCTCCGCGCTGGTGCCCACGGCGAGCTTGGGCTCGAACCTCGGATACTTTGCCATCCTCTTCGGGCTGTTCTTGTCGATCTCGGGCATGGTCTACATCGGCATCGCCCTGTTTTCGGCCACGGTGTTGTTCCAACTGGTCACGCTCCCGGTGGAGTTCGATGCCAGCAACAGGGCGAAGCAGCTCGTGGTCAACTATGGGATCGTCTCCCCGTACGAGCGGGAAGGCATGGACAAGGTCCTCAACGCCGCGGCTTGGACCTATGTGGCGGCGGCCGTGAGCAGCATCCTGACCCTGCTGTACTTCCTGCTCCGCGCCGGCCTGCTCGGGGGCAGCGACGACTAGTCCGTCACCGGCTCGCCTGCCAGCTCCCATAGCCTCCGAACGTTCTCGCGGTGGCTCTCGTCGATGAACGGCGTCTCGAGGATGAAGGGCTTGGCCCGCAGTCGCGGGTGGTTCAGGATTCGAGCGAAAGCTTCTGCGCCGATGTGCCCGTCCCCGATGGACTCGTGACGGTCCCGGTTCGAGCCTAGGGCCGTCTTGGAATCATTGGCGTGGAACAGGCGCACATTCTCCATGCCTAGGCACTGGTGCATCGAGCGCACCGTGTCGCGCAGGCCTTTCGCGGTCGCAATGTCGTAGCCGGCTTCGAAGCTGTGCGCGGTGTCGATGCAGAATCCCAGCGGGGCGTCGCAGAGCGCCCCGACCGCTTGGCTGAGCTCGGCCAGTTCCTCGAACGAGCGGCCGAGCGTGTCACCTCCGCCGGCGGTGTTTTCCAGCAGCAGTCTCAGAGGCCCCCAGTCGAATCCGCGCTGTACATCTGCCAAGGCCGCGGTGAAGACTTCGATCGCTTCGCGCCTGGTTTGGCCCTTGGCGCTTCCGGGATGGATGACCAGATAATCCGCCCCGATGGCGCGTGCGTTCTCGATTTCCAGACGAAAGGACTCACGGGACCGCCGCTGAACCTCAGGGTCGGCCGCGGCGAGGTTAGTCAGGTAGCAGCCATGCACTGCCAGCGGGCGCAGGTCGTGCTTCCGCCGTAGCTCGGCGAGGCGGGCGACGCTTTCGGCGGCGGGGGCCGTGCCGCGCCACATGCGCGGGCTGCGGGTGAACACCTGCACGGTGTTGCAGCCGATCGCGACAGCCTCTTCGGCGGCCCGGTGAACGCCACCGGCAGCGGATGTATGCGCTCCGATTCGATGACGACGCTTCATCTAGACTGCGACCCGGCGTAGGGCAAGGGGATCGTTGGCTGAGCCGGTTGGGAACCGGAATCTCACAGCTTGGCAGCGACCTAACAGTCTACGCCGGGTGCGGCTAGGGCCGTCGGGCGCACGGCGGCTACAATGTCGGTTCATGGCTCGCGCACTGTGGATACTCTCGCTCGTTGTAGCTGTCGCCTTGCAGGCCGAGGATTGGCCGCAGTGGCGCGGCAAGGACCGTCTCGGGATCTGGACCGAGACCGGGATCTTGGAGCGCTTCCCTGACGGAGGGCCCAAGCGGATATGGTCCAAACCGATCGCCAACGGCTACGCGGGCCCGGCCGTTGCAGACGGGCGCGTCTTCGTTACCGACTACCGCTCGACGGAGAACCGCAAGGGTGTCGAGCGCGTGCTCGCGCTGAGCGAGGCGACGGGGGAAACGCTGTGGGAGAAAGAGTGGCCGGTCGATTACGCCGGCTTGCAGTATCCACTAGGTCCGCGCGCGACGCCCACGGTGGACGCTGAGCGCGTGTACGTGCTGGGCTCGATGGGCGACCTGTTCTGCCTGCAAGCGGAAGATGGCGCGCAGCTATGGCACCGCAACTACCAAGACGACTACGCCGCCGAGCTTCCGACGTGGGGATTCGTTGCGGCACCGCTGGTGGACGGCCGGCGCTTGATCGCGCTGGTCGGCGGATCGCCGGATGCCAAAGTGGTTGCCTTTGACAAGATGACCGGCGAGGAGATCTGGCGGGCGATTGATGCCAGCTCCGAGCCCGGCTACGACCCGCCCATGATCGTGGAGGCAGGGGGCGTGCGCCAGTTGATCATCTGGCACCCGACCGCGGTCGCCTCACTTAACCCCGAAACCGGGGCCGTGTATTGGCAGCAGCCGTTCAAGATCCAGGCAGGACTCACTGTTGCCACGCCCGTGCATAGCAAGCACGGGCTGCTGGTGTCGTCGTTCTACAACGGATCGCGCATGTACCGCCTGCTTGAGGATCGCCCGGCGGCCGAGCTGATTTGGAAGGGCAATAGCGACAGCGAGATTGACACCGACGGGCTGCACTCGCTGGTCACCACTCCGGTGGTCGATGGCGAGTATATCTATGGCATTGGCAGCTATGGCCACTTGCGCTGCCTCGACGCCCGCACCGGTGCCCGCGTGTGGGAGACGCTGGAGTTGACCAAGGAGAATGCCCGCTGGGCATCGGGCCAGATCGTTCGCAACGAGGGCCGCTACTTCATCAACAATGATCGCGGCGAACTGGTCATCGCCCGTTTCTCGCCCGAAGGCTACGAGGAGCTTGACCGCGTGACTCTGATGAGCCCGACCAATCCCCTGCGCCGCCGCCGCGAATTCGGAGCTGTCCATTGGACACATCCGGCCTACGCCAACCGGCATATGATCATTCGCAACGACGAGGAAATCGTCCGTTTTTCGCTTGAGCGCTGATGCTCCCGGAACGCTGGCGCAGGATCCTCCGATGACCCGCCTCGTGCTGATCGGATGCGCGCTGCTGTCGGTTGCCTGCGGCACCTCGCCAGAACCCGCGCAGGAACGCCCCAATTTCGTCATCGTCTTCTTGGACGACGTCGGCTATGGCGACTTGGGTTGTTACGGGTCGCCGAAGAATAACACCCCCCGTTTCGACCGCATGGCGCGGGAGGGCACCCGCTTCACGAGCTTCTATGCCCAAACTGTTTGCGGCCCGTCGCGGGGTGCGCTGATGACGGGGCGCTATCCGGGCCGCGTCGGCGGCGGCTGGGCCGTCCGTCCGGACGAGACGACGATCGCCGAAGTGCTCGGCGAAGCTGGCTACGCCACCGCGGTCATCGGGAAATGGGACATGAGCAGGCGCAGGCCTCTACAGGGCATGCTTCCGAACGACCAGGGTTTCGACTACTTTTTCGGCACGCTTGGCGCGAACGACAACGGAACTGTCACGTTCTGGCGCGACATGCAGCAGCTCGAGACGACGGACGACATGGGTTCGCTGACCAAGCGCTACACGGATGAGGCGGTCGGCTTCTTGCGGCGCCAGCAGAAGGGCAAGCCATTCTTCCTGTACTTGGCGCACACGATGCTGCATGTCGTGATCGGGGCCTCGCCCGAGTTCGTCGGGACCACGGACGGAGACCTCTACGGCGACACCTTGGCGGAAGTTGACCACCACACTGGCCGGGTCCTTGACGAGTTGGAAGCACTCGGGCTGTCCGACAACACCTACGTGCTGCTGACAAGCGACAACGGGCCGTGGTCCCAGCCGGAGCGCGTCGAGCGCTACTTCGAGAGCCACGGCGGACACCTGGCTACCGGTGATTCCGGCGGGCTGCGCGGGGCCAAGGGCTCGTCTTGGGAAGGCGGCGTGCGCGTGCCAGCCGTTCTGTGGGGCCCGGGTCACGTGCCGGCCGGTCGGGAGTCCAGTGCCATCGTCTCGACGCTGGACGTAATGCCCACCCTTGCCGCGCTCGCGGGCGCGATGCCTCCTGAGGATCGTGTCTTGGACGGTGTGGACCAAAGCGCACTATGGCACGGGGAGGACGGTTCGGGGGCGCGCGACACCTTTCACTACTTCGTGCGGATGGAACTGCACGCGGTCCGCCGCGGGAAATGGAAGCTTGCCATGCCGCGTGAGAGATTCCACGGCTACGCCCCGGATGTGCGAGCGGTCGAGCGGCCGCAGCTCTACGACCTGCAGGCGGATGTCAACGAGACGACCGACGTCGCCTCGCAGAATCCCGCAATAGTGGCAGAACTGGGCGGCCTATACGAGCAGATGCGGGCCGAATCGGCAGACTGGGCTCCGTGGGAGCCGTGATCAGCGCCTAGTCGTCGATCAGTTCAATGCTGGCGCCGACGCCGGACAGCTTTTCGGCCAAGCGGTCGTAGCCGCGCCGGAGGTGGTAGATCCGGTGCACCGTCGTCTCGCCGCTGGCGGCGAGCCCCGCCAGCACCAGCGACGCGCTAGCGCGCAAGTCCGAGGCCATCACGTCCGTGCCGGTGAGCGCGGCCTTTCCGCGCACCACCGCCGTGCTGCCGCCGATTGTGATGTCGGCTCCCATGCGCTGCAATTCCAGCACGTGCATGAAGCGGTTCTCGAACACCGTCTCGACGACGCTCGATGTGCCTTCGGCTTGGGTCATCAGCGCCATAAACTGCGCCTGCATGTCCGTTGGGAACCCTGGATGCTCGCGAGTTGTGACATCGACACTGTTCAGCTCGGCTGTGCCGCGCAGCACCAGGGTCGAATCGTCTGGCGACTCGATCAAGCAACCCGCTTGGCGCATTTTCTCGATCACCGGTTCGAGATGTTCGCGGCGGGTGCCTTCCAGCGTCAGTTCGCCGCCCGCCAGTGCGCCCGCCACGAGGTAGGTGCCGGTTTCTATCCTGTCCGGGATGATGGCGTGCTCTGCCCCCGCCAGTGTGTCGACGCCGTCCACGCGAATGGTCGGTGTGCCCGCGCCTTCGATGCGCGCGCCCATCTTGGTCAACAGATCCGCTAGATCGACAACCTCCGGTTCGCAGGCAGCATTCTCCAGCAAGCTCTCGCCGTTGGCCAAGGCCGCGGCCATCAACAGGTCCTCGGTGCCTGTGACCGTGGGCCGCCGGAACTGGATGCGACCGCCGACCAAGCCGCCCTTCGGGGCTACCGCCTCGACATAGCCACGGTCCTGCCGCACTGTCGCCCCGAGCGTCTTGAGTCCGTCTAGGTGCATGTCGATCGGCCGAGATCCGATCGCGCACCCGCCCGGCAGGGAAACACGGGCGCGACCGCAGCGTGCAGCCAGCGGTCCCAGCACGAGGCTAGAGGCCCGCATGGTCTTGACCAATTCGTACGGGGCAACGGGATCGAGGTCGCCGCAGGCCCGGATGGAGTAGGAATCGGGCCGGGCTTCCACTTCGGCGCCGACACTAGCGAGCAGGTTGGCCATCGTGCGAATGTCGACGACATTCGGAATGCGGCCCAAGACAACCGGGCTGTCGGTCAGCAGGCTGGCGGCCAGGGCGGGAAGTGCCGCGTTCTTGGCCCCGCTGATTTCGATGCGGCCGCTAAGCGGGCGGCGGCCCGCGATGCGCATCGCTTGCATGAACTCTCACGCGTCCGCCTTGCGGGCGGCCAAGCCCCATTATGCGCGAATGAATCGGTATGCCCGTGACGGGCTTGCGAACGTTGGTTCGAGGGGCCAGTTCGTAACCCGTTAGGGATGCTGCTCGCCTAGACAGGCGATGGGCCGCCTGTCTGGCACGCCCGCATCGAGTGCAATTCCGCCCGACCATGACGTTTCGCTGCATCCTCGCCCCGCTCGTCTTCGCGACCGTGTTGATTCCCGCTCTGACCGCTGATTGGCCGCAGTGGCGAGGGCCCCACTTCAACGGCAGCAACCCGGCGGCGAAGGGGCTAGCGGTGGAATGGACGAGCGATACAAACGTCGCGTGGAAGGCCAAGCTGCCTAGCTGGAGCGCTGCGACGCCCGCAGTCTGGGGCGATACCGTCTTTGTGACCTCCGCAGAAGAAGGCTTCGATTCCCCGGCGCAGCAGGCGCGGCGCGGCCGCGGCCGCGGGCCAAGGCCAGGCCTTGGGGGCGGGCCCGGTGGGCCCGGAGCTCCCGGCCGGCGTTCTGCCGCTCCGCCCGCCGCAGCTTCCGACCGCAATGACAAGATCTTGCTGCTTGCCCTGAACCGCGCGGACGGCTCGGTCCAGTGGAATCGCACGATCGGCGACGGGAACCGCGTCTATCGCAAGCAGAATCTCTCCTCGCCATCGCCGATCACCGACGGGAAGCACGTGTGGATCATGACCGGCGGCGGACAGTTCTCGTGCTACGACATGAACGGTGAGAAAGTTTGGTCGCGCAACGTCCAGCAGGACTATGGCCGCTTCGGACTCAACCACGGGTACGCTTCCACGCCCCGACTGCACATGGGCCGCCTATACGTGCAGGTGCTCCACGGCATGAAGACAGACGATCCCTCGTATGTGTTCGCTGTTGAAGCTCGTACGGGCAAGACGATTTGGAAAGTCGAGCGACCGACCGATGCTATGGCGGAATCTCCCGACGACTATTCGACGCCTCTGATCATCACTGCCCGTGGCAAGGAGCAGCTCGTGGTGTCAGGCGGGGATTATGTGACCGGGCACGACCTAGACAATGGCACGGAGTTGTGGCGCATGGGCGGATTCAATCCCGGCAACGAGCGCTTTTACCGCACCATTGCATCGTCGATTCACATCGAGGACACCGTCTTCACCCCGAGTACGCGCGGAAACCCGTTCATCGCCTTCAAGGCCGGTGGCGAAGGCTGGATGGACGAGTCGGCTAAAATCTGGGAAAACGCGTACGGCGCTGACGTGCCCACGCCGACCACCGATGGCGAGCGCCTATTCGTGGTCAACGATCGCGGCATCCTGAACGTGCTGGATGCCAACACGGGTGAGCTTGTGGTAGAGCGGCTGCGTTTGGAGCCCGGCACGTATTCGTCCTCGCCCCTTTTGGCGGATGGCAAGCTTTACGCGACGAACGAGGAAGGGACCACAACGGTCATTGACGTGGATGACGGCTACAAGACCCTCGCTGCGAACCGGCTCGACAGCCACACCTTGGCCAGCCCGATTGCTGTTGGCGGGCAGATCTTCATCCGCACCGCCGATTTCCTCTATTGCATCGCGCCGGACTAGGGGGATCCCGTGAACGCAGAACACCGCGTCGGCGATATCGTCGATGACTACTGCACGCGGTGCAAGTCGGTGATGAATCACTCGGTAGTCTCGGTCTTGGACGGCGAGCCCGCTCGTACCGAGTGCCGAACCTGCTATTCGTCGCACAAGTACCGCCACGCCCGCGGTGGCAAGGAACAGCCGGGCAGCAAGCGCGACCTGTTCGACGAAATACTTGACAAGATGGGTCCGCTGGGGCACCGCTAGGGCCGTGCCGCGCCGCCAAGTCCGCGGCGGAGCGATCGAGGTGAACCGCGAGGCGCTCGCCGTCGGCGCGCTGGTGGGCGGGAGACCCGCAGGGTCCGCTTGGATTCGATATCAGGAAATCTGGTCGGTCGTTGCGCGGATTCCGAGGGGACGGGTCGCGACGTATGGTGACGTAGCACGGATGGCCGGCATCGCCGGCGGCGCGCGGCAGGCTGGCCGCGCCATGCGCCTTTGCCCGCCCGAACTGGCGCTGCCGTGGCACCGGGTGCTCGGCGCTGGCGGTCGGATCGCCCTGCCCGGAGAACGCGGCCGCGAGCAGCGCCATAGGCTCGAACGGGAGAACGTTCCGTTTGCGGGGGTTAGGGTTCGCCTAGAGCAGTGTCGCTGGGAACCGGAGACCGCGCAATGGCCGGAATCTGGCGGTGCCACTCGGTAGCCGTTTCGTATGCGTGCCCGATCTCGAGGACTCGCTGCTCATCAAAGGCCTTGCCGACGATCTGGATACCGACCGGCAGGCCGTCGCTGTGGAATCCGCACGGTACCGACAGCACGGGCAGTCCGGTGAGGTTGAGGGCGCGGATACTACGAGTCGTGGCAAGCCGGACGTTTTCTAGCCGTCCGTTGACCTCGACTTCCAACTCTCCGATGCGTGCCGTCGGTATCGGCACGGCCGGCATTACCAGGGCGTCCACTGTCTCGAGCGCCCGGGCGAACTCCCGGCAGAATCGCTTGCGCTGCCGCTGCGCGTTCAAGTAGTCCGAAGCGAGCACAAGCCGGCCCTGATCCAGTAGCGCGCGCACGTCTTCGCCGAATTCCTCGCGGCGCTCCTCGAGGCGGCGATGATGCACGGAGGTCGCTTCCGCTAGAAGGATGAGGCGGTGCAGCGAGTTGGCTAGGTCAACGTCGGGAACCGTGACTTCGCGAAGTTGCGCTCCTAGGCCGGTCAGGACACTCAAGGCCGACTGCACGGCACTGTCCACGGCCGGATCTAGGCACTCGTAATACGGGGCTCGAGGCACGCCGATTGCAACGCCCTTCAGGCTGGGTTCAGCGTCGAACCGGGGCAGCTCGAGGGGCTTGTCCACCGTCGTGGGGTCGGCGCCGTCCTGGCCTGCGATCGCTTGGTACACCAGCGCGGTGTCCTGCACGGTCAGGCCGAACGGGCCCAGCGTGTCGAGCGTGTGCCCGAGGGGAAACGCGCCGCGGCGGCTGACTCGTCCGAAGGTCGGCTTCAGTCCGGCGATGCCGCACAGTGCTGCGGGAATCCGAATCGATCCGCCGGTGTCCGAGCCCAGCGAGAAGCTGCACAGGCCGGCCGCAAGGGCAGCGGCCGACCCGCCACTAGATCCTCCGGGGATGCGCTCGGGGTTCCAAGGGTTGCGAACCGGCCCGAAGTGAGGGTTGTTGCTCGTGATGCCGTAGGCCCATTCGTGCATGCCGGTCTTGCCCAGCAGGATCGCGCCGGCGGCGGACAACTTCTCGACCACTGCAGCGTCGGCCTCGGGCACATTCTTGGACAGGATCCGCGAGCCAACCGTAGTGCGGATCCCCTTCGTGTCGAGCAGGTCCTTCGCTGCGTAGGGCACGCCGTGCAGCGGGCCTTTTCGACGGCCTGCGCGGATCTCGGACTCGGCTTGCCGAGCCTGCTCCAGCGCATGGTCCGCAGTTACGGACAGGTACGAATTCAGGACCGGATCCAGCCTGCCGATGCGCAGCAGCGTGTGGCGCACGACGTCGACTGGCGACAGTCGGCCGCTGCTGTAGGCTTTGGCCAACTGGGCGACTCCGAGTCTCGCGAGCAGTTCCATGGGATGTTCCAAGACCAGACTACGCCTTTCGGTTCGGACTGCGCGCGGCGGCTGAGGGCCCGGCACGAGGCGGTGGATGTGTCGGCGGGCATACCGGTGCGTGGCTGCTATCAATTCCAAACAGTGAACATTCGGCACCAACGCAGGAACGCCTTCCTAGGACCGTTCCGCGGCGTAAGGACGAATCACTTGGACAGCCGCCTGCGCTGGTTTCAACAACTCGGATTGGTGCGCATGGCATCCCCCTTAGCTGATTGGCGGACTCAACGGCACCCAATGCTTGCGTTTCGCTAAATGAATCAGTATTCATTTGCGTTGCGCCGCTGAAACGTATACAGTGTCAGATGATGGGGTTGGAAGAGTAGATCTGGGGTATCTACAGATTAAGTCGACAACTGGGGGTTCTGTGATGACAAAGTCGTTTGCGTTCATTGGTGTGCTGGCACTGCTGCTAGCCCCGATCTGTTTTGGCCAAGCTAACTTGGCCACCCTGACCGGTACGGTCACCGATAGCGGTGGCGGCGTCATTCCCGGCGCCGATGTCACCGTGATCAACACTGGCACCGCGATTTCCCGCGAGCAGTCCACGAATGAGATTGGCAGCTTCACCTTTCCCGCGCTGATTCCCGGCGACTACCAGCTGATCGTCACATCCGAGGGTTTTCAGCAGCACGTCGAGCAGGGCATCGTCATGCGCACGGGCGACAATCGCCGGATTGATGTCGAGCTGGAACTGGGCCAGGTGACGGAATCGGTGACGGTCGATGCCCAGCTCGTGACCCTGAACACCGAGAACGGCATGATCAAGGGCGATGTCATCGTGCAAGAGGAGATCCAGGAGCTGCCGTTGAACGGTCGCGACTTCACGGACTTGGCATTCTTCGTGCCCGGCGTCGTGCCGAGGGGCAGTTCGCAGGGCTCGTTCGCATCGATCAACGGTGCCCGGCCCACCAACACCAACTTCTACGTCGACGGCTTTGACAACCGCAACGTCCAAGGCGGCGCGGCGCAAGTGCGCCCCAACATCGACGCACTGCAGGAGTTCAAGATGGAGACGTCCGGCTATTCGGCGGAGTACGGCCGCATGGCCGGCGGCATCCTGAACATGTCCCTGCGTTCGGGCACGAACCAGTTTCACGGCAACATCAGCTACTTCATGCGCAATGACGTGCTGGACGCGCGCGCATTTTTTGAGCAAGACAAGACCAACCTGCTCCAGAACCAGTTCTCCGCGACTGCAACCGGGCCGATCAAGAAGAACAGGACCTTCTTCATGCTCAGCTACGAGCTCCAGCGCCGCGACCAGGAGCAGGTGCGCTTGTCGCGCGTTCCGACCCCGATGGAAATAGGGGGCGACTTCAGCCAGACCATCGGCCTGTCGCACCTTGACAACCAGCTCGATCTGACAGACGACGCCGTCCTCGACCAGCTCCGGAGCCAGTTCGTCATACGGGATCGGACGTCACGCGGAGGTTGCAATGCCAACCTCGTCCGCCGCGGGCGGAACAACTCCTGCTTCCCGAACGACGTGATCCCGATGAGCCGCGCCGACCCGGTGGCTCAGCGGCTGTTTCAAGAGTACCCGGCGCCCAACATGGGCAAGCGCCGGGATCTGCTGAACTACCTCGTGGTCGACAACGACAACGACCACTTCGACAGCACCATCTTCAAGGTCGACCACAAGATCGGCGAGAACAACTTGGCAGCACGCGTGCAATATCGCGCCAACAACCTCGAGAATCCGTTTGCCGGCAACAGCCTGCTGCCCCAGTTCGGCAACACGATCGACGACAACCGCTACTTGGCGGGGGCCGATTACACCCACATGTTCTCGCCGACATCGCTGATGGAGGTCCGGTTCGGATTCAGCGGCAACGACGTGTTCCAGCGCGGTGCGTTCTCCGGCGGCAACATCATCGAAGAGCTTGGGATGCAGAACTTCATCTCCCAAGAGGACCGTGAGCTGTATCCCGGCATCGACGACTACCCCCTCATCCGTGTCGACAACCACGCCACGCTCGGCTCGGCAACCAACCTGCCGGTGATCACGGACGTGAGCGACACGCAATGGAGCGTCAAGATGACGAACATCAAGGGCGCCCACACTTTCAAGTACGGGTTCAACTACAACTACGTGATGTACGAGCGGCCCGGCGTCAACAATGCCCGGGGCAACTACCGCTTCCGCGGCTTCCGCACCGGCGGCTGCAACTCGCAGCGCTGCAAGGACTGGGGCAGCCCGGTCGCGGACATGTTCCTTGGCTGGCTGCACAACATCAACGTCCGGGAGGGCATCAACGGGCCGGACTGGAGGCAGATCGCGATGGGCGCGTTCTTCAACGACGACTGGAAGGTCACCCCGCGCCTGACCATGAACCTCGGAGCGCGCTGGGAGGTCAACCAGATGCCGTGGGACGTGAATGACAAGATGGGCAGCTACGTGCCCGAACACAACAAGATCGTCCTCTCGAGCGACCGGAACCTTCCCGACAACTTTGATCAGCTGCTGGGAGACTTTGACCTTGCGGGTCGGTTCCTAACGGCGGACGAGGTAGGCTACCCGCGCTCGGTGATCCAGACGGATTGGAATAACTTCACGCCCCGCCTCGGAATCGCCTACCGGGTGACCAACAAGCTGGTCATCCGCACCGGCTACGGGCTGTTCGTGGCCGGAACGATCCTGAATCCGTTCCGGAACAATCTGGGCAACATCTTCCCGTACACGATCCAGACCAACTATGCGGCGAGGAACGCGACCCCTAACAGGCCGCCAGAAGTCATTCTCAGCGATCCTCTCGGCACGTTGGGCCGGGACGCCATCATTGGCGGAGGTTGGCTCGGTGACCGGCCGACCGCGAGCGGCATCACGCAGCGGCCCAGCCAGGCGTACCTGCAGTCTTGGAACTTCACGATCGAGCGCCAACTGCCGGGCGGTACGAGCGTCGAAATCGACTACCGCGGCTCGAAGGGAACACACCTCATCCGCCGGTACGACCACAACCAGGCGATCCGCACTCGCGACTGGTTCCTGGCCAACCGCACGCCGACCGGCGGTTTCACCGAGAACTTCCAGTCACTGCGGCCGAATCCCGACTGGAACGCGATCAACTTCTACAACACCGGCTCGAACTCCAACTACAACGCTGCCAACATATCTTGGCGCAAGCGCAGCCGGCGCGGGATCTTCTGGCGCGTCAACTATTCGTTCGCCAAATCGATTGACGACGCGTCGCGGACCAATGGATCCGGAGCGACAGACTTCGCGAACGCGTTGGATCGCAGAAACCTGCGGCTCGAGCGCGGTCGCTCGACGTGGGACCGCCGGCACGTGTTCACGATGGTGGGCAACTTCAACCTGCCGTTCGGGCGCGGTCGGCGCTGGGGAGCGCAGTGGAACGGAGTCGCGCAGGCGGCCTTCGGCGGCTGGCAGCTCTCGGGCACCCAGACCTCGTACTCTGGTTCGCCCTTCACGGTCATGGCGGCCAATGCGGACGTGAACCTGGGCGAGTCACAGCGGCCCCATCGGGTCGCGCACGGCTCCCAGGCTGATGATCCCTCTCTGGGCCTGAAGCGCGGTGTCAACTACCCGTTCTTCGACACCGGCGCCTTCCAAGACGTGCCAAGCTGCGTGGATGCCGACCCTGAGGCCGGCACGGAACTGTTCTGCCCGGACGGGGCCTTCGCGCTGGGAACGGCGGGCCGCAACATTCTGGACGGACCGGGCCTGTTCACCGCTAACCTAGCTGTGTCGAAGAACTTCCAGATCCGCGAGGGTATGCGGCTGCAGCTGCGCATCGAGTCCTTCAACTTCCTCAACCGGACGAACTTCATCATGACGAACGAGTTCCGGCGGTTCAACGGAGTCGGAGGCGGATTCTTCACGCGCACGGGGAACATCGGTCGTGGCGGCGGCCCGAGAATCTTCCAGTACGCGCTGAAGCTGCGGTTCTAAGGTCGAGGTCACTCACGCGGGCGTCTCGACGGAGCGTCGGGACGCCCGCCCGCCAAGTGACGTATTCCGCCGATCGCCCTCGTGGCGCTTCGTGTTCAGGCTGCGCCTGATCGCAGTTCACGCAGTCGCGGGCCGACTCGGCCTGCGCGCTGTTTCCGTCCGAAAATTGTCCTGAATCGCGGTGCGTTCGCTGCGCCGGCTGCCGGTTGGGCGGCAGGACCGAAGATTGAAATCTACCGCCCGCGTTGTAAGGCGCGCCGGCCGGCAAGGCCCACCACGATCGTTATCGCAGCTCCGATAGGGACGTACCAGAGCCACGCCACTAGGCCCTGAATCGCGACGATAGTGGCAACGCCCAGCCCGATCCCTGCGATCACACCCGGCTGGCTGGTGCTCCGCGTCAACACTCCCAGCGCGAAGGCACCGAGCAACCCCCCATAGACCACCGCTGCTACACCCAGCGCGACTTCCACTGCGGAAGTGTGCCGGGAGAGGGGAATGAACAGGATCGCCCCAAGAGCTAGGAGGGCTCCCCACCCAAGAGTGAAGACCTTTCCGGCCTTCAGGATGCGCTGCTCGTCATCGCTCGCGCCGGCCAACGGCGCCCAGTAGTCGTATGCCGTCGAAGATGCTAGCGCATTGACTGACGACGACAACGAAGACATCGCTGCGGCGAACACGCACGCGATCAGTAGGCCGGTCACTCCTGCAGGCAACTCGTCGATGATGAAGCGCGCGAAGATCTCGTCCGTGCGCTCGAACGCCTGTCCCGCATAGAAACTCCAAAGCCCGATGCCGACGAGCAGGAACAGCAGGAACTGGCCTACCACCGCGAAACCGCTGCCTATCAAAGCCTTCTGGGAGTCGCGCAGGTCTCGGCACGCAAGCAGCCTCTGTACGATCAGCTGGTCGGTGCCGTGCGAAGCCATGGTAAACACTGCGCCGCCTACCAGCCCAGCCAAGAGCGTATATGGCGCGGAGAGACTCCACGAGAAGTCCAAAACCTGGAGCTTTCCGGCCGACCTTGCCGACTCGAGCACTTCGGTCCAGCCGCCAGGCACCTGAGACTGGATTACAGCGACGGCGATCGCGGCGCCGAGCAAATAGAGGCCCATCTGGACTGAATCGACCCAGACCACTGCCCGAATGCCGCCGCAGTAGGTGTAGATCACGGTCAAGACTGCGATCACCAAGATGGAAGCCGGGTACGGCCAGCCGGTGATGAGGGCCAGGGGTATCGCCGTAGCAAACAGCCGCACCGAGTCGGCCAGCAGTCTGGTCAACATGAAGATCGCCGAAGCCAGGCGTCGAGTCGCGATGCCGAAGCGAGCCTCTAGCAAGGCGTATGCTGTGGAGATCTCGCCCCGATAGTAGGCAGGGAGCAAGACGATGGCAACCACAATGCGCCCGGCGACATAGCCCAGGGTCAGTTGGAGGAATACCAAGCTGCCGGCATAGGCAACGCCCGGGATACTCAAGAAGGTGAGCGTGCTGGTCTCCGTCGCGACCACCGACAGCAAGACGGCGCCCCATGGCAGAGAACGCCCGCCTAGGAAGTAGTCAGCTCCGCCCTTCTGGCCCCTTCCTAGCCATGCGCCCCAAGCTGTGATCCCGGCCAAGTAAGCCACGAGCACGATCGCGTCGAGACTGCTCAATCCACTCACCGGGATTCCTCCACCCTCCGGCCGCGCCGGGGCGACCCTCGAAGGACTTGCTAGCCGCCACAGGTCGGGTGGCGGAATACTCTATCCTAGTGGCCACCATGAGGGCGGCGTCAGTCTTAGTCGCAGTGTTGCTGGGCGCATGCGCTTCAGCAGACGAAGCGCGGCCACCGAACTTCCTCGTCATCGTTGCCGACGACATGGGGTTCGCGGATGCAGGCTGTTACGGCGGCGAGATCTCGACGCCGAACTTGGATGCCTTGGCCGAGGGCGGCCTGCGCTTCACGCAGTTCTACAACACTTCGCGCTGCTGGCCGACACGCGGGTCGCTATTGACCGGCTACTACGCCCAGCAGATCCGGCGCGACTCGATGCCGGGCGTCGATCCACAGGAGTTCGGCCGCGGAGCCCGCCCCGATTGGGCGGTGCTCGTCTCGGAACGGCTCCGCTCCGCCGGTTACCGCTCGTACCATTCGGGCAAGTGGCACGTGGACGGGGATCCGCTCGACAACGGGTTCGACCACTCCTACCGGGCTGGCAATCGAGCCGGTTTCTTCCACCTCATCGGGCACGACAGGGATGGGGTGCAGCTGCCCGACTTCGAGCCCGAGCGGGGCGCGCACATGACCGTCGTTACGGCGGATCATGCGATCGAATGCTTGCAGGAGCATTCCGCTGAGCACCCCGAGCGCCCCTTCTTTCAGTACCTGGCGTTTCATGCGCCCCACTTCCCATTGCACGCCACGCCCGAGGACATCGCCCGCTATCGCGACCGCTACCTGCTGGGATGGGACCAGCTGCGCCAGGAACGGTTCGCCCGCCAGCTCGCGATGGGGATTGCGGGCTCCCAGCTATCACCGCTAGACGAGGATGTCGGCCCGCCGTACGCGTTTCCGGATGGCATTGCGCAATTGGGGCCGGGCGAGGTCAACCGGCCGGTTCCGTGGGAAAGCCTCAATCAGGAGCAGCGGCGCTTCCAAGCCGAGAAGATGGCGATCCACGCCGCGATGGTCGACCGGATGGACCGCGAGATCGGGCGCGTCTTGGACCAGCTGCGCGCGATGGGCTCGCTGCAGAACACGGTCGTGTTCTTCCTGTCCGACAACGGCGCCAGCGCCGAGATCA
Source organism: Terriglobia bacterium (assembly GCA_009841225.1). GTDB lineage: Bacteria > Acidobacteriota > Terriglobia > Bryobacterales > UBA6623 > VXMF01. The sequence continues at coordinate 197,759 of VXMF01000005.1, read as the reverse complement.
TGGTGCGCGGGGACGGGCATGACCCGAACGCACCGCTAGGCTCTGCCGGCACGTACCTATGCCTTGGTCCGGGCTTCTCAAGCGCTGCCAATACCCCGTTTCGGCTGCACAAGACTTGGGTGCACGAGGGAGGCATTGCGACGCCGCTGATCGTGCATTGGCCTGAAGGGATCGGGGCGCGGAACGAATTGCGCAGCACGGTCGGACACGTAATCGACATCGCGCCCACGATGCTTGAGCTCGCTGGCGTCGAAACGACGGACATTGGCGGGCCGCCGATGGCCGGTCGCAGTTTGGCGCCTGTGTTCGAGCAGGACGGCGCGCCTCTGCATGAAGCGCTTTGGTTCTACCACCAGGGCAACCGGGCGCTGCGCATGGGGGACTGGAAGATCTTGCACACGGTGCGCACGCGCGACGATGGCTGGGACTCGGTTGCAGAAGCCGAGGACGCCCGCCCGGGGCAGTGGGCGCTCTACGATCTCTCTGTGGACCGGGCCGAGCAGCACGATCTTGCGCAAGAGCGTCCTGACAAGGTGAGTGAGTTAGCGTCGAAATGGGATCAATGGAGGGAGCGCTTCATTCGCGAAGCTGGCGAACCGGGCCAATAGGGGGCGCGGTGTGCCGAAATCCGGCGCGGGCTAGCGGCCTGTCACTACCGGTCGAACAGTTCAGCGCGGGAAGAACTTGCGAAACGACTGGATCGTCATCTCGGCTGCGGCCTGCGAGTCAGGCAGCGGAAACGCCTCCGCCGATGCGTAGCCCGGGTAGCCGGCTGCGATGAGTTCCCGTGCCACGGGGCCGTGCGACATGTGTCCGAATCCTGCGGCGCGGCGATTCGAATCGACGAAATGAACGTGTCCGATGCTGTCCGCTGCGGATCGAATTGCCTCGCCGATGTCCGCTTCCTCGATATTCATGTGAAACAGGTCTGCGAGCAACTGGAGATTGCTGGCTCCTACGTCGGATAGCAGGGCCATCCCCTCAGCCAAGGTCCGCACTAAGTCCGTCTCGTAGCGGTTCAGCGGTTCGAACAGCAGCCCTTGACCGAGCCCCCCGGCATAGTCTGCGAGAAGGCCCAGCGACTCGGCGAGGCTCGCCAGCGCGTTCCCGCGGCTCTGGGCGTTGCCCGCTCGTCCCTGCATCGAGCCGATAATCGCAGGCGCACCGAACTCCGCCCCGAAGTCGATGATCTCCTTCACAAATTCGCAGGCCTGCAGTTGGGCACGTTCGTCTGGGTCACATAGGCTGTGCCCGTGCACGATCATCCCTGCGCCGGTTCCTACTGCAGCCAGACGCAAGTCGTGCAGCCTGAGCAGTGTGCGCAGTTCTGCCCGGTCAACGTGATTCCCGGAGGGGGCGAAGATTTCGATGCCGTCGAACCCCAATGCAGCGGCCTGCTGGCACGCCCCGGGCAGGTCGTCGTGGAAGACAAACGGCCCCGCGCTTGCTTCGGGCACGAGGCAGACGGTAACGGCTGACAGGACCACGGTCAGTCGCTGACCTCGATGATCGCCTTGATCACCCCGGACTCCGGCCGCGTGTAGCCTTCGAAGTCCGCCACAACTTGCTCGAACGGCGTGCGGTGCGTGATCCAAGGTCGCGTGTCGATCGTGCCGTCTTCGATCAGGCCGATGATGCGCCCGAAGTCTCTGGGCAGGGCGTTGCGAGAGCCCTTGATGGTCATCTCTGGCCGGTGCAGCGCGGGGTGGGGGAACACAACGTTCTCGGTCGTGATGCCGACATAGACCAACGCACCAGTGTGCGCCACGAAGGCCAGTGCTCCGCTCATCGAGGCGGGGCTCCCGGTCGCGTCGGTGACAACCGAGTACATGTCCCCGCCCGTGATGGATCGCGCCTGCTCGATCGCGCTCTGGCTGTCCTCGAACACGATTGTGCTCCGAATGCCATATTGGCGGCGGCAGAACTCCAAGCGTGATGCCACCCGGTCCATGACCGTGATCTCGGCGCCTGTCAGCCGTGTGAACTCCAGCGTGGCCAGTCCGATCGGTCCGGCACCAATGATCAAGACCTGGCTGCCGAGAGCCGGAGCGCCCCGGTCTGTAGCATGGCAGCCAATGCCGAGAGTCTCGACGAGTGCGAGCTGTTCAAACGAGAGCTTGCGAGACACGTGTAGCTTCTCGGCGCGGATCAGAAAGCGGTCACAGAGCCCCCCGTCGATCATCACTCCGATCACTTCCAAGCTCTCGCAGCAGTTGGGGCTTCCGTTGCGGCAGGCGTAGCACGCTCCACAGTTCATGTAGGGTTCAACGCTGCAGCGGTCGCCGGGTTCGACGTCGTTCACTCCCGCGCCGACCTCCAGCACTGTCACGCCGAGTTCGTGCCCCGGCACGCGGGGATAGCGGAAGAATGGCATCTTCCCCAAGTACCCGCTGTAGTCCGTGCCGCAGATGCCCATGCGGTGGGTTTGGACCAAGGCCATGCCCGGGCCGGGCGATGCGGGCTCGTCGATCTCAACGTATTCGAGACGGTGGGGCTGTTCCAGACGGATCGCTCGCATCACAGGGTGGGTCGCGGTGCAACCCCGCTCTTGCGCGGGGGGTCGCGATACATGATCGCCCAGATTAGCACTGGCCGCCGAAATCAGGCAATCGAAGTGAACTCACCGTGTCGAAGTGAACTCACCGAGTGACGAGCACACTCAGATGAAGGCAACTGCCTGGGATCTTTGAGTGTCGTGTTTCGCGACGTACGGTCTGTTGATCAGGCCGGGTGGGGCTCGTTGCGCTGAACGTCAATCTCGCCCGCCCGAGCGCGCATCTGCGCGGCATCGTGCCAGGCCTGCATCCTCAGCAGCATGTCCATGCTCACGTCGAAGGCCTTCTCGATGCGTAGAGCCATCTCTGCCGACAGGGCCGCCTTACCGTTCAGCAGGGCCGAGAGTGTCGCCCTGCGGACTCCGAGAATCTGGGCCGCGCTCGTTACGTTCAGTCCGAACGCCTCGAGCACCTCCGCGCGGATGAAATCGCCCGGATGCGAAGGGGTCATGTTGACGATGATTCCTTTGGTAGTCATCAGTGGTAGTCCTCCAGGTTCAAGCGTCCTCCGCCGAATCCGTGGGCCAACGCTGTCGGGATCGGGCGAGCGTACCCACGCCCGAACAAGGCCAGCAGCCCCTTGTGTGCGATCTCAATACGGTAACTCTGACAACTTACAAGCTGCTCCCGGTCGGCGTGGTCGGCTCTTGGGTACAAGAGAGACGGGCGTGGCTCGGCGGCGGGTCGCTGCTACTTCCCGGACCACGGGCTGCAGTAGCGTTGCAACGCGAAGCTGGTCAGCGCACCGATCGCGTCACGGAGGGTGAGAGGCCGACACGGCGGTCATGCTGGATCGACTAGAAGCGGGCGATGATGAGCGCCTGAACGACCAAGACCCCAAGCCAGTGCGCCGAGTCAAGGACTGTCAGCTTCACCTTGGCTCCCTGGAAGGCGTTGTTGGTGGCCATGGAGGTCACGACGAAGCCGAGCCAGAGGATAACGGCCGGCCCAATGGCGCCGACCGAGCTCATGCCCTCCGATCCCTGCTGATCGAAGTGCCAAGCCAGCACGGAGCCCATCACTAGTAGCGACACGAAGCTGGTGACGAAAGGACCCGCCGATCGGCCCTTGACGTCCTCTTCGGACTTGCCGATGGCATCCAGCCAGTGCTTGCTCAGCAGTGTGTAGTAGATGGCACCGAATGCGAACCCCGCAATGGCGCCCAATAGGACGCCTACAAGATTGATGCCTGCGATGGTCATAGTCTCTCCTTGGCGCTTCCAACCGATACCGTGAGTTGGCCCACACTAGGACCTTTTTCGAAAGAGCGCCGCAAGCATCATACCCGGACTGCCGGGGGCGATCAAAGTCATGAGCGGCGGTGTGTCTGCCTTGTAGCTTGACGCTTGGATTCGCGGTCTCCCCAGAGTCCATCGCAAGGCCGCTTTTCACGCTTGAAGGCGAACGCGTGCCGCTTGCAGAGCGGCCTGCGTGTCTGTCGTCGCGATGCAACGAAACCCAGCAATTCAGCTAGCTACCTGCCTCGTTCGCCCCACAGTCCGCTGAAACGTACAATACTGGGCGCAACCATCGTCTGAGCGCTTGCCTGCTTCGCGATCGGCGGAAACTAGGAGTGGCGACCATGACTAACCTGAAATTGAATCGTAAGTTGCTGATTTTCCTTGCTTTCGCGACCTCGCTCGGTGCTGCGGACGCTGCGCCGCAGGGTGAGCCCATCGAACTGTTCTCCGGCAAGGGCATGGAGAATTTCGACACGTTCGTCTTCGGCCAAGGCTTCAACCACGACCCGCACGGGGTCTTCGAGGTGGTCGACGGCATGATTCGCGTCGAGGGAATGCCCTACGGGTACTTCGTCACTAAGGACGAATTCGGCGACTTCGTCTTGCATGTCGAGTTTAAATGGGGCGATGCGACGCACGGTCGCCGTAAGAACAAGGCCCGGGACAGCGGCATCCTCTATCGCGCCATCGACCTCAAGCGCCGCGCCCAAGCCGCGAAGTCGAACGGCACGATCTGGCCGGAGGCCTTAGAGTTCCAGATCATGGAGGGCGGCACTGGCGACGTGATCCTGCTCGGCGGCGCCCAGTTAACCGTGAACGGTGTGAGAAAGGGCGGCAAGCTCGGCATCCAGATCGATCGGTTCAACAAGACCGACCTAGGCCGCATCGATGGCTGGCCGAAGCACTACCGGGAACCGGCCGGTTTTCGGGATCCAAACAACGAAGTCGAGAAGCCTCACGGCGAGTGGAATCTCTTGGAGATGGTCGCCGAAGGCGATCGCGTCAAGTACTGGGTCAACGGGGTGCTCGTCATGGAGGGTCAAGACGCCAGCTTGGCGAAAGGCAAGATCCTGTTCCAATCCGAGGGCTCAGAGCTGTATTTTCGCGGCATCAATGTGTGGCCCCTGCCGTCTCGTGGGCAGTAGGTCCCGGGCGAGCGCAGACTGAATCGTCCGGTTGAGCCGGACACCTCGCCTCCCTGCTTTCCGATCAGGCCGTCGCCGCGACGAGGTGTGCTGAGATTGGAATCCTGAGCAGCGGCGGGCGGCACTACCGACGTCAGCCTCGGCAGAAGCGGCTGGCCCGGCGCTTGGCCGTGATCGCTAGCCCAATCGGACGGTATGATGTGCCCTATGAGTCAATTCGGTTCTTCGCTCAGTCGCCGCGACCTCTTGCGCATGGGCGCCGCGGCCTCGGCGCTGCCTTGGGCCTGCTCTACCGGCACTCAGAGCGAGGGTGCCGCCAAGCGGCCCAACATCATCGTGACGATGGCGGACGACATGGGGTTCTCCGACATCGGCTGCTACGGTGGCGAGATCAACACCCCAGTGATTGACAGCCTCGCCGCCAACGGATTGCGCTTCCGCTCCTTCTACAACTACGCCCGCTGCTGTCCCACGCGGGCATCGCTGGTGACAGGGCTATATCCGCACCAAGCGGGCGTTGGCCACATGATGAGCGAGTTCCGCAAGGACGGCGAGCCGATTCCTTCCTACATGGGCAATCTCAACAAGAGCTGTGTCACCTTCGCCGAGGTCCTGAAGCCGGCCGGCTATACGACGCTGATGAGCGGCAAATGGCACGTCACGCCAGCGGAGGGCTCTGGCGCGAAGGTCGACCGCTCAAACTGGCCCATGCAGCGCGGATTCGACAAGTTCTTCGGCACGATCCACGGCGCGGGCTCGTTTTACGACCCCGTCTCGCTCACGCGCGGCAACGACCCCGAGGACCCCGGCCCTGATTTCTACTACACGACCGCGATTGGCGACAACGCCTCGCAGTTCATCGACGAGGCGCTCGACGAGAACCCGGATGCCCCGTTCTTTCTCTACATGTCCTTCACCTCTCCTCACTGGCCCCTGCATGCCCCGGAAGAGGCCATTGCGAAGTACAAGGGGCGCTACGACATGGGGTGGGACGCCCTCCGGGAGGAGCGTCTGGAGCGCATGCGCGAGATGGGAGTGGTGGACGAGACCGCCGGCATGAGCGACCGCGATCCGTCGCAGTTGCCGTGGGATCAGGCACCGGACAAGGAGTGGCAAGCACGCCGCATGGAGGTCTATGCGGCACAGGTCGAACTGATGGACGAGGCGATCGGTAACGTCGTCGACACGCTAAAGGAGCGTGGTGAGCTGGACAACACGCTGATCCTGTTCTTGGCCGATAACGGTGGCTGCGCCGAAGAGGCGCGCGACACGTGGAAGGCCCTCCACATCCCCACCGAGACCTACGCCGGCGAGCCCGTCGCGGTCGGAAATGACCCTGCCATCATGCCGGGAGCCGAGGAGAACTACCAGAGCTACGGCATCCCGTGGGCGAACGTCTCGAACACACCGTTTCGATACTACAAGCACTACGTCCACGAGGGCGGGATCTCCTCGCCGTTGGTCGCGCATTGGCCGGACGGGATCACCTCCGCAGGCGGCTGGACTGACCACGTGGGCCACTTGATCGACATCATGACAACCTGTGTGGACGTGGCCGGAGCCACCTATCCCGAGACGTACAACGGTCACCAGATCCAGCCGATGGAGGGGGCCTCCCTCGCACCCGTCTTCACCGGAGATTCGGCCCGCGGCCACCCCGAGGGGCTGTTTTGGGAGCACGAGGGCAACCGCGCTGTGCGCAGCGGCAAGTGGAAGCTCGTCTCGAAGTGGTCCCCGCCGGAGGACGGGCGCTGGGAGCTCTACGATCTGGAGCACGATCGCAGCGAGTTGAACGATCTCGCAGCCGACATGCCCGACAAGGCGGCCGAGCTGGCGGGCATGTGGGACGCTTGGGCCGAGCGCGTCGGCGTGATCGAGTGGCGCTCGTGGGATCCCCGCTGAGGCCCGTTTCCCGTCGCGAGCCGCTGCCCCTACTCACCTAGCAGGTCTCGGTCCGGCAATGTACTGCATCGGCATCGCTGGCCGCTCGGGGTCGGGCAAGACCCGCGTGGCGGCCGAACTGGTGCGCCTGTGGCCGCAGGCGCGTGTGCTGGCCACCGATGCCTACTACCGCGATCTGTCCCAACTGAGCGTGGCTGAGCGCGGAGCAGTGAATTTCGATGCCCCCGCGGCTTTGGACTGGGAGCTTCTGGTTGCCGATCTAGCGCGGCTCCGTTCTGGCGCTTCGGTGAGAGTCCCGCGCTACGACTTCGCAACCCATACGAGAATGCCGGAGCCCGCTCCGCTCGCCCCCGGCGATGGGTTGATCGTGGAGGGGCTGTTCGCCCTGTTTGATCGTCGTGTCCGCGAGATGCTGGATCTGGCGGTGTTCATTGATGCGCCCGAAGAGGAGTGCCTTCGCCGCAGGATCGAGCGCGACATTGCCTGCAGGGGTCGGACTGAAGCGTTCGCACGGGCGCAGTGGGAACGCCATTCGGCTCCGATGTATGAACGCCACGTGTCTCCGACCAAGGCTTACGCCGACCTATTCTTGGACGGGACGGCGGAGCCTGCCGGTTCGGCGCGCTCCGTCGCGGATGCGGTCGCGCGCGTTGCGACTGCCCCCGGAGAGCGCTAGCTACACTCGAACTAGTGATCCGGTTTGCGGGAGCCCGTATGCGCTACGGCGACCGAGTCCTGTTCGAGGAACTGGACTGGCTGGTCGCGCCGGGGGATCGGATCGGTGTCGTCGGCGGCAACGGCACCGGCAAGTCGACGTTGCTGAAGATAATTCACGGCAGCGAGCAGCTCGATCGCGGCGAGATCGAGCGACAGAAGAACATCGAGGTCGGATATCTGCCCCAAGAGGGGCTGACGTTCTCGGGCCGCACCGTTTTCGAAGAGTGCCTGAGCGTCTTCGACGAGGCGATCTCGTTGGAAGCCGAGATGGAGGAGCTGACCCGCAAGATGGGCGAAGTGGATCCGTCGACGCGGGAATTCCAGGCAGTGATGGACCGCTACGAGTGGTGCACCGACCGCTATCAGGCCCTCGACGGGTACAGCAAGGAAGCCCAGGTCGGCACCGTGCTCGGGGGCCTCGCCTTCGCCCGCGATGACTGGGACCGTCCCTGCGAGGAGTTTTCCGGCGGCTGGCAGATGCGCGTCGCGCTAGCCAAGCTTCTGCTCTTGAAGCCCAACGTGCTGTTGCTCGACGAGCCCACCAACCACCTCGACCTGGAGGCGCGAAACTGGCTCGAGGACTATCTGTCGAACTATCCCTACGCCTTCCTGCTGATTTCGCACGACCGCTTCTTTCTGGACGCCACGGTCCGCAAGGTCGTCCACCTGTGGAATCGCAGGGCTCATTTCTATACCGGCAACTACACGAAGTTCGAGAAGCTGCGCGACGAGCGCATCGCTCAAGTCCGGGCCGCCTACCGCAACCAGCGGGCCCGGATCGAGCAGGTTGAGGCCTTCATCAACCGCTTCCGCTATCAGGCGACCAAGGCCAAGCAGGTGCAGAGCCGCGTCAAGGAACTCGAGAAGCTGGAACGCATCGAGGTTCCGCCCGAGGAGAAGACGATCCACTTTCGCTTTCCCCAGCCGCAGGCCTCAGGGCGGGTCGTGGTGGAGTTGGACGCGGTGGCCAAGAGCTACGGTGACACGCATGTCTTTGACAACGTCTCGCTGCGGATCGAGCGCGGGGACCGCATCGCGCTGGTCGGCGCCAACGGGGCGGGGAAATCCACCCTGATCCGCATCTTGGCAGGCATCGAACCCCTCACCGGGGGCACGCGCAAGGAAGGCTATCGCGTCGGGATCGACTACTTCGCGCAAGACCAGTACAGGGAGCTCGACCCCGACGCCGTCCTGCTCAACGACCTCGTGGCCCACGCGCCCCTGATGGGCGAATCGGAAATGCGGGGCCTGCTCGGCTGCTTCCTGTTCAGCGGCGACGACGCTTTCAAGCGGATCGGCGTGCTCTCGGGCGGCGAGCGCAACCGCTACGCCTTGGCGCGCCTGCTCCTGCGGCCGAACAACCTGCTGTTGTTGGACGAGCCGACCAATCACTTGGACATACGCGCGAAGGACGTGTTGCTTCCGGCGCTGCTGGAGTTCGAGGGCACCATGGTCTTTGTCTCGCACGACCGCTATTTCATCGACCGGCTAGCCAACAAGGTGATCCACATCGAGGACGGAGACGTCGAAGTATATCCGGGTGGCTACGAGGATTTCCTCTGGTCGCGCCAGCGACGCGCCCAAGACGAGCCAGAGCGACCGGCGCGAGTCTTGGAGAGCGAGGCGCTGCCGTCGGCGCGAAGCGCCCGGCGGGGCGCGGCGAAGCGGCGCATGAACCCATACCGCGTGGAAAAGATCCGCGTGCGGATCAGCGCGATCGAGGACGAGTTGGAGGGCTTGGAAGAGGCCTGTGACAAGCTGCAGGCGGAGCTGGCCACGGCTGGTTCCAACGATATCTTGCGACAGCGCGTCCTCCATGAGCTCGAGGCGAGCCAGCAACAGATGCAGCGCCATGAAGACGAGTGGACCGAACTTTCCGAGCAACTCGCGGCCGAAGCGGGCTAGGCCCGTTGCGGGATGAGCTAAAATCGTGCCGTGCCTGGCGTGCTGATGCGCACCGCCGCAGCGGCGGCGCTGCTGGTCTGCGGTCTGTCCGCGGCGAAGCTTCCGGAGTGGTACACGCGCGAGCTCCCCGATGCCGAATTCCAGGCCCGTTTGGTCAAGGACGCCGCAGAGATCGAGCGCGTCGCGGGCGATAGCTTCGATGGAGACGTGATTCTGATCGAGGTGCGCGTACGCCCCCTGTACGGTTCCAAGATCTCTCTGCGGCGCGACGATTTTCTGATGCGCGCGCGCAACAACAATGAAACCTCCCCGGCACAGACCCCGGATCGCATCGCCGGCGGCGCCGTCCTCGATCTGAGCGCCAAGACGAAGAGTTCCGCCCCGGATCTGTTCGCCAACGATACCGGCCCGATCTGGGGCGGTGCGCCCGGCACGGGGTCGCGGCCCCGACGCTTGGGCGGCCCGCCGGATCAGATCGGCAGCAGCACAGCGTCCCAGGAGATGATCACGGCAAAGCAGCGGTCCGCGGCAGAGAGTTCCGGGGCCGCGCTCCTGCAGTCGCTCGAGCTGCCGCTCGAACTCGAGGACGATCCCGGCGCGGGCTACCTTTATTTCGAGATGTCAGCCAAGACCAAGCGTAAGCACTTGGAATTGAGTTACGATGGAAACTTGGGGGAGTTCCTCATCGAATTCAAGAAGCCTGAGTGAATTCTCGAACTCTCTGACGCGCCGCAACTGTCTGTTCTGTCGGACGAGGCATGGGGTCGGCCGGTTTGGCTGCCCGTTTCCAATCCGTAGCTCGAAGCACTAGTGCTGAAACAGCCACATGGGAGCATGCGTACTTCGTTCCTGAGACCGGTAGCTTGCCTAGCGCGCCGCCGTGGATTTGCAGCCTACACCTGTCTATGCGCCCAATCGGTCTGACACTGCTCGCCGCATTGCTAGCCCTGTCCCTGGCGGCCCCGTTGGCAGCCGAGGACGAAGCCTCTGCTGAGCGCCCGGATCTTGCCGCCGGGCCCGCTGCTCCGGCGGATGCGCGCGAATCCCGCCTAGGTACATCTCCCGCGCCGTACCTGCTAGCCCAGGCCGCGCAGCAGGCGCCCTCGCCGTTCGAGGACATCCCTCTAGAATCGCCGGATGCGCCGTCGCCGTTTCAGGACGTGGAGGAGGCGCCGCAGGAGGAGCGCAGGCCCGACGAGGACATCGTCGAGGCAGTCGAGTTCCGCGGCACCCGCCGCATTCCGCGTGACAACTTGGCCGCGCGGATCTTTACCAAGCGCGGTGACCTGTTCGATTCCCAGACCTTGCGGCGCGACTTCATGGTGCTGTGGAACACCGGCTATTTCGACGACCTGCGGCTAGAGATCGATGACGGCGAGCAGGGCAAGATCGTGCGCTTCGTTGTCACCGAGCGGCGCGTGGTCCGCACGATTCGCTACGAGGGCAACAAGTCGGCCACCCTGTCCGACATCCTCGAGCGCTTCAAGGAGCGCAATGTCGGCCTGACGGTCGAGTCTCGATACGACCCCACGACTGTCAACCGCGCCACCTTCGTTCTGCGCGAGCTGCTCGGCGAGCGCGGCCGTCAGTATGCGGAGATCAACCCGGAGGTGCGCCAGATCCCGCCCGCCTCGGTGGAAATCGTCTTCAACATCGACGAGGGCCCGAAGGTCAAGGTTGGTGAAGTAACCTTCGACGGCCTCGAGGTGATGAGCCCCAAGAACGCCCGGCGCGCCATGAAGAATACCAAGCCGCTGGGCATACCGCGCAGCTTCGTACTGGAGAACCTGTTCAAGCGCACGTTCGACATCCGCAAGCTGGAAGAGGACAAGGAGCGCCTGCGCAACGCCTACCAGAAGCGAGGCTACTTCAAGGCGAGCGTCCTCAGGCACGAGCTCGACATCCAGGACGCGCCGGCGCGCGGGACGTTCCTGCTGCCGTGGTCCATGATCTTCAGCAAGCCCAAGAAGGTCGCCGATATCGACCTGCTCGTGGAAGAGGGCCCGCGCTACGCGCGCGGCAAGCTCAGCTTCACCGACGTGGAACTGTTTCGCGTGCCGGACCAGGTGCTGGGGCCGGTCTTCGCGATGCAGGAAGGAGCCATGTTCGACATCGAGAAGCTGCGCAAGGGCATGGAGAACCTCAAGAAGCTCTACGGGGAGTTCGGCTACATCGACTTCGTGGCCGAGCCGAGCTTCGAGTTCCGCGAGGACGAGGACCCGCCGCTGATCGATCTCAACTTGGCCGTGGACGAAGGCAAGCAGTTCTTCGTGCGCCGCATCGAGTTCGAGGGCAACAACACCACCCGCGACAAGGTCATCCGCCGCGAGCTGCTCATCGACGAGGGCGACATGTTCAACACGCGCCTGTGGGACGTGAGCATGCTGCGGCTGAACCAGCTCGGCTATTTCGACCCGATCAAGACCGAGGGGCCCGAGCTCGACACGGTCGTGGCGCGCAACACCCGCGACGGATCGGTCGATTTGACGCTCAAGGTCAAGGAGCGTGGCCGCAACATGATCAACCTCAACGGCGGCGTGTCGGGTTTTGCGGGCAGCTTCATCGGTTTCGGCTACTCGACCAACAACTTCCTCGGCCTGGGCGAGACGCTCTCGTTCGACGCTCAGCTGGGCAGCCGCGAGCGGGTCTTGCAGTTTGGCTACACCGAGCCTTACCTCTTCGACAAGCCGATCCAGGCGGGGTTCACCGTCTTTTCCAGCCGCTTTAGCTTCAACCAGGCCCGCGAGGCCTCCATCTTCGCCGGCGCCAACCTGATCCCGCTCTTCGACCAACTCGGCAAGGAGAACATCCTCGACTACCGGCAGAATTCGTCCGGCTTCACCACCTTCCTCAGCTATCCGCTGCGCCGCAGCTTCGCCCGGCTCAGCCTGACGTACAGCTTCCGCCGGTCGAACGTGGTGACCTTCTCGCAATCGGCCTCGAACCTGTTCACCTACCTCAATTTCGAGGGCGTGTCCGGCCCCAACTCGCTCGAGGGCATCACCACCAGCCAGATCACGCCGGGCTATTTCTACAACACGGTCGACCACCCGATCACGCCGTCCAAGGGCAAGAGCCTGTACGCCAGCTTTGCGATCGCGGGCTTCGGCGGCAACGCCCGGTTCGTCCAGCCGACGGTGGAAGCGAAGTACTTCCGGCCGCACGGCGGCCGCCGCACCATCGCGATGCGCGGGCTGATTTCCTTCCTCAGCGGCTACGGCGGGCGCGTCCCGCCGCCGTTCAACCGCTCGTTCATGGGGGGCGAGAACGACGTGCGCGGCTTCCAGATCTGGTCGATCAGCCCGATGGTCTGGATTCCGGACTTCACCGCCGTGCCGGTGTACAACGACAATGGCGTGGAGCGCACGCAGGTGCAGATCGTCAACGGCGTGGAGGAGCGCGTGCCGCTGAGCACCGAAGTGCCGGTCTACCGCTTGAACTTCCCCGGCGGCGACACGCGCTTCGTCTACAACTTCGAGTACCGCATCAAGCTGTTCGGGCCGGTCGTGCTGGCCCCGTTCTGGGACCTCGGCTTCAACAAGATCCTGCGCAAGAACCAGGTTCGGCTCAACTCCGGGCGCGCCCTGGAACTGAACAAGAAGTTCCCCCAGGCCGGCTTCCAAGAGCAGATCGGGATCATCGGCCCGACCCAGAAGATGCGCAGCTCGACCGGCATCGAATTGCAGGTCATGATGCCCGTCGTGAATGCGCCCTTCCGCTTCTACTGGGCCTACAACCCGATGCGGGTGCAGGAGTTCCTCAAGCCTCCGATCGTCGCGGACCGCTCGCTGTTCCCGAACTACCAGTCGTTCATCGAGGCGGTGCGGCCGGTCGGGACGTGGCTGCCGTTCTTCGAGCGGCGCTCGATGTTCCGCTTCACCATCAGCCGAACCTTCTGAGCCGGGCGGCCGGCTCAATCGCGTCGAATGAGCTGCTGAAATGCCGATTCGTGCTACGCTGGAGATGACCCCAGCGAAACCGGAACTGTCATGGGAGACACTGGAAAGATGCTAACGACGTGGCGGAAGTCCCCGGGCGGCCTGCGGGCCGCCGCGTGCCTGATCGGCGCTCTGGCTGTGCTTGCCGGCACGGCTGCCGCGCAGACGTCAATGGCGCTGTTGAACGTGCAAGAGGCCATCCAGAGGACTGCCGAGGGCCAGCAGCTCATCAAGCAGCTCGAGACCAAGTACGAGCCCACGCGCCTGCGCCTCGAGTCGAAGAACGCCGATTTGGCCAAGAAGCGCGACCAGATGCAGAAGGGTGCCAACACCATGAGCGACGAGGCCCGCCGCAGTCTGGCAAGGGAGATCCAGAAGGCTGAAACCGATCTCCAGCGCGAGGCCGAGGATGCCCGCGGCGAGTTTGGCCGCGAGCAGAACGAGCTGTTCAACTCCGTCGGCCAGAAGATGATGGCGGTCATCGACAAGTACTCGAAGGAGAACGGCTACCAGATCGTGATGGACATCTCGAATCCGCAGAGCCCGATTCTGTACGCCGTCAACGAGGTCAACATCACGGCCGCGATCATCACCGCTTACGATGCGGCGCATCCGGTCAGCGGCGCGGCACCCGCTGAGTAACGAAGCGTCCAGACCACGCGGCAAGTTGGAAGAAGGCACGACGCACCGCCTCGGCGGCGTGCGTCACACCCGAGAATCATGCGAGACCAAACTGTTCGTCGGCCGGCGAGGTTCGGCAAGGGGCCCCGTTCTAGGGCGGGTTCCAACGGTCGCGGCCAGAACGGCGCGCGCGGGCGCTCCGATGGCGGCCGCCGCAACGTTAACGGGAACAGGCTGTCCAAGAACGGCGGCAACCGCGGTGAAACGGCCTTGTGCATCAAGTGCGGTCATCCGGCTCCCGATGGCAAGCTCTGCGCCTTTCACCGGATCCTGCTAAACACGTTCCGCAAGGAAGTGCCGGACCAGGATCCCCGCCGCTTCCACTTCTAGCGGCGGCCCCCCACGGCGAGGCCCGGGCTTCGCGCCACGCCTGCCGGCCCTGGTCTGGCGAGCAGAGCGCCACCCTGCATGCCCTTCCCTCGGCTGCGAGAATGAGGAAACATGCCCGGCCGTAAGGGGATCGAGCGAGTCGCGCTCTGGGTGTGCCTGCCCGCGCTCCTAGCGGTCTCGGCCGCGACTTGGCGCCTGTGGCTCCACGTGGCAACGCTCGACGACTCCCTGATGCAATCGAAGCAAGTCGAGCTAGAACTGCTGGCGGACGTGCGCAACGCCGTGGGGCGGGAACAGCTGGCGGGCCGCGCGCTTGACCGAGCGCTGCAAGATCTCGAGAGCGCGCTGTCGGAAACCAGAAGGGTGCGTGCGGAGGCCGACGAGGCACAGCAGGATTCCGAACGCAACGCCCGGATCGCCGGGCGTCTCAGGCAGCAGCGCATGGACGAGCTTGACCGCATGAGGGAGGCATTGAGCCGCATCGCCGAGACCGACCGGACGCCGATGGGCATGGTCGTGCAACTGAGCGAGGACTCGTTCCTGTTCGATTTCGATAGCGTCGAGCTGCGGCCGAGAAACCGCGAGATTCTCAGTCGCATCGCCGGCGTGCTGCTGGCCTCGTACGGCTATAGGCTCTACATCTACGGTCACACCGATGACCAAGGGGATGCCACCTACAACCAAGCCTTGTCGGAGCGTCGCGCTGACTCGGTGCGGGCCTATCTGGTGGAGGCGGGCGTGCCGCGAGAGATTCTGGAGTCGAAGGGCTTCGGCAAGGCGAGCCCGCGTGTGCGGGGAACGTCTAAGCAGGCGCGACAGAAGAACCGTCGGGTGGAGATCGGCATCGTCGACACGGTGGTGGAATACACCGGCGAAGTGAAGGACTGAGCGAGCATGGCCATCCGAGCAGCCCTCGCTCCGGAGCACGATCCAGGCAGCTTCGAGATCGCTGCGGAGATCCGCTATAGCGATGCTTTGGCAGCTGCCCTGTCGCAATGCTGGCGCAGGGCCCCGACGGCACTGGCGGTCTATCTGACCGGGCTCGCTGCGTTGATTGTGGCAGGATGTCTCTCTAGGGGCGAGCTCGCGTGGCTGGCCGTTGTCGGGGCGGCGCCGGGGGTTGCAGCCGTCGCGTTCGTCGCCGCGACAGCGCGGCTGGACTTCAAGCGCGGTGGTGGCAGGCCGCTGCGCATGCGCTATCACGTCTGTGGCAGCGGGGTCGAGATCCGCGCTGCGCGGCGGAGTGACTGGATCGCATGGGATGACTTGTGGGGAGCGAGCGAGACACGCCGGAGTTTCCTGCTCTCGCCTTCGCCGGGCGAGCAGTACGTGATTCCCAAGCGCTGCTGTGACGCAGGCCGTGCCGAGGCATTGCGGCAGCTACTCGGTCCCGCCCTTGCCAGCCGCGCAGGCCGGCGCTCAAGCGATCTCCAAGCCTGAAATGCGCCGGCGCAGGACGTCCAATGCAGTCTGGACCGCGAGCGTTCGAACGCGCGTGCGGCCGCGACCGAACAGACGTCTGGCAGAGTGGGCTCCGTTGGCGTCAGCAACCGCGAAATACACCGTGCCGACGGGGTCCGCTTCGGTCCCGCCGCCCGGACCCGCGTAGCCGGTGACCGACAGGCCTATCGAGGGCTCGCCCAACGTGCTTGCCGCGCGCTCCCGTGCTGCGGCCGCCATTGCCACCGCCACCGGTTGGCTGACCGCCCCGTGGGAGCGAAGGACGGACTCGTCGACTCCGAGCCATCCGCTCTTGGCGGAGTCGCAATAGCTGACGACGCCTCCCGCGAAGAAGTCGGAACTGCCCGCCATGGCGGTCAGAGCGCCCGCGAGCAGGCCCCCCGTGCAGCTCTCCGCGACCGCGAGCTTGGCACCGCCTCGCGCCAGCAGTACCGCCACCGTCTCCGCTAGCGGCCGCCCGTCCTCGGAATAGATCGCGTCGCCGAGTTCGCTGCGGATCGCTTCTCCCAGACCCTGCACTGCAGCTTGGGCCTCGGCGTCGCTGTTCCCCTGGCCGCGCAAGTGTACTTGGACATCGCCCGGAGAGGACAGGATGGTCGTGGCGATCTCCGTGCATGGCGCATAGATCGGTGCGATGCGCTGCTCGAGATCGGACTCGCCAATGCCGGCCACCCGCAGGACCAGCGTGAAGAAGCGCTGTGAAGGCGCGTGGGATGCCAGCAGTGGCAGGCAGGCCTCGGCGAACATTGGCTCGAGTTCGCGGGGAGGGCCAGGCAGCAGGATTAGGATGCCATCGTCGTCCTCAAGCCATTGCCCGGGGGCCGTGCCGCGTGGGTTGTCGAGCTTCAGCGCGCCGTCCAGCACGTAGGCCTGGCGCCTGTTCACCTCTGCCATGGGACGCTTGAAGCGGCGGAAACGCTCCCTGATGTCGTCGACCACGGACTCGTCCAGCACCAGCACGCGCCCGGTGGCGTCGGACGAGGCTTCGCGCGTGAGATCGTCAAGGGTCGGCCCTAGGCCGCCGCTCAGGATCACTAGGTCGGACGTGCGTCGGGCTCGGCGGATTTCTTCTGCCAGCGAGGCGCGATCATCGCCGACCACCGCCTTGCGGGCCAGGGCGATGCCAAGCTCGCTGAGCTTGCGCGCAAGATAGAGCGAATTGGTGTCGAGCTTGCTCGGCGTGAGCAGTTCCGATCCGACCGCGATCACTTCGGCTTGCATGGGTTTGCACAAGCGCGGCTTGCCAGCAAGGGGCGGCTGCAGCGGCTTATTTCAAGGCAGTTCAGGAATGCGGTAAATGCTGCTTCCGGTCGCGATCACCATGCTCCTGTCGGGTGCGAACGCCAGGCCCACGATACCGTGCCCGGATACCACGTGTTCTACGCCGCCGTCGGATTGGTCCGCGTCGGCGTCGGTCACGCGGAAGATCCCGCGGTTGCCTTCAAAGGACGCGCATACGTGCAGACGCCCTTGAGAATCGAATGCGATGCCCTGGGGCCGCCCGAATCCGTGCCACCAAGTCGTGACCGCTCCATCTCCGTTAATGCGCTTGACCACTTCCGAGCTCGAAGTCGACGGAGCTGAGACGTACAGCAGCTGTTCGCGCTCGCAGAATGCCAGGTGAAACGCCGCCACAGAGGGTTCCAGCGTCGCGTAGACGAAGATCTCGCGCTTCGGATTGATCTTGAAGACCGTCCCGGTGCGGTCGCCCACGTAGACGTTGTCGGAGCCATCGACGGCCAAGCCGGTCGCGACGCCCATTCCCTCGGCGAATACCTCCACCTCCGCATTGGGCGAGACGGCGTACACTGTCCCGTCGTGCCTGCTGGTGACCAAGAGGGTGCCATCGGCCTTCAGTGCCAAGCCGGTGGGGTTGATTATGCCCGACAGGAAAGCGGTCACCTCGCCCCCGGGCAAGATCTTGAAGATCGATACGGGTACCTTCTTGCCGCGTTGCCCGCTGAAGGTGGTGATGATGTTGCCGGATTGGTCGACGACCGGATTCGCGACGGGATGTACCTCGTTCGCCAGGCTTCTCCCAAGCGAGAATTGCCCGGGGGCGCTGCTGCCTGCCGCGGTGAAGACCTTGATGGCGTCTGACTCCGCCTCCTCCGGCACGTTCACCACAAGCCGGCGGCTCGCGCTGACGACCAGCCTGGCGGACAGGCTGCCGACCTCGACGGAGGGCTGGCTATAGTCTGTCCCTGCGAGCGAGGATCCGCGAATCTCTAGCGTCCCGCCGGGAATCGCGGCCGGTGGCGTCACGCTTTCGATGCGGGGCAGCGAGTTGGCCATTCAAGGGAGGTAGTTGCGCGGGATCAAAAGCCGAGCCAGCGGACAGCCGCAACTCCAATCATAGCGCAGGCTCCCGCGCCAACATCGTCGGCGACCACCCCCTTGCCGCCGGCGAGTGCCTCCAGCCTCCGGATGCCCAGCGGCTTGGCGATGTCGAGCACCCGGAACAGCACCAGCGCCGTAATCCACTGTGGCCATGAGTTGCTCGCCGCTGCCGACAGTGCGATCCACTGCCCGACAACTTCGTCTATGACCACGACCGAGGGGTCGTGCGATCCCAGCCGCGTGGCGGCGAACTCGGATGTCTTGACCGCGACAGGCATCAGAGCTAGGGCGGCGATCCCCAAGGCCCACGCGGGCACGCCCAGCCGATGCACCACGAGCCACGCCATGGCCCATGCTAGGACAGAGCCAGCGGTGCCGGGGGCGCCGGGCACGTAGCCGCTGTAGAACCAAGTGGCGAGTGTCATCGCCAGGCGCTTAGTCATCCCTGCCACGCTCGCTGCTGCCAGTATCGGTCGGCAGCTCCCACTGCTCGTCGGCTTCCGTTGCCCGCACCGGAATGGCGTACTCGCCGGTGGCCCAGTTCGCCAGGTCTTGGGTGCGGCAGCGCTCGCTGCAGAACGGAAACTGCCGCGAGGCGGGATTGGTGGGCTTGCGGCAGATCGGGCAGGGTTGGGCGGACGGAGCCATCGGGTCTTGCTATCGCGCCGTCCTATTGCAGGACCGGCAGCGGATTCGGCCTTGGGTGCGCTGCCGGACGCGTGATCTGCTCGACCTCCGCGAAGAGGTCGTAGTCGGTCGAGCGCGTGATTCTGGCGATCCCCAGATCGCCGGGACGCGGATTCGATGCTTCGGGGAACCTTGTGAGGTACGTCTTGCCATCGATCTCTTCGGCTTGTGTCTGCAGTCGACCTTCCCAGAGCAGGTCCGTCTCGCCGGAGGGGCCGCCGACCAGTACGGGAAACCGCTCGCCCACCAATGCGCGCTTGGACCCGCGCGAGATCCTGCGCTGCAAGGCCATCAGGCGGCGCTGGCGATTATAGATGGTGCGCCTGTCGACCTTGCCAGTCAGCGCGAAACTGGCGCTGTGCTCGTCGTCGGAGTAGCGGAAGCAACCCACATGGTCGAATCGTGCCGCTTGCAGGAATTGGCAGAGTGTCTCGAAGTCGCGCTCGGTTTCGCCCGGGAAGCCGACGATGAAGCTGGTGCGGATCGACACACCCGGGATCGTGCTTCGAATTCGCTCGATCAACCTGAGGAAGATGTCTCCGCTCGATCCCCGCTTCATGCGACGCAGCACGCTCGCGCTCGCGTGCTGGAGAGGGATGTCTAGATAAGGGCACAGCGAATCGTGGCTCGCTATGGTGTCCACCAACCTGTTGCTCACCCGATTCGGGTAGGCGTAGAGCACGCGAATCCAGCCTGCGCCATCGATTCGGGCCAGCCTGTCCAGCAAGGTTGGGAGACCGTCCTTGATCCCGAGATCGTCTCCGAATGCCGTTGTGTCCTGACCGATGAGGTTGATCTCGCGCACGCCCTGTCCGAAGAGCCGCTCGGCCTCGAGCACGACGGATTCGAACCGTCGGCTGCGAAAGCTTCCCCGGAACTGGGGAATGATGCAAAACGAGCAGGGGTGGTCGCAGCCCTCGTTGATCTTTATGTAGCTGAAATGCCTCGGCGTGGCGAGGCGGCGCGGGGTCAGGTCGTGGTAGAGATAGCCTCCTGCGGGCGGCGCGGGCGGCGCGATCGCCCCGCCCTCGCAATGGTGCACGATCGACTCGAGCTCGTTGGTGCCGAGGACGGCGTCGACTTCCGGGATCTGCTGCTGTAATTCATCGCGGTAGCGTTCGACCAGGCATCCGGCCACCACCAAGCGGCGAGCCCGGCCGATGCGCTTGTATTCGGCGGTTTCGAGGATGGAATCGATCGACTCCTGCTTGGCAGGTTCGATGAAGCTGCAAGTGTTGACAACCAGTGCCTCGGCTTGGCCGGGATCCTGCGTTAGCTCGTGCCCGCGGGCCTCGAGCAACCCCATCATGACCTCGCTGTCAACTAGGTTCTTCGGGCAACCCAGGCTAATGAATCCGATCTTCATTGGTCCTGGCCTGAGGGGTGCGGATGCCGCGGTCTGGCTCCGCTCGCAGTGTGCTGGCCGAGACAGCTTGGCGCGGGTCGGCGGGCCGCCCTAGAGTCCATTCTATTATGCGCGCCGGTCTCAAGGTCCGATTCGACCGTTTCGGGCGCTTCAGCTTGGGGCCGGCCACCGGGGTGCAGTCCGCCAGGCTGCCGGTGCGACTTCCGCTCAGGTCGGCCGCATGGCGCAACTCGCCGGCCTCGCGAACCTCGCGTTTCCGGGTCCGAGACTCGTGCGAGGCACTGTAGATGCCTACGCTACAATGCCAGTTTGATGCGTGTTGCCATCGGGGCCGACCACGCCGGCTTCCATCTCAAGCAGGAGCTTGCCAGGCTGCTGGCCGCAGACGGGCACGAGGCGTTGGATGTCGGAGCACATACGCTGGACGCGAATGACGATTATCCGGACTTCGCGGTCGCGGTCGGCGAGAGCGTCCGAAACGGAGACGCCGACCGAGGCATCGTCGTTTGCGGAAGTGGCGTCGGCTCCTCTGTGGCGGCCAACAAGCTCAAGGGCGTGCGCGCCAGCGTCTGCCACGATACCTATTCCGCAGGGCAGGGCGTCGAGCACGACGATCTCAACGTGCTTTGCCTGGGCGGGCGGATCGTCGGGATCTCCCTAGCCACGGAGCTGGTGCGGGCGTTTCTGGGCGCGACCTACGACGGCGGCCCGCGTTTCGCTCGTCGCTTGAACAAGGTGCTCGACGCGGAACGCCGCGGATGATGCCAGCGACCTCCGGCATCGCGGACGGGCAGTGAGGTTCTCGTGGAGCAATTGCAGAGCCTGCTCTATTGGATTTCGAGCGCGTTCCTGCTGCCCGCCTTGGTCGCGATCGTAGGGCTGTTCGTCTACGCCACGTACCTGGCTGGGGGAGTGCTGGCCGAGAGCTTCGAACGTCGTGCGAACAGAGACGCCCTG
Source organism: Terriglobia bacterium (assembly GCA_009841225.1). Classification (GTDB taxonomy): domain Bacteria; phylum Acidobacteriota; class Terriglobia; order Bryobacterales; family UBA6623; genus VXMF01. The sequence goes on along the minus strand of VXMF01000005.1, from coordinate 176,534 downwards.
AGGCGTCTGTACGAGAGCGAGCCGACCTTGGAGCGCTTCTTGCGCTTGGACTGGAAACTCGCACTGGGTCGCTTCGCCGCCGGCGCCAGACTGCATCCCGAGCGCCTCGACAAGGTCGTAAGCGATCTGGAAAATGACTTGCGACAACGGGCCGAGCGGCTCTCGGTGCTCTCGCGCACCGGCCCGATGCTTGGCCTGATCGGCACTCTGATTCCCTTGCAGCCAGCCCTTGCCGGCCTCGCCGCCGGCGACATGCAATCGATGGCCTCCAATCTCCTGATCGGATTCACGACCACGGTGGTCGGCCTGATCGTGGGCGGTGCGGCGTTCGCGCTTGGCGTGCAGGTGCGTCATTGGGGGCGCCAAGATGTCACCGAGATGCACTACCTGATGGAGGTTTGGTTCGGCGAGACGAGCCGGGAGGAAGCGCCAGATGCATAAGAATTCGGGCCGAATGCCGGTCCGCCGCGACTGGATGCGGCGGGCATCCGCCGCTCTGGACTCGGGCGACGACGGGGACCCGCTAGGCGGAGTCGTGAATCTGTTCGACGCCAGCATGGTTCTCGTCGTGGCGCTGATCTTGGCGCTCGCTGGCAGCGCGAGCTTGGCGGAGGTGGCCGCCCGCATGAGCACCAGGGACATTACGATCGTTACCAACCCGGGCCGTCCCGACATGGAGATGATCGTCAAGCGCGGCGAGCGCATCGAACGCCTGCGCGCCAGCGAGGAGCGGGGCGCCGGCCGCGGCCAGCGCCTCGGGGTGGCGTATCGCCTTGAGAGCGGCGAGGTCATCTACGTGCCCGAAGCGGAATGAGCCGGACGGGGTGGTACGCTGAAGTCTCGGGGGTTCGGTTCCTTGACCCGCGTTGCCACAGCCAGTCTCAGCGAGGACATGCTCGCGCTGGAAGACGAATGGGGCGCGCACAACTATCATCCGCTGCCCGTGGTGGTAGCCCGGGCTGAAGGACCGTGGGTCTTCGACGTAGATGGCGCGCGCTACTTGGACTGCTTGAGCGCCTACTCAGCTGTTAACCAAGGTCACTGCCACCCTCGCATCCTGCAGGCGCTGAGGGACCAAGCCGAACGGGTCACCCTCACGTCCAGGGCGTATCGCAACGACCAGCTGCCTCTTTTCTGCAGGGAGCTTGCGGAATTGTGCGGGATGCAGATGGTGTTGCCGATGAACACCGGCGCTGAGGCTGTCGAGACCGCGATCAAGGCGGCCCGGAAGTGGGCTTACGACCGCAAGGGAGTAGCGCCCGGCCGGGCGGAGATCCTAGTCTGCGAGAACAATTTCCACGGCCGCACTACCACCATCGTGGGCTTCTCCTCCGATGCGGACAGCCGACTGGGATTCGGCCCGTTCACACCGGGATTCCGATCGATTCCCTTCGGTGACGCCGGCGCTCTTGCGGAGGCCATCACCCCAGACACGTGCGCCTTCTTGGTCGAGCCTGTGCAGTGCGAGGCTGGCGTGCTGATCCCACCTGCGGGCTACTTGGCTGAGGCGGCGCGGATCTGCCGCGAGCGCGGCGTGCTGCTGGTCGTCGACGAGATACAGACTGGATTGGGCCGTACCGGAGCCCTGTTTGCCTGCCAGCACGAAGGCGTGCAGCCAGATGTCTACGTGCTTGGCAAGGCGCTGTCCGGGGGCTTCTACCCGGTATCTGCCGTGGTCTCGAGTCGCGATGTGCTGGGAGTCTTCTCGCCTGGCACGCATGGCTCGACGTTCGGCGGCAACCCCTTGGGCTGCGCGGTGGCGCGGGAGGCCTTGCGTGTGCTTGCCGACGAGAACCTCGTGGAGCGGGCTGCGGTGCTGGGCCACTGGTTCTTGGATCAGTTGCGCACGCTGTCCCACCCTGACATCGTGGAAATTCGAGGCATTGGCTTGATCGCCGGAATCGAGCTGCGAGTGCCCGCGCGGCCATTCTGCGAGCGCCTGCGGAGGCTGGGCATGCTGTGCAAGGAGACCCACGACCGGGTGATCCGGATCGCTCCGCCACTTGTGGTCGAGCGCGAGGAACTGACCTGGGCGCTGGACCGCCTGCGCGAGGCTTTCGGGCGCTAGCCGATCGCGCCTGTGCCTATTGCAGATAGTCGTCGAGGTCGATCCGTAGCACGGCCTCGATCTCGGGCGAGTTGATGTTGTCCATAGTGACGACGTGCGTCTTGGTGTCGATCCGCTTCGGCGGCGTCTCGCCGCGCAGGGCCGTCAGGACGGTCTGAACAGCGCGTCGCCCGATCTCGAACGGATCTTGGACGACCAAGGCGCTGATGACGCCCTCGCGGAAGTCGCTTTCCAGCGTATCGGTCCAGTCGAAGCCGACCAGTTTCACCTGATCGACCAGTTCTCGGTTGCGCAGCGCAGTGGATGCGCCCACGGTGGCTGGCTCGGCGGAGGTGAACATGCCGTCGAGATCGGGATGTGCAGTTAGCATATTCTCCGCCGCGGCCAGCGCCAGCGCCCTGTCCGACTGGCAGTACTTGAAGTCGACGATCTCGATGCGCGGATAATTCTTGGCGAGCGCTTCCTCGAAGCCACGCTCCCGTTCCATCGTCGAGGAGGATCCCGGCACGTTCTTGATGACGGCGATCTTGCCGGACCGGCCAAGGATCTCGGCCAGCTTGTCGGCTGCTTGGACGCCCGCTTCGTAGTTGTTGCTCGACACGAACGAGACGTACTCGTCGGTGTTGATCCCCGAATCGAAGATCGTCACCGGGATGCCCTCCCTTGTGGCGCGCTCGACCACCGATACGAGGGCGGTGGCTTCTGACGGAGCGAGCACCAAGCCATCCACGCGGGAGTTGATCATCGCTTCCACGATTTCGATTTGGCGGGAGAACTCCGTTTCGGCGGACGGGCCCTGCCACTCGATCGCGACGCCGGCCTCCTTGGCGGCCTCGTCGGTGCCGGCGCGTACCGCGATCCAGAACTCGTGGGCGACGGCCTTCGGCACCACGCCGATGCGGACCATGTCGGACCGATTGCAACTTACCGTGGCCGTCATGAGCACTGAGGCCAGTAAGGTGAGCAGAAAAGTCTTGCGCATGACGCTGCCTTCTATGTTCGTTGAGACGCCAGCGGGTTGCAACCGTGCGGGTAGAGTTGTGTCGGACGGATATAGAAGTAAGCCCATTCACATGGACTTAGAAACGAGCCCCTCTAGGTGCGGGCCGGAGGCGGCAGCGGGTGGCGTAGCCCCCTTTGTGGGAGAAGTAGTTGGAGGAGCTCGAAGGTGCCGGGAAGGGCTCCGGGGGGCCGGCCGCTCGGCGTCACAAGCGGATACCGCCGCCAAGGATGCCTGCGCGAGGGCTCTAGCGCTCAGCGGCCTCGGCCCGCGACCGGCGGCTACGGCTGCCGGGCCGGCCTCTCCGCCAGTTCCTTGTGGCGCTTGCACTCCTCTTGGCCTAACTCCATCCAGCGCAAGGCTGCTCCTCTTCAAGGAGAGCTAGCTTAGGAACGGAAGCGATCGCTCGATCTAGCGCCCGCCGGTGTCTGCCGCGTGCGGGCTAGCCGATGCCGGCCCTCCCGCATCCAGAGACTCTTCAGCGCTGGTTTCTAAATCTGTAAGAGGGCTCGTTTCTAATTCCGCGCAACACCGTGCGCGTAGAGTTGCAGGTGGAGCTGTCAATCCGACCGTTCGTGGCGCGCCGGTCAGGCTGCGCCTTCGAGCGGGCCCAAGGATCGTAGCTGGCGTGCTAGCAGGCCGCCCCTGTCCGGAGCGCGGCGCCCGGCATGCTGCGCGCTTGACGAGAGCGGTATCGCCTTGCGACGAGGCGAGCCCGACACGATCTCCCCCGCAACTATAGTGATGGCTAGGTGGCCTCGCATGCCGGTTGCAGAGGATGAGCGAGCAATTCTCGAGGTCTTGGATGCTTTGGTCGGTCAGAACGCGGTCTGGCAAGAGCTGGGCCGCATCGGTTCACGGCTTGAACAGAGGCTCGAAGCGGATCGGTCCTTGCTTCTGGTTTGGGAGCCGGTAGACCTTGCGTTGTACGGCGGGCCTGTCCCGGATGGGATTCGGTCCAGCTGGGTCTTCGTGCTGAGAGCGAAGACCAGCTCGGGAGCTGAACGACATCCCAACAGCATCCAGCGAGTCATGTCGTTCAGGGGCTCTGCCGACTTACAGACGCAAGTTGGAGAGCAGCCAAGCGAGACTTGGACATCCAACCGTCTGGTTAGCCAGCCAACTGCTGCGTTGGAAGACCGCTGGCTCTCGATCCCCTGCGGCGTTTGGCACCAAGGCGTCATGGGTGGCGAGCACTGGGTGGTCGTCTCGTTCCACACGGCCTTAGCGGAAGACCTCATCGAAGAGCGCCCTGCGAGCCAGAGAGGCGAAACTTCGCAACGCACCTACATCCCAAGACCACGCAGCTAGACAGAGCTTTAGCTGTGTGGTCGCCGTGTCCGGCGCGGGTCAGAGGCGCTTGACGGGCCTTCGGCCAGGATCTTTGCGCGTGCGCCTAAATCAATAGCGCGCGCTCATTTTCGCGCTCGTTGAAAGAGGCGATTGATCCGGTCTCGGCACCCCGCTCACATAAGCCGTCCGTACTTGTTCCACGCGGCCTGCGGCCTGGGCGATTGATCTCGTGCACTTCAGCGCGCCAGCGCCTGAAGCTCTTCCGCTGCCGATATGACGACGCGGTCCCTGCGGATCTCGACCTCGTCTCCGGCAGCGACGCCCAGCGTGAGATTCAGGGCTTCCTGCTTGAGTCCGGCGCGGATGAAGTCCAGCGTTGCTGACCACTCTGCTAGCGACGGACGGATGCGGCGCTGCGAAAGGTAGAACTGGAACTCGTCGAGCAAGGCGTTGTCTGGCTCGAACGATTCGTCGACTTGGCTGCCGCCGGCGATGTGGTCGCGGGCGAATTCCAGAAACGAGTTGCTTCCCAGCAGGACCTGCTCCAGCTGCGAGAGTGGTCGGGGCAGTATCTCGGCATCGGGCATGATGCCGCCCAGGTCTTCGGCTGGCTCGGCGGCTGCCGTGCAGGGCGAGAGCTGGAACTCCCCGCAACGGCCCAGCCAGCGTTGGATCGTGCGCTCGGAGGGAGTCTGGTAAAAGGCGGTGGTCAGGGCCAGAGCCGTGCCCCCGCTCAGTTCAAAGACGCTCTGGACCAAGCCCTTGCCAAAGCTCCGCTGGCCTAGGATCCTTGCCCGCCCGTGATCCTGCAGGGCGCCCGCCACGAGCTCTGCTGCGCTCGCCGTGCGGCTGTCGATCAGGATCCGCACTGGGAACCGGTACGGGCGCAGGCCCTCGGGCACCAGCAACTCCTCCTTGGGGCCGTCCCGTCCGCTCACCCAAAGAATGCGCTGTCCGGGCGAGAGGAAGAACGCCGCCACCTGCACGGCGACTTCCACGATGCCACCCGGATTTCCGCGCAGGTCCAGCACAAGCCCTCGGAGCTCCGCTCCTCCTAGGGCAGCGATGGCCCGGTTGAGTTCGAGCGCTGTTTCCGCTTCGAAGTTGAGCACCTTGGCGTAGGCGATGCCCGGCTGGAGCAGAAAGCTGCGCGATACGCTGGGGTCCGCCATTTCGGCCGGGACCAGCGTCATGTCCAGCAGGTTAGGGAAATTGGGCCTGCGTACCAGCAGCTGCGCCCTGTCTTGCCGGGCGCTGCCCAGCACCGCAACCAGCTGTTGGATCGGCAGCTGGGCCAGCGGCTGCCCATTGAGGACGACGATCTCGTCGCCGGGCGCGATTCCGGCCCGCGCCGACGGACTGTCCGGAAGCGTCTGGAGCACGATGACCCGGCCGGGTAGCAAGTTGACCACGCTTCCAAAGCCCTTCTCGGTCGAGCGCTGCATTTCGCGCAGGCTTTCGAACTGAGACGGGTTTAGGAACGACGAGTGTGGATCGAGCGTCCACAGCATCGCTGGCAGGGCACCGCCGTAGATTGCCTCTTCCGGGTCGAAGTTGTGCGCTAGGCGTTGGTCAAGCAGGCCGAGGACTTCCAGAAAGCGTTTCGCTTCCAACTCGAGGGCTGCCGCCGGGTCTGGCCCGGAAACCGCCTGACCGAATGCGGCGGAGGCCGCCAGCAGCAGCCCGATCCCCATCCTGGCGGGCCGCGATCGCACGTCAAGCAGATTATATTTGACACTCGCCCGCCGCAATTGTTAAATAGTGTTAAGTCGATGTAAGGAGAGAGGCAACCAAATCGAGCTCTGCTGCGTCCAAGCTAACAGAAGGAGGTAAACGCAATGCTACGCAGAAGGCTGCGTGACCGGACGGCGCGCGCACAGGCCAATGTGCGTGCCGAGCAGGACAGCGAGTTAGACGGCGGCGTGGTCGAGCAGAACGCGCGCGCTGACAGCAACGAGCGGGAAGAGGCATCTGCGCCTGAGGACAACGTCCGCCTGTACCTGTCCGAGATCGGCATGGTGCCGCTGCTGGACAGCGAGGGCGAAGTGCGCCTCGCCAAGAAGCTGGAGTCCGCCGAGGCCCGCATGCGTGCGGTGCTCTCGCAGAGTTCCTGGCTGTGGCGCGAGTTGCGCGAGTTGCAGCAGCGTCTGCGTCGTAACCCCCAGCTGGGCAGGCAGTTGATCGCGGGTGTCGGCGGGGCGGACGCCGAGACTGTGGAGACTGGTCTGCGCGGCCTCAAGCAGCGCTTGGGCCGGATCATCCGCATGCTGCAAAACCTAGAGCAGAGCAAGGCCGCTTGGGACGAGGCCGGAGCGCTCAACATCGCGGAGAACCGTGCCCTGCGCTGGGCGTATTACAGGGAGCTGGTAGCCCTCTCGCGCACGATCCGCAGGCTGCCTCTGGATCCGGACGTGTGGCGGTCGTACGCGACCCGCTTCACGCGGGAGGTCGAGCGGCTGGGCGGCCAAGAGACGGTTGGAGAAGCCTGGCTGCCGATAGGGGCCTCCGAAGGTCGGCGCCAGCTGGCGCGGTTGCAGCGGGCTCAAGGTCAGGCCGAGGTAACCAAGAACGCCTTGATCGAGGCCAACTTGCGACTGGTGGTGTCGGTGGCCAAGAAGTTCGTGAACCGGGGCCTGCACCTGCTGGACCTCATCCAAGAGGGCAACATCGGCCTGGCCCGGGCGGTCGAGAAGTTCGACTACCGGCGCGGCTTCAAGTTCTCGACCTACGCCACGTGGTGGATTCGACAGGCTGTCATGCGGGCGCTGTCCGACCAGTCGCGGACCGTCCGCGTGCCGGTGCACATGAACGAGCAGCTCAACAAGTTCAACCGGGCGCTGCACCTCCTCGAGCGAGAGCATGGGCGGACTCCTTCGAACGAGGAGGTTGCCGAGTATCTCGAAGTGGACATCGACAAGGTGGAGATGCTGCGCCTGATCGGCCTCTCGCCGGTCTCGTTGGAGACCCGTGTTGGCCCTGACGGGGATTCGACCCTGGCAGAGATGCTCGAGGACAAGCACGCAGCCTCGCCCATGCAGGAGCTGGTCGATGGCGACCTTGTGGGCGAGACCGCTGGAATCTTGGAGTCGCTGCCGGAGATGGAACGCAGGGTGCTGCAGCTGCGCTTCGGCATCGGCCACGAACGCCAGCACACGCTGCAGGAGATTGGCGAGAGGTTCGGCCTCACGCGGGAGCGCATCCGGCAGCTGGAGCTCAAGGCTCTGGCGGATCTGCGCCAGCCCGAGCAGGCGGCAACGCTGCGCTACTTGCTGCCGGTCTGATTCGCCGCGCGCCCGAGGGATGCAGCGGTCCGTCCGCTGCATCCTGTTCGGACATTCCGGCTCGCGTCCTGGTGGCAGCGGCAACCGATCGGCACTGTCGGCGGTTCAGATGCGCCCTGCCGCTGTGGTACTCTCATGGGCGCCCGCGTAACGGGCCGCGGATGTTCACGGTGGGGTATCGTCGCTTGGCTCTGTGGGTTGTGCTGCCGCTGTTGGCGGCGGCGCCGTGCCTCTGGGCGCTGCAGTTCTGGGGCCGCGGCTACGACGGAGATCCGCGCGCTTACGACTTCGACCCGGACCCGCGGGGCGAGTTCCAGTTCGTGCGCTATGCCTACGGATCGAATGATGGGTACGGTCGGCGAGGGCGCGGCGGCTGGCGCACGGACTGGCCGGCGGCAGAGTACCATCTCACGAACGGCATCAGTCGGCTGACGATGATCGACACCGCCTATGGCGGCAAGTTCTTCGATCCGCTGGATGACGAGCTCTTCGACTACCCGTGGATTTACGCCGTCGAAGTCGGGCGCTGGTACTTGGACGATCGCGAGGCCGAGCGCCTGCGGGAGTACTTGCTGCGCGGCGGCTTCTTGGTCGTGGACGATTTCCACGGCGCGGCCGAGTGGGCTGGCTTCGCCTCCAGCATGCAGCGTGTGTTCCCTGAACGGCCGATCGTCGAGATTCCCGACAACGACCCGCTTCTGCACACGCTGTACGACCTTGACCAGCGGACGCAGATTCCGGGCATTCAGTACCTGTGGTCGGGCACTCCTTACGAGAAGGGCGGTTACACTCCGCACTGGCGGGGCGTCTATGACGATGACGGGCGACTGATGGTGGCGATCAACTTCAACATGGACATGGGCGACGCTTGGGAGCATGCCGACCTTCCGGAGTATCCCGAGAACATGACCGCGCTTGCCTATCGGTTTGCTGTCAACTACGTCATTTACGCGATGACGCACTAGAGTGGCGGCCGGTGTTCGAATTCTTGTTCAAGTACCCGCTCGCGGCGTACCGTAAGGGCGAATTCCTGTTCGCCACGGGCTGGTCGGTTTGGTTACTGGCCGCGCTGGCCTTGGTCGCGGCGCTCGGATTGCTGGCGTACGCCCGCCGGGCTCCTAGCCGACTGACCGGCGCAGCACTGTGGGGCGTGTGGGCCCTGCAGGTCGCGACTGCCACCCTTGTGTTGGTGCTCTTGTGGCAGCCAGCGCTGGCTGTCCAGTCGCTCAAGAGCCGCCAGAACGCTGTTGCCGTTCTTGTGGACACCTCGAGCAGCATGTCGCTGGTCGAAGACGGGCTCTCGCGTCTGGCCCGCGCGGCCGGGGCTCTGCAGGAGACGGTGATGCCCTCTCTGGCGGAGAAGTTCCGCGTGCGCTTGTATGGCTTCTCGGCCAAGCCTGAACGGATCGGCTCGCTGCGGCAGGAGGATATCCCGCCGCCCGGCGCGAGCAGTGGCGTGGGAGAGTCCGTCCTCAGCGTCCTGCGGGAATCGACGGCGGTACCGCTGGGAGCGCTGCTGGTCGTCAGCGACGGGGCGGACAACAGCGGCCGGTTCGACCGCGAGCTTGCTGCCGAGATCCGCAAGTACAACGTTCCCGTGCACGCGGTCGGGGTGGGCCGCGAGCGCATCCTTGGCGACGTCGAGCTGTCCGACGTGGCGGTCGCTTCGGAGGCCCTTCCCAGGTCCAGGGTCAGCGCGCAGCTCACTCTAAGGCACGATGGCGAGGCCGAGCGCGTCACGCGCGTCACGGTTCGCGACGGTTCCAGCGTGCTTGCGAGCCAGCCTGTGACGCTCAGGCCGGGCGAGCCCGTGCGCCGCGAATGGATCGATTTCGGCGCGGGAGAATCCGGGGTTCGCGATCTGATGTTCACTGTCGAGCCCGTTCCGGGAGAAGAGATCTTAGGCAACAACCAGCGCCGTCGCGTACTCGACGTGCCGCGTCGCCGCCGCCGGATTCTGTACGCCGAGGGCGAGCCGCGCTGGCAGTACAAATTCATGCGCCGCGCCGTGCAGAAGGACGCCAGCGTCCAACTGGTGACCATGTTGCGGACGTCGACCAACAAGTTCTACCGCCAGGGAGTCGACACGCCAGAAGAACTCGAAGGCGGCTTCCCGGGAGAGGAGGAGGAACTGTTCGCCTACGACGCGCTGATCATAGGCAGCTTCGAAGCGGCTTTCTTCACGCCCAAGCAGCAGGTGGCGATCAGGGAATTCGTCAGTCGGCGCGGGGGCACGCTGTTGATGCTGGCCGGGCCCAACGGCCTCGGGGCTGGAGGCTGGCAGAACTCTGAGATCGTCGATGCCCTGCCGGCCGTGCTTGAACCGGGCGACACCTCGTTTATCCGCGAGAAGGTGACGGTCGAGATCGCGCGGCAGGGCCGCGACTCGCTGATCAGCCGCCTGTCGCCCGATTCCGAAGAGAACGCTCGGCTGTGGGCTGAAATGCCGCAGCTGGCGGATTTCCAACGGATCGGCGCGCTCAAGCCCGCTGCGCTGACATTGATGTCTGTGCAGTACGGCACCGAGAGCCTGCCGCTGCTTGTGCGCCAGAACTACGGGCGCGGCCGCTCGATGATCTTCGCTACTGGGGGGAGCTGGCGCTGGCGCATGGGCCTGCCCAGTGACGACGAGCGCCATGACACCTTCTGGCGCCAGATGTTCCGGGCATTGGTGGTCGATTCCGACGACCCCGTCAGGCTTACCACGGACCGTTCGAACTATGCCGACGAGTCCCGCGTGCAGCTCCGGGCGGAAGTGCGGGACAAGCGCTACGAGCCCGCCAACAATGCGCGCGTGAGCGCGACCCTCACGCCTGAGGAGGGTCCGTCGAAGACGTTTGCGCTGCGGCCATCCTCGAGCGAGCAAGGAGTGTACGAGGCCGAAGTCGATGCTGCAGACTTAGGTGTGTACCTGGTGGAAACGGTCGCGCATCTGGGAGACGAGCGGCTGGGTGCGGACACGCTGCACTTCCGGCGAGAGGGCGGCGTGGCAGAGTACTTTCACCCGGAGCGGAATAGTAGCCTGCTTGCCCGCCTGGCCGATCAAACGGGGGGCAGCTACTGGGAACTGGACGAATTGGAGGGCCTGCCCTCGGAGATAGGCTTCTCCGAGGCCGGCATCACGACTCGCGAGGTGCTGGACCTGTGGGACATGCCCGCATTGTTCCTGTTGCTGCTCTTGCTGCGGGCTGCGGAGTGGCTGCTGCGCAAGCGCTGGGGCGTGATATGACGCGGCTTGCCACGAGGCGGGTGCTTCTCGTCGCGTGCGTCCTGCCGCTCTGGGTCGGCCTGTCCCGCGGCGCGCCGGCAGCGACGCACTTCTTGCTTGTCGAGGGCCTTGGCGGCGAGCGGCGCTACGCGGAGAGCTTCCGCGAGCAGATCAGCGGGATGCTGGCGGCAGTGCGGCGCACCGCCGGCGACGAGGCTCTGGTCACCGTGCTGGCGGGCACGGACGCGACAGCAGGGCGGATCGAGTCAGCGTTCGGCGCGCTGGCCGGAAGGGTGAGCCCGGGGGACGCGCTGGCGGTATTCCTCATTGGACACGGTTCTCATGATGGCGGCGGCTACAAGTTCAACATCCCTGGGCCGGACGTTACCGGCGCGCAGTTGAAGCTCTGGCTGGACGCCGTGCCGGCGGCGAGGCAACTTGTGGTCAGCACTACCAGCTCCAGCGGAGGCGCCTTAGACACGCTCAAGGGGGCGCAGCGGGTCGTCATCACGGCGACCAAGAACGGTCGCGAAAAGAACGCGACTGTGTTCGGCGAGTACTTCGCCGAGGCGTTCGCTGCGACCGAGGCGGACACCAACAAGAACGACAGCATCTCCGCGCTCGAGGCGTTCCAGTACGCCGAGAGCAAGGTCAAAGCCCACTACGCCGATCACCAGCGGCTCGCGACCGAGCACCCACAATTGCAGGGCGAGCGGGCCGAGAGCTTCATGCTGGCCCGGCTCGGGGATGCTGCCGCGCTGGCGGAGGATCCTTCCACGCGGGAGCTGTTGGATCGTCGCGAGGGCTTGGAGCTGAAGATCGCCGACCTGACTGCTCGCAAGGACGAGCTCTCCCAATCTGAATTCCTGAAGGAACTGGAAGCGCTGCTGTTGGAAATGGCAGAGATCCAGCGACAGATCGCAGGGGAGCAAGCCGGCTCCGGCGAGGAGCGCCAGTGATGTTCCGCAGGTGGTGGTGGGTTGCCGCCGGCCTGGTACTGGCGGCGGGATCGCCCGTGCTGGGCCAGCGCGGGGATGGGCGCGGAGTGCGCCACGCAGCGCTCGGGCCCTGCGATGCGCTGCACGACCGAGGCAAGGCGATCGAAGCGGCCGCTTGCTATCGCGGCGTGTTGGAAGTGGCCGATCCCGCCGCGCAGGCGGAAGCCTATTGGATGCTGGGGGATCTCAAGGCCGCCAACGACTGGTTCCGGGAGGCGATCAAGCTCGAGCCGGAGGATCCCGACCTTCGTGTGCGCTGGGGCTATTTGTATATCGATTCGCACCAGCAGGTAGAAGCCGGTGATCTATTCCAGGAGGCGCTCGCGTTGGATGAGAACCACGTGCCCGCGCACTTGGGAATGGCCACCGTGCTGGCCTCGCGGTTCGAGGGCAAGGCGGCCGAGTTGGCGCAGGAGGCGCTCAAGCGCAAGCCGGACCAGGCGGAGGGCTATCTGCTCTTGGGGCGCATGGCCTTGGAGGAGGGTGACTTGGCGGCTGCCCGGGAGCAGCTTGAGCAGGGACTCGAGCAGGCCCTGAATCTAGGCCTGGCGCCTCTGGAAGCGTACGCCCTGCTTGCTTCCCTGGAAATGTTGGAGGGCGAGCGCGACAACCGGTGGGTCGACAAGGCGCTGGCCTACAACCCCCGCTATGGCGAGGTCTACGCCGAACAAGCCCACTTCTACGTGATCACGCGCCGCTATCGCGAGGCCACCGAGCGCCTGCGCAAGGCAGTCGCCGTGGCGCCCAGCCTGTGGCAGGCCCACGCGGAACTCGGCGTGAACCTGATGCGCGAGGGGATTGACGACGAGGGGCGGCGCCACTTGGAGATCGCCTATGAAGGCGACCCCTACAGCGCCAAGACGGTCAACACGTTGCGGCTCTTGGACACCTACGACCAGTTCGACACGTTCGAGGACAGAGGTCCGGGCGCCGATGCAGCGGTGCGGGCTGTTTTCCGCTTGGACAAGGACGAGTCGCAGCTTCTGCTGCCGTACGTTCGCGAGCTGACCAATCGCGCTATCGACGAGTTCACGCGCAAGTACGGCTTCGAGCTGAAGAGCCCCGTGAGGGTGGAGTTCTACCCCAATCACGACGATTTCGCCGTGCGGACCATGGCCATGCCCGGAATCGGCCTGCTCGGGGTCACGTTCGGGTACGTTGTCGCGATGGACAGCCCCAGCGGGCGCGAGCCGGGAGGATTTCACTGGGGCACGACCCTGTGGCACGAACTGGCGCACGTGTTCACCCTGGAATCGACGGACCACTTGGTCCCGCGCTGGTACTCGGAAGGGATCTCGATGTACGAGGAGTGGATGGCCGACGTGCGCTGGGGAGAGTCCGTCGGCCCGGAATACGTAGAGGCGGTGCGCAAGCGAGAGCTGCTGCCGATCGTGAAGCTGGATCGGGGGTTCATTCGACCCAAGCATGCCGGCCAGGTGGCCATCTCCTACATGCAGGCAGGATTCGTCTGCAAGTTCATCGCCCAGCGCTGGGGAGAGGGCAAGCTGGTGGAACTGCTGCGCGGCTTCGCGGCCAAGGTGCCGACCGGCGCGAACATCGAGGCGGTCTTGGACATCTCCCCGGAGGATTTCGACGAGCAGTTCGACGACTACATGCGCGACGCCCTGGGCCCGGCCCTGGACGGCCTGCCGCGCTGGCGCCGACACCTCAAGGCCGCGCTAGAAAGCGCTCGCGAGGGCGACTGGGACGGGGCGGTCGAGCCGGCCGAAGCCGCCAAGGCCGCCTATCCCCAGCACGTTGGCAGCGGCAGCGCGTACGTGCTGCTGGCCAATGCGCATGACAAGGCCGGGAACCGGGAGGCAGCCGTGGCCGAGCTCCAGGAGTACGAGAGGCGCGGCGGACGCCAGCCCGAAACGCTCAAGAAGCTCGCCGGCTGGCTCGAAGAGGCCGGTCGCGACGCCGAAGCGGTATACACCTACAACGGCTTGATCTACAACTGGCCGCAGGACGAGGAACTCCACGCGCGCCTTGGCGACCTGCACCTGGAAGCGGGTAGAGCGGACCTCGCGCGCCGCGAGTTCGAGGCGGTCTTGGCGCTGGATCCCTTGGATCGTGCGACCGCCGAATACAACCTCGCTCGCGCATACGTTAAGATAGGCGATCTTGCCAGCGCACGGCTGCACGTGCTCCAGGCATTGGAGCGCGCGCCCACCTTCGGTCCCGCACTGCAATTGCTCCTACAGGTCAAGCGATAGGAACTCAGATGGAAACTACGCTGTCGGTCGCCCAGGACTCCGCCGAAACCGAGGAACTGGTCTCCTCGTTCCACGCTTCTATGGAGCGCATTCGCGAGCAGGTCCACCGCATCATCGTGGGCCAGGACGAGGTGGTCGATAACCTGCTCGTCACTTTGCTGGTGGGCGGTCACTGCCTCATCACCGGCATGCCTGGCACGGCCAAGACGCTGTTGGTGAGCACGCTGGCCGCCGCGCTGGGCCTGACCTTCAAGCGCATCCAGTTCACGCCCGACCTCATGCCGACTGACATCACGGGCACCGACATCTTGGAAGAGGACTCGGCTACTGGGCGGCGCAGTTGGACCTTCGTCCAGGGGCCTCTGTTCACGAACGTGCTGCTGGCGGACGAGGTCAACCGCACCCCGCCGAAGACACAGGCCGCGCTGCTAGAGGCGATGCAGGAGCACTCGGTGACCGTGCGCGGCAACAGCTATGAGCTGCGGCCGCCGTTCTTCGTGCTTGCCACCCAGAACCCCATCGAACTCGAGGGCACCTACCCGCTGCCCGAGGCTCAGCTCGACCGCTTCCTGTTCAACGTACTGCTGGACTACCTCTCTCCGGAGCAAGAAGGCGAAGTGGTCGAGCGCAACACTGCCGGAACCCCGCTGCCGAACGTGGATCCGGTCACCACCGCCGACGAGATCTTGCAGTTCCAGTGGCTGGTCCGCCAGGTGCCGGTGTCCGATCCGGTGGCGCAATACGCGGTGTCGCTGGTGCGCGCGACCCGGCCGACCGATCCGGAGGCGCCGGACATCGTCAAGAAGTACGTCAACTACGGCGCGAGCGTGCGCGCGACGCAGTTCTTGGTGTTGGCGGCCAAGGCGCGGGCGCTGCTGGACGGGCGCTATCACGTCACGTCGGAGGACCTGCGCTCCCTGGCCTTCCCGATACTGCGCCACAGGGTGCTCACGAACTTCTACGCCGAGTCCGACAAGACTACCGTCGATGACGTGCTGCGCTCGATGATCGAGGTCAAGCCCGCCCCGCCGGGCACCTGATCTGACCATGCGGGCGCGGTCGGGTCGCGGCTGGTGCGGCCACAGGAGTGCCTGAGGCGATGGCTGACCAGCAACTGCTCGATCCGGCGATCCTGCAGCGCCTGGCGAACATCGAACTGGTCGCCAAGACGGTGGTCGATGGCTTCCTGCACGGCGGGCACCGCTCGCCGCAGTTCGGCTTCAGCCAGGAGTTCGCCGAATATCGCGCCTACAACGAGGGCGACGACCCTCGCTATATCGACTGGAACGTTCTTTCGAGAACCGATCGGGTGTACGTCAAGCGCTTTCTGGGCGAGACGAACACACACTTGATGCTGCTGCTGGATTGCAGCGCTTCGATGGGCTATTCCTCCGGCGGTCCCAGCAAGCTGGACTACGCGCGCTTCCTGGCGGCGGCGCTGGCGTATCTGTGCACGCGCCAGCATGATGCCGTGGGCCTGATCCTGTTCGATGAGCAGGTTCGCGACGTGCGCCCGGCCCAGTACCGCCCGCGCCACTTGCAGAGCATCTTGCACGTGCTCGAGCAAGCGCACGCCGCGACGGGGACCGACCTGGAGGTGCCGTTACTGGCGCTGACGCGCTTGATGCGCCGCCGGGGCTTGGTGGCGATGATCTCGGATTTTTACGCCGATCCGGAAAAGATCGTCGACTCTTTGCGGACCGTTGCCTACCAAGGGAAGGACATCGTCTTCTTCCATGTCCTAGACCCCGCCGAACTCGAGCCCGGCATCGATTCGGCCGCCATGATCGAGGACATGGAGACCGGCGAGGAGATGGAAGTCTCGTCCGACTACGCCAAGCGCGTCTATCCCGGGCTCATGCAGGGGCATGTGGCCGCCCTGCGCGAGCGTGTTCTTGGCGAGGGCGCCGACTACGTGCTGTTGAACACAGCCGAGCCCCTAGACTTGGCCCTGCGCGAATACCTGCTGTTCCGGCTGAGGAGGCGCTAGCGCGATGGGCCTGCTTTCCCCGTGGTTCTTGGCCGGGGCTCTGGCTGTCGGGCTGCCGCTGTGGCTGCACCTGATGCGCCGCCGGAACCCGGTGAGGCTGCCGTTCAGCTCGCTGATGTTCTTCGAAAAGCGCACCGAGACCACCATCCGGGAACGCCGCTTGCGCTACCTGCTGCTGCTTGCATGTCGGCTCGCCCTGCTCCTGCTGCTTGCGCTGGCCTTTGCCAAGCCCGTCTGGGAGCGGCCTCCGATAGCGATCGCGGGCAGCATCCCGAAGCTGCACTTCGTCGCGCTGGACACTTCACTGAGCATGCGCTACGGCGACCGCTGGGAACGCGCCGTCGAAGAGGCCGACGCGATCGTGGATTCGCTCGGGCAGGCTGACCAGGCCCAGATTCTGACCAACGGACCGTCTGTGCAGGTGCTGACCGAGCCCACCTCCGACAAATCCGCCCTGCAGAGAGCGCTGGCTGGCTTGGAACCGACGAGTTCGCGCAACGATTTCGGGGACGTGATTGAAGCAGTGCGCAATCTGGCTGGTGAAGACGCCGCTCCATCGGTCCTGCATCTGATCTCCGACCTGCAGAATTCCGCGATGCCGTCCCGGTTCCAAGATCTGGTTCTGCCCGAATCCTCCGAGCTGGCGCTACACGATGTGGCCGCGGGCGATTTCGCCAACTGGGCGATCGACAGCGTGAAGGGATCGACGCGCGTGTACGGACGGGATGCGCCGAAGCTTGAAGCGGCGGTTGTCAGTTTCGCCGAGAGCGAGGCCAACAAGACGGTTTCGCTGTGGATCGACGGTCGCTTGGCCGCCAGCCAGCAGAAGAGCATCGCCGCCAACGGGCGCGAGTCCTTCGTGTTTGAAATCCCAGCCGCGCCGCGGGGCTTCAGCCGGGCCGAGCTCAGACTAGAGCCGGCCGACGCACTGCCGGACGACGATCTCCGGAGGGTGGCGCTGGACAACAGCGAGCCGGAGCCCTTGCTGTTCATTTCGCAGGACCGGCGCCGTCGCGACCTGCTTTACTTCAAGGCCGCCCTCGAGTCCAGCGTCGCCTCGCGCTATACGCTTGAGAACGCTTCGCCCGGTGATGCAAGTCGTCTCGATCCAAGCCGTTACGCTTTGGTCGTGCTGTCCGACGTGCCTCGCCTGGACAGCGGCTTCGAGTCCCGCCTGCAAGCATGGATCGAAGCGGGCGGCGCTGTGCTGATAGCGCTCGGCCCCAACTCGGCGCTGGCTCGCCGAGCCCCGATTAGCGGCCACAGCTTGGAGCAACCCCTGTCCTCGGAAAGGGGCGGCGATCCTTTCCAGGTCGCCGGTCCCTCGGATGGGTCGCACTCCGTGGCGAATGCCGCCGAAGGACTGCGCCCGGTGAAATTCTTCCTCTATGCAAGAGTGCAGCCGCTTGAGGGCGACGCTGTGCCGATGCGCTTGGGCAACGGGGATCCCCTCCTGGTCGAGCGCGAGATCGGCAGGGGGCGCGCGTTGGTGTTCGCTTCGGCGTTCGACAACATCTGGAACAACTTGCCCGTGACGTCGGTCTATGTGCCGTTCGTGGCCGAAGCAGTGCGCTACCTGACCGGGGCCGAGGCAGCCCGGGGAGAGGCGCTGCTGGGCGAGGTGCTGGAACTGGGCAGGCGGCGTGGTAGCGGCGCGACCGTCCAAGTGCTGGACCCGGCGGGCGAGCGGGTCTTGACCCTGTCCGATTCGGTGAGCCGCGAAGCGGTGCCGCTGGAATCCATCGGCTACTACGAGATTCGCGGCTCGGACCGCTCCGAGTTGCTAGCGGTCAACCCGGATCCACGCGAGTCGAATCTTCGCGGCGTCGATCAAGACACCTTGGAATTGTGGCAGTCCACCGGTGGCGCGGAGGCCGCGCAAGCGGCCGCGGCTGGCTTACCGCCGCCCGAAGTGCCTCCTTGGCGCGTGTGGAGGCTCGTGCTGGCACTGCTCTTGCTCGCGGTGCTGCTAGAATCTGTGATAGCGGATCGGCATCTGGACACGCTCAGAGGGGATTGATCAATGATTCTTGATCACCAAGGACAGCCCGGTGGAAGCTTGGAGCGGTACTTGGGATCAATTGTGGTCAGGCTGCGCGCAGCCGCGGCCGCCAAAGGCTTGGGTGCCCTAGGGTTGACCGCCCTATGCGTGACGGCCGCATGCGTCTTCCTGGCCAATCGGGCGGCGTTCTCCGATGCCAGCGTCGTAGGCTCTCGCACCGTCTTGCTAGCATCGCTGGCAGCTGTCGTCGTCCTGCTGCTCGTCCTGCCGTTGCGCCGGCTGGTCAAGGGTAGGGCGTTTGCGCGCGCCGCGGACGAGGCAGAGCGCCGCTCGCCTGAATTTGGTGGGCGCTTGCGCACATGGGCGGACGAACGCGACCGCGCTGAGATCGGAGGGCGAGCGCCCAGTCCGCTGCTTGCATTGCTCGCCCGCGACACGTCGCTGGCATCGGCGGTGGTGCCGCTGGACGCGGTTGTGAGCCGGGCCTTGGTCGGCTTGTTCGCCGCGACCGGTTTCGTCGCGGTGCTGGCCCTGTGTTGGCTGGGAGTTGCCGGTCCGGGCTATTGGAGCTACGGCACTTCGCGGCTTTGGACTGGGTGGTTCCTCACGCACGAGGATCCGCTCTACGAGCTGCAGGTCGAACCCGGCGACACCTCGATCCGCCAAGGGGGGCGGCTGGAAGTCACCGCCCTGCCGCTCGGCTTCGAGCCGCCGCTGGTCGAACTGTATGCGAAGTTCGAGAGCAGCGTGGACTGGGAGCGTGCGCCGATGGGACCTCAGCTCGAAGGCGCGGGCTACGGGTTCTCGTTCTCGATGGTCCGAGAGCCGCTGCGTTACTACGTCGAGGCGGGACGGCTGCGCAGCCGCGAGTTCAGAGTCGACGTCATCGCCATGCCCACGGTGGAGAACATCCGGCTGGAGTTCGAGTACCCGGCGTGGAGCGGCCTCAACCCCAGCGTGCAGGATCCCGGCGGCGACATCATGGCGGTGACGGGCACCAAGGTCGGGGTGATCCTCACTACGGACAAGGTCCTCGAGGACGGCTTCCTAGTAGTCGGCGAGGAAGAAGTCCCTTTGCGGAGCAATCGCGCGGAGATCGTCGTGGGGGAGGACTCTTCCTACCACGTGGCAGCCATGCACCGCGGCGAGCGGGTGCGCCTCACCGAGGACTACTTCATCACCGCCGTGCCTGATGAGAAGCCGGAGGTCAAGATCCTCGAGCCAGGCCGCGATTGGCGGGCAACCAGCATCGAGGAGGTCGCCGTGCGCGTCGAGGCGACCGACGATTTCGGCTTGCGCAGCTTGCAGCTGCACTACGCGGTCAACGGGGTGGACCAAGAGGCCGTGCCGCTCCCTGCCCGGCGCGGCGCGCTGGAGGCGAGCGGCAGCCACATGTTCTTCTTGGAAGACCTCGGCGCGGCGCGGACCGCGCCGGAGGCCGCCGAAGAGGGAGAGGAGTCGCTGGCACCGCCGGCTCCTGAGGCGGGCCTGATCCCCGGAGACTTGATCAGCTATTACATCGTCGCCAAGGATGCCAAGAAGCAAGTCCGCAGCGACATGTACTTCATCAACGTGCAGCCTTTCGAGCGACGCTTCTCGCAGTCGCAACAGGCGGGCGGCCAAGGCCAGCAGGGCCAGCAACAGGACGAGATCTCGCGGCGCCAGAAGGAAATCATCCTGGCCACATGGAACTTGATCAAGGAGCGCGACGCCGAGGACGGCCGGGAGGAGCGCAAGCTGCGCGAGAGCGCCGAGATGCTCTCGGAGCTGCAGGGCACGTTGATGCAGCAGGCCCAGACCTTGGTGCAGCGCACGCGAGCGCGCCAGCTGACCAGGACCGATCCCAAGTTCGCGCAGTTCGCCGAGCTGATGGAGCAGGCCGCCGGCTTCATGCAGCCCGCAGCCGAGGCGCTGCAGGCGTTCCGGCTCGATGATGCGGTCGGCCCGGAGCAGCAGGCGCTGCAGTTCCTGCTGCGAGCGGAGAACCTGTTCACCGACATCCAAGTGACCATGGGGCGCGGCGGCGGCGGAGGAGGCGGCGGCGCCTCGCGCGATCTGGCCGAGATGTTCGAACTCGAGATGGATCTTGAGAAGAACCAGTACGAGACCGGCAGCGGGTCGTCCGGGCAGCAGATCGAGCAGGAAATCGACGAGGCGATGAAGAAGCTCGAGGAGCTCGCTCGGCGCCAAGAGCGCTTGGCCGAGCAAGCCCAGGATCGCTCGCGGGCGAGCTTCGAGCAGCGCTGGCAGCAGGAAATGCTGCGGCGCGAAGCCGAGGACCTCAAGCGCGAACTGGAACAACTCCAGCGCCGCCAGCAGAGCCAAGGGGGCCAGCAGAGCAGGGCGCAAAGCGGACAGAGTTCCCAAGCGCAAGGGTCGACGGGCGGCCAGTCCGGCATGCGCCAGCAGCTGGACCGCACGATCCGCCAGCTGGAGCGGGCTGCGCGGGAGATGGAGCGAGGAGGCCAGGGCGGCGACCAGCGGGCCTCATCGGCGCGGGCCCAGCAGGAGTTGCAGGAGGCCTTGGAAGCGCTCCAGCAGCAGCGCCAGCAGCAGAGTCAGTCCGCTGTCAGCGAGATGGCGGAGGAGGCGGCTCGGCTCGCCGCAGAACAGGAACAGGCGGCAGCCGAGCTGGATCGGTCGCTCAAGGTTGCTCTGGAGGCGCTGAAGGCGCAAGGGGGGCGGCAGAACGGCCCGTTGCCGACGGGCATGACCCGCGAGGAAGAGATCGACTTGGCGGATCGCAAGCGCAGCATGCGCGACCGCCTGTCTGAGATCGAGAAAGGGATCCAGACGCACTCGCGCATGCTGCGCGAGCGCAATGACGAGGCCTCCAAGGCGCTGATGAACGCCTTGATCGAATTGCAGCAGTCGGAAGCGCTGCCCGCCATACAGTATGCCGAAGACCTGATCCGGCGGGGGCTGGCACCGTACGCGGCGGGCAACGAGGAAGCGATTTCCCGGGCCATCCGCCGGCTGCGCGACAACCTGCGCGAAGCGGGCGAGCTGGCGCAGAGGGAGGGCGGCGGAGCAGAGCGCGGACTGGAAAGGCTGCTCTCCAGCGTGGAGCAAATGCGCCGCGACTTGGAACGGGCGATGGTTCCCGGGCAAGACCGCGAGGGGAACCGCCCGGGCCAGGCGCCAGGGCAGCAGCCCGGAGGGAGCCAGCCCGGCCAGCAGTCCGGGCAGGGCGCTGGCGGCACCGGCGATCCAAGCCGGCCTGGCGGCCGGACTGGGGTTGGCGCAGCGACCGGCGAATGGCGGGGCGGCTGGGGCGGCACCGAATCCCTCGGCGACGGCCGACCGCGCGCGCCCTTCGGCGCGCGGCCGCTCGAGCCGGCCGAGCGCGATCGCATGGAGCGCGCCTTGGAGGCAGGCATCGCCGACATTCCCAGGCTGGCCCAGCAACTCCGGATGACGCGGGAGTTCGACCCGCGCGAGATCGCGGAGCTGAGAAACTTCGCCCGCGAGCTGGGCGACGGCCGCTTTCTCGGCAACCCGGAACTGTTAGAGCAGGAGTACCGCAACGTGCTTGCGATGCTTGAGCAGATCGAGGTCAAACTGCGGCGCCAGGTCGAGCTGGACGACAAGGAAGAAGTGCGCGCTATCGTTTCCGAGCCGGTACCGGAGTCGTACCGCGAGGCCGTCGCGGAATACTACCGCAGGCTCGGCGGATCGAAGTAGCGAAACCCGGGGATGTGGACTAGGACGAACAATCCGGATCAGACCGGAGCATACTCCCCGCAGCGCGGCATCGCTCCGGAAATCCGGGGCCGGATCATCCGCTCGGAGGTCGAAGGGGGCGTACGCTTGCGGGCCTTGGAAGAAGGAGACCGGGTCTTGGTGAAGACGGCCAACCGGATCTATCGCATCGAAATCCGGGGCGGGCGGACATGGATTTCGGGACATCCGCGCTTCTGCCCGCAACCGGTGGCGGTGTTGGTGCGAGGCTCGACCTGGGGCGGGGCGATGCTCAAGCCCGACTATCTCGGCTTGGGCATGCACATGGAATTCCACCACCCCGACCACGCCACGGTAGTGACCTCCAAGATCGAATCGGTCTCGGTGGGCTGAAGCGCTGCGAGGCTACCCCAGCAGGGCGCCGACATGACTCTCCACGCTGGAGGCCAGGCCAGCAAGGCTGTAGCCGCCCTCCAACGCAGACACAAGCCGCCCGTCGGCATGCCTGTCCGCCAGGTCCTGCAGCAGGTTCGTCAACTCGGCGAAATCGCCGTCAGCGAGGCGGAACTGGCCCAGCGGGTCTCCCAAGCGCGAGTCGAACCCTGCCGAGATCATGACCAGCTCGGGAGTGAAGGCTTCGGCCGCGGGCAGCAGCCTGTCGCGGAAGGCGCCGAAGATCTCTTCGCGGCCGGTGTGCGCCGGGAACGGGCAATTGATGGTTGTGCCTGCTCCCGCACCTTCGCCGGTTTCGTCGCGCATGCCAGTGCCCGGATACCACGGTGATTGGTGCGTGCTGAAAAACAGAACGGAAGGATCCTTGTAGAAGATGTCCTGCGTGCCGTTGCCGTGATGCACGTCCCAGTCCACGATCAGGACGCGCTGCAAGCCGTGGCGCTCGATCGCGTGGCGCGCCCCGATTGCGACGTTGTTGAAGACGCAGAATCCCATGCCCTGTTTCGGGCGCGCATGGTGCCCGGGCGGCCTTAGCGCGCAAAAGGCTTGCTTGACGGGCCCCCTCAGGACGGAATCCACGGCCGAGCAGACCGCGCCGACCGCCATGCGCGCCGCCGACAGAGAGCCCCTCCCTACGTGCGTGTCTCCGGTGGAGAGGATGCGGTTCCCAGCGCCGATTTCGCGTTCGACCAGTTCGATGTAGTCGGCCCCGTGGCACAGGCGCAAAGTGTCGAAACCGGCCTCTTCGCAGTCCCGGGCTTGCATGCGCCCGGCAAGTCCGCTCGAGCGGAGCGCGCGCAGCACGGCCTCGAAGCGCTCGACACGCTCAGGGTGCCCGTGCGGAGTGCGATGGTCGCGGGACGATTCGGGAGCTATGAGCAGCGTGTGTGGCATGGAGGCTTTTCCAACAGCGCGCCTGGAGCGATGGGCTTGCTAATAGTGTCGCGCACGGCCCGAACGGCCGGAATCGGATGCGCCGCTGGCAGTCGCCGGCCGCGATTGCCATAATCGGATAGCCGTGCCGCTGAAGTTTCTCGGCAAGAACCGGCTCGCGCTGGTCATCCTGCTCTGCATCGCAATGCTCGTCCTGCTGGGCGCTTTACAGTTTGCCTGGACGGGGCAGCTCAGCGAGGCGCAGGCGGCAATGATGCAGAACGCCCTGTCTAACTCTGTGCGCCAGTTCGAGCAGGAAGTCGAGCGTGAGTTGATGTTCCTGCTTTCGCTGCTGCGGCTCGAGGGGCGGGGCGGGCAGCTGGACTGGAACAGGTGCGCCGAAGGGTATGCGCTATGGGCCGAGACCAGCGCCCACGCAGGCTTGCTGGCTCGGATCGTGGTGCATCAATCGGGCCGCGATGGCGAAGCGAGCTTGCAGGAATTGCCTCTAGGGCAGACCGAGCCGGTGGCGGCCGAGTGGGACCGCCAGCTCGAGCCGGTCGAGCGTGCCTTGGCCGAAGCGGCCGGGCGGTTCGGTCGCGGTCGCGGGCCGTTCACATGGACGCTGTTCCCCGAGGCCAGCGCCGTCGTGCGACCGGTCATGACCCCAGACCGACTCAGGCGAGGGGCACAGCGCGTGCCCCGCGGCGGCGGGCCGGCGGTCATCATCGTAGTGCTGGATTGGAGCTATGTTGCTGATACGATGCTTCCCGAACTGATCGACCGGCTGTTCTCCGGCGCTGATGGCGAGCGCCTGTATGAAGTGGCTATCGCTGTCGGCAATGGCGAGAAGGGCGAGCGCTTCTTGTACCGATCAGATCCTTCCATAGACGCCGCATGGCTGGCCGGCGCAGACCTGCGGCGGCGTTCAAGGCTGTTCCGATCGCCGCCGGAGCGCCCCGGGCCGCCCCTAACGGGGCCTGCAGGCGGGCCGGATCCGATTCGCCGGCTTGCGCTGGAAGCCGGCCGCGACGAGCGCGCGGGCGCGGCGGGCGGCCAGGGCCAGCAGGGCGGCTTGCGCCCGCCGCAGGGAGGGCGGGGCCGAATCGTGATCGCCGGTGCTGGTGCCGGGCTGGATGTGGAGTTCGCGGCCGCCCATGTTGCGGGCTCTCTCGCGGGAGCGGTTGCGCGACAGCGGGCGCGCAACTTGGGCGCGGGTTTGGGAGTCTTGCTACTGCTGGCTGGGGCCATGGCCTTGGTGGTCGTCTCCGCGCGGCGGGCATCGCGATTGGCCGCGATGCAGATGGAGTTCATCGCTGGCGTTTCGCACGAGCTGCGCACACCGCTGTCGGTGATCTGCTCGGTCGGGGAGAACCTCGCCGACGGCGTCGTCTCGTCTGCGGAAGGGGCCAAGCGATACGGGCAGCTCATCTTCAGCCAGGGTCGGCGCTTGGGCGAGATGGTCGAGCAGACCTTGCAGTTCGCCTCGCTGGAGTCCGGCAAGCGCCAGTTCAAGCTGGCCCGGATCGACCCGGAGATGGCGGTGCAACGCGCCGTCGATCAAGCGCGTCCAATGATCGAGCAGGCGGGGTTCGCGCTAGAGCGCGGCACCGCCCCTGGCTTGCCACGGGTTCGTGCCGACGAGAACGCCTTGCAGCAGATACTCGCCAACTTGATCAGCAACGCCGTCAAGTATGGCGATCCGGGCCGCTGGATCCGCGTCGAAGCGGATACGGGCCAAAGCGATGGTGACCCCGAGGTGCGGATCCGGATCTGCGACCGCGGCAGGGGGATTCCGAAAGACGAGGAAGGGAGGGTGTTCGACGCCTTCTATCGCGGGGCGGCTGCGGGAGAAGGGAACATCCAGGGTTCTGGATTGGGCCTCAAGCTGGCGCGTGACCTCGCGCAGGGTATGGGGGGCAAGCTCTCGATGCAAAGCAAGCCGGGCGAGGGCAGCGTGTTCACGCTGCACTTGCCGGCGCTGGTCGACGCGGAGGCTTAGCAGAACCGGCGATGTCGCGCATCTTGCTTATCGAGGACGAGGTCGGCATCCGCATGACCATCGAGGATCGCCTCAAGGCCGAGGGCTACGAGGTCGAGGTGGCCGAGGATGGCGTGAGCGGCTATGAGCGCGCCAGCGCCGGCGGCATCGACCTAGTCGTGTTGGACCTGATGCTGCCCAAGAAGCCCGGCCTTGACATCTGTCGCGACCTGCGCGGGGCGGGCATCGTCACGCCCGTGCTGATGCTCACGGCCAAGGGGCAGGTGATGGATCGGGTCACAGGCCTGCGCACCGGCGCCGACGACTACTTGGTCAAGCCGTTCCAGATGCTCGAGTTGGTGGCGCGGATCGAGGCCTTGCTGCGGCGCGATCGCATCAAAGGCGGAGCCAACGAGGCCAAGTTGTACGCATTCGGGGACGTGCGCGTCGATTCCAAGCAGGCGGCGGTGTTTCGCGGAGACGAGAAGTTGCAGCTCTCGGCGAAGGAGTACCAATTGCTGCTGTATTTCGTGCAGCATCCGCAACAGGCGCTTTCGCGGGACCGCTTGCTGCGGGAAGTCTGGAAGTATCAGGCCGAGGTTTCGACCAGGACCGTCGACGTGCATGTCGGCTGGCTGAGGCAGAAGATCGAAGATGATTCGCGCAAGCCGCGCTGGATTGTCACGCGGCACGGTATCGGATATATCTTTGATCCGAAGGAGCGCAACTAGGGCCCTCGCCCTGCTGATAGACTCAAGGCAGGCATGGACCGTCGTCGATTCATGACCGCTGCGGCCGCCGCCGCAACTGTTCCGGGCGTGCGGGCCGCGTCCGAAGGCAGGATCCTGCTGCCGACGGACACACCGGACGAGCTTGGCTTCAGGATCATGTGGTACAACCCCGGGCGGCCGATCGACAAGAGCACGTATCGCCTCGAGGTCGACGGGCTAGTCGAGAAGCCGCAACGGTTCGACTTGGGCAGGCTGCGCTCCTATCCCAGGGTCGAGCAGTCCACGCGCCTGAAGTGCGTGCAGTGTTGGTCTGCCCGCACGACCTGGGGCGGGTTCCGCTTCGACGAACTGCTGGAAGATGTCAAGCCGCTGACCAAGGCGAAGTCCGTGCGCATCGACTGCGCGGACAAGTGGTACGAGTACATGTCGCTCGACGAGATGGCGGAGCCCGGAGTGATGTTGTGCTTGGAGATGGCCGGCCAGCCGCTGACCGACCAGCACGGCGCGCCGTTGCGTCTGCTGGCGCCGTCGAAGTACGGATACAAGTCGGCCAAGCTGGTGACCAAGATCACCTTCGTGGAGAAGGGCGGCGGATCGATGGCATGCGACATCGGGCCGTACTACTCCCCCTCGGGCGACATCCTGCCCGGCTACGACCATCCGCTGGACTTGGGCCCGAACCTGCGGAAGAAGATCCCCGGCGGGGAGATTGTCGCCTACTGATGCTGCGGCTGGCCAAGCGCGACTTTCTCAAACTCGCCGGACTGGCGATCGCCGAGAAGCTCGTGCCCCCGTGGGCTTGGGCCCGTCCAGCGGAACCCGCCGAATCGGATCGCAAAGTCATCATCGTGACTTTCGGGGGCGGCTGCCGCTATCAGGAGACCTTCGCGCCGGAGGGGCTGCGCAACATACCTAGGCTGGTCGGGCTCAAGGACGACGGGCGCTTCTTTCGAAGCTGCGCCAACGACGGGGTGCTGTCCCACTACAATTCCACGTCCAGCATCGTCACCGGAAACTGGCAGCGGGTCGATGACTTTGGATTCGGGTGGGCCAGGAGCCCCACCATCTTCGAGTACTTCCGCAAGGCGACGGGTGCGCGCTCGACCGATGCTTGGGCGATTTGCACGAACAAGAGTTTTGCCACGATGGGCGCGACGAAGGTGCGCGGTTTCGGCGAGAACCATGGCGCGAACGTGGTGCTGCCCAAGCAGCTGCTGCTTGAAGCGGTGGACGAGGTCATCAAGCGCGACCTCGATCAAGGCGTCGCAGACCGGGAAAACGTGCTGCGCCAATTGGAGGGCATCCTCAACGCTGGCTACGAGGGGATCGGCTGGACGATCTTTCGCGGCGGCCGGCAGCTGGACCGGCAGGTCAGGCAGACGCTCAAGCGCGGCTTGGTGGAGTACATCTACGGCCCCGAAGCGCCCAATTCAGGGGACGAATTGACTTTCTTCGTTGCAAGAGAGGTCATGCGGGAGTTCGCGCCGCGCCTGATGCTGGTGAACTTCTGGGACATGGATGTGGCGCACTGGGGCGCGTATTCGCTCTACTTGCAGGCGATCACCAAGACTGACCGGTTGTGCGGCATGCTGTGGGACGAAGTGCAGGCCAACCCTGCCTACCGCGACAAGACGACGCTCTTGATCCTGCCGGAACTGGGTCGTGACGGGGACCAGGACACGGCCAACGGCTTCTTGAACCACCGCAGCGGGGATCCGTCGTGCCGGGACGTTTGGATGCTGGCGCTCGGAGCGGGCCTGGACCGTGGAGAGGCCGACCGTCGCATCGCGCACGTGGATCTAGCGCCGACCGTGCTGGGGATGCTTGGCGTTGCGCCCGGCGAGATGCAGGGCAGCCCGATCCCCGAAATCTTGGTCTGAGGACTGCCGTCAATTCGGCACAGTCCGGTGGCACGGGATCGCTTCAGTGATCAATTGGACTTCCTCGCCCCAGAGCCTCAACTGGGCTCGGGATCGACTCCGAGGCCATCCGCAACGCGGTTGATGTAGTTGAAGAACGAGACGACTTGGACGGCATCGTGTATAGCTCGGTCGTTCCATCCGGCTGCGCGCAATCCGTCGATGTCAGCGGCGCCCATTGATTCAGGGGCACGAGTGAGCTTCTCGCCGAATTCCAGCAGCGCAAAGGTAGAACTGTCAAGCCCCGCAGTCCGCCAGTTGTTCCGCACACGATCTGCAACTTCGTGATCGACCTCTGCCCGGAGGTCGTGCCAATGCGAGTCCACTCAATAGTGGCACTCGTTCGCCCTGGAAACAGTCACAGCCAGCATTTCCCGCTGGCCTCTGGAAAGAGGCGACGGACCGTGCATGATATGGGAATAGAGGTTCATCGATGCGGAAAGCACCCCCGGGTTAGGGCTCATAATCCGCACGATGTTCCAGATCTTGCCCGCCCGTCGCAGAGCCGCTTGATACTCGTCGAGGAGTGCCCCCTCCGCGATTTCCGGGGCGATAGTCTTGATGTAGGCCACGAGTTCACTATATCCATGGTCTGCGGTACCCGCGCGGGGCGATTGGTCGTCGGCTCCACTTCTGCGCGATGCTAGGCCGGTTTAGGCTCGTAGCGTACGAGGCGGCAGGAAGCGGACCATGGGGGCCGACATTCGAACTATCTTGGAGCTGGCCGGCTTGCTGTTGACACGGATCGCTGGAGTAAGCTCGATCCGGTTCTTCTTCCCCTAGTGGCAGAACAACTCTCGGCCCTTGGGCGCGTTCGATGCAGCCGATCGCGGTCTCAAGCGGGGCCCAGTCATTGCCGGGTGCCACTGTAACGTTCGAGCCACTGCACGGAATTGCGATGCAATTCCACGCTAGGCACGTCGTTCTCAAGTGCCGGCCCGGGCGTGCTGCGACCGTCTGCGACGGTCTTGTCCAATAGCGCTGCCAGCCTAGCGGCGACTCCAGGACGGTCGCTGGCTAGGTTCTTCGTCTCGCGCACGTCGGTATCGAGATCAAATAACTGAACGAACGGAGCCTTGCGCAGGTCGGCAGCAGCAGGAGTTGACCCGAAAGAGCGCATGGCGTCTCCCCACGCCTGTTCAGGGATCGGCAGCGTGCCCCACATGCCCCGCGACCCGCTCCCCGGTGTGAGGGCGAGCTTCCATTGCCGGTGGCGAATCGCGAAAGCCAGCGGAGATTGCATGACCAGGCTCGTTCTCGGACTGGACGAACTCGGCGAAGTGAGAAGCGGCAGGATGCTAATCGAGTCAGGGGCTTCGCCGGGCGCGAGTTCGACGCTTGCGATCTCGGCAACAGTCGCCGCCATGTCATTCAGACCGACCAGCCCGTGGCACTCCGAACCCGGCTCGACCCTGCCGGGCCAGCGGACAAGGAAGGGAACCCGCAGCCCGCCCTCGTACAGGGTGAATTTGTATCCCCGATAGATGCCGCTGGCGTAATGGCCGAGGGGCTCGAGCTTTCGGATCAAGTTCGGGGTTGCCTTGCGCACGTTGCCGGCGTACGGCGCGGCGCCGTGGTCGGAGGTGGCGACGACCAGCGTGTTGTCCGCCAGCCGGTGCTTGTCCAGCGCGGCGAGCACGCGCCCGAGCGTCGCGTCGGTCTCTTCGACAAAGTCCCCGTACAGACCCAGCTTGCTGGTGCCCTCGAACGCGGGACTCGGGCTCGTGGGCGTGTGCGGCGACGTCAGAGCCACGTACAGGAAGAATGGCCTGCCGTTGCGGGCCTGTTCGGCGTTGCGGTCCAAGAACGCCTCCGCCTCTGTGGCGAACGCGTCCAAGACCTTGTAGTCCTCGAAGTCTTTGGCGGCCGGGCCCACGCGATTGAACGCGCTCCATCCCTTTTGGGCAGTAACCTCCCCTTGGAAGCGGCCGTTGCGAACGAAGACGTACGGGTACATGTCGAGCGAGCCCGGGAGGATGAACGAGTAGTCGAAGCCGAAGTCATTGGGGCCGACTTTGAGTGGACGCTCATAGTCGACGTTGTCCACGCCTTGGTTCCTGCCGTCCTTGGTATGCATCAACGTGCCGAGGTGCCATTTGCCGACGTAGCCGGTCCGGTAGCCGGCTCGCTTCAGCATCGTTCCGAGCGTGAATGCGCCAGCAGGGAGCTGGGGATTGAGAAATCCCCACGGACCGCTCTGGGACGGCTTGGCGAAGCGCCACGCGTAGCGGCCCGTCATGATGGCGATGCGGGATGGCACGCACACAGACGCAACGGAGTGCGCGTCGGTGAACATCATCCCGTCCCGGGCCAGTGAATCGAATGCGGGCGTGCTGGTCTGGCAGCGGTCGCCGCCGTAGCAGGCAACGTCGCCGATGCCGAGATCGTCTGCCATCACGTAGACGATATTGGGATTCCTGGCGGCGGCTCTCGACGATCCGAGGGCAAGCAGCCCGAACACGACGGCAGTGCTGTAGAGGCTGGCGGATCGGAACGGGCTCATGGGGCGGCAATAGTATCCCACGCTCCCACCGAGGGCCGACTCCGGGAGACCAACGCAACGGGGCCGGGCGCAGGCCGTCTCACAGTCCGGCCTGCAAGAACGAGATCACGTCCGCCATCTCCTGCTGGGTCAGCGACTCTTCGAGTCCCTCGGGCATCAAGGACACGTCCGATTCCCGGAAGTCCGCGATGTCGCTCTTGAGCACGGAGACATCCTCAAGCTCGCCGCGCAGCGTGAGCGTGGCCGAAGTTTCGGAGACGAGGATCCCGTCAAGGAAGCGACCGTCCGTTGTCTCCAAGAGATTGTTGCGGTAGCGGTCTTCGATGGCATAGCTCGGATCCAAGATGCTGGTCAGCAGGTCTTCCCTGCTGCGGTTGGCAACTCCCGACAGGTCGGGGCCGATGCGCCCCCGCTGTGCTCGCGAGAGGTGGCAGCTGGCGCACTCGCGCTGGAAGACCTCACCGCCTCGCTGTGGATTTCCGCCCAGCTCGAGCACTGTCAAGTGTTCGACGATCACTTGGCCCCGGTCGCGTTCGTCCGGGGGCTCGATTCCCGCCGCGGCCCGCCGGACAGCCTCGCTCGGATGCTGGCCTAGCCGGATCAGCGTGACCGCCGGGATTTCGGAGGGCGGAATGCGGCCCTGCCTAGCCGCTTCAACGAACGCCACGGCATGCACGCGCTTACGGATCAGGGCCCCCGCGATCGCGTCGCGCACTGACGGCGGCGAATTCGGCCAGGCGCTGATCAGGGTCCGGGCTGCGTCTCGATCCTCGAACGCGGCGATGGAGCGGGCGGCCTCGATGCGCAGGTCGGATTCCGGGTGTTCGAGCAGGAAGCTGCTCAGGGAGTCTGCGACATCCGCGTAGCGGCCCGCCTGCAGGATGCGTGCCGCTGCCAGTCGCTCGCTGAGCGGGCTCTGAGGTGCGTGCGCTAGTTGCTTCGCCTGCCGCACATGGGACCCGAGGTCGAAATGGCGCGCCACCCGGCTGGCGGCCGCGCGCACGCCTTCAGACGGGTCCTCCAGGAATCGGCTGATGGCCTCGCTGGCGAAGCCACTTCCGCTTGGCCCGCTGATGTGCAGCGAGAGTCCGGCACCCAGCCCGTCAAGGGCGGCGATCTTCCATCGGGCGTGGTTGAGGGGCTCGGCGCCCGCTAGCAGGCGAAGCAGGGCTTCGGTTGCTGCCGGGTTGCCTTGGGCAGCCACCACTTGCGCGGCAGATCGCAAGTAGCGGGCTCTTTCCCGGGTAGGGTCGTGGAAGAATTCAGGCTGGCGGTCGACCAGGGCGGCGAGCACGGATGCAGCCATTCCCGGCGGCGCGCTAAGCGCGGCCGCGTGAAACCAGGGATCGTCCGGGAAGCGGGAGAGTATGCCGGCCAAAGCGGCTGCCGATCCGCTTCGCTGTGGTAGGCCGCCAGCGCTGAGGGCCGCTTGGAAGGCAACCCGAGGGTTCTCGTCCCGCGTGGCCGCGAGCACACTCGCAACGAACCTGTCCGGAAACCTCTCGGCGAGGCGCAGCGCACTCTCCCGGAGCGCCGGATGCGGATCACCTAGTGCGGAAGATAGCGTGTCCGGGTCAACCGCGTCGAGGCCGTCAAGTGTCCACAGCGCAAGCAGCCGCACGGCGGGCCGCGCATGGCTCAATGCCATTGACCGCAAGTCCGGCGCCACTGCGAGATCCTGCCGCTCGACGAGCAGGCGCTGGGCCGTGCGCCTGTGCCAGCCGTTGGGATGCTCCAGTTGCCGCGTGAGTTCGGGGCTGGACAGGGATCCGAGTCGGACCGTGCGCGCGAGCGGGCCGGGACTGTCCGGCACGATTCGATAGATCCGGCCCTTGTCGTCTCCTGCGCGGAAGTCCATCTTCAGCCTTTGCTTGACCGCCTCCGGAATGGAATCGGGAGTTTCCAAGTACTGGCGGTAGTAGTCGAGGACATAGAGGGCGCCATCCGGGGCGTTGGCGAAGTTGACGGGTCGAAACCAATTGTCGGTTGAAGCGATGAACTCCTCTGTGGAGGGCCACCTGCTCGCGACATAGGTGGGCCCGCTTGGCGTGAGCAAGTCGCAATGCACAAGGTTGCCGTTCCCTTCGCCAACGAAGACGCTGCCTCGCAGCTTGCTCGGAAACCGGTCCCCTGTGTATACGGTGGTGCCGGACGCTGCCGTGAAGAAGCCCTCCAACTGCTCCTCCCGGCCCGGCCGGGTCTCGGCGTACCGCCTGCGGCGGGCCTCGGTGCGCTGGATCCGCCACTGCTGCGGCCTGCTGATGGGGAATACGTTCGCGGCCGGTCGGCCGTGGTCGGAAATGTCCTGCTCGGCGCGCTCGAGGGGCAGCAGGGGGTTGCGTCTCAGGTACCCCGCCGGGATGACTGTGTGGCGCAGGTGGGTCGTGTTCTGCGCGATGAACCAATGGCCCCATTCGTTGTAGTCGTGGCCGAACTGCGCGTCTCCGGTCGATGCTTCGGCCTCTCCGCTCAGGGGGTCGAAGCGGAATTCGCGATCGCGCACGCTCACCGCCGGTAGCTCCGGACGCTTCGGGGAGGTCACCTCGCCCGGATAGCCGTAATTGGCGACGTAGAACCAGTTGTCGAGGCCAAGACGCGGATTACTCAGGCGGCCCTCGACATTAACAAGCGCAAACCCCGTGTAGAGAGTCTCGCGGATGTCGGCTCGGTGGTCGCCGTCCGTGTCCTTGAGGTAGAGAATGTCCGGCGCTGCGGTAGCGATCAGCCCTCCCTTCCACGGAGCTATCCCCTCGACGGCCAGCAGATTGTCGGCGAAAACGGTGTACTCGTCCACGATGCCATCGCCGTCAGTGTCTTGGAGATACTTGATGCGGCTGAGCGGAGGAGTCCCTTCCGGAGGGTCTTCGGGGTTGTCGGCTAGTTCGGCAACGTATGCCGCGCCGTTCTCGTCGAACGCTAGCTCGACCGGATCGACTACGTGCGGCTCTGCCGCGAATAGCTCGATGCGAAAGCCCTCGGCGATGCGGAAGGATGTCAAGGCCTGTTGGGGCGAGAGCGGACCTGCATCGCGCTGACCGCAGCTGGCTAGCATCCAGAGCGCTGCAGCTGCGAGCGATGCCCTCATCTTCATTGCCGCTCGCTGGGCACTGCGATCATGTCGACGGCGAGACTCCGGTCCGCCACGGCCGTTCCGCGCACCGACGCCTTCGAGGCGGCTGGAGGGGACTTAGGATCGTAGAATTCCGGGCGAATCTGATTCAGAGCGGCGCTAGTGCTGTCATCGGAGACGTAGTAAGTGGCCTTGGCTAGGTGGTCCAAGTCGCTGCCGGCTTGCCCGAGAATTCCGGCCAAGTCGGCGAACATCGCTCTGATTTGCTGCTCAGCACTTCCGGAGCCGCGGCCATTCAGGGTTGAGACGTAGATGCTGGCCGGCTGAAACACCTGGGCAATGCGCGAAAAGACTGGGGACGCTGTCATGCCGGGGGGCGTCAGGTATGCGATGGGCCGGGCCTGCTCCGGCTCGTCCGCTGGTGCTGCGGCGACGATGGCCTCGATCTCGATCGCCTGCCGGTTCAGCCATTCGATGAAGACTACGGGCGGGGCACGGCCGCCATAGAACTCGACGATTCGACTCTCGACGAGGCTCGCCGCCTCGATCGGGCGTAGGAAGCACCGTAGCTGGACGAGTTGCTCGCGGCTCGCTCCCAGGTGCTTGAGCGTCTCGTCAATCTGGACCAGCACCGCGGTGGCCGCTAACTCCGGTTCGCCATCGGCAGCCCTGCCCGATACGAAGCTGCGGGGGCCGTTCGGAAGGACGGCTGCGTGCGAGCCTCCCCGTACTCCGGGCAGCGACTGCGAGACCGTCCAAGTCACCCCGACGGGTGCTTCGCCACTGATTCCAGTGGCAGCCACCGCATCCAGCGCTAGGAGTGCGCCCTCAACGGGCAGCTTGCCTTCGACTAGCGTCACCGCCGGCCGGCTGTCGAGGCGAAAGCGAGCCTCGATCTCGCTGGCTAGGGCAGAAGTGGCCCGCTTGTCAGCCGTGACCACGTTGAGCCGGACCAGCTGGTCCAGCGAACTCCCTGCGGATTCCAAGGCTCGGGCCAAGTTGTCCAAGGCACGGCGCACCTGCGCGCCCGGATCCTGGGCACCATCCACAGAGCCGGACCGATCGGCAGGCAGCGACTGGCCTGTGTGGACCAGTGCCGCGCCTTCGATGCGAATCGCTTGCGCCCCGCCCAAGGGGCCCTGGCCAACGCCGTAGCGAGCCAGATGCACGCCCGGCACAGGGCCTGCTCCGAGCGCCGGGCAGCTAAGCACAAGTGCCAAGACTGGCCACCGACGGAGCGACATCGCCTACTATCGTATGTCCCGGGAGCTTGCGAACCAAGGAGTGCTGATCGGCCCCAAGCATCGGGTCGGTCCGCACCCGTGAGGAAGGCTCTGCTCGCTGCGGGCGCGCCCGGCGCTGAGGCAGTCGCCATGCGCCGGGTGGCAAGCGAGCAGGTAGGGACCCTAAGGTCCCGAACGCGGCGGCAGGTGCCGGCCCTGCCGTGCGTCGCGCCACATCGCTTCAGAGTCCAGCGACGCGCCGGGATCCCCCTGAGATTGCATCCAGCGCCCTAGTGCGGCGGCTAATCGGTCGCGAACGTCCGCAAGGCTGAGATCCCCGATCAGGTTGCGCATCTGATACGGGTCGGCCGCGACATCGTATAGCTGCTCGGCCGGTCGCCGCATGAAGCGGTTGGCGAGCATGACTGCCCTGCGGTTGATGGCGGCCTGCGCCGATGGGCCGCTTGCCGCTAGCCATGTCTCCCAGAACCAGTTCGTCCGGAACGCGCCCATCATGTGCTTCTCGAAGTAAAGCGCTTCGGGCTGGAGATTGCGTATGTAGTGCCAGCGGGAGTCGACGATAGACCGGATCGGGTAGGGCGGTCCCTCGGGCACGTTGTTGTGCATCAGGTACACGTATTCGCGGTGGTCAGCGGCTTGGCCCCGTAATACTGGCAAGAAGCTGCTTCCGTCGAACTGATCACCAGCCTCGGCTCCGGCAGCAGAGACAAGGGTTGGCAGCACGTCGGCGTACTGCACCAGCGCGTCCGTGCGGGTTCCGGCGGCAATCTTCCCGGGCCAGCGCACTACGAGCGCAGTACGGACGCCGGTGTTCCAGTTGGTCCACTTGTTGCCGGGAAACGCCGAGCCCTGCTCGGAGGTCAGCAGCACCACGGTGCGATCGGCCTGTCCGCTGGCATCCAGCGCGTCAAGCAGCTTGCCGACTTCCCAGTCCCAGACTTCGATCTCGGCGAGATAGGTTGCGAACTGCTCGCGTGTTCGCGGCGTGTCGGCCAAATTTTCGGGCAGCGCCAGCTTGGCGAGGTCGAACTTGTCAGGACGCCCCACCGTCCAGGGCGCATGAGCCTCGTGGAAGGCGGTCACGAGAAAGAACGGCTGATCGGCATCGCGGCCCATGAATTCCTCGATGCTGCTGGTGTCGAACTCTGGCACCGGAGTGGGCTCGCGGTGATTCGTGACGCCGGCGACGGACTCGAAGCGGAAGGATTCGTCCGGTAGGACATGCTTCTTGCCGGCCAAGCCGACTCGATAGCCGAGCCGGCCCAGATGATCCACGACTGAGAGTGTGCCGGTGCGGGCCGCCGAATGGTTCCAGCTCGAACCGTTCCGAAACGGGTACAAGCCGGTATACAACTCGGTGCGGCAGGGATTGCACATCGCCATCGACAGGTACGCCCGGTTGAAAGTCAAGCCTTCGGAGGCAAGCCCGTCGATGTTGGGCGTCGAAATATTCGGCCCGCCGTAGAGCGGCAGGTCGTTATAGGTGACATCGTCGGCGATGATCAGCAGGAAGTTCGGCCGTTCGTCTTGGCTCAGGGCTAGTGGGGTGAGCAGCAGGGCTGCGGCTAGCGGCCAGCATCTGGTTGACATTGCCTACTGATCGTAGCGGGGTCCGGCCTGCCGCGTGTTACTGGCCCGCTTTGTCTGAAACATCGCCTCTGGGTGCTACCCTGATTGGCCGAGCATCGAGATGTCTGAGTTCTCGCGACGCGACCTGTTGAAGTCCTCGGCCCTGATCACGTCGGTGGTCGGATTGGCTGGATGCGCCACGGATGATCCTTCTCCGGCACAGCCGCCCAACATCATCGTGCTGGTAACGGACGACCAGCGCTGGGACATGCTCGGCGCGGACGGAAACCCGCTGATCCAGACCCCGCACATGGATCGCTTGGCCACGGAGGGGGTGTTGTTCCAGAACCACTTCGTCACCACGTCGCTGTGCGCTCCGTCGCGAACCTCGATCTTTACCGGCCTCTATGCGAGTTGCCATGGCACGCACGACTTCGCAACGCCGATGTCGGAGGATCTGCACGAGCGCAGCTATCCGGGACGCGTGCGCGCAGCCGGCTACCGAACAGGCTTTGTCGGCAAGTATGGTGTCGGCCGCACCTTGCCGGAAGAAGAGTTCAGCTACTTTGAGGGCTTTTCCGGGCAGGGGCAGTACTTGCACGAGGTGGAAGGCGAGTCCCGGCACCTGACCGGGATGATCGGGGACCAAGCCCTCGAATTCTTGGAGACCTGTGACGGAGAGACGCCGTTTTGCCTGTCGGTGAGCTTCAAGGCGCCGCACGTCCAAGACAGGGTCGCGCCGTTCTTCATCAACGATCCCGAATTTGACGAGCTGTATGAGGACGTCGAGATTCCCCCTTTCAAGAAGCTCGATCCTCGCTATTTCGAGGGCTTGCCCGACTTCCTCAAGGACGGGTACGAGGGTCGCATCCGTCAGCAGCGCCGCTTCCCGACAGCGGAGACGTGGCAGGCTGCCATGAAGCGCTATTACCGGCTCATTACTGGTGTCGACGTGCAGGTCGGGCGAATTCTGGCCTGGCTTGACGAGAGCGGACTAGGGGGCAATACCGTGATCGTCTTCACTTCTGACAACGGGTTCTTCCTAGGCGAGCGCGGTTGGGCAGGCAAGTATTTCATCCACGAGGAGTCCATCCGAGCGCCGCTGATCGTTTGGGACCCTCGCAGCCGTAAGCGGATGGGGCGCCGCTGCACGGAGATGACGCTAAATCTCGACATCGCGCCCACGATCTTGGAATTGGCTGGGCTGGAGATCGATCCTTCAACAAATGGCGAGAGCGTCGTGCCGCTGCTGGACGGCGCGTCGCCCCCATGGCGCACCGAGTGGTTCTACGAATTCCTGTGGCAGCGCGAGGGCATTCCGATCCCGCGTACGGAGGGAGTCCGCTCGGAGCGCTGGAAGTACAACGTATACCTAGACGGACAGCCCGGATACGAGGAGCTGTACGATCTCGAGGCAGATCCAGAGGAAGAAACGAACTTAGCCAAGTCTACCGACCACCAGGAAGAACTCGAGCGCCTGCGCGGCCGCCGCCAAGCGTGGAAGGAAAGCCTGACGGCTTGGCAGCCCGGCGAGCCTTGGGCGGACCCCGCCTGAGCTGCCGTTGGCGCTCAGCAGTTGCCGCGGCCGCGCGATTGCGCAGATCTAGCCAGAGCCGGCTATCGCCGGTCTGGAGGATAGCGTCCCGACGGCTTGTCGGGGTCGTATTTCGGGTTTTTCGTGGGCATGTTCGCGTCAACGTCCTTCAGCCATGCCTCAAGGCGCTGCTGAAGGGACTTCGACCGTTCCCGGAGCAAGCCTGCGAGGTTGTAGCGCTCGCCCGGGTCGTTGGCAAGGTTGTAGACCTCGATCGAGCTGTCCTCGTACCATTTGATGAGCTTCCAGTCCCCGGCCCTCAGCGCAGCGCTCGGCGCGCCGCCTTGGTTGCCGTAGTGCGGGTAGTGCCAGTACAGCGGCGCTCGGTTGAACCGCTCGCCGCGCAGTAACGGGACCAGGCTGGCTCCGTCAACGTGCTGGTCGGGACGCTTGCGGAGCCCCGCCAATTCCAGCAGGGTCGGGTAGAAGTCCACGCTTGTCACCGGTGCGTCAATGGCCGAGCCGGGCTCGGACACGCCGGGCGCTCGAATCAGCATGGGCTCGCGGATTCCGCCTTCGTACATCCACCCCTTGCCGCCGCGCAACGGAAGGTTCGCCGTAGGCGACCCTTCGGAAGTGCTCAATCCCCCGTTATCTGACATGAACACCACGATGGTCTTTGAAGCGAGCCCGTTTTCCTCCAGTGCGTCCAAGACCATCCCGACGGCCGTGTCCAGTGCCTCGACCATGCCGCCGTAGACCGCGTGGTCCTGCACCTGTCGCGCCTCGCGGAACCCTTCCTGAAGGAAGCGAGGGCCGGCGAAGGAGAATTTCGCTGCCTTCGCCGCGTACTTGTCCTCCAACTCCTGGGTTGTCATGAGCGGCGTGTGTACGGAGTAGAACGACAGGTACGCGAAGAAGGGCGAGTCGCGCTGCTCGGAGATGAACCGCCGAGTCGCTCTGGCCAATCGTAGGGGAAGGTACTCGCCTTCCGGGCCATCGCTTAGGTTGGGATTGCCGTACGGAGAGAAGTAGTTGTCGCCGCCCCACGGACCTCCGTGCTCCCAGCCGCCCTCGTTCTGGTCGAAGCCTTGGTCCTGAGGCCAGAAGCCCTCCGGTCCCATATGCCACTTGCCGGCGAAGAACGTGGCGTACCCGCTCTCCCGGAACGCTTCGGCCATGGTGACCTCTTCGAGAGGCATCCGGTCTGAGTAGCTGGACGGCAGCAGGATGGTATTGCGGTTCCACTGTTCCGGCTGGTTGCCCCCGCTCGGGCTGATGTAGTCGGTGACGCGCAAGCGGACCGGGTACTTGCCGGTCATGATGCTGGCGCGGGTCGGGGAGCAGACCGGACAGGCCGCGTAGGCCTGGGTGAAGCGGGCGCCAGATCGCGCCAGCCCGTCGATGTTGGGCGTTTCGTAGAACTGGCTGCCGTAGCAGCCTAGATCACGCCAGCCGAGATCGTCGGCCAAGAAGAAGACGACGTTGGGCGGGGCAGCCGGTGACAGCGCCGCTGCCAAGCAGGCCAACACGACGAGCCGCCCCTTTGCGACGGTACAGGAATGACGCATCAGAACAATTTTCCGAACAGCTTGGCCTCGATTGTCAAGGCTTGGCCGACGCATCGAGGGCCACGTGGCCGGTTCTCAAACGCACAGGCGCCGTGCGGTCGGTCCGGGCAGCACGTCACTCGGCCGTGCGGTATGTCTCGGGCAGCCCTGGGAGGAACTTGGGCGGGCTCTGGTACAGGTAGCCCTCAAGGAACGTCACGGACTGGCTTCGACTCACCCTTGCAAGCGCATCCAAGCCAGCCTTGAAGGCCGAGTAGTCAGGACCGTCCCCGCCCATGGCCACGATTCGATCCGGGCGGGCCGCTTTCCAGTGCTCGTAGCCGGCGTAGCGCACCATCAAGAACACCTCGTCGTGTTCCGAGCTCTCCGTGAATCCACTCTCCGGCGGGTAAACAGCCTTCCACTGGCCGACGATGCGGGCGCCAACCTTTTCGAGGTACGGCCAGATCCTCTCGGCGCTGCCTCCCAGCAGGCCGTCCGCCGCGCCCTTCTCCACCTGCCACTTCGTCAGAGCGATGATCTCGCGACCGGGCCAATTCTGGTCGTTGCGGACAGGGCGCGGCCCTCCTTCGGGTGCAGCCTCGGCCGGCTTGTAGGTCTCCTCCAGCGCGGGCATGTAATAGACCTGCGTGGTCGCGGTCATGCCCTCGAGAAAATATGCGCCGCTCGATCCCGCCAGATAGTGGTTGCGGGCGCTGAGGGCCTCCCGGTTGCGCCGGTAGTCGGGGCCGTTCCCGCCCAGTAGCAGGTGGCCTTGGCGGGTTGCCTTCCAGTGCTCGTAGCTGGCGTAGCGGGCAAGGCGATATCCGTGGTCGAACGAGGGGTCCGCACTTGAGCCGTCCGGGTGGACCACCATCCACTGCCCAACAATGCGGCTTCCGATCTTCTCGAACCAAGGCCAGACGCCCTCCCGGCTCAGGCGGAGGTAGGCGTCGTGCCCTCCCTTGTGAAACTTCTGGTGGCGTAGGACGAGCAGCTCCGT
The DNA here is from genome assembly GCA_009841225.1 of Terriglobia bacterium. Lineage (GTDB taxonomy): Bacteria > Acidobacteriota > Terriglobia > Bryobacterales > UBA6623 > VXMF01. The sequence continues at coordinate 136,367 of VXMF01000005.1, read as the reverse complement.
CCCTTCCTTGGGCAGGTCGTTGCGCACCGGCCGCGGCGGGTCAGCCGGCTGGCCGAACGCCGCCGCGGCCAGCACGGTCGCGGCTAGCGTCGCTGCAATCAGAGCACTTCGGAAATCTTCGAGCATCGCGCTCTACAGTGTAGTGAGCCTCGCGCCGGGCAGCAGCCCGGCACTGCGGCGCGCAGCTGCCCGTCCTAGGCCGGCTCGGACACGATCTGGCTGCGGGCGATAATGATTCACCTACGCCTGTGCGCGCATGTCGCTACCCGTTAACAAAGTCTCAACCGCGGATTTAGTCGCCTCCGCCCGCGGATGGCACATGCGCCACCCGCAGCCGATCTTTGACGATCCCTATGCGAAGAAGCTGTGCGGTCCAGTGCTTGGCTTGGCTCTGAGGTTTCGCCCGTTCGAATGGTTGCTGTTCAAGGTCGTGCTCGCCCCATTGATGCCCGTCAGCATGTGCGTGGTCATGCGAGCTCGCTATGCCGAGCAGGGTCTCGGGCGAGCAGTGGAGGAAGGCGTTCGGCAATACGTCATCCTCGGCGCCGGAATGGATTCCTTCGCATTCCGCCGAGCGGATCTCTTGGCAGTGATCAATGCGTTTGAGGTCGACCACCCTGTGACCCAGCAGAAGAAGCTGGATCGCATTGCCAAGGCTACGCTTACGGTACCCGCGAACCACCACTTCATTGCCGCAGACTTGTCAGTCGTCTCCATCGTGGAAGCCCTGGCCGGAACAGCCTTCGACATATCCAAGCCCACGTTTCTCTCCTTGCTGGGCGTCGCCTACTACCTGACTCCCGAAACTCTGGCGGAGACTGCGAGATCCATCTCGCAAGGCTTGCGTCCGGGCACGCGGCTGGTAATCGACTATCTGTTGGACGAAGAATCGTGCGACCCGGCTACGCAGCCACTTCGGGAGAGGCTGCTCAAGTTTGTTGAGGGAAGGGGAGAGCCCATGCGCAGCTCGTACTCGTTGGCCGAGATGAACGCACTGATGGCGGACAGTGGTCTCAAGCCGGTCGAGAACTTCGCGATCACCGACTTGGAAGCGAGCAACCGAGAGGAGTTTGGCGAGCTTGCCTTCGAAATCCCCGGTCTTTTCGGTTTCGGGACGTTCGAGGTCGTGGGCGGGTCCGACTGACGCGATGTGCGCCGGGTTGGACGGCGCGGCGACTGGTGCGGTTGATCGACGAGGTGCTGATTCCGCTGCTGCGGCGGCTGCCATCGCTGTTGCGGAATCTTTCGACTGCGGACATCGTGGCGTTCGAGCGCGCATGGCACCAGCGCGCCGACCCGCCGGTGCTGGAAGACCCCTACGCTAGGCTGCTGTGCGGCCCGTTGCTGGGACTGGCAGCTCGATTCCGGCCACTGGGCTGGTATGTGGCGAGAGTCGAACTCGGCCGCATCATGCCCGCCAGCATGGTGGTCGTCATCCGGGCTCGCTATGCCGAACGAGCGCTCGAGGACGCAGTCGAGCAAGGCGTCGGCCAGTACGTCATGGTCGGCGCTGGGATGGACTCGTTTCCGTTTCGGCGCCCGGATCTGGCGAAGCGCGTCGAAATCTACGAGATCGACCATCCAGCTGTGCAATGGAAGAAGCTGGAGCGGATCCGCAAAGCGGGACTTGATGTCTCGTCAACGCACCACTTCATCGGTGCCGACCTCACGGAAGTCAGCGTGGTCGACGCGCTTGTGTCGTCTGGCTTTGACACCACTAGGCCGGCGTTCCTGTCTCTGCTGGGAGTGGCCTATTACCTCACGCCTGGCGGCTTGGAAGCCACGGCCCGATCGATTGCGGCAAGGCTGTCACCCGGAAGCTGCATCGTCGTGGACTACCTGCTGGACCAAGCATCATCCGCTCCGCGCAGCGGTAGCGTCCGCAGCAATCTTCTCAAGCTTGTCGAAGATTGCGGCGAACCGATGCGGAGCGAGTATTCGCTTGACCAGATGGACGCCCTGATGCGAAGGAGCGGATTCGAGCCGGTCGATGCATGTGCCGCCAACGATCTCGAGGATCTCTATCGAAGAGAGCTGGGCTCGCTGCCCTTTGAAGTCCCGGGCATCTTCGGCATTGGCACCTTCGCGGTCGCTGGCCCGCGTGATTGCGACGAAGTAGGCTAGCGGATCGGCAGCCCGGTCAAGGTACAGGCGTAGGCTTCGAGCAGGCGCGTCTTGCGCATCGGTGCCCGGTGCCGGCTGAGGCGAGCGAAGACAGGAACGACGCTATGGCAGAACCAGGCGGCGAACGGAATGGCGCCGAGGGTCAGGTAGGTCCTGACTGTCCTCAGCATCTGCCGATGCATGTCGGCAATCGCCGTCTTGGAGCGCCAGTCTACGACTTGGTCGAGCGCTTCCTCCCAGACTCGCGTTTGCCGCTGGAGGTTTGCCGACCTCCAGATGTCGTGTCCTTGTAGCAGAGCCAGCCCGGCGCGCGTCAGGCTGAAATCCTGCGAAGCCCAGGCAACGCTGCGAAGGCTGTCCCGCAGCAGGAGGTAGGCCGGCTCGCTGAATCCGACTTGGCCGAGACGGGCAAATTCGAACAGCTCCAATTCCATTGCACGGAGTCGGCGGCGCAAGCCCTCGGCGCTGCACTGTCTAGAGATCTTGGCGATCGCCAGAACGGCGGCGCTGGCGAGCAGCGCTGCCCGAATCATGCTCAGGGTTTCTGGATCGAGTGTCATGAGTTGTTTCCCCAGCCCTGCCAATCGATTGCCGAACGGATGTTGCTCTCGGCGGATCGTAGGGCCTTGAATGCAAGCTTTTCTGGTAGTATTTCTGATTATTGGATACGATGTCAAGTAAATATCCAGATTTTTTCGTATTTTATTTCCTTTCGGAGTGTAATTGTGGATGATGCCGGCTGGGAGATTCTCTGAGAACCGCCAAAGCAAGGGCACGCTCGGTTGCGGTGGCAACGGTTCCGAATCTCTGGGTCTTCTGAGGAGCGGTGCCTCCTCAAGCGAGCCAAGCAGCGGCCGGGCTAGAATCTAGTTTTCGCGGTGATCCGATGTATCGATCTGCTCTGACACTCTGCCTAGTTGCACTGCTGGCGTCTCCAGCCGCCGGCCAGGAGGACAGGCGCCCCAACATCATCTTCATCTTGGCCGATGACCTAGGGTACGGAGATCTCGGCTCGTACGGACAGACCGTCATCCAGACGCCCGAACTCGACCGCATGGCTGCCGAGGGAATCCGCTTCACGCAGTTCTATGCGGGAGCCACCGTGTGCGCCCCGTCGCGGAGCGTGTTGATGACCGGGCAGCACATGGGCCACACGCATGTGCGCGGCAACGCCTCCGGCCCGCGGATGGATGCCCAGTCCCTGAGGGATGTCGATGTCACCGTGGCCGAGGTGCTCAAGACAGCCCGTTACTCTACGGCCCTGTTCGGCAAGTGGGGCCTTGGCGAGGTGGACTTGCAGGGCCACCCGCTCAAGCAGGGTTTCGACACGTTCTTCGGATACCTGAATCAAGTCCACGCGCACAACTACTACCCAGAGTTCCTGTGGAAGGGGCTGGAGAGGATGCCGTTGCGCAACAAGGTCCAGCGTGTATCACGCACTTATGGCGGATTCACTGGAGGCTGGGCGACGGAGCGCAACGAGTACTCCCACGACGTGATCATGCGCGAGGCGATGGCTTGGCTGGAGGATCGGGGAGACGCGCCGTTCTTCATGTACCTGGCGCTCACGATCCCGCACGCCAACAACGAGGGCACGCGCGGCACGGGTGACGGCGCAGAGATTCCCGATCACGGGATCTATTCCGGCATGGACTGGCCGGGGCCGGACAAGGGGCAGGCGGCGATGATTACCCACATGGACCGCGATATCGGGCGACTGCTCGACAGATTAAGTGAGCTGGGCGTTGCCGAAGACACGTTGGTGATGTTCTCGTCCGACAACGGCCCGCACAACGAAGCCAACCATGACCTGCTCCGGTTCAATCCGTCCGGCCCCCTGCGGGGTACCAAGAGGGCTCTCTATGACGGCGGCATCAGGGTCCCGTTCCTCGCTTGGTGGCCCGGCACGATCCAGCCGGGCAGGGTGTCCCAGCACATCGGCTACTTCGGGGATCTGATGGCAACCTCCGCCGAGCTGGCGGGCGCGGACCTGCCGCAAGACACCGATTCGGTGAGCTTTGTGCCTACGCTGACCGGAAGAACCGGCGAGCAGCAGGAGCACGAGTACTTGTACTGGGAGTTTTACGAGGGCGGCTCGGCGCAAGCCGTGAGGATGGGCCGCTGGAAGGGCGTCCGCCAGCCGATGTTGACAGGGAGAGTCGAACTGTACGACGTGACTGTTGACTTGGCCGAGAGATACGACATTGCGAGGAGTCATCCCGAGGTCCTGAAAGAGATCGAGGATGCTATGCAGGAAGCCCACGTGCCCCATCCGAACTGGAAGCCTCCGGCGGAATAGTTGCGGACGAGACCGGCACTGGCGTATTCGAATCCCTTCCATCACACACAAGTTGCGGCCCGGTCCGCTCTATCATCGTCTGCTCATTCTGCCGGCCGCACTCCGACTCGCGATCCTCATGCCCTTGGGCCGGATTAGGTGGCTGTCACGAACCGATGACCGCCTCCATTCCATTAGCTTCCTGCCGATTAACACGTGGAGTGCCGCTAGTCCCAGAACCGTTCCACCGGCTGCGTGTCCCACGCGATATCCCAGGGCAGCACAATGCTACGGGCCGCTTTGTGCGGTTCGTAGGGGCCCCGGAGTCACGTCTCGGGCCATGCAGTATTATGGGCCGGCGGCCGAAGAGCTGGCGCGGCGTCAAGCGCTCATCTGCCATTGGCTGACGGGATACCGGATCGAATACTACTCATGCCCGCTGATAACGGTCTTCGGAAGCGCCGATGCAATCGAACGGCCCCGCTTGTCGCGGCTGCGTTACTCTGTGCTCCAAGCGTTCGCCCGGGTGAACTGGTGTGGGCGGAACTACCGGAAATGCCGGTGGGCAAGTGGGAGGCCGCAACCGTCTCGATCGAAGGCAAGCTCTACCTGTTTGCCGGCTATACCCAGGGTGTCCGATCGAGCAAGCGTTCGGATTTTTTCGACCCGACGGACGGGAGCTGGACGCAGATTCAGGACATGCCGAGCGCTGTCACACACATCAACGCAGTTCTGGACAATCGCACAGTCTGGTTCGCCGGAGGTTTCAAGGATGGCTACAAGGGCCACGCCATTGCCGAAGTGTGGAGCTACGACATCGAAAAGGACCGTTATACTGCGGCGCCGCTGCTCCCAGAACCCCGGGCAGGCGGAGGGCTGGCTGGGGTCGGCCGCGAGCTGCACTACATCGGCGGCTTGAAGGCGGATCGTGATACCGACTCTGGGGATCATTGGGTTCTCGACCTCGAACGCTGGGCCGAAGGATCGGCAGTTTGGAGGCCTGCGGCACCGTTGCCCTTGCCCCGCAACCAGTTCTCGACCGTTTCCCTCGGTACGCGGATCTATGCAATCGGCGGCCAGTTGCATCACGACAGCGTACAGCTCGACCAGCCACGCGTCGACATATTCGACACCGAGACCGATACTTGGAGCCGTGGTCCGGATTTGCCCAAAGGCCATTCCCATGGGGAGGCCGGGACTTTCGTCCATGATGGGGGGATCTATATGGTGGGCGGGCACACCACTCCAACTGGCGGAACCAAGTCCGTCGATCCGGATATCCTGGTGCTACGGCCCGGCGAGAGTTGGGAGCTTGTTGGCAAGCTGCCAATGCCTCTGTCATCGCCGGCCGCTGCCATCATCGACGGCAAACTCTACGTCGCCGGGGGTTCCAAGGACGGAAGAAGCGTCCAGGGGAGAATGTGGGTGGCCGACCTGCCCTGACCGCCACTTCCCTCACACGTGAACGGTCCAGCCTCGTTGATGAACAGGTCTTGGCACTGAGGGCAGCCGTGCGGCACAGCTCGACGGGGCTCTGATGTCATATCCTGCTCGTTAGCCATCGTCTACCTCTCTTTCTGTTTCTTGCTATCGAGACGTACGGGCATTCGATGGCCTCTCCTGTCCCGCCAGTTTGTTGCAGAGCCATCTGGCGCCGCGACGGAGTGATGGGTAGTCTGCAGTTTTTCAGATTGGGTAGCACGGCGCCGTCGGGCGATGCCGTTGGGAACGCGACCGAATGCCCGCCGAATGCCGTCGGCCGCAACTGGTGAGCTAGGATTCCTTGGTGGTCGCCGAGGACTCGCTGTTGTCAGGCGAATGCTCGCGAACGCTCGGGTCAAGCTTCGCCCGCTGAGGGAAGCGCCCGGCCTGTCGCAGGCTGTGTCGAAGAAGATAGTCGATCTGGCCGTTGACGCTGCGCAACTCGTCGGCCGCCCAGCGCTGAAGCGCCTCAAAGATCTCGGGGTCGGTGCGGAATAGGAACGGCTTCCGTGCCGACATTCACCAACTCCCCTCAGCGACTAGGCATCGCAGACATCCAACCTACTGGTAGAGCGTGCCGGTGTTAAGCACTGGCTGGGTGCTCTTGTCGCCACACAAGACTACGAGCAGATTGCTGACCATGGCTGCCTTGCGCTCCTCGTCAAGTTCGATGATGTCTTGACTGGCTAGTTGTTCAAGCGCCATCTGGACCATGCCAACTGCTCCCTCCACGATCCGGCTGCGGGCGGCGATGATGGCTCCGGCCTGCTGCCGCTGGAGCATGGCCGCTGCGATTTCCGGGGCATAGGCTAGGTGAGTGATCCGGGCTTCGAGAACCTCCACGCCCGCAGCGACGAGACGGCCTTGGATCTCAGTCTTCAATTGGCCGGCGATCTCCTCGGTATTGCCGCGTAGGGACAATTGCCCGTCCGTCTGCGTGTCATACGGGTATTGGGTCGCTAGATTGCGGACCGCGGCCTCGCTCTGGACCTGTACGAAGTTGATGTAGTCGTCCACCTCGAAACAGGCTTCAGCGGTATCAACGACCTTCCAGACCACCACGGAGGCGATCTCGATGGGATTGCCGTCCGTGTCGTTGACCTTGGAGCGCTCGGTCTCGAAGTTGCGTACCCGGACAGAGATCCGTCGCTTCGTGTAGAACGGGTTGGCCCAACGAAGACCATGCTTGTGCACGGTGCCCACATACCTTCCGAACAGTTGCAGCACGCGCGCCTCGTTCGGGTTGACCATGAACAGACCAAACATTAGAACCGCGTCGATTAGAGCCAACAACACACCGGCAGCGATTGCGAGCGGTTCGTCGCTCGCGATGCCGCCCAGGAACAGAGTGACGCCGAAGGCGAGCGCGCCCAGCAGGGCGAGCAGCGCAAGCCCGCCGCTCATTGCGTTGACCGTTTTTTCTTGCGTCATCATTGCCTCCGATGATCGCTTAATGATATCACTATAATATCACTCTGTCAAGAGGACTGAGACTGGGCACCGAGCGATAAGCTGCGAAGTGAGGTGAGCGACCCAGAGCTTCAAGCGAGTCCTCACAGGGACTCTCTGAGCCGGAGGATAAGGAGGAGCGAGCCTCATAAAGACCAATCGGAGCGGTCAGGATTCCGGAAATCGCGAATTCCGAACGGGTAGATGGCTAGACCTCCCCTTCTACCCGTCTACTCCTGCAAGCGTCTAGGAGGGTGTTTGTAAGCAATCTGGCAATCCAGAGCGTCCTCACGGCTTCCCGCTGTCGCAGCTGTCTTTGCAGGCCTGAAGTACCATGAGGCTTGGCATGAGGATCGAACTTCGGCAGGCGGGTTGGTGGGCTCTGCTGGCGGGCTTCTGCGCTGCCTTGTGGGTCATGGCCAGCGCCCAGAGCCAGCCGAGCGACGCAGAGTCCCCGAGATTGCAAGAGATCCGCAATCTGGGCAAGGCCTTTTACGAGACGCCAGGCTCTTCTCAGCAGGCTGTTGAGCAGCTAGCCGAGGCGCTGGAATTGAATCCCGACTCTGCCCAAGAACACCTCAATTACGGGCTTGCTCTCTTGCGCGCCGGCCAGCGCGAGGAGGGAATTGCACAAGTCGTCCAGGCGCAAAAGCTTGACCGGACACTGCCCCACACCTACTTCAACCTCGGCATCGAGTACAAGAAGGCGGGCGAGGTCGAGATGGCGCTCGACCAGCTGCTCCAGATGGAAAAGCTAGTGCCGGACGAGGCCAAGACGCAGTACAACCTAGGGGCGCTCTATAAGCAGCAGGGCAACATCCGGCGTGCCATCGAGAAGTTCGAGCGGACCATCAGCCTCGATCCATCCTTGGCCGCGCCGCACTTCCAGCTGTTCGGGATCCTGCGCCGGACCGATTCCGAAAGGGCGATGCGCGAACTGGATATCTTCAAGGGCCTCAAGGCGGCCACCGAGGACGCGGCGGTAGGCGAGGACGTGGATTGGAGCTTTTACTCCGAACTCTACGACCCGTCGCTGGCTACCGGCGAAGCGGCATCGGCGGCCCCGTTTGCGTTCGGCGTCGAACGGATCGGCGAACTGTCTGGCGACCCCTCGGGCGCTGTCGCTTTGGATATCAATGGCGACGGCGTCTCCGACGCGATGGCGTGGTCAAGCGATGCCGCGGTTGCGGTGTTGGGAAATGCAGCAGGCGGGCCAGCTTCCATCGGCGCCCGCCTGGTTGGCGCCACTCACTACGCGCCGGGCGACTTCGATGGTGACGGGCTGGCTGACCTTTGCCGAGTGGATGGTGACGGGGTGGAGGTCTTGGTCAATCGAGCAGGCCGCTCGTTCGCAAGCGCTTTCGAAGCTTCCGGGAACTTCGAAACATGCCTGTTCGCCGACTATGACCGCGACAACGACTTCGACCTGTTCGCCCTCGGTCAGGAAAAACGCCTGCTGCAGAACGATGGGGAAGGCGGCTTGGCAGATGTCTCGAGCCAGTTTCCTTTCGGCGACGGGCCGGTCCGCTCAGCGGTGGTCGCTGAGTTGTTCGAGGACAACGGGCACGACTTTATCGCCATTTACGGCGACCGAGTTGCGGTCCACCAAGACCGCAAGCTCGGCGTTTTCGGAAGCGCTGTTGCTGTTGACGGCGTGACCGTGCCGGCGGGCCGGGCGCGGCTGGATGTGATCGACATCGACCATGACAGCTATCTCGACATCGCTGTCACGGTTGCCGAGCGGACCATCGTGCTCGAGAACCACCACGGAACGTTGCGCGGTGGTCCAGAACTGGACCCCATCGCGGCCTGGGCTGACTTCCAGCTCCGCGGGCGCTTCGACGCTGCGACAGCGAGTGGCTTCCTGGCGAATCGCGGCGGATTCGACTTCTTGGCAATGCCCGCCGGCGAAGTGGCCCAGGCCGGCGCCGCCGCCGCTGGGGACTTCGACGGAGACGGACGCCCCGATCTGCTGATCGCTGACTCCGCCGGGCAGCTCCTCTTTGCGGCCAACCGGACCGAAACGAGCAATCGCGGACTGACGGTCCGACTCGAAGGAGTCAAGAGTCCTGCCATCGGCAGCGAGGCGCGCGTCGAGGTCAAGGCGGGGCTCACCTATGCCAAGCAGGTCTACGCCGGCGTGCCGCTGCACTTCGGGCTGGGCGGCGCCGAGTCATTCGACACCGTTCGCGTCACATGGGCCAACGGCTTGATCCAAAACGAAATGCCGGAGGAACCGGTAAGCGAGATCTCCATCAAGGAAGCGCCTAGGCTCTCGGGATCCTGCCCGATGGTATTTACTTGGAACGGAGCGGAGTTCGAGTACATCAGCGAAGTGCTGGGAGTAGCGCCACTGGGCGCCAGTCTGGCTCGGGGCGTGTACTTCCCTGTGGACCACGACGAATACGTCACGATCCGTGGCGACCAGCTGGCCGAGCGGGACGGATTCCTCGACGTTCGAGTGACCGAGGAACTGCGCGAGACCGCCTATATCGACAAGATCCGTCTGCTTGCGGTCGATCACCCGCAAGACATGCGCGTGATCGTCAACGAAAAGGCCAAGGGCCCGCCATTTCCAGAGTTCAAGCTCTTCGGCGTGAGCTCCCCCATCATGCCCGTGGCGGCCTACAACCATCGCGGAGAGGACGTCCTCGATTTGATAGCCAGCAGTGATCGCCGCTACCCGATGTTCGAACGGAACTACGAGAACCGTGCCGAGCGACACACGCTGACGCTAGAGTTCCCGCATTTCGATGCCGAAGATGCCGTCCTGTTCCTTGAGGGCTGGGTCGATTGGTCGTCTGCCAGCAGCATCGTGGCAGCGTCGCAAAGCAAGGCCTCAGCGATTCAGCCGCCGTTCTTGCAGGTGCAGGACGAGAGCGGCGAATGGGTCACCGCCATTGCCGACGTTGGCTTGCCCGGCGGCACCCTGCGCACGATACCGGTCGACCTGAGCGGCCAGTTCCTGTCGGATTCCCGCAAGGTTCGGCTGGTGACCAATATGTGCGTCTACTGGGACGCTGCGTTTATCGGCGTCAAGCCCTCCGCCGCAGAAGCGCGAGTCACGACGATGGAGGCTGGCATCGCCAACCTGCGCTTCCGAGGCTTCTCGCGCAACTATGTTGCGGACGGCCGGACGCAGCCGGAATGGTTCGACTACCAGCAGGTGTCGGCCACGACCAATTGGAATCCAACGCCAGGCAGGTACACGCGATTCGGCGCAGTGGGCGAACTGCTGGATCGGGAAGATGACCGCTACGTGATCATGGGCGCCGGAGACGAGCTCGAGCTGCGCTTCAGCGCCGCGGAATTGCCCGCCTTGGCATCGGGCTGGGTCCGGGACTACTTGCTGCTGGTCGATGGCTGGGCCAAGGAGAACGAGGCCAACACTGCATTCGGGGACTCGGTCTGGCCGCTTCCGTTTCATTCGATGAGTGGCTATCCGTACGGCCCGGACGAGAGCTACCCAACGAGCGCGACCCACCAAGCGGACCTACTCCGCTACCACACACGGCCCGCGATGCGTCTGATCCGGCCGCTCGTGGCCCAGAGCAAGCTGCAGTGACGTCGCATTCGGGAATCGGTGCAGAGAGAGAGTCCGCCAGCAGTTCCCGGCGGACGCGTGCCGTGGTCGGAGCAGCGTTCCTCGTCTTGCTGCTGAATTCGGGCTGGCTGGTAGCCTTTCCGTCGGCTGACATCTTCTACGTCACCAACGTCTTGCTGCACGTCGTAGTGGGGGTCGCCCTCTCTGCCGGGCTGTGGTTTTCCGGCATCGAGCTGTTTCGACGAGCTCGTTCCAACCGGGGGGCGATGGTTGCGCTCTCAGCCTGCGCCGCGCTGGGAGCGGTATTGTGCGTCATCGGCGCCACGCGCCCGCACCTTCCCGTCGTCGCGATCCACGCGGCGTTCGGCTTCGTCGGCGCTGTACTGCTCGCTGTCGGCATGCGGGACCGGCGGATCGCCGCTTGCGCCGCAGTGGCCCTCTTGCTGCCAGCCTACTCTGCCGTCAGGGAGCGCTGGTTTCCCAGCGCCGACCAGAGGATTATCAATCCCACGCAGGCGCCGCTGTCGATGGACTACGAGGGTGGTGGCCGTGAAAGCCCATTCTTCCCCTCGGCCGCCCAGACCACGACCGGAGGAAAGATACCGTCAGATTTCTTCCTCGAGTCCGCCGCCTGCGGCGAGTGCCACAAGGATGTGTACGAGCAGTGGCAATCGTCCATGCACCGCTTCTCGTCGTTCAACAACCAGTTCTATCGCAAGTCGATCGAGTACATGCAGGAAACCGCGGGAGTGGAGGCTTCGAAGTGGTGCGCTGGCTGCCACGACCACGCCATGCTCTTCAATGGCATGTTCGAGGATCCTGTTCGCGACCAGCTTGACACTCCCGAAGCCCACGCCGGGCTGGCCTGTGTGTCATGCCACTCCATCGTGCACGTGCCGGACACCATGGGCAACGGGGGATTCGTCATCCAGTATCCGAAGTTGCACGGCTTGGCGGCGAGCGAGTTCGGGATCGTCCGAGCGGTCCACAACTATGTGACCAACACGGCGCCGGCAGCGCACCGGCGCGCGTTCTTGAAGCCGTTCATGCGCGAGGACGGTTCCGAATTCTGTGCCTCGTGCCACAAAGTGCATCTGGACGTGCCGGTGAACAGCTATCGCTGGGTGCGCGGCTTCAATTCCTACGACAACTGGCAGGCCAGCGGCGTCTCGGGGCAGGGAGCTCGCTCGTTCTACTACCCCGAACAGGCGCAGGATTGTGCCGACTGCCACATGCCGCTGGTGCCCTCGAACGATCCCGGCAGCAAGAATGGCATGGTGCGCTCGCATCGCTTCGCGGCTGCCAACTCGGCCGTGCCGTACGTAAACCAAGACCAGCGCCAGCTGGACGAAGTCACGAAATTCCTGCAGGACGGCATCGTAACGGTCGACATCTTCGCGCTTTCACCGGTCGGCGAGGATTCCGCATCGCCCCAGATGATGCGCTCGGCCGGACAACTCTCGGCCGCGACCAGCTTCGCGGTCGGAGAGGAGGCCGGCGCTCGCCGGGGGCCGGTCCTGCTGCGCGAGGTGGGCAACCTCGCGGCCCCCCTGGACAGGGCAGTCCCTCGCGTTCTGCCGGGCGAAACGGTCCGGGTCGATGTGGTTGTGCGGACAAGGAAGGTGGGCCATTTCTTTCCCAGCGGCACGGTCGATGCATTCGATGTATGGGTTGAGTTCGAGGCCATGGATGCGGCCGGCAAGCGGATATTCTGGAGCGGTGCCGTGCCGGGAGGCACCGGCCCTGTCGATCCCGGCGCGCACTTCTACCGCGCCTTGCAGGTTGACGCGCACGGCAACCCCATCGACAAGCGCAACGCGTTCCACATGCGCGGCCTGCTGTACGCCCGGCTAATTCCGCCCGGAGCGGCCGACGTCGTTCACTACCGTCTGACTGTGCCGGCTGATGCGAGCGGGCCTCTCACACTGCGCGCCAAGCTGAACTACCGCAAGTTCTCGCACTCCTACACGGCGTTTGCCTACGCAGGCAAGGCCGGCGCCGGCAGCTTCGGAGAGGGCTTCGACGACCGCCAGTTCACATACGATCCGGCGGATATCCCGGCCAATGTGCCGGGAGCGATCAAAGACCGGATCCCGGTGTTGCCGATCATCGAAATGGCGAATGCGGAAACCGTCATCCATGTGGGTGCCCGGAACGACGAATGGTCGCCGCAGGTGGAGCCGACCGATTGGGAGCGATGGAACGACTATGGCATCGGCCTGTTGCTGCAGGGCGACCTCAAGGGAGCCGAGCATGCCTTCCACCGCGCGGTCGACGCCGATCCCCAGCATCCGGATGGCTGGTTGAACGTTGCCCGGTCCATGGTCGAGGAAGGCAGAACGTCGGAGGCGGAGCCGTTTCTCGACAAAGCGCTCGAGCTCTCCCCGGGCCTGCCACGGGCTCTATACTTCCGTGCCTTGGCACGGCGGGCAGCCGGAGACTACGACGGCGCGCTTGAGGACCTGCGTGGCGCTGCGGCCCAGTACCCGCGGGATCGGGTGGTGCTGAACGAGATCGCCAACATCCTCTTTCTGCGCCGGGAGTACTCGGCGGCGGTCGAGGTGCTGGATCGAGTGGCAGAGATCGATCCAGAGGACCTGCAGATGCACTATACGAGAATGCGCTGTTACCGTGGCCTAGGCGACTTGGAAGCCGCCGAGCGCGAGGAGGCGCTCTTCTTGCGCTACAAGGCGGACGAATCGGCCCAGACCCGTACCGCTGAGTTGCGGCGGGCCAGCCCGGAAGACAATAACGAGCGTCAGGCCATCCATGAACATGTTTCTGCCCACCTCTAAGCAGATCCTCTCGACTGCGGCGCTATGCGGCTGGCTGGGCTGCGGCCACCCGGTGCCGCAGCCGGAGCGCTCTGCCGGGGGACCAGCGCAAGCTACGGTTGTCTTTACCGACGTAACGCAGGAAGCGGGTATCGACTTCGAGCATCACAACGGCAGGTCCGGCAGGAAGTACTTGCCGGAAACACTGGGATCCGGGTGCGCCTTCTTTGACTACGACAACGATGGCCTGCCGGACATCTTCCTGGTGAATTCCAAGCCCTGGGCGGGCAGCGCCGAGGGTGTTACCTCCAAGCTATATCGCAACGCGGGCGGGGGTAAGTTTGAGGATGTGACCGAGGCCGCTGGCCTCGGCTCGGCCATGTATGCCCTGGGCGTTGCAGCGGCCGACTACGACAACGACAGATTTAGCGACCTTTATGTCACTGTCCTAGATGGCGACCGGCTGTTTCGCAACCAAGGCAACGGCACGTTCCAAGACGTAACCAGGTCGGCGGGCATCGACAATGCTCGCTTCGGCACCAGCGCCGCTTGGTTTGACTACGACCTAGACGGGCACTTGGACTTGCTCGTGGCCAACTACGTGCAGTGGTCTACGGACGAGGACCTGTGGTGCTCGATGGACGGCTCCACCAAGACGTACTGCACGCCCGAGTCGTATACCGGACAGCCGTCGGTGCTGTACCGGAATCGGGGAGACGGCACGTTCGAAGATGTCAGCGCCAAGGCGGGCGTGGACGACCCGACCGCCAAGGCGCTAGGCATCGCCATCTTTGACTACGACTCCGATGGCTGGCCCGATGTCTTCCAAGCCAACGACACCCAGCCAAACAAGCTGTATCGAAACGAGGGAGATGGCACGTTCAGCGAGCACGGGGTCTCGGCCGGGATTGCCTATGCCGAGGACGGCAAGGCCCGCGGCGCGATGGGTGTTGACGCGGCCGACTACGACCGCAGCGGCCGCTTCCACCTATTGGTCGGCAACTTCGCCAACGAGATGCTGAACCTGTTCCACAACGAGGGCAACGGCCTGTTCGTGGACGAGGCCCCGACCAGCCAGATCGGTCGCGACAGCCTTCTCTCGCTGACGTTCGGGGCCTTCTTCTTTGACTTCGACCTGGACGGGCATCTGGATATCTTCTGCGCCAACGGCCACCTCGACGAGGAGATCGAGATCGTCCAGCCTGCGGTGAAATTCGCTCAAGCGCCGCAGCTATTTCGCAACGATGGCCGCGGCGGGTTCGATCTGGTCCCGCCCTCGCCGAGCCATGATCTGGCGGAACCTTTGGTCGGGCGCGGAGCGGCGTATGCAGACTACGACGGCGATGGTGACTTGGACGTATTGATCACCACCAATGACGGTCCGGCCAAGCTGTTACGCAACGATGGCGGAAACTCCAACAACTATCTGAGAATCCGGCTGGTGGGCTCCGAATCCAATAGATCGGGACTGGGAACGCTGCTCACGCTTGCCAGCGCGTCGGGCCAGCAGCGACAGGTCGTGCGGGGCGGATCGAGCTACTGCTCCCAGAGCGAGGTCGTCGCTACCTTTGGGCTCGGGGCCGATACCGTGATTGATAGTCTCGAAGCGCGCTGGCCGAGCGGTCAGGTCGATAAGCTCGAGGGACTGGAACCGAACCGCGAGATTGTCCTGTCCGAGGGCCGGGGCATCCGTGCTGCGAGCGTCGCTAGGTAGCTGGGCATCCGTTTGGGTCGTCCACTCGCCAAGGAGTGGGGACTATCGAGGCGATCTTGGCATAGGTGCACATGTAGCCCTACTGCGCGAGGGTGGTTACGGTAACCGCCCAGCGCGTGCGGTCCGTTCCGTGACGCCCATTGTCCCGCCGTCCCAATCTCTCCAAACAGAGAAGCAATAGCTGCTACTGCTTCAATTGAATTCGCATCTTGTCTGGAGTCTTCTCGCAATGTCGAAGTAGTCGTTCCACGTCGGCCAAGATCCGCCTTGCAGACGCATGCAAGTCAAGGTAGAAGGGAGTACCTTTGACCAGTAGCTTTTTCGTAAACGCTTTGCCCATCGGATGAGAAGGTTCACTTGCAATGATGTGCCGACTCCCCGCTTGGTCCTTCAGTGGCGTATTGCCTCGGTGCAGTAAGCCCTCGTCGAATAGCCCACGAGCCAACAGTGGCAAGATCTGGTTCCAATGCTGTATTGGATGCTGTGTGCCATCTCCGATGCGCAGGGATTGGGGCTTGTTGCCCGTCGCTTTCTTGCGGCACTCACTGATGGACAGCCAAGTGTTGGAAGGTTCGAGTGTCTTGTCAATCGGTGTTTGCGGAACGGTGGGTGAAGCTTCTGTGAAATTCAAGACGGGAGTCCCTGCTTTGACCGGGATTCCATCTTGGAGGTTGAGGTTCCACAATACCAGCAATTTTAGAGCTGAGGAATGGAGTGATTCCGAATCGATAGACACATTCAACATGCGCTTTTTTTCAATTGGCACAGGGGCGAACACGTCGTAGAGTTGCCACCGGTCTCCGTCCGTTAGACCTGCGTATTTGATCCCACTCAAGTTTGCGTAGTTGATCAGTTGAATCAGGTGCTCATCAAGATCCTCGCCAAGTCGCTTGGCCTCCATAATGGCGACAGGATTGCCGCCAGTGTCTTTCAATGCATAGTCAACGCGTTTGCCTTTCTTGTCTTCAACCCCATATTCTGGTGCCACTCGGCTTGGATCGCTAGAGTCCCACCCGAGCGCTTTAAGGAGGGGATCAATGAGAGCCATCCGAGTTCTGGTCTCGTTTTCGCTAATGAACTGACGGTGGTTGCGGATGGTGCTCCGCCGTGACTCGATTACAGCAGTTAGGTCTTCTAGTAGCAAATCAAACCTCTTGCCTGATTTTGGATTGATTCACACATGATGTCAATCCGCCACGAAGACGCTAAGGCGCAAAGAGTACTCACCCGGGAATGCGCCGAGGACGGCTTGGTGCGCTCGCTGGCGAAGCTCCAAGCCCTGACTGTCGACGAGCGCAGCCTGCGCCGATGGCGGATTGGAAAAGTTACGAGACTCTGGACATCTCCAATGCCCCCACAGGCTGCGTCAACGGTCCTTGCCTCGCAGTTGCCGTCGGATTGTCGGCATGAACCGGTGGGAGAGCTTCCCGCGGATGGATCGCTCCGAAAAGGATTTCACAATTTCCCATTTTGGGCAGCCCACTGGCGCCAAGCACGCAAACTTCAGTCGTACTTGCGCAACTCCAGCTTCGCCACGGCTTCGCGATGGACTTCGTCCGGGCCATCAGCGAGCCGCAAGGTACGCTGGCTCGCCCATGCGCTGGCGAGGAAGGCGTCTTGGCACACGCCTAGCGCGCCGTGAGCCTGGATCGCCCGGTCCAGCACACGCAGCGCAACGTTCGGCGCGATCACCTTGATCTGCGCGATCTCTTGCCGCGCGACCTTGTTGCCCACAGTGTCCATCATGTAGGCGGCCTTGAACACGAGCAGCCGGAGTTGCTCGATCTCCATCCGCGAATCGGCGATCTCCTTGCGCAGTGCGCCGTGCTCGGCCAGTGTTTTGCCGAAAGCCACCCTCTGCTTTGCACGGCGGCACATGGCTTCCAGCGCTCGCTCGGCGATGCCGATCGAGCGCATGCAGTGGTGGATGCGGCCCGGCCCGAGCCGGCCCTGCGCGATCTCGAATCCCCGGCCCTCTCCCAAGAGCATGTTCGAAGCGGGAACGCGCACGTTGTCGAAGTGGATCTCGGCGTGGCCGTGCGGCGCATGGTCATAGCCGAACACGTGCAGGACGCGCTTGATATTCACTCCCGGTGTATCCAGAGGCACTAGGATCATGGCCTGCTGCTTGTGCTTAGGCGCGCTAGGATCGGTCTTACCCATGAAGACCGAGAGCTTGCAGCGCTTTTCGCCGGCGCCAGACGACCACCACTTGTGGCCGTTGACTATATACTCGTCGCCATCGCGACGGATCGTGGAGCGGATGTTGGTGGCGTCGCTCGAGGCCACGTCCGGCTCCGTCATCGAGAAGCAGGAGCGGATCTCGCCGGCCAGCAGGGGCTTCAGCCAGCGCTCCCTCTGCTCGTCGGTGCCGTAGCGCACCAGAACCTCCATGTTGCCGGTGTCCGGTGCCGAGCAGTTGAAGACCTCCGGGGCCATCGGGGAGCGGCCCATGATTTCGCACAGCGGCGCGTACTCGAGATTGGTCAGGCCGGCGCCGTACCGGCTGTCGGGCAGGAACAGGTTCCAGAGGCCCTCGGCGCGCGCCTTGGGCTTGAGCTCCTCAAGGATCTGCGGCGGTGCCCAGCGATCCCCTTCGGAGATTTGCTGGCGGAACAGAGCTTCGTTGGGATAGATGTGCTCGTCCATAAAGGCGAGCAAACGCTGGCGATAATCTTGGACCTTGGGGCTGAAATCGAAGTTCATGAGGCGAGGCCTTGCGGCGTCTGCCATTGTACCCGCCGTGATTTAGCCGTTCCGGCGGCCCTCAGCCGAACTTTCGCCTCTCTGCCGCCCGCACCTCTTTCTCGTTCATGCCAATGTGGTGGGCGAGCTCGTGCCACAAGGTCTCGTAGATCGCCTGCCGGATGTCGCTGCCGGAGGAACGTTCCAAGGGGCCTTGGAACAAGGTAATCCTGTCCGGCAGCGCCATCTGGTAGTACCAGCCGCGCCGCTTGATGGGCACGCCTTCATACAGCCCTAGCAGCGTGTCTCCGCGAGGCACCTTGGCCTTCGCGAGTTGCTCCTGACTGGGCTCGTCTTCGACGGCGATGATCAGATTGGAGAACTCCCTCCGAATGGACTCGGGAATGCTCTCCCAAGCGTCATCCACCCACTCTTCAAAGCGTGTTCTCGAATACCTCATGCCGGTGGTGACGGGTCTAGATGTATGGCGACCTAGTTCGACTCGGCCCAGGCTCGAAACAGGCGGTTGATCTGCTCGCCGCCGCCCAATCCTTGGTGGATCACGACGCGATAGCGGAAGCGGAGCGTTTCTCCCCTGGCGAGAGTGATGCTGCCGTCCCGGCTGGCGTCAGCGTGGAAGTCGTGCTCGCCGAACACGTTTGCGGCAAACAGCCCGTATCCGCGCACGTGCCAGTAGGTCGGATGCTTGGGATTCGCCGGATGGTCGAAGATGGCGATCCCCTTGGGCTTGCCCTCAATGCTGCCGGCATAGTCCACCCAGGGCGAGCGCTTGCCCCAAGTGTTGGCCTCGGTCTTGGCGCCGTTTGCGTTCGTGATCGTGCCCGTGCGGGGCACGCCCTTGGCCCGGAAGTGCTGCTCTTCGAGCTCGGTAGCCATTCGTACGGCGAAGGTGCCCTCCTTGGTGTCCCCGAACTTCACCGTTTCGCTCTGTGCGCTGAGCACGATGTCGAAGTCGACGACGTTGTCCCCGTCGACTCGATGGAACGTCATTGTTCGTTGTTCGGACACGAGCGCCGTCCCGGTGAGATCGTTCCAGCTGAAAGTGAAGGCAATCGTGCCGCTGTGTCCGCTGACCTTCACCGTATCGATTGACACCAGGCTGATGATGCCCTTCTTGCCCCGGCTGCGCTGCTCGGGCTCGTTGCCCCAGAAATCGACGCCGTTGACGTCTCCGTGGCTGAACCACGCGCCGCGGTGATGGCGGTGGTCGGTCTGCTCTCCCGCTAGCTGTTCCATCGGGTAGCGGCGCGTCACGATTGTGCCGTCGGCGGATCGCAGCGGATGCAGGTACGGTTTGGTTGCCTCCGGCCCGAAGTAGAAGGACGTGAACGGCTGTCCGCCGATCTCCACTTCAATGCGGTTTCCGTCCCGCGCCAGAGAGACGGTCTCCGCGGACAGGGTGGGGAAACACAGCAGTGGCACGAGCAACAGAGCGCGTTGCATGACTCCATTGTGGAACACCAGCTGTTCACACGGAGCGAGTTCCACCCTTGCGGCCGACCGACGGTCGCTGCGGACCACTGCTGCGGCGATGCGCTTCATCAGGGCCGATGGTGGGTTCCGAACGGTGAGCATGGCGAGGGATCTGGATACCGAGATCTGTAGCGCGAGGAGATGGCGAGGGCTCTAGTCCGTGAGCGCCTGATAGACCAGCGCCCTGAGCTTCGAGTGTTCGTCGAGCCCATTGGCCGGTATGAGCTGGGTCAAATAGACCACCACGAGCCCTTCCTGCGGATCGACCCAGTAGGTCGAGTGGTAGGCCCCGCCCCAGCCGAACTCGCCAACGCTGCCCGGTTGGCCCCGCGCGCCGAGATCCGTGACGACCGAGAATCCAAGTCCGAAGCCCTGGCCGGCGCGGAACGGGATCCCGTTCAAGTGGTCGACTGTCATGAGCTCTACGCTCTTGCGGCTCAGCACGCGCCTGCCATCCAAGCTGCCGCCGTTCAGCATCATCTGTAAGAAACGCGCGTAGTCCTTCGCGGTGGAGAGCAGCCCCGCCCCGCCGGAGAAACTGACGCGCGGGCCCTTGACATAGTGCCCCTGTCCGATGCCGAGCCCTGGCTCCGGCGCCCGCTTGAGGCCGCTCGCTCTGGCTGAGTAGACAGTTGCCAGCCGGCCGGTCTTGTCGGGTGGAAGGTAGAAGTGCGAATCGTCCATGCCCAGAGGGTCGAGGATCGCCTCACGCAGAAAAACGTCGAGGGACTGGCCGCTGACGCGCTCGATTACCGCCCCCAAGATGTCAGTGTTGTACCCGTATACGAAGCGCTCGCCGGGATGCGCGGCGAACGGCAGCGACGCCATCCGAGCGACCGTGTCGCGCATGACTTCCTCCCGATGGGCGAAATACCAACCTTGGATGTCGGCTTTGGCCCAGCGATCCTTGGCGATACCCTGGCCATAGTCGATGCCCGCGGTATGTGTCAGCAGATCGCGCAGCGTGACCGGTCGGCGGCTCGGTTCGACCTTGTAGCCGCTGTCCTCCTCGACAGCCACAGTTGTCGCCTCGAATTCTGGAAGGTACTTCGATAGGCGGTCGCTGATCAGGAGCCTGCCTTGCTCTTGCAGGACCATCACCGCCGCGCTGACCAGCGCCTTGGTCTGAGACGCGATGCGGAAAATCGCGTCTTTCCGCATTGCGTCGCTCGACTCCACGTCGCGCATCCCAACGGCTTCGTGGTAGACAATTCGACCGTGTCGGGCGACCAGAGCGACAGCACCGGCCAGCTGTTGGTCGGCAACATAGCCCTGGAGGGTGGATGTGAGCCTTCCCAAGCGCTCGGAGGAGACATCCACACTCTCCGGGACCGCCGGAGCGAGGTCCTGCGCTTGGACTAGGGCGGATCCGCTTAGCGCTGCGGCTAGGCAAAGCGTGAGGATTGTGCGGCGCAGCCGGAGATTAGGCATGGCTAATGATATCTGAGACACGGCCTGCTGGTTGAGTGCGGGGACTGGCCTGGCAGCCACGGGAGCGGGAATCACCGACTGTGGTGGTGACTGGAAAAACCTCCGCCAAATCTACGCAGCCGGGTCTCTTGGCCGAGCAGTGCGAACTCCTGCAACCGACTCGTGGACGCTCGCGCTGGAGTTCGCCCGAAAGAAAGGCGGGGCAGTCGTTGGGACTGCCCCGCGGAGCCGTCTAAGCCGCCCGGCTAGAAGCCGTAGCGCAGGCCGAGTTGGAGAATACGGCCCGAGGCCCCCGGTGTCAGACCGGTGATGTTGCCAAACGCGCGGTTCTGCACGTTGCCGACTGGTTGGCCGAAGTTGGCCCGGTTCGGCAGGTTGATGACTTCGCCGCGGAACTGCAGGGTGTGGCCCTCCCACGGCATGCGGATGTCCTTGATGATCGAGAGGTCGGCGCGTAGCGCCCCGGGGGCGATGAACGCGTTCCGGCCAAGTTCACCGAACGTAAAGCGTGCCGGGCGATGGAATACCGACGTGTTGAAGAACTTCTCGCCGCGGACGTTGTCGCGCCACGAGCCGTTGCGCTGGTAGTCTCCGCTCACGTCAGCGCGGACGCGCGCTGCTGTCGGGTAGACCTGGCTGGCGTTGCCCCAATACGCCGAGAAGGGGGGGCCGGTGCGCGCTTCCACGATGGTCCCCAGCGACCAGCCGCCCAGGATCTGGTTGAGCACGCCGCTGCTGAAGGCCACCGCGCGCCCTTGGCCCAGCGGGAGCTCGTAGACCAAGCTGAAGACAGCGCGATGGGCGACGTGGCTGCCCCCCAGGGACCATGCGATCCGGCGGTTGTACTGGTCCGAGAACGGGACACGGCCGTCTTCGCCGCCCAACTCATTGCGGCCCTCGACATTGTCCATCGCCTTGGCCCAGGTGTAGTTGGTTTGGAACTGGATGCCGTTCGAGTAGCGCTTCTCGAGTTTGAAGTTCACGCCGTGGTATTCCGAATCGCCAAAGGTCGGCGAGATCATCACCACGTTCGAGAACTGCGGGAACGGGCGCAGCACCTGTGGAGCGATGCCTTGGCTGTCCACGAGGTGGATCTGCGACGGGTGGACCTGGTTCTGCGTTGCCGACCCGGGGATGGTCAGCTTCTTGCCGATAGTCGACAGGTAGCCGACCTCGAAGAGCATGTCGCCGGGCAGGCGGCGCTGGATGTTGAAGTTATACGTGAGCAGGTACGGATTCGGGCGTCTCTCGGGCTCGAAGAACTGCGGCGAGAACCTCGGACGGTCGCCGATCGGGACTGCGCCGAAGCCCGGCACGAGGTCGGCCTCGGTCGGTTCGATGACCGGCGGCAGGCCGTCACGCAGCAGGAAGGCCGCATCGGTCGGGCGCAGCGTGCCAAACGTGCCCTGAATCGAGAAACCCGCGTTGGTGACGACCGGGGTCGCTTGGTCGTACTGCCCGATGTAGACGATCGATGCGCCGGCGCGGATCACCCAGTCGTCGGTGGCGCGATACGAGAAGCCCACGCGCGGTCCGATGTTGCCGTAGACGAAGTTATGCGCGTACCTGCTGCCATTGCGGGCATCGCGGCCGGACCACGTGATCACTCCCGGGCAATCGCAGACGGGGTTGTTGCCCGCCGCGTCGAACGAATTCTGGCGGTTGTCGATCGCTTCCCACCGCGGCGTGTCGAAGTCCCAGCGCAGGCCCAGGTTCAATGACAGCTTGGGCGTTACCTTCCAGTCGTCCTGCACGTACAGGCCCATGGAGTTCGCCCGGCTGCGGATCAGGAACGTCTCCTGCCGGCTGCCGCCTGCCACCCATCCGTAAAGCAGGGCCGCGACCGAGTCGCCGGTGGCGTTCTGGTTGAAGTTCATCGAACCGCCGGCTTGGGACAGGAACACGTCGTCGTTGATCGACCAGCGGAACTCTCCGCCCCACTTCAGCGTGTGCTTGCCGCTCACGTAGGTCCAGTTGGAAACGATGTGGTTGTCGCGGATCGGGAACTGCCGGCGCTCCTGGCCGCCGCCGCGACCGATGCGCTGGATTCCGCCGGCCAGGCCGAATCCGGGGAAGAATTCCGGGTTGTTACCGGTGAAACCGATCTGTTGGGATAGGCCGAGGCCCTTGGCGGCGATGGTGGGGTGCCATTTCCGCTTGTTCCACGTGAAGCGGTTCTCCGTGACCAACTTGTTCGTGAGATTCGAGATCTCCGTCACCGACCAGTTGAAGTAGTGGTACTTGTTGATTCGCTGGGCGGTGTGGACCGGCTGAGGCCAGAAATCCTTGAAGTCCTCGCGGTTGCCGATGGTGTGAACGTATCGACCGTACAAGCGGTGTCGCTCGTTCAAAGTGTGGTCGACGCGGAGTGACAGCGTGTTGTTGTCGTTCGTGTTGCGGGCGTTGTTCTGGAAGTTCCGGCTCCGAGACGGCCGTCCCTCGACGTTAGGCGTCGGCCAGAACTTCGCGACGGCAGCCCCGACCGGATCCAAGTCGGCTGCGGGGATCATATTGTTCGGAACTGGTTCCATGGTCACCGGATTGCGGATCGTCGTGCCCAAGCCGGAGAAGTCGCCGCGCGTTTCGGCCGGATCGGGGATGTTCTCGATCCGGGGAGACGCCGTCCGAATGTTCGTGAACTCCTGGCTGGCGAAGAAGAAGCTCCTGTCCTTGGCGATCGGCCCGCCGAGGGCCCAGCCGTACTGGTTCCGGCGGAGGAGTTGCTTGTTCGAGCCTGAGAAGAAGTGTCGCGAGTCCATGGCGTCGTTGCGAACGAACTCGTAGACCGCTCCGTGAAGGCTGTTGGTCCCAGACTTGGTCGTCATCTGGATGAAGCCGCCTCCCGAGCGCCCCATCTCGGCCTTGTAGTTCGAGACCTCGACGTTCATCTCTTCCAGGGCCTCAATCGGCGGGTCGTAGTTCAGCGAGGCGACGCCCAAGAGGATGTTCTGCGTCGAGCCGCCGTCCAAGGTCCACATGGCGTTGTTGCTTCGGCCACCGGCGATCTGGAATTGCGAGCCGTTGCCGCGTTGGACGACAAAGCCGCTGAGGCGGACTAGCTGGGCCGCTCGCCGCCCGAGCAACGGCATGTTCGCGATGGACCGGTTCTGGATCACTCCGCCAACCGAGGAATTCTCGGTCTTGAGTAATGGCACATCGGCTTCCACCGTGACCGACTCCGTGACTTCGCCGAGCTCCATTACCGCGTCAGCCCTAGCCGACGAAGCGGTGTCTAGACGGATACCCTCTCGCGTGTACTGCTTGAAGCCGGCCGTGGTGACGATCAACTCAAACGTGCCGGGTTTGATGAACGGGATCGTGTAGCTGCCTGTCTCGTTCGTCGTTGTCGTGTACGACTCGCCGGTTTCCATGTTCATGATCACGATCTCGGCGCCGGGAATCACCGCGCCGGATCCGTCGCTGACGGTCCCAGTCAGCGTGGCGTTGGTCTGGGCCAGGCCGATGGCCGCGCCCATTAGGAGTAGCGCTCCCACTAGGAGCCAGAGGTTTCGATGCATGCTAGGTCCCCCCCAATCGCAACTTTCGCAGTTGAGCGCCCGCCCAAAGCTGCGCGGCCTGCCCAAGCTGCCCGCCAATACAGTACCACTGTTTCCGCTCTCAAATGCGAATTTCAAGGCCTGCTGCACTGTGCTGCGTCGCGCTTAAGCCCTCTTACCGGTTCCAAACCCCATGCCAAGTGGCGAATTCGGAGGGCGTGACGCGGTAGCGTGCGAAGTTGCCTTGGTGCAGGCTCAGCAATTCACGCTCGGCGATGGACCGAAAGCGTTCGCGGTCAGGTTCCGCGATGTGCTCGCCTGCCCATGACGCGACATGGGCGGCAGCCTGCTTCTTGTCCATGGCTGCGTGCACAACAGCGGCTACAACCTCCCGCAACGCGTTGCGGTATCGCATCCGGAGCGCGTCGGGCTCACCGATTGACTGTCGTACAGCCGCATAGCGGGCGGCAGACTGCCTGTAAGCCCGCACGAACAGATCGCGCAGCAGTTCAGTGCGTCGGAGTTCGTACACGCCGAGCAACGCTTTGGAATAGTGGTCGCGCGGCACCTCTTCAAACGACAGGGGCGACAGATTCGCTCTGATGAACGGGATATTCGCGGCGAGCCGGGAGACGCGCTTGTTGACGTCGTCGAAAGGCTGTAGATAGGGGAACTGCACCATCGCGAAAAAGGCCTGCTCAAACGGGTCTTCTATCACCGAGACCTTCGCGAGAGCCAGGTCGAAGCACTCCTCGATCAATTGCGGTACCTCGAGCGGGCGGAAGACCGAACCCCCTATGCCTACGCCTCGGAAGCGGAGCCGGCCCGGCGCTGCCGGATCCGGCAGCAAGTTGTCCGCCAGCCAGGCGTGAAGGCTGAGGATGGTGTGGCGATTGAACCCGATCTCCTCCGCCCCGTCGACGAGAAAGGCGATGGCATCTTTGTGGTTCAGAATCATCTGGGTTTCGCGTGTATCCTTCCCCTCCGCCTCCTCGCCTGCTTCGATAAGGCGCTCCGCATCGAGCAGAGAATAGGTGTTGCCCTCCAAGCGGCTGGAGTTCCATGAGAGGTCGATCAGCAGCCGGTTCAGGATCTGCTTGGCAAAACTGCCCGCCGGCTGTTCAGCAGGCGCGGCCGAGCCAATTTTCCGGAGCTCAGTTCGCTCCACTTCCGAGAGATAGAAGGTCCGGTTGGGCAGATATGAGTCGAGGAAATCGCGATGATAGCCAACTGGTTCGCGCACTTCGAGAGGTAGCTCGACCTGATTCCGAACTGCGGCACCAGCCTTGGAGAGCGGTTCCATTGCAAGGACGCGGCCGCTCACTGTCGCTCGCCCGGTACGGAGCTCGGCCAACAACGGGACAGCCGTGGGCATGCGATATCGTGTCCAGCGCCCCGAACCCTGTACAGCCAACCGCTGGCTGTCGACTAGCGACTTAAGACGATACTGCAGTGTCCGGCGCGGCGGTGAGGGATCGAGCCCTGCCGCGATCTGCTTCGCAGTCGAGCCGTCCGTCCGTCCGCGTACAAGCTCTTCGATGGCCAGTAGGTCCGCCTCGGCAATGCGTTTCATGAGCGCACCTCCCTTAATTGCGCCTATAGCTCATTTTACGCGATCTATGCGCAATTTTCAATGCAATGGTTAGGTAAAATTGCGCGAATACCGTGAAACTTGCGCATAGGCGGTTCCGTTCGGAGCAGGATGTTGCCAGAAGCGGGGACTAGGCACTGATGCTGCGGGGCTGGTGCAGCTAGTCCAGCGCTTCATGCTGCGTGAGTAAAGCGAGGCTGGTATCGAGCCGACAGGGATAGCGGAGCGTACGAAACTCCGCGCAGGTCTGCTTGGACCTTGTGGGGCCCACGCCGATGTCTCCTGCGCCTGGATCTACAACCTACGACTTGGTGGCAAGCCGCGACAATTTGCCCGCTAGAGGAACAAACCCGATTGACTGCGGAATTAAATTTAGGTTAGCCTAAATATTAAGTTCAGCATGACAGTGATTCAAATCTTGCTGACACTAATTCTTTTCTCGGTGTCTTCCGCGAGCGCCAATCAGGCTGCGGCGACGCTGAACGGAACAGTGGTCGATCCATCCGGTGCCGCGGTGGCCGGAGCCACCGTCTCGCTGATCCACCCTGTGTCCGGTTTCGAACGCGAAGTCACGGCCGACGCCAGTGGCGGGTTTCGCTTCACCAACCTCCCCTTCCAAGCCTACGAGCTACGGGCGATGCAGCTCGGATTCCGGCCTTCAAGCCGTCGAGTGGAACTCCGCTCGAATTTACCCATGAGCATTGATCTCCAGTTGGAGTTGTTGACCCAACTGGAATCGGTGTCCGTTGGTGCCAACGCGAGTATCGCTCTGCTGGATCCGGAGGCCAGCGGGACGCAGACTCAACTCAGCCGTTTGATCATCGAGAAGCTGCCGGTCAGCAGCGCCACCAGGGGCCTGGAGGCGGTGCTGCTCGGTTTCCCGGGCTTCGCCGCAAACGCCAACGGCTCGATCCACCCGCGCGGCGCCCACAACCAGATGACCTACGTGATTGACGGAATGCCCATCAGCGACCAGTTCTCCGGGCAGTTCGCGACCTCGATCGATCCCAACTTGGTCGAGACTCTGGAACTGTTCACTGGCAACATCCCGCCCGAGTATGGCGCGAAGGTTTCCGGCGTTGCGCGCGTGACGACGCGATCCGGTTTTGACAACGGCGGCCGCACTTTCGGACAGCTTGACCTGGGGGGCGGGGGATTCGACACGTTGTCGCAGGCAGCGCAGGTCGGCGGGACGCTCGGGACTCTGGGCTGGTTTGGCTCGATTTCCAGCGTCAAGACCAATCGCTTTCTCGACTCGCCGTCGCTGGACAACCTCCACAACGGCGGCAACGCCCAGCGCGGATCGCTGCGGCTGGACTGGCACCGCCCGAGAGGGGATCTGTTCCGCATCACGGCCATGGGCGGGCGGTCTTCGTTCCAACTTGCCAACCTGCGCAGCCAGCACGCAAGCGGCCAGCAACAGAGGCGGCTGCTGGCTGACCAGGCCGTCTCGCTCGGCTACGTGCGGATTCTGGCGCCCATGGCCACGTTCGATTCCACCACATCGTTTCGCACAACAGCGGGCAGCCTGACGCCAAGTCCGGGCGACACCCCTGTCACGGCGGAGCTGGCCCGTTCGCTTTCGACTCTGGCCAGCTTCAATCGCTTCAGCTGGCAGCGCGGCTCGCACCAGCTCACGGTAGGACTTGACGGTCAGTACTTCCCGGTGTCGGAGAACTTCGTCTTCGGACTGACTGACGCGCTCGTGAACGTTCCCGGGTCTGATGAGTTCAACCCGAACTTGCTGCCATTCGACCTGACCCGCGGAGGGGCGCGCTTCCGCTTCCAGCAGAGCGCCTCGGGCCAGTTGCTGACTACGTTTGTGCGCGACCGCGTGCGCTGGCGCAACGTTGTGCTCGACCTCGGCCTAAGGCTGGATCGCTATTCCATGCTCGTGGTCGACAGCGAGCTCCAGCCGCGGGTCGGACTGGCCTACCACATCGAGTCCACGGGCACAGTGCTGCGGGCTTCCTACAACCGCAACTTCCAGACGCCGCCCAATGAGAACCTGCTCTTGGCAAACTCCCAGCAAGCCGCCCAACTCGCGCCCCCGGCCGTGCGCAGGTCCCTGAACGGCGGATCGATTCCGATCCAGCCGCAGTACCAGAACGTGTACGAGACCGGGTTGCAGCAGAGCATCGGGGGCGTCGTGTCAGTCGACGCTGCCTTCTACCACAAGAATTCGACGAACCCCCAGGACAACGACAACTTCCTCGACACGGGAATCATCTTCCCCACGTCGCTGGCATTCTCGCGGGTGAATGGCGTCGATGCGCGCGTCGTCTTGCCTGAGAGGCGCGGCGTTTCGGGCTCTCTGAGCCTGACTCACTTCCGGGCGATCGTGACTCCGCCGTTCACCGGAGGACTGTTCTTGGCCAGATCGAGCCTGGACGCATTGTCTGAGGGCCCCTTCGTGATCGACCATGACCAAGCCTTGGGCATGAGCGGAAACGTGATCTACCGCCCGGGCAAGCACTGGTGGACGAGCTGGCAGTTGCGCTATGACAGCGGTTTGGTCTCCAATCCTTCCGACCCCCAGCAGGTCGCGGCCGATCCCGACTACTTCGACCTTCTGCCGTATGTCGACTTGGCGGGCGATCCGCCGCGGATCCGGCCGCGCACGATCATCGACGCCTCGCTCGGCTACGAGCACTATCGCGCTGACCGGCGCGTCTGGGAGGTTGCGTTCCACGTGTCGAACCTGACGAATCGAGAGGCCCTGTACAGCTTCCAGTCTGTGTTCGTCGGCACTCGCGTGCTCCAGCCGTTCGCGGCCAGCGTGCGGCTGCGCCTGTTTTGGTGATGCCGCCGTTGCCCGTATGATGGGCTGGCAGGGGAGGCGGCGAGTCTCTGATCGCACCTGATGCAAGACCACTCGAATCGGCTGGCGGCACTGCGCAGTCGCTTGCGCGATCAGCCCTTCTACGTTTCCGCGCTGCCAAACATCCGCTACCTGACTGGATTCACCGGGTCAGCGGGCCACCTGCTTGTCACCGCAGACGAGGCCACGCTGTTCACAGATAGTCGCTACTCCACCCAGGCGCGGGAACAGGCGCGTTGCGCCACCGTCCGCATCTCTCGCGGAGATGCGCGTCCGGAATTGGTCGCGGAAGCGAAGAAACTGCGGCTGAGACGACTGCGCTTTGAAGCCAACCGAATTGATTACGGGACCTACGCCTACTTGAATGCCGAGTTGCCCCGATGCCGGCTGATGCCCGTGGATTCGGTCGTGGAGAAACTGCGCCAGATCAAGAGCGCTTCCGAGATCGCCGCCATCCGCGATTCGCTAGCGCTGAATTCCGCCTCCTACGAAGATGTCATCAACAGGTTAGACGCCCGTTGGAGCGAGGCGAAGATGGCCGCCGAGCTGGAATTTGCCATGCGCAGGCGCGGGGCAGAAGGCGCCGCCTTCCCCACAATCGTGGCGAGCGGGGAGCATGGCGCTCGCCCCCATGCCGAGCCCCGCGACCAGCGGATCGAGCCGCGGGCGCTAGTGGTAGTGGACCAAGGTGCTATACTCGGGGGCTATTGCAGCGACATGACCCGGATGGTTGCTTTGGGCGATCCGGGCGCGGCACAGAAAGCATTGATCCAAGCCGTTCTAGAGGCCCAAGCGGCTGCGATCGACGCAATCCGTCCCGGCGTAGAATGCAGGACAGTGGACGGGCGGGCACGCGGCGTTCTGAAGAAGACCAACGTGGGAGGCGTCCGGCTTGACGAGCTGTTCGTGCATTCGACGGGCCATGGTCTGGGACTAGAGATCCAC
This sequence comes from Terriglobia bacterium, assembly GCA_009841225.1. Classification (GTDB taxonomy): domain Bacteria; phylum Acidobacteriota; class Terriglobia; order Bryobacterales; family UBA6623; genus VXMF01. The sequence continues at coordinate 106,538 of VXMF01000005.1, read as the reverse complement.
GAGGGGCCGCGCATCGCGCCGGGGCAGCGCCAGCGCTTGCGGCAGGGCATGGTGGTGACTGTGGAGCCAGGTGTCTACTTGGAGGGCTTGGCCGGTGTGCGGATCGAAGACGTGGTGGCTGTCACAGCAGGCGGATGCGAAGTTCTGACCGGCACGCCACGACAGCTGCGCGTGCTGTAAGGGTTGAGATCGGAGCGACATGGCGAGAACCAAGCTGGACCGAGCAGCGATCGAAGCGCTCGTTGGGATCCTCGACGAAAAGGGGTTGACAGAGGTCGAATACGAGGCCGAGGGGGTTCGCGTTCGGGTGGCTCGAACCGGAGCGCCGCTGGCAGCGGCGCCGCTTCCCCAAGCCACTGCAGCGACGGCACCGAAGGCCGAGGGCGAGGCGCATGCCGTCGCCAGCGCCGGCGGGCAGCTCATCGAGTCTCCCATGGTCGGCACGTTCTATGCGGCCTCGTCGCCGGAAGCACCCCCATTCGTCGAGGTCGGGGATCGCGTCAAGAAGGGCCAGGTGGTCTGCATCATCGAGGCCATGAAGCTAATGAACGAGATCGAGTGCGAGTACGAGGGCGTGGTCGCCGAGCGCTTGGTCGACAATGCCGAGGGCGTGGAATTCGGCCAGCCTCTGTTCCGCATTACTGCCGACTAGGGCCGCGCCGAGATGTTCGAAAAGGTTCTCATCGCCAATCGTGGCGAGATTGCCCTGCGAGTCATCGCGGCTTGTCGCGAACTTGGCGTGAAGACGGTCGCGGTCTACTCGACGGCCGATCGCGACTCGCTGCATGTCAGCTATGCCGACGAGGCAGTGTGCATCGGAGCGGCGCCGAGTTCCCAGAGCTACCTGAGCGTGCCTGCCATCATCAGCGCGTCAGAGATTGCCAACGTTGACGCGATCCATCCCGGCTACGGTTTTCTCGCAGAGGATGCGCACTTTGCGGAAATCTGCGGCGACTGCGGAATTCAGTTCATCGGCCCCGGCCCGGAAGCGATTCGCCTGATGGGCGACAAGGCGCAGGCGCGCAGAGCAGCGCAGGACGCGGGAATCCCCGTCCTTCCCGGCTCCCAGGAACCGCTGCAAGACCTTTCCGAGGCGCGCGGTTACGCCGAGGAGATCGGATTCCCGGTAATTCTCAAGGCGTCGATGGGCGGCGGTGGCAGGGGCATGCGCATCGTGCGCAGCGCCGAAGACCTCGACGGGGCGTTTCAGCAGGCGCGAGCCGAGGCTGAGGCGGCGTTTGGGGCTGGCGAGGTCTACCTCGAGAAGTTCGTCGAGCGGCCCCGCCACATCGAGTTCCAGGTCTTGGGCGACAACTACGGCAACGCGGTCTCGCTGGGCGAGAGGGAGTGCTCGATCCAGCGGCGCCATCAGAAGCTGCTGGAAGAGGCACCGGCCAATGGATTCAGCGCCGAGCGTCGAGGCGAGATGGCCGCGATCCTTTCCAAGGCGCTGTCCGCGATCGGCTATTCGAATGCCGGGACGGTCGAGTTCCTGATGGACGAGGACGGGGAACTTCACTTTATCGAGCTCAACGCTCGCATCCAGGTCGAGCATCCTGTGACGGAGGCTGTCACGGGCATCGACTTAGTGAAGAGCCAGCTCTTGCTGGCAGCGGGCGAGCCCTTGGACTCGGTGGTACCCCTGCCTGTGGAAGTGCGCGGTCATGCGATCGAATGCCGCATCAACGCGGAAGATCCCGAGACGTTCATGCCATCTGCAGGGAGGATCAGCGAGTTCTCCGCACCCGGAGGGATTGGCGTTAGGGTCGACACGGCAGCTTACTCAGGTTGGACGGTCCCGCCCTACTATGACTCCCTCGTTGCCAAGATCACCGCCCACGGCGCAAGCCGGGCCGAGGCGATCGAGCGCATGAAGCGCGCGCTGTCAATGTGCAGGCTGGATGGAATCAGGAACTCGATCCCGTTGCACCGCAAGATTCTGGAGACCGCCGCGTTTGCAGAGGGCCGCTACGATACCCGGTTCATCGAAGAGCAGGGAATTTAGACTCCGCCCCACTCCCGCCCACCACAGCCGAACGCCAGCACGGACCCGCCATCCCTGCGGTCGTCCTCCGGCACACGCTAGAATGGCCGCGATGCCGATTCGCATCAACGGAGAACTGGTTTCCGACGAAGCGCTGGCGCGCGAAGCCGAATCAGTCCGTCAGCGCTTAGAGACTTTGTCCCCGGAACAGCGCGAGGAGATGGGCCTCGATGCAGCAGGCATCCGCGAGCGCGCGATCGAGTGGGGCCGCGAGAACCTCATCGAACAGATTCTACTGCGGCAGCAGGCCGGCTCGGACCCCCGGCCCGTCGACGAAGAGGCCGCCGAGCAGCGTTTCGCCGACGCGCTCAAGCGATACGGAGGTGCTAAGAAGCTCGCGGAAGCGGGTGTCGATGAAGACGCGCTCCGCGGCGACATCCGCACGCAGCTCAAGGTCGAACGGCTCATCGAATCGGTGACGTCAAAGGCGAAGGCACCAAGACCCAAGGAACTCGCGCAAGCCTACCGACGCAACAAGCAGCGCTACAAGACCGAGGAGATGGTGCGGGCGTCCCACATCGTCAAGCACATCGAGAAGGACGTCACCGAAGAACAGGCCAAATCCGCCGCGGAGAGAATCTACGGCCGGCTGCAGTCCGGCGAGGCCTTCGAGCGGCTCGCCGACGAGGACTCCGACTGCCCTGGAGGGGGTGGCGACTTGGGCTACTTCGCGCGGGGCAAGATGGTGAGCGAGTTCGAGGACGTCGTCTTCGACATGCAGGTCGGCCAGGTCAGCGAGGTCTTCAAGACGGTCTTTGGCTTCCACATTGTCAAGCTCACCGACCGCAAGGCCGCCGGGGTACGTCCGTTCGCCGAAGTCCAAGACGAGCTGGCGCGAGAGGCCCTTGAGAACCGGCGCAGGGAACTCGTCGAGCGGTACTTGGACGGCCTCCGCGAGCGCGCAGTCGTGGAAGATGCGCCGGCTTCAGCGAGCGAGGCCTAAGCCACTGCGAGGCAGCCGCTTGGCTGTTTCGTGGGCTGGGCGTATCCCCGCCGCAGGCAAGTAGTTGCGCGATCATCGTGCTAAAATCGCCTACGGCCGTGCCGGTGCAGCCCAACCACTCGCAAGCGCCAGTCCAGGATAGTCAGGGAACCGGACCCGGCCTGCCGGTGCTCCCGTTCACGCCGAGCCCGTGCTGCGTTCCTAGCGTGTCCAGGGCGCAGCGGCTGGCAGAGTCCAGGAGGATGTCGGAATCGCGGCCGGTAGCGCGCGCAGCCTCCGCCACCGAGATGTGCCGGATGGCCGGCGGGCGCTTCCTAATGGGCACTGAGACCGACGTGGGCTTCCCCGCTGACGGGGAAGGCCCGGTCAGGGAAGTGCTGCTGGATCCCTTCTACATCGACCGGTACCCGGTTACGGTGGAATCGTTTCGTGATTTCGTGCGCGCCACAGACTACGTTAGCGAGGCGGAGCGTTTCGGCTGGTCGTTTGTGTTCCACAAGCAACTGCCCGCCGAACAGTACCGAGACCTAGCCGAGGACACCGTCGCCGGCCACGAGTGGTGGTGCAAGGTCAAGGGCGCTGACTGGCGGCATCCCGAGGGTCCCGATTCCGGCATTGAGCAGCAACCCGACCATCCCGTCACCCATATCTCTTACGCGGACGCACTGGCCTATTGCCGCTGGGCCGGCAAGCGACTACCCACAGAAGCGGAGTGGGAATTCGCCGCGCGCGGCGGCTTGGAACAGCAGCTGTATCCATGGGGCGATGAGCTCGAACCGGAGGGGAAGCACCTATGCAACGTCTGGCAGGGTCGCTTTCCGGACCACGACACGGGCGAGGATGGCTATCGCGGCCCATGCCCCGTCGACGCGTTTCCGCCGAACGGATTCGGCATCTATTCGATCACCGGGAACGTCTGGGAGTGGTGCGCAGACTGGTTCGATCCGACCTACCATGTCACGGCGACGCGCTCCAATCCGGTCGGCCCGCCCAACGGGACGGCCAGGGTCATGCGCGGCGGGTCGTTCTTGTGCCACGCTTCCTATTGCAACCGCTATCGCGTAGCCGCGCGCACGTCCAACACGCCCGATAGCGCCACTACCAACTTGGGCTTCCGCTGCGCTAGCGATGCCTGACCGGGAGGCGCTGAATGAACACCGCTAAGCTCCTGCCGCGAATCTGCGCCCTACTGCTGGGCCTGGGGCTGGCAGCAGTGCCGCCCGGCAATCCGCAGGAACCCGAAGCCCCTGCCGGCGAGCAGGCCGCGCCCGTACCAGTCGAGCAGCCCCTGCCGTACAGCCACAAGACGCATGTCGCGCTGGGCATCCAGTGCCGCGACTGTCATGCCATCGCGGATCCCGGCTTCGCCGCCGGCTATCCCGCTGAGGCAACCTGCATGGCCTGTCATGCGTCGATCAAGACGGATAGCCCGCACATCCAACTGCTTGCCAAGCTCAACTCCGAGGGCACGGCCGTGCCTTGGAAACGGATCTACCGAGTGCCGGACTTCGTCTGGTTCTCGCACGCCTCGCATGTGGAAGACGCCGGTTTCGACTGCGAAACCTGCCACGGTCCGGTGGCGCAGCGTGAGGTCTTGTTTCAGGAGAAGCCCACCACGATGGCAGCCTGCATGGAGTGCCACGCTCGCAACAATGCGCCGAACGACTGCGATCTGTGCCATGATCCCGGCTAGCCCCGGCATGCCAAGTCGGCGGGACGCGGCGGTTGGGGTACAGCCTTGATGCGACTCGCGTTGCTCGGATCCACCGGCTCGATCGGGCGCAACACCCTGCAGGTGGTGCGCGAGATCGACAGCGAGGTCGAGGTGGTCGCGCTTGCTGCCGGGCGCAATGTCGCCGAACTTGTGCGCCAGGCTGCCGAATTTCGGCCTCGCCTGCTGTCGGTGGCCGACGAGGAATCTCTTGCAGCGTTGCGCGACGGCATCGCCGGAATCCCGGACTATGCTCCGCGCTGCGTGTGCGGGCCCGACGGGAACTACGAGGCCGCGGTCGGCATCGACTCTGACGTGCTGGTCTCGGCCGCGGTCGGGGTCGCCGGCCTGGCGGCCACCTATGCGGCGGTGCGAGACGGCCGGCGCGTCGCGCTGGCGAACAAGGAGGTGCTCGTCGCCGCCGGGGAGGCTGTGATGCAGGCCGCCCGGGAGTCCGGCGCGGACCTGCTGCCGGTCGATAGCGAGCACAACGCGATCCACCAGTGCTTGCGAGCCGGGCGGCCCGACGAAGTGGAGCGGATCGTCCTGACGGCTTCCGGCGGGCCGTTCCGCCGCACGCCGATGGAGCAGCTGGCGCATGTCACGCCAGCCAGCGCCCTGCGCCACCCGACGTGGAACATGGGCAGCCGGATCACCGTTGACTCGGCCACGATGATGAACAAGGGCTTTGAGGTCATCGAAGCCTGCCACCTGTTCGCCCTGCCGCCGGAGCGGGTGGACGTGGTCGTGCATCCGCAGTCGATCATCCATGCCATGGTCGAATTCGTGGACGGCTCGATGATTGCGCAGCTCAGCCCGCCTGACATGAAGCTGCCAATCCGCTACGCATTGACATTCCCGGCACGGGAAGCCAGCCCGCGTGAGCGCATGGATTGGGGCAGCGTGCCACAATTGGACTTCGAGGCGCCCGACCTTTCCAAGTTCCCGCTGCTGGCGCTAGCGTATGAAGCGTTGCGCCTGGGCGGCCCGTCCGGCTGCCTGCTCAACGCAGCCGACGAGGTGGCCGTAGGGGCTTTCTTGGCAGGCCGGATTGCCTACTTGGACATTCATGGCGTGGTCGAGCGGACCTTGGAATGGGGCGCGGCGCGATCGGTTTCCGGAATCGAGGACGTCATGGAGTGCGATCGCGAGGCCCGCGCTTACGCGGCTGCGTTGGTGGCGAATCGCGCGCCCCCGACCCGCGTAGGCTAGGTGCCAGCCTGAGGCTCGAAGTCGCCATATGGTCAATTTCATTCTCGTCCTGAGCGTCTTGGTCGTGTTTCACGAGCTGGGACACTACTTGGCGGCTCGGTACTTCGGAGTCAAGGTCGAGAGCTTTTCGATCGGTTTCGGCCCCAAGCTGCTGGGATTCGACCACGACGGCACGGATTTCAAGGTTTGCCTGCTGCCGATAGGCGGCTATGTGAAGATGGCCGGCCATGCCCTGTCGGACGAAGCAGTCTACGAACCGGACGGGTTCTCGGCGAAGCCGCGCTGGCAGCGCCTGATCATCCTCGCTGCCGGCCCTGCGTTCAACTTCATCCTCGCGATAGGCCTGTTGGCCGGCGTCTACATGCACGAGTACTCGCGGGCAGCCTACTTGGAGGAAGTCGCGCGGATCGGCTACGTCAGGCCAGGCTCGGCGGCGGATCGCGCTGCGATTCAGACCAACGACGTGGTTCGCTCCATCGATGGCGTGGAGACGCCGACCTGGAAGGACTTGATCGTTGCGTCGACGCTCGTTCAGGAGAACGAGGCAGTCCTGGCGCTGGAGCGAAGCGGCACCGTGCTGGACACCCGCATCACGATCCCCGAGATGCAGGGGGAGCGCGGCGTGCCCGACCCCGGCTGGAGCGCGGCCCATCGGGTGGAATTGGTCGAGCTGGTCCCGGGGTCGCCGGCAGCCAGCTCCGGGATCGAGGTCGGCGACGTACTTGCGAGCATCGACGGCTCCCAGATCATCGCCGTGGAGCAGGTCGCCGAGATCGTCGGCGGTTCGGACGGCGAGGCGTTGCTGCTCGAAATCGAGCGGGAGGGCGAGCGGCGGTCCTTCGAGCTTCAGCCGGCAAAGCACGAGGAAGGATGGCGGCTCGGGATCGTAATGCGGCCGATCCGCGAGCGGATCGAAGAGAAACTGTCCTTCAGCGCCGCCGTCGGCGTGTCGGTCGAGGAGAATGTCGGATTCGCGAGCATCATCTTCCGCTCTCTCGGCAAGCTGATCACGGGCGACATGGCCGTAACGAACCTTGAAGGGCCGGTCGGGATCTACGAGCACACCCAGGCCGCAGCGTCCTTCGGCCTCGCCGCGTTGGTCCAGTTCATGGCGCTGATCAGCGTCAACCTCGGCGTCATAAATCTCGCGCCCGTTCCAGTGCTCGACGGCGGTCAGATCTTGCTGCTGGCCGTTGAATCGATGCTGCGCCGTGACGTGAGCATGAAGGTCAGGCAGCGCATCACTCAGGCAGGGTTGCTCTTCATCATCGTCCTGTTCGGGGTTGTGATGTACAACGACTTGGCACGCCAGTTCCTTTCGCCGTGATCGGCGCCATCGTCCCGTCCGGACCGGCCGGCCGGACAGCGGCTGCGGTCGGTCTGTGGAATCGAGCGTGCGCGGCATGCCAAAATAGGGATTCAAGGAACACTGACCATGTTGCAACGATGGAATCCCATGCGAATGCGCGTCTTCTTGCTGGCGCCGGCCGTGTTGCTTTGCGCTTGGCCGAGCCAGCTGGCAGCCCAAACCAAGGTGGCCGTCATCAACTTTCAGGAGGCACTGCTGTCGACCGCCGACATGAGGAAGGAATCGGCGGCGCTGGAAGCCAAGTACCAAGACCGGCAGGAGGAGCTGAATGCGCTCTCGGCAGAACTGCAAGAGCTTCAGGCCAAGATCCAAGGCGCCACCGGGGCCGAGCTGGCCCAGCTGCAGGCCGAGGGCCAGCGCAAGCAGATCAGAGCCCAGCGAATGACGGAGGACCTCCAGTCTGATGTCGAGTTCGACCGGCAGAACATCCTCACCGCCGCCAGCGGCCGCATGCGGGAAATCGTCCAGGGCCTGCGTGCGGAGAAGGGCTTTGACCTGATCATCGACAGCTCGAGCGTGCTGGCCGGCGATCCCTTGATCAACCTAACCGCCGAAGCCACCCAGGCCTACGACGCCAAGCACCCGGCCAACTAATTGTCCGCTCCGCTCGCATGGAATACCTAGGTGCCTACGGCAGCCAGAGTGTTCTGTTCGAGCGCATCGTCAAGGCGGTGCTGATCGCTTTGGCAGCCGTGGCGCTGCTGGGCGGGTTCTACTACATGTTCTTCCGCAACTGGCGCGAGGAGCGCCAGGCGAAGGCTTTCTTCGAGCTGCTCCAAGCGCAGCGCTACGAGGAGGCCTACCGCATGTGGGGCTGTTCCGTCGAGGAGCCCTGCCGCTACTACCCGTACGAGGAATTCTTGGAAGACTGGGGGCCGGAAGCGCCGTTCGGGGAGCTTTCCCAGTACACGCTGGGCCGCTCCTACACCCAGCCCGGCGGTGTGATCTTGCGCTACAGGATCAATGGCGCGAACGGCGATCCGCTGTGGATCGAGCTGGATCCTCCGACGATCAATTTCGCGCCGAACTGATCCTTGCCGCGCGGTCAGGCCCGGCCGTCTCCCGCCAGCTCCTGCCACAGGGCCCGGTAGAAGCGCAGGTAGCGCTCCGGCTCGCAGCTCTGAGCCGTCTCGGCGAGAGTGTACCGGTCGTAGCCGATCGAGGCCAGCAGCCGGAACAGCTCGCGATGGGGGTAGTCAGGCAGGTCGCGGATATGGACGTTGCGGATGAAGTCCTTGAGCAGGTCGAAGGCGGGCTCGATGGTCCCGTTGCGAATATCGGTCGGATTCGAGTTCCAGCAGATCCCGACCGACGGGTGGCCGCAGGCGTCCATGATCTGCCGCATGACCTCGGGCTGCTGGGTCTGGCGGCCGTGGACTTCGACCCAGATCTCGATGCCGTAACGCAGTGCGTGCTCGCCACATTCCTGCAGCGCCTCGCCGATCCGGCGGATGGTGACGTCGTGGGGGACTCCCTCCGGCAGCCCGTTCGGGCGCACCTTGACACCCCAGCAGCCTAAGTCGTGCGCAAGTTCAACGAAGCGGGCGGTCTGCTCCACGTTCTGCCGCCGCTCGGCCTCGTCGGGGGAGTGGAACTCGCAGGCCGAGCCTAGGCTCAGCAGCCGCACGCGGCTGTTCTGGAAGCGCGAGCGGACGCGTTCGACCTCCTCTCGCGGCAGCCCCGGTTCCACTCCGTGGCGGTGCGTGCTGCGCAGTTCAACGGCTTCGAAACGCGCCGCCTCGAGCTGCTGGATGATGGTCTCGATATCCCAGTCGCGACCGACGTTGTACGTAACCAAGCCCAGCCTCATGGTGGTCGGATCCTCCTTCTGCGCCGATGGTCTGGAAATGGCCTCGATGCGCCGCTCACATTGTCGCAAATAGTCGATGCCGGGTCTCGCGGCGTTGTGCTCCGGCCCCAATCGCGGGGTCCGGCCCAAGTCTGCCCTAGGTTTGGCCTAGTTTGAGCGCATTAGATGCACTACTGATAGTCGTTTAGGGCAAATTGCACCCTACATCTAGTAAATCTTCACGGAGCCGAGTTTTCTTCGGAATTAGGCCTTGACAGCGGGTTTTTGCGCTTTCGATAATGTGGTGGTCGAAAGTGGTCAAGAGTAGAGCAAAGTGGTCCAAATGGGAACATGCCCGCTGATGCGGTTGGAACCGGCGGAACACGCTCGACTCTGTCCACGCAGGTGAACGCGCCATGTTCTGGGGCACTGAGACAGGCAGAGTAGACGCCAAGGGCCGGCTGAAGCTCTCGGCATCGCTGCATCGCAGCCTCAGGGAACGCTGCGACGCGCTGGGGCGCGCGCCCGACAGCCCTGACCGCGAGGGTGCCGCCGATGTCTTCGTCACCAGCTTTGACGGTGAGGAGATCAAGGTCTTTCCGTCGGAGGAATGGGCCAGGATCCTGAAGCAGATGGCATCGGGCGACACTGCGACCGACGGCGCAGCGAACAACAGGCTGCTGATGCGGGCGAATAGCTTTGGCAAGCCCGAGAACCTCGACAACCAAGGTCGGCTGCTGCTGCCTGCGGCGCTGCGCAAGAAGACGGATTTCACTGGTCCCGTCATGATCCAGTGGCGCAACCACCACTTGGTCGTGTGGCGCGAGGAGACCTTCGAGCGGCAAGTTGCGAACAACGCGCCGACCTCGGGGGACCTCGCATACGGCGCGAGCACGCTGGGGCTGTGATGGAGGAAGGTCTCGGACACTACTCCGTGATGGCAGACGAGATGGAACGCTACCTGTTCGGCGAAGGCGACCCGATCCCGCGCGGGGTTTACTGCGATTGTACTGTGGGAGCGGGCGGGCACGCGCTGCGCATCCTGGAACGCGCGGCGGGATGCAAGCTGATCGCGATCGACCGGGACGAGGACGCCCTGCGGCGCTGCCGCAAGCAGCTGTCCGAGTTCGGCAGTCGGGTCCGCTACTTTCACGGCGGCTTTTCCAAGCTGGCTCAAGCGGCCAAGGACTGCCTGCCGCTGGCCGGCGTCTTGGCGGATCTGGGCCTGTCCCGCCTACAGCTCGACGACGGGCGCCGCGGCTTCAGCCTGCGGCACCCCGGCCCGCTGGACATGCGCTTCGATCGCCGCCAAGCGCTGCAAGCCGACGAGCTGGTCAACCGGGGCGGTGAAGCCGGCCTGGCCGACACGCTATACGGCCTGGCGGACGAGCGCTTCAGCCGGCGCATCGCCCGCGCCGTGGTGCGAGCGCGTCCGATCCGCGACAGCGCGCACTTGTCCGAGGTCGTTGCCGCGGCGGTGCCGCGCAGCGCGGCCTCGCGCATCCATCCCGCGACCAAGACTTTTCAGGCACTGCGCATGGCAGTGAACGACGAGCTTGGCGAGCTAGGCAAGCTGCTCGCCGAGGTGCCGCGCCTGCTCGCTCCGGGCGGCCGGTTCGTCGTGTTGAGCTTTCACAGCGGCGAAGACCGCATGGTGAAGCAGAGTTTCCGGCAGCTTGCGGCGGCCGGAACCTATCGCCTGCTGACGCGCCGCATCGTGCGCCCGTCGGAGGAAGAAGTACAGCGGAATCCAGCCAGCCGCAGCGCCCGCTTGCGAGCGGTTCAGCGCACGGAGATGGCGTATTCCGCCTAAAGAGAGGATCGGTTAGCAATGGAGAAGGTACTAACGAAGAAGGCGCCGCCGGGACGGCTTTCCCACCACGGCCGGCGTGGCGTGCCCAAGGAGCGCGCCACGCCCAGCCCGTCCGTGCCCGGCGGCGCCACCCCGCCCGCAGCGGCCCAAGCGCAGTCGATGTCGATCGGAGGCGCGCCGCTGTACCAGAAGCACATTGACAACAGCGGAATCCGCTACAGGCACGACCCACGGGACCGAGAAGTCTGGCGCGTCGGTCTGAGCCTGGGCCTGTTCCTGCTAGTACTGGCGATCTTGCTGTGGGGGCCGCAGAGATTGGTCACCCAATCCGGCTACAAGCAGGAGGCGCTCCGCCAGCGGGTCGGACAGCTGCAGGCCGTGCGCGATGAGCTGAAGATGCAGCGCGGACGGTTGGAGGACCTGCGGCGTGTCGCCGCGCTGGCCGAGCAGATGGGGCTGCGACAGACCGAGCCGGACAGCTATAGCTGGTTCGCGCTGCCGCCCGGAGACGGCGAGTCGGATACGACCGTGGCGCGATTGCTGCGATCAGGCGAGTGACTTCTCAGCGAAGCTGTGGGATTCCAGCGGTACATGCTGAGAGCTGAAGGCAATAGGGGGCAAGCAAAGGACTGGCGGTGAAATTGAAGGTCAGAGCGGAGCGGGCAGGCGGCGCCTTCGCGTCCATGCGGCGGCTGCTCGGATCGAGTTCCAACCGCCGAATCCTGGCCGTGGTGTGTGTTGCGGCGGGATGGATCCTGCTTGTGCTCGCCAAGCTGGTCGACTTGCAGGTCCTCCAGCACGAACAACTCTCCGCCAAGGCGACGCGCCAGCATGTCGGCAGCGTGGATATTCCCGCGCGCAGGGGGCATCTCATCGATCGCCACGGGCGAGAGCTGGCCCTGAGCATGCAGATGGATTCCATCGGGATCTTCTCCAATCACGTGTCCGATCCACCGGCCGTGGCGGCTGCTCTGGCCGAGGCCGTCGCCGTCGACGAACAGGCTCTGCGCAGGAGGATCGAGCGGGGCGGGTTCCAGTGGGTCAAGCGCATGGTCACCTTGGCCGAAGCGCAGCGAGCCCGAGCCTTGGACCTGGACATCCTGCACTTCGAGGAAGAGAGCCGCCGCTACTATCCCTACGGCTCGGTGGCCGCCCAGGTGCTGGGCACCGTAGGCATCGACCACACGGGCCAAGCCGGCCTCGAGCAGGAGTTCGAGAGCCGGTTGCGCGGAACGCCGGGACGCGGCCTGATGCAATACGACGCTCTCCAGCGGCGCTACGGCTGGCAGGTGCTGCAAGCGCCCAAGTCCGGCAGCGACGTGTTGCTCAATCTCGATCTGGAGTTGCAGTCGTTGGCTGACCTAGAACTCGAACGCGCTGTGCGCGAAACGAAGTCCCGGTCGGGAACGATCGTCCTGATGCGTCCTGGCAGCGGGGAAATCCTCGCCATGGCTAGCTGGCCTCGGTTCGATCCCAACGGTTTGTCGAGAACCAAGGAAGATCTCGAGAACCTACGTAACTTTGCGGTCAGTGCCATGGTCGAACCAGGGTCCACCTTCAAAGTCTTGACTGCGTCAGCGGCCTTGGAGGAGGGGCTAGTGAGCGTCGAAGATGAGTTCGATTGCGAGATGGGTGGCATGTGGATCGACCGGCGGCGCATCCGCGATCACCACCCGTACGGAATTCTGACGATGCCGCAGGTACTGATGAAGTCGAGCAACATCGGCACGATCAAGATCGGCTACCGGGTCGGGGCGGAGAGGTTGCACGACTACATCCGCCGCTTCGGGTTCGGCGCCAAGACCGGCGTCAACCTCCCGGGCGAGATCCACGGACTGGTCCGGCCGTTGGAGAGATGGTCCGCTGCCTCGCTAGCTTCTCTCTCGATGGGGCAGGAAATCGGCGTGACCGCAGTGCAGATGGCCGGCCTGTTCGGGACGATCGCCAACGGGGGAGTGCGGGTCAAGCCCCGGATAGTCCGCGCGATTCGAGAGAGCGGCTCGCAGGAAGTGCCGTTAGAGCTACCGTCGGCCGAGCGAGTGATCAGCCAGGACACCGCCGCGACGATGCAGGCGATTCTGGAGCAGGTCGTCCAGAGCGGCACTGGCCGTTTCGCGCAGATCCAAGGCTATCGCGTGGCGGGCAAGACCGGCACGGCCCAAATGATCAATCCGGTCACGCGCTCTTACAGGGACGGCATGTACTTGGCCAGCTTCTGCGGCTTCGCGCCGGTCAACAATCCGGCCGTAGTCGGCGTGGTGATGTTGTTCGATCCGCGTGGTCAGTTCTACTACGGCGGCCGAATCGCGGCTCCGGTGTTCTCGACTGTCGTGCGGCAGGCTCTGCGCATCTTGGACGTACCGCCGTCCCGGATCCCGGCGCTTCCGGTGCGACCGCCGGCCGACGTCGACTCGGCACTGTTGGCGGACTTCATCGAGGGCCGGGCTAGCGACTACGAGGACGAGCCGATCTTTCCGGGCCGGAACGAGGCGGGGCCGGTAGAGAGGCAGGCTCCCGCTGCCGAGGCCATGTCGCGCCAACCAGAATCTGCCTCGACATGGACTCTCGCTCCGGAGCCGCTTGGCGAGTCGCGCACCGCTCCCGACGTGCTGGGGCTCACAATGCGCGAGGTGTTCGCCCTAGGGGCCCAGCACGGCATCCCGATCGAACCGCATGGCAGTGGGTTTGCCCAGCAGCAATACCCCGGGCCCAACGAAGCCCTGTCCGCAGGCGATCCGATCAAGGTCGTTTTCGGCACGGCGAGAGTTGAATTGCGCAAGGCCTTGGATTTGGCCGGCGAGGGTGGCGGATGAGACTGCGTGCGATGTTGGAAGGCAGCGCGGCCGGTCCAGTGCCGGACCTGGAGGTCACCGGTCTGCAGTACGATTCGCGCAAGCTCCTCGCAGGCGAGGCGTTCTTTGCCTTTCCCGGCGAGCGGGTCGATGGCCACCAGTTCGTGCCCGCCGCCTTTCGGGACGGTGCCGCGGCCGTTGTCAGCGAGCGCAGCGCCCCCGAGGGCATGGAGTCGCGATGGGCCCGCGTTTCGCACGGCCGCCGCTCTCTGGCGAAGGCCGCGCTCCGCTTCTACGAGCGTCCGGACCGTGATGTCAGCATCACAGCTGTCACCGGGACGAACGGCAAGACCTCCACCGTGCATCTGCTCGATGCCCTGTTCCGGTCGGTTGGCAGGACCACGGCCTTGCTGGGCACGATCGAGCAGCGCATCGGCGAGCGCGTCGCGAAATCGATCAACACTACGCCCGAGTCACTGGACATCGTCCGATCGCTCGCGGAACTGCGCGAGATTGGTGGCAGCCACGCCACCATCGAGGCCTCTTCGCACGCCCTCGCCCTCGCGCGCATCTACGGGATCGAATTCCACACGGCTGTCTTCACCAATCTCTCTAGGGAACATCTCGACTTCCACGGGGACATGGAGTCCTACGCTGCTGCAAAGAGGCGCCTGTTCTTGGGCGCCGGCGCGCGACCGCCCCTCAACGCCGTTATCAACGCGGACGACAAGGCGGGGCGGGAGTTGCTCAAGCTAGAGGGTTCGCGGATGCTTTCCTACGGCCGGCGCCCAGAGGCATGCGTGCGGGCCTCACGGGTTCAGTCGGACGCCCGGGGCGTCCGCTTCAACGTCGACTCGCCGGCGGGCCGGATTCGAGTGGAGTCGAATCTGATAGGCGACTTCAACGTGGACAACATTCTCGCCGCGGTGGGCGCCGCCCAGTGCCACGGCTTGGGCGCAGCCGAGATTGAAGCTGGGCTGATGGCGGTGCCGCCTGCGCCGGGGCGCTTCGAGACCGTCGACTGCGGCCAGCCGTTCTTGGTGGTCGTGGACTACGCCCACACCCCCGACGCCCTGCACCGCTCCATCGAGGCAGCCAGAGAGATCGCTCAGCGCAAGGACCCGCCCGGAAGAGTCTTGACGTTGTTTGGCTGCGGCGGGGACAGGGATCGGACCAAGCGCGCGCCCATGGGGAATATCGCCGGGGAACTGAGCGACTTCGTGATGCTGACTTCCGACAATCCTCGCAGCGAGGATCCGTTAGCCATCATCCAGGAGGTGGCCGCCGGACTGCGACAGGCCAGCGATGCGTGGACCGTCCACCCTGACCGAGCGGAAGCCATCAAGGGCGTGCTGTACGAGGCGCGTTGCCGTGACATCGTGCTGATCGCGGGCAAGGGCCACGAGACCACGCAGACTACGCGCAAAGGCACGCTCCCCTTCGACGACCGCAAGGCCGTTCGGGCGGCGCTGCATGAAAAAGGGTACTTCAGGGCATGACGCTGCAGCTGTCCCAGATTCGTGCATGGCTGGGCCTGCCTGCCCAGGGCGCCTCCGGGACGGCCCGCGGATGTTCGATCGATTCGCGCAGCGTAAAGGCCGGGGAGCTGTTCCTCGCGATTCGCGGGCCGTCGAACGATGGCCATGACTACGTCCCCGAGGCACTTGCCAAGGGAGCGGTTGCCGCAGTAGTCCGGCGCGGCTACCGCGGTGATGGCCCGCTGCTGCGGGTAGACGACACAGCGCTCGCCCTGGGTCGGCTCGGGGCTGAGGCTCGCAGGGAATGGGGCGGAACAGTTATCGCCGTGACCGGCAGCAGCGGCAAGACTACCACGAAGGACATCATTGCGGCGCTGTTGCAGGGCATCCTGCCGGTGGCGAAGTCGCAGGGCAACCTCAACAACGAATACGGCTTGCCGCTATCGCTTCTCAGGATCCCCGATCAGGTTCGCACGGCAGTGGTCGAAATCGGGATTAACAGAGTCGGCGAGATGCGCCCGCTCGGTGAGATTGCCGCGCCGGACGTGAGCGTCGTGACCAACGTTGGCACCGCCCACGTCGGGAATTTCGCCTCCGTTGAAGAGATCGCGGCCGAGAAGGGCCGGTTGGTCGAGGCGCTGGCGCCGACGGGCACGGCCGTGCTCAATGCGGACGACGACCGCGTGGCGGCGTTCCGCGATCGACACTCCGGGACGGTGGTGACTTACGGCATCGAGCGCTCTGCCGACCTGCGGGCCGAGGACATCGAACTGCTGGGCGCCGATGGCGCGCGCTTCCGGCTCAATGGCCATCCGATGCATTCGCCGCTGGCCGGCCGGCACAACGTTTACAACGCCTTGGCTGCCGCCGCCGCCGCCGCGGCCCTGGGCGTCGCTCCCGAGCGCCTCGGCGAGCCGCTGAGAGGTCTTCAACCCTCCACCATGCGAGGAAGCGTCCGTCAGATCGCAGGCATCACGTTCATCGACGACTGCTACAACGCGAGCCCGCCCGCCATGGAAGCCATGTTGGAGGTCTTGCGGGGCACGCCGGCGTCGCGCCGGATCGCGGTCCTGGGCGAGATGCGCGAGCTCGGCTCCCGGTCGCGGGAACTGCACCGCCGCGTGGGGGCGGCCGTGGGACGGGCCGGCATCGACCACTTGGTTGCCGTCGCCGGGGATGCTGCCGAGATCGCCGCAGCATCAGGGATCTCGGCGGAATTCCATGCGTCTCCCGAGTCGGCCGCTTCCGCCTTGACGGGAATGCTGCGCCAGGGCGATGCAGTGCTTTTCAAGGCGTCGCGCGGGGTGCAACTCGAGCGGGCACGGGATATCGTTTGCGGCTGCCTTGGCGCGGCGGCTTCTGAAGGAAGGGAGGCCGCGTAGCCCGCATGCTGTACGAGTTTCTCTTCGAGCCGCTGTCCTCTGTATTCGGAGCGTTGCGCGTCTTCGGTTACATCACGGTCCGCACGGCAATGGCAACCTTCACGGCCATGCTGATCGGGCTGGCGATCGGCCCTTGGCTGATCCGGCGGTTGCGCTCAGCTCAGATCGGGCAATACATCCGGGCCGAGGGCCCAGAATCACACCAGTGGAAGGCGGGAACCCCGACGATGGGCGGGCTGCTCATCGGCTTGGCCACCATCGTTCCGACGCTGCTGTGGGCCGACCTGCGCAACGTGTACGTCGGAATCGCGTTGGCGGCGTTTGTCGGATTCGGACTCATCGGGTTCTTGGATGACTACAGCAAGTTGGCCAAGAAACAGAACCTCGGCCTGACACCGAGGCAAAAGTTTGGATTTCAGATCGCCTTGACCCTGTTCATCGGGCTGGTCCTGATTGCGCTGAGCAGCCGCGGGAACTACTCGATGGAACTGTCGCTGCCATTCGCGAAGAACTTTCGGCCAGAGCTGGTCATCCAGTCGTTGCTGGGCAGTCCGGTAACGCTTCCGTTCGCCTATGTGGGCTTCTTCGGGTGGCTGTTCTTCGTGTTGGCCGGCACTGCCAACGGCGTCAACCTGACCGATGGCCTGGATGGGTTGGCCATTGGATTGACAGTCGTTTGTGCCGGTGCGCTGGCGATTCTCGCGTATGTTGCAGGACACGCCGAGATCTCCGCCTATCTCGACGTGCCCAGCGTCCCGCTGGCGGCGGAACTTACGATCTTCTGCGGTGCCATGGTCGGAGCCAGTCTGGCGTTCCTGTGGTACAACGCCCACCCTGCGGAGATCTTCATGGGCGACGTGGGCTCGCTCAGCCTTGGCGGAGCACTGGCCACCGTGGCCGTCCTGGCGAAGCAGGAAGTCGTGCTGCTGCTGATCGGGGCCGTGTTCGTGATCGAGACGGTGTCGGTCATCCTGCAGGTAAGCAGTTTCAAGCTCACGGGCAAGCGCATCTTCCGCATGTCGCCCATCCACCATCACTTCGAACAGCTCGGCTGGCCCGAGTCCAAGATCATCACGCGGTTGTGGATCGTGGGTCTGATCATGGCGCTGATGGCCTTGAGCACCCTCAAGTTGCGATGACGTTGCAAGGAAAGCGAGCGTTGGTCCTGGGGCTGGGCAAGTCAGGCCTTGCGGCCGTGCGCTTTCTCGTAGCGCGAGGTGCCATCGTTGCCGCTGCGGACGCTAGCGCGAAGAGCGAGCTGGCCGCGGCGGCGGCCTCGCTCGAGCACTTGCCGGTACGCCTGCACTTCGGCGGGCACCCCGACTCCCTGCTGGCCGAGCAGGATCTGATCGTGCCCTCGCCCGGAGTGCCGTGGGATCTGCCTGGGTTGGTGTCCGCCCGGCAGCGGGGAGTCGCGGTGTGTGGCGAGCTCGAACTCGCTGCCGGCGCGCTGCGCGGGCGCGTGATCGGCGTGACCGGTACCAATGGCAAGACCACGACCGTTTCGTTGATCGATCACGTGCTGCGCCGAGCGGGCGTATCCGGCAGGCTGGCCGGAAACGTCGGCACCCCGGTGCTCGAAATCGCCGACGGCTCCCGCTCCGACGACTGGCACGTGCTCGAACTGTCCAGTTTCCAGCTCGAGGCGGCCACATCGTTCCGGTGCCATGTCGCCGCCGTGCTGAACGTAACTCCGGATCACTTGGACCGGCACCGCGACTTCGCCGACTACGCCGCTGCCAAGGCGCGCATATTGCGCAACCAGCGCTCCGGGGACACCGCAGTGTTCAACGCGTCCGATCCGCACTGTCGCGCCATGGAGCCGGCGGCGCGGGGTGCGGTGGTTCGATTCGGAATCCGCTGTGCCAAGGGCGTTGATGCCTGCGCCGCTAAGGGCCGGATTCGCTATCGGGGAGAGGACGTCGCCGAGACGGACCTGCCGATCCGCGGCGAGCACAACCTCGAGAACGCATTGGCCGCGGTTGCGGCCTGCGCCTTGGCAGGCGTGAGCGTCGAGGTGATCGGCCGGGCGCTCAAGTCTTTCCAGCCCGTCGAGCATCGCATGGAATTCGTCGCCACGATTCGGGGGGTCGACTACTACAACGATTCCAAGGCGACCAATGTCGCCGCCGCTGTCAAGGCGTGCGGCTCCTTCCCCGGCGGCTTGTGGGCGATTCTCGGCGGGTACGACAAGGGCTCGGACTACAGCCCGCTGGCGTCGGTATTGCGGCGCAATGCGCGGGAGGCCCTGTTGATCGGCGAAGCAGCACCGCTGATTCGCGATCACCTAGGGGGGGCCGTTCCCGTGGCGGAGGTGCGCACGCTCCGAGCTGCGCTGGATCATGCGGCAGCCCGGGCGGAACCTGGCGACACGGTATTGCTCGCGCCGGCGTGTGCCAGCTTTGACCAGTATCCGAATTACATCCAGCGCGGGCGCGACTTCCGCCGAATTGTCGCAGGGCTTGGAGGTGGAGCATGCCGCTGATGCTTCGCTTTGATCGCGTGCTGATCTGGACGATCCTCTCGATGGTGCTTTTCGGGCTGTTGATGGTCTACAGCGCCACGGCCTCCAGCGGCGTCTCGGGTTCGGCCCATTTCGTGAAGCAGCTGATCGCCGCCGTGATCGGGCTCGCACTGATGTACGGGCTGATGTTCGTCAACTACCGATCCTTGCAGGATCCGAGGGTTGTCTTCACGGTACTGGCCCTCACCGTCCTGATGCTGGTTATAGCCGCAGGCTTGGGCACGGGGGCGAATACGCGGCGATTCCTGCGATTGGGCCCGCTCTCCCTACAGCCATCGGAACTGGCCAAGCCCGCGATCATCCTGTACTTGGCGTATCACTTCGAGCGCTACCGGGACAAGTTGCATCTCGGGCAGGCGCTGGTGATGCCCGTTCTGGTGGTTTCCCTGCTGGCTGGCCTGATCATCGCCGGCAGGGATTTCGGCACGACGGCCTGCTTGGTGCTCTTGGCTGGCACCTTGATCTTTCTGGCCGGAGTGCCGCTCCGCTGGCTTGCATCGGCTGCGCTGGTCGCGGTGGCGCTGCTGAGCGTGTTCGTGTTCATGGAGCCCTACCGGGTGAAGCGGCTGCTAGTGTTCCTTGAGCCGGAAGCGGACCCCTTGGGAGGTGGCTTTCAAATCATCCAGTCCGGGATCGCCGTCGGATCGGGGGGGCTGCTGGGCAAAGGCTGGATGGCGGGCAAGCAGAAGATGGACTTCTTGCCCGAGGCGCATTCGGACTTCATGTTCGCCATGGTTGGCGAGGAACTCGGTCTGATCGGAACGGCGCTGCTGGTGGTGGGCTTCGCGGTGATCTTGTGGCGCGGCCTGCGCGCCGCCACGAGTGCTCCGGATCGCTTCGGCTTCTATTTGGCTGCTGGGGTCACGGTGATGATCGTGAGCCAAGCCATGCTCAACATGGGAGTGGTGCTGGGCATGCTCCCGACCAAGGGAATGCCGCTTCCGTTCATCAGCTACGGCGGGTCTTCGCTCTGGACGACACTCGCAGCTTCAGGCGGGTTGCTGTCCGTCAGCAGGTTGAGTCAGTCATGACGAGGTCCACTACAGAGCAGTGCGTGCTGATCGCCGCCGGAGGTACCGGCGGCCACGTCATTCCGGGCTTGGAAGTGGCCAAAGTGCTCCGCCAGCGGGGATGGCTGTGCGTGTTTGTCGGCACTGCCCGCGGCTTCGAGAATCGGCTGGTCCCGGCCGCCGGATTCGACCTGCGGCTCGTGCCTGCGGGAGCGTTGAACCGCGTGTCGCTGCGTCGGCGCATGACCACCTTGCTGCTGTTGCCGGCCGCGTTCTCCGTAGCGGCGGGTTTGGTCTTCAGGTACCGGCCTGCGGCAGCCCTCAGTTTGGGCGGGTATGCGGCCGGCCCCTTGGTGCTGGCCAGTGCGCTGCTGGACGTGCCGCTTGTCCTGCTCGAGCCCAATGCCCGGCCCGGTCTGGCCAATCGCCTCGCGGCGCTGGTAGCGCGGCGGGCGCTGGTATGCCACCCAGGGGCGGCGAAGAGATTCCGATCCGCTTCCTGCCAGCTCGCGAGACTGCCGGTCCGCAAGGAGTTCTTCGAGGCGCCGGAAAAGGCGCCGGGCGAGCCCTTTACGGTGCTGATTCTGGGCGGCAGCCAAGGCGCGGTTCGTCTGAACGAAGCTGCCTTGGAAGCGGTCCGAATCTGGCGCGACGAGGGCCGGCGGTGCCCGCGCTTGCTGCACCAGACCGGCGAGCGAGACGCGGAAGAGGTGTCGGCCGCCTATCGCGAAGCTGGCGTTGAGGCCGAAGCAGCGGCCTTCTTCGACAACATGCCGCGGCTGTTCTCTCAGGCAGATCTCGTGGTCTGCCGGGCTGGCGCGTCGGTCATTGCCGAGCTGTGCGCCGCCAGCAAGCCGGCGGTGCTCGTACCGTTTCCGTTCGCGGCGGACAACCACCAGCAGGCGAACGGGGCCGCGATCGCCGACGCAGGCGGCGCCCTGTTGTGCGACGACTCGGAATGGACCGGCGAACGCATGGTCCGCGAGATTGACGCCCTTTCGGCGGATCCTGTCCGCTTGCAGCGTATGTCCCGCGCACTCGCCGAGCTGTCTCCAAGGGGAGCGGCCGAAGACGCGGCCGACGCGGTCGCGCAGGCCGCCGCGCGATCAGGAGGACTGAACTAGCGATGCCCTTCAACAAGGAAGCGTTCCAGCAGAGGCGGCTGCATTTCATCGGCATCGGCGGAATTGGCATGAGCGGAATCGCCGAAATCCTGCTCAACCTCGGCTATACCGTGACCGGCTCGGATCTGCGCGAATCGCCGATCGTGATCCGGCTGCGCGAGCTGGGAGCCACGATCTGGGTGGGGCACAGCGCCGACCAGGTCGGCGAGGCGGAGGCTGTGGTGACCAGCTCCGCCATTCCGGCCAACAATCCTGAATTGGCCGAAGCGCGCCGCCGGAAGCTTCCAGTGATTGCCCGGGGCGAGCTGCTGGCCGAGCTGATGCGGGTGAAGTACGGCATCGCGGTGGCGGGCAGCCATGGCAAGACCAGCACCTCGTCGATGTGCGCGGCGATTCTGGGCGCAGGCGGCATGGATCCCACGGTGGTGATCGGCGGTCGGGTTGCCTCGATTGGCTCCAGTGCGCGCCTCGGCCAAGGCGACTACCTGTTGGTCGAAGCCGACGAGTCCGACGGCTCCTTCTTGGCGCTCAATCCGATCATCGGCATCATCACCAACATTGATCGCGAGCACATGGATCACTACGGCACGGACGAGGATCTGCTCAAGGCCTTCGAGGCTTTCGGGAACAACGTGCCTTTCTACGGTGCCGTGATTGTCTGCGCGGACGACCCGCGCGCTCGCTATGTCGCCGAGCGCCTTCGCAGACGCTGCGTGACCTACGGTCTGCGCGAAGTCTCTCCGACGGCGGACATCGTGGCCGACCGGGTCGAGCTTGATACCGGCGAGGTGTCGTTCCATCTCGAGCGGGAAGGCCGGAGCCTAGGCCAGTTCGGCGTGCGCGGCGTGGGCTTGCACACGGTGCGCAACGCCACGGCCGCCATCGCGGTCGGTCTCGAGTTGGGGCTTTCGCCCGATCAGGTCCGCGCCGGGCTCGACGACTTTCGCGGCGTCGACCGGCGCTTCCAGACGCGTGGTGTCGAACGCGGCATTGCGGTTATCGATGACTACGGGCACCATCCCACCGAAATCCGGGCGACCCTTGCAGCGGCCGCCTCGTGCGGATTCGGCGCGGTGAACGTGATATTCCAGCCGCACCGCTACAGCCGCACAGAAGACCTCGCCGCCGATTTCGCCGAGTGTTTCGGCCAAGCGGACCGACTCTGGGTGGTCGATATCTACGCCGCCGGCGAAGATCCCATTCCCGGGGTGTCGAGTCCCTGGCTGGTGGGCGAGATCCTGCGAGCCGGGCATCGCAGCGTCGACTACTGTCCCACGATGGAGGACGCTGTCGATCAAGCGCTCGCCACCGTCAGGTCGGGCGAAGCCCTCGTCACGTTCGGCGCCGGAAACGTCTGGATGGCCGGCGAGGAAATGTTGAAACGGCTCCGCGGCAAGGACAGTGAGAAGGGTTCGGGCATTCGCGTCTCTCGGGCGCGGGGAAAGGATCGATCGTGAAGAAACAAGTGAACAGCAAGGCCAAGCCGGCCAAGACTTCAAAGTTGAGCCAGATCCTGCGGGCAGCGCGCGGCGACAGCGGCTCGCAGCCTGGCGCGCGGTACAAGCGTGCCGTGTTGCTCTCGGGCCTCCTGTTGGCAGTGTTGGGTGTCTCTTGGTGGCAAGCACAGGAGGCCGTCCTGCGGGCCGCGGTCTTTCAGCTTTCCCCGGACGGGTCGTGGTTGACGGTCGACGGGGTTGAGAGCAGAGACGAATCCGAAGTGGCGGCCGTTTTCAATCCTGACAATGGCCAGAGCTTGGCCTCGGTAGACGTTTCGAAGCGGCGTCAGCAGTTGCTGGCTATCCAGTGGATCAAGGAGGCCCGCGTTTCCAAGGTCTGGCCAAATGCAGTCCGAGTGGCCGTGCGCGAGCGCGCGCCGGTGGCACTGGTGCCGCTAGCCGGGGGTGAGGCGGTCCGCATGATCGATGCGGACGGCGTACTGCTGGAGTACCGCAGCACGGGCAACGATGGCCTTCCTGTGATGACGGGCATTGACGCGGAGATGGACTTGAGGGCGCGCCAGGATCGCGTCAAGCTTTTCATGTCAGTGATGGACGCCTGCAGCGTGCAGCGTTTCAGCGAGCGGGTGTCGGAGATCAATGTCGCTGATCTGGAAAACGCCCTCGTCCTTGCCAAGCACGAGGGTCGACTGGTCAGGCTCGAAATGGGTAATGACCACCTGCATCACCGCGTGGAGATGTTCCTCAACGGCGTCGACAGCTGGCAGTCCGCTCTCGGCCCATTGAAGTCGGTCAACTTGCGCTTGGAAGGTCAGATTCCCGTGGTGCTTGATCTAGGCGGAGACAGACAGTCATGACAGACAAACCGAGCACTTTCGTGGGCCTCGACATGAGCGGGGCGCTGACCCGCTGCTTGGTCGCCGTGGCCAACGGGGAGCAGCTGAGGTACTTGAGTTGCGGCGTCATGCCTCCGGCGCGCTGGGATGAAGGCGAAGCAGCTGCCAAGGATGCTACCGCAGAGTCCGTTTACGAGGTGATCCGGGAGGCCGAGGAGAGCGGAGGAGTCACCATCGTCTCGGCGGTGGTAGGCGTCGGCGCGACGGGAGTGTCCAGTCACTTGGTCCATACGGGCGTCACGTTGCCGGCCGGCGAGGGAAAGATCCGACCGCGCGATGTTCAAGCCGTGATTGCAAAGGCCGAGCAGGGGTTGGTGCACCGCGGCACGACGGCGCTGCAGCTTGTCCCGCTGGAGTTCATCGCGGGTCCGTGCAGCGGCCTGCGCGACCCCATCGGCTATCCGGCCAGTCGGCTCGAGGCCTTCGTGCGGATCGTGTCAATGCGCAAGAGCGACCACGACAGCGTCGGCGCCATGGTGAATGAGGCCGGGGTCGGCGTCAAGGACACGGTCTTGGGTGGGTTTGCCGCCGCCTTTGGCACGCTTACCCAGGAAGAAATGGTTCAGGGCGTAGCCCACATCGACTTCGGCAAGGCTGCCAGCAGCCTGACGGTCCACCGTCGGGGCTGCTTGCGGCTGGCGATTGGGCTGCCGATCGGGCGGGACGACCTAGTCGAGGACATCGCCCGGTCGCTGAAGACGTCGACCGCGGTGGCGTCGTCACTGATCACCGATTTTGGCAGGATCGAGTTCGATCTTGGGCAGGACGGAGCGTTGGTCTTCGTGCCTGGATCCGATCCGAAGGACCCGGTCGGCTCTGGGGCGATGCGCTCGTGCAACCTGGTGAACAGGATCATCACCCGCCGCGTAAACGACTGCCTTCAGATGGCGCACGAAGAGATCAGAAAGGTCGCCGTGCAAGGCGATCCCGTACGCTCTCTCGTGCTCAGCGGTGACATGGCGGCGCTGCCTGGCATCCAGAAAAGGGCTAGGGACGTGCTGCGCTTGAGCACTCGCATCGGCCTGCCGTCCAAGTTGCAAAACTTACCGCCGGCGCTGCAACACCCGGGCTGGGCTTGCGCCGCCGGTTCGGTTCTGTACGCACACCGACTTGCGTACTGGCAAGAGAGGAACACGAACAAGCAGGAGCGGCTTGCCAGCAGCGGCCTGCGACACGAGGAGAAAGTACTATGACTGACATTCGCGAACCGGTATCGATGACGATCGAACCAGTCGAAGCCGCCGAGAAACCGGCTGATGACAAGGTGAAGTTCATCCTCGAGCAAGTGCCGAAAAGCGCTATCTGCATCAAGGTGGTTGGCATCGGCGGCTGCGGGGGGAACGTCCTTGACACTCTGATTGCGAACGGAATCGAACAAGTCGATTACGTCGCTGTGAACACGGACGAGCAGGCGTTGCAGACCTGCTGCGCGACCACCAAGTTGCAGATCGGCCAGCGCACGACCCAAGGGCATGGCACCGGCTCGAATCCAGAGGTCGGGAAGCAGTCCGCCTTGGAGAACACGGAGGACCTCACCGAACTGCTCGGCGACGCCGACATGGTCTTTCTCGTCACCGGCCTGGGAGGCGGCACGGGAACGGGCGCCGCGCCCGTGATCGCGTCGCTCGCCAAGCAAATGGGCGCTCTCACGGTGGCCACAGCGATCAAGCCGTTCGCCTTCGAGGGCACGCGCCGTGCTCGCATCGCGGACGACGGCCTGGACAGGCTGGTCGAAAACGTGGACACCACGATCATCATCCAGAACGAGCGGCTCTTGGGTCAGGTCGAGTCTGGCACGGGGTTCTTCGAGGGCTTCCAGGCGGCGCACCAGATTGTTTCCGACACGCTTCAAGGCGTGACGTCCATTCTGGGCAAGCGGGGCATCATGAACACCGACTTCGCTGACGTCAGGGCTGTGCTCGAGGAAGCCGGCATGGCCGTCGTGGGCACCGCTCAGCGCAGCGGGCGTGATGCCGCGATGCAGGCGGCCCGCGATGCGATCGCGAGCCCTGTGATGGAAGCCGAGGGCTTGGTGCGTGCGCGCAAGGTGCTCGTGAACATCACCGGTTCGACCAAGTTCGGGATGCATGACGCCACCGAGGCACTGCAGTTGGTCCAGCGCGAGATCTCGTCGGACGCGGAGCTGATCATTGGAGTCGTTCAGGACGACTCGATGGGAGAGATGGTCAGGGTGATGATGATCGCATCCGGCTTCGCGCAGCAGAACTTCGAGCTCCGCCCGGAGAACGAGGGACGTGCAAAGGCCGTGTCCGATGCACGCGCCGGTTCTTCGTGGCAGTCCGAGCGAGCTGTCGAACTGCTCCAGAACGATCCGTTGCCGGAGATGGCGCCCGAGGCTTCCGTTCAAGACGTCGAGTCAGGGCAAGCGGCGGAGTTGCCTGCGGGCGGCGAGCCCGCCGTGCAGCCGCAAGCCGCGGCCAACGGTTCCAACGGGGCCGCCGACGAACCGCTGGAATTAATGCCTCCGCCTGCCGTGGCGGCTCAAGAGGCTGACCAAGAGGGCCAAGCGCGCACCGGATTTTTCGGCCGGCGGTCGATCTTTCGCTAGGTGCTGGCGGCAACCGACGCGGGCGGCCCTGTCCACAAGACGGGCCGTCGCCGAGGTGCTATAACGGTCTACATGGACAGACGCAATTTCCTGGCGACATCTTCGGCTGCCGGGCTGGCGGCCGGGTCTGCTGCTGCGGCCGACAAAGCTGACGGCGAGAACCAGATCTTTGAGATCCGCTGCTATAAGCTGCGCTATTCGAAGTCCGACCAGTTCGGGCGACTGACCCAGTTCTTGGAGCAGGAGCACCTGCCGATGACGAAGCGGGTGGGATTGGTGCAGGGCTACTTCCGCGTGACCCTCGGAGAGTTCACGCCGCGCGTCTACGCGCTGTCGGCGTACGACTCCTTGGCGGACATGGGCGAGAAGCTCGCCGCCAAGCGCGCGGACAAGGATTGGAGCAAGGCTGCCTCCGAATTCGGATCCCACGACCACGCTCCCTACGACCGCGTCGAGAGCTGGCTGCTGCGGGCCTTTGATGGGATGAAGACGATCGAGGTGCCGCCGGCAGCGGAGAAGGGACGCGCCTTCGACCTGCGGATCTACGAGCAGGAGACTGTGCGGGACACGCAGGAGAAAATGCGGATGTTCAACGAGGAAGAGATCCAGATCTTCCGCGACTGCGGCATCCATCCGGTATTCTTCGGCGAGACGATCGTGGGCTCGCACATGCCCAGCTTGATTTACATGTCGCACTACGCCGACATGGAAGCCCGCGGCGAGGCTTGGTCGACGTTTGGCAGGAGCGATGCTTGGAACCGGATCAAGGTCACGCCGGGCTGGAGCAACGCGGAGATCGTTTCCACGGTTTCGAATATCCATTTGGCCGGACTGCCGTTCTCGCCGATCCGCTAGCGCGCCTTTTCTTGACCTAACCGCGTCGTTGCCCTCCTACAATGTGGGCCATGCAGCGACGCAGCTTTCTCCGTATTTCGCCAGTACTGCCCGGCTTGGCCGCTGCGGCGTGCCGGTCGGCCGAGGCGCGCGCGAACGTGCTGTGGATACTGGCCGAGGATTTCTCGCCGGACCTTGCGTGTTACGGCAACGAGCTCGTGCGCACTCCGAACCTCGACCGCCTGGCGGAAGAGGGCGTGCGCTACACACAGTGCGTCTGCACCGCCCCGGTCTGCTCTGCGGCGCGCTCCGCCCTCATGACCGGGATGTTCCAGACATCGATCGGCGCCCACAACCACCGGAGCTACCGGGACCGTCCGCGCAGCTTGCCCGCAGGTGTCGAGGCCGTCACCGACCTATTTCGCAAGGCCGGCTATTTCACGGCGAATTGCCGCGAGCCGGCTCCCGGCATCCGGGTCGGGGGCAAGACCGATTTCAATTTCAGTGTCGAGCAGCCGTTCGACGGCAGCGATTGGAGCGAGCGGCCCGACGGAGTGCCTTTCTACGCGCAGGTCAACTTCCCGGAGACGCATCGCAAGTTCCGCCGCTTTGACGAAGCGCCGGTGAATCCGGAAGACGTCCCGCTGCCCGCCTTCTATCCGGACCATCCGGTGGTCCGGGAGGATATCGCGCTGTACCTCGATACCGCCCAGCATCTGGACGTGAAGGTTGGCAAGGTGATCCAGCGGCTGAAGGACGAGGGGCTCTACGACCAAACGATCATTTTCTTCTTCGGCGACCACGGGCAGGCGTTGCATCGCGGCAAGCAGTGGCTCTACGAACAGGGCATCCACATTCCCCTGATCGTCAGGATCCCGCCACAGTTCCAGCCGCCGGGCTTCGAGCCGGGCACTGCTGATGGCCAGCTGCTACAGCATATCGACATCACGGCGACATCGCTGCATCTCGTCGGCGAGAATCCGCCCGGCGCGATGCAGGGTCGGGTGTTCATCGGCCCGGATGCGCAGCCGGAGCCGGACTATGCGTTCGCGGCTAGGGACCGCTGCGACGAGACCGTGGACCGGATCCGCTGCGTGCGGGACAAGCGCTGGAAGCTGATCCGCAATTTCCTGCCGGATCGCCCCTACGCGCAGAAGAACCACTACAAGGACACCAGCTATCCGGCCTTGCAGGTCATGCGCCAGTTGAATTCGAGCGGCCAGCTGGCCGGGCCGGCAGCTCTCTGGATGGCCCCTGCTAGGCCCGAGTACGAGCTGTACGATCTGCAGTCCGATCCCGACGAGGTCAACAACCTAGCGGAGAGTTCTGAGCACGCCGACGTCTTCAACCGGCTACGGGAGCGCCTTGCGGATTGGATCGAAGAGACCAATGATCACGGCCGGGAGCTGGAGGATCCGCTCCCCGCCGAGTACGACCTGCGGACGATGGTCGCTGGCTGGTATACCAACAACGGGTTGCTGAGCGAGTCGGATGGAGCGCTCCGTCTGCGATGGACGGGCACGGGGCGGCGTCCCCAAGAGGTCGTCGTGCCTTGGGTCGTGCGGGGAGGGGCGCTGACGCTGGAGCTGGAGCTGCGGAGCGAAGCGGCGCGGGACCTGAAGGTGCGCTGGGGCAATCCTGCCCGGATGGGCGGCTTGGGAGAGTCGGATGTCAGCTTGGCCGGCGGGTCGAGCTGGCAGACGGTCACCGTGGACTTCGACTGCGAGGGCTGGCTCGCTTGGTTCTCAATCCTCTTCCCGGCCGGCGAGAGCGTAGCGTATTGCCGGCGTGCGAGGCTGCGTAGGCGAGGCGGGTCAGGAGTGCTGCACGAGTGGCGGTTCGCATAGGGTGTCTGCGGGATCTCGCGCGGCTTGCCCGCCTGGGCTTGCCACCGGCTCGACTGGGGGTCCGGCGCAGAGGCGCTTGCGTCGCCGGGCGCTGACCGCGGTCCTTGCGCTACTTGCGAAATAGGGCGCTGTCCACGACGGCGGCGATCGTGTCCACGATGCGGTGCTCGCTTTGCGCTGACTGAGAAAGGATGCTCTGGATCTCCGGTTCGTTCTCGGGCTCCGCCCCGTTCGCGTAGATGAGCAGCTTCGTGATGAAGCAGCGGACGAAGCGCTCAAGATTTTCCCGTTTGAGAAGGTGACGGCGAAATTCGATGATGTCCCGGTACTCGGTCCCGCCGGGCAGCGTTGCGCTTGCATCGACGGGGATCGGCTTGCTCTCCCAGGGCCTTGGCAGCGTCGGCAACCCTCCGGCGGCCCGCTGCCTGTCTTGCTCCTCGATCTCGAGCAAGGCCTGCGTGGACGGTCGAGGGGCGATGTGCTCCGTGTAGTTGTCGCGCCAAGCGCCCACGGGGTCGAAGTTCTCGAAGGCGTACCCGTAGGGATCGATGCTGGCATGGCACGAGGCGCAGGATACGTCCTCCGTATGGGCCGCGAGGATCTGCTTGATCGTCTTTGCTTGGCGAATGTCCGGCTCAGTGATATTGACGTCGGCCGGGGGCTGCGGCGGATGAATTCCCAAGAATTTCTCCATCACGTATACAGCCCGGTGGATTGGCGAGGTTCCCAGGCTGTCAGCAGTCAACGTAAGGAACGCTCCCATGCCGAGCAGCCCGCCGCGCCGCCCGTCGGCGAAGGTGTGCTTGCGCAGCGTCGAATCTTGGGGCACGCCGTCGACCTGATAGACCTTGGCGAGGTCCGCGTTGATGAACGAGTAGTCTGCCGACAGCAGCTCGGTCACGGGCAGGTTGTTCTCGACCACGTGGCGGAAGAACCGCAACGCCTCGTTGACCATGTCCTCGCTCAGGCGCTTGCGGTCATAGAGCGGGTAGCGATCCGGATCCGGGGCCATGAAGTTGATCCGGTCCAGTTCTAGCCACGAATGTGGGAACTGCCGCAGGAACTCTTCGGCTCCGGAGCCGTCGATCCGACCCAGAAGCAGCGAGCGAATCCCCTCAAAGTCATCTAGCCTCCCCATGTGGGCCGCTTTGCGGATGCCATCGTCAGGGATCGTGCTCTCCAGGAAGTAGCCGAGCTTGGTGGCCAAGCGATCGGCCGGTGCGCTGTCGCCGAGATTCAATAGCAGGAAGGACGGCGAAGCGAGGATCGCGACGATGCCCTCCTTGATCGCGTCTAGATCGCTCATCTCGCTGGCCTTGGAGCGGACCAGCCGAACTATGGGGTCGAGTTCCCGGTCGCCTACTTGCCGACGCCACGCCCGTTCGGCGATCGGGCGGAGAATCATGGCAGCGTCTTGCGCCCGAGGGTGTTCTCCCAATAGCTCGATCTGGCGTTTGGGCGGCCAGCTAGCGTACAGCGGGCCCTCGACCTCGGCACGGAAGAGTCGCGGGCGCGCTCCCTGCCAATGCTCGGTCCAATGGCTCCAGTGCCGAGGATTCTTAGCGGTTCTGGCAGGGGCCTTCGGAAGCATCTCCTTCAAGACCCGGTCGTACAGCGCGGGGTCGTGCTGCTTGATGTGGTCGTGGCCGATCGAAAACTGGAACTTGAAGTTCCCGTTGCCCCGGAAGCGCAGCCCGTCCGTCGGGTAGGACAGCTCCAGCCTTGTTCCGGCGGCGATCCACTCCTTCATCTCGATCTCGAATGCCTCGCCATCGGGAAGGTAGAAGACTCTCTTGCGATCCCCCAGGTGGACAGCCAGCCGGACGGGGTCGCCATCGTAAATGCCGGTCTGGTCGGCGTCGTAGACGCCGCGGTCCGTGCCGGTGGCTCGGATCTTGATGCGGTACCACCCCGTCGCGGGAGCCATCTTGAAATTCGAGAAATAGACGCGCAGCCGCGGGTCTAGGAAATCGATGCTGTCCGGGGTGCGGATCGCCCACTCGCGTCCCGCGGCTTGAGACAAGCTGGTCATCCGCATCTCCTCGGCCGTAACCGCGTAGCGTCGGGCCGCCAGAGGAGCGCCGGAGAGAATGGTGGCGTCAACGACCCTCCGGAACGCTTCGATGTACTGTTCCAGATGGAACTCACTCAGCCCGAGGGTGTCGCCAACGGTGTCGAATCCGTCTTCGAGGGTGTCGCCGAGCAGATTGGCCAGCGGATGGTGGGTTCCGACGTCTTCGATCAACAAAACGTCGCGGACACTGTTGGCCAGCTCTCGGTTGTTCAGTCTTCTGGGCGGTGCGGGTTTCGGCCGAGCGGCTGCCTGTTGGTGGGTGCCGATTCTCTCGTCCAGATACCGCACCAGCTGTCGGCGCTCTGCGACAGACAACCGGCTCTCGTTGGCGGGAGGCATGTAGCCGGTCTCGACGTATGCTCGGCTCTTGACCCAGAGCTCAATGCTTTGAGCGTCGGGATTGTTGCCGAGGGAGCCGATGCTGAAGCCGGCCGGAGGGTTCACGTCCTTGTGGCACGTTGCGCAATGGGCCTGGAGTAGCGCTTGGTCGGCGAGAACTGACTGAGGGATCGCAAGCGCCGCAAGCAAGCCCGCTAGTCGGAGAAGACTAGGCATGACGCAGGTCGAACGATCCCGTGCTGGTATTAAACCGGTCCCGGTCGATTCCGAAGCGCCGGATCAGCGTCAGGAACAGATTGCAGAGCGGCATGTTGGTTCCGGAGGCGCTCCGCGTGTCGACGTGGCCGCGGTGCTTGAAGCCGCCGCCCGCTACAAAGATTGGGAGGTTTCGGTTCGAATGCGTGCCGCCATAGCCCATGCCGCTACCGAAGAGGACGATCGTGTGATCGAGCATCGTGCCGTCCCCATTGGGCTCTTGGATCGCGTCGAGCTTCCCGAGGCACCTTGACAGCTGTGCGATCTGGAAGGACTCGATCGCGACCAACTCGGCGACGATCTCCTCTTTCTTGCCGTTGTGGGTGCAGGCGTGATAGCCGCGCGTGACTCCGTCAAGGTCCCTGTAGCTGAGTTCGTTCGGGAAAGCCACGGTGGCGACCCGGGTCAAGTCGGTCTGAAACGCGTAGGCGACCATGTCAAAGATGGCGTTGTAGCGATTCTCGACCGTCGCTTCATAGGCCGAGAAGTGTTTCGAGATGTCAAACCGCGGCTTGTCGCGGTCGATCCATTGCGTGCGGTCTGCAAAGCTGCTTTCCAGCTCTCGCACCGAGGTTGCGTACTGATCCAAGCGTTCGCTGTCTCGGCTTCCCACGCGCCGCTTCAGCGCCGCCAATTGCTCTGCAGCGGAGTCCAGGATGCTGCCGTTGCGTTCGATCAGTGCTCGCCGTGCCGTGCGTTCTTCCGGCGTTAGGTTCAAGAACAGATGATCGAACAGCCTTTGAGGATCCGTAAACGGCTTCACTTCGACGCCGTTGGAGTTCCAACTCATCCGGATCCCGCTCTCCAGGGCCGCGTGGACCGAAGCGAACCGCACGCGGCCGGCTGTCCTGCGAGCGATCACTTGGTCGAGGGAAACGTTCTTTTCGGGGTACGCTTGGCTGTTCGCGGGCAAGATGCCGTTCAGGAACGAGATCTCGCGGCCGTGTCCGTTGACCATCCCGTGATCGGTATGGGCCAGGATCGACATCCGATCCTTGAGCCACTCGAGAGAGCGGAGGGTCCTGGGAAGGGTGAACGTCTTGCCGAATTGCTCCGGGAAGAAGTTCTCAGGGTGCATTCCGAGCGGGTTGCCGACGACCAAGAGCCGCAAGGGCGGGGACTGGTTCGCTAGCGCTCCGGCCTCCAGCAGGGGTAGCGCCAAAGCTCCACCCAGCCCTTTCAAGACGACGCGACGGTCCATGCGTTTTCTTCTCACAGCCATCTTCGCCGAGCTACGTTGGCGCCGGTCCTAGCGCTTGCACGCCGATCTGGTCGGACCACGCCAAGGCTCGCGCGGGGCGCAGCAACATCCTCGCGATTCTCCGCGTCCTGCCCTGAGGCGTCCGTTTGCGGGATCCTCTGACCGACTGTGCGAACACCATCATCATGATAGGGCCGGGAACGGTCGCATTACAACAGGACTGCGTGCGCGTGCGTGGCCTGGACGGCTGACGTCCTAGGCCTCAGAGACCGCTTCGCTAAGATTGAGCTAGAACCAATGTCCAAAGTCAGCAGGCGAAGGGTTCTGAAGGCCACCGGAGCGATCGCAGCTATGCCCGCTGCCAGCCAGGGCGGGGCAGGCTCTGCCGACTTGTCCTCGGACGACATCGGGGGCCTGCCGCGCATCAAGCAGGATCTTGTCGAACCGCCGCTCGTCCCGAAGCACGAGCAGATCTCCCCGGGCGGTCCGGTCATCGTCGAAGTCGAGCTTGTCGCTCGAGAAGTGAAGAAGGTGGTGGACGGAGCCGGCACCGAAGTCCACGCCCTTACCTTCAACGGATCGATTCCGGGGCCCCTCATCGTTTGCCACGAGGGGGACTTCGTCGAACTCACCTTGAGGAATCCGCGTGGCAACGCTTTCATGCACAACATTGACTTCCACGCGTCGACGGGCGGGCTCGGTGGCGGCGCGCTCACGCAGGTGAATCCTGGGGAGCAGGTGGTTCTCCGCTGGCGCGCGACCAAGCCCGGCACGTTCATCTACCACTGTGCGCCGGGTGGATCGATGATTCCCTACCATGTCGTCTCGGGCATGAACGGAGCTGTGATGGTCTTGCCGAGGGAAGGCCTCAGCGACCGAGACGGTAGCCCGATCCGGTACGACCGGGCGTACTATGTTGGCGAGCAGGATCTCTATGTCCCCCGGGATGCCGAGGGGAATTTCAAGCGATACACGAGCCATGCCGACGGGATTGCCGACACGCTTGGGGCGATGCGCGGACTGATTCCGTCTCACGTAGTCTTTAACGGCGGGGCCGGCTCTCTCACAGGCGACCAAGCCCTGAGGGCAAAGGTCGGCGAAGCGGTCTTATTCATCCACTCCCAGGCCAACCGGGATTCGCGGCCGCATTTGATAGGGGGGCACGGAGACTACGTTTGGGAGCAGGGGTCGTTCTCGGACCCACCCGCCCATGGTCTCGAGACTTGGTTTATTCGCGGCGGCTCGGCGGGTGCCGCCATCTACACGTTTCGGCAGCCCGGAGTCTACAACTACCTCAATCACAATCTGATCGAGGCAGTCGAATTGGGGGCTCTGGCCCAAGTGGTTGTCGAAGGCGAGTGGGACGAGACATTGATGAAGCAGGTCCAGCCTCCTGGGCCGATTCCCGCCTGACTGATTCGCGTCTCGGTGGCCGGTTCGATGCTGCCGCCACTGCGATCCGCTGCGGCCTCGAGTCGCGCCCCGTCGTAGTTGCCAGCCAGCCCGGCGGCTCGGACTGGACGGCACCGATGCTGGACCGGAGTCGCCTCGATCCGGGGCAACCAGCAGGCGCGGCCGCGAGCTTCCGGAACTAGGAAAATTCGTCTTTCCGCAGGCACACATCGACAGCCACTTCTGATCAGTTCGTCAGGCTAATCGGATCTTGGATGGCGGCCCTGATGTTGCTCATCTTGAAACTCTCGCCGAGGCAATTGGGCGATTGGTGCGGCTACTTGGCTGACACAGAGCCGATCCTACGCCCCCCCGCGCGCAGGTCTTCCAATTCGAAGGCTTCGATCAAAGTCGTCGCTTGGCCAGCGCTTGTCTGGTTGCCTCCAATCACGAGCACGCGGCCGGCGACCGCGACGGCATCGGTGTGGCGCCTGGGGGCAATCTGCTGGTCAAGCCGATATAGCGCTCCCGTGCCGGGCTCGTACCTGTGAATCAAGTTCATGCGCTCGTAGTCGCCGAACAGGTAGATGGAGTCCCCGTCGGTCGCTAGCGAATGTGCGCTCAGCCCGAATGGAAGATCTTCGCGCCGCTCCCATTGCTCCGTTTCCGTATCGAAGACCATCACCGAACGCATGGCTGAACCGTCGTAGCCGCCTATCGCGTAGAGCTGGCGGCCAACGGCCACGATCTTCCCCTCGCGTGCGAGTGGCATATCGGCTAAGCGCTCCCATGCGCTTGCCTCCGGCGCAAGACGGACCGTCGCCGCCGAGTAGCGCCCACTCTCCGTGAGCCCGCCGACGGCATAGAGATGGTCGCCGGCAGCCACCATGCCGAGCGTTCTGACCGACTCCGGAAGCGCCGGCAGCTCCCTGAAGGTTCCGCTTTCGAGGTCAAGGGACTCGCACGACGAGACTCGACCGCGCGACAACCCCACCTGGGTGCGGCCGCCGCAGCTGACGATGGAGCCGTGCGCGAAAGCCGACCCGTGGTTCGCCCGCCGATGCAAACCGTTGCTGAAGTACTCCGATTTCAACGAGGTCGGGTCGACGCGCTCGATCAGCGAGAGCAACCCGTCGTGCATGAAGCCGGGACCGTTTCGCGCGCCTCTGGGGGCGCCGCCGTAGACGTAGACCCACCTGCCATCGGAGACGGCGGTTGGGCCGTAGCGAGGGACCAGGAGCTCGCCGCGGTTGGTGTCGGCGTTAGACGTTTGCGGAAGGGCCGCGGCCGAGACCAGCACGGCGACGAATGCCATTGATGAACTGAGTCCTAAACGATTGATCATCGCCTTCCACCTCAGATTTGCAGAACCATCAAAGGTCTGACGCGTGTGGCGCGGGCGGCCGGCCGGGCGCCCGCGGCCAGCTTGTCGAGGCTGTTGTAATAGCTGGTCGCAGTTCCGATCAAGATGCGCTGATTTTACCGTTCGCGGCCTGAAAGCAAGCGGGAAGAGATTCGCCGCCTCGGCACGGGAGTTCTCGACAGGGCAGCCATACCCCTGTTTCGGGTCTTCTGGCCGAAGGAGCCGGACTTCCGGGGCTATGTCTCCGAGTCGGATGCCACCCCTCTGTTGGTGAGTGACGCCACCAACCGCGACTACGCCGCTACCGTCCTTGGCGCCTACCTGTGGGGGCTGCGGGCCACGGGGCAAGCCTTCAAAGGGGCATAGCAGCGTCTCGAAGCGAGACGGGAAGAGCGCTGGTTCAGCCGGAGACCACTTCGCAGGTGGCTACTAGGGAGGCGCGCGCCGACTGAGCATGGATCGGCCGCGTTGGGTCGCTGCCTCTTGCTCGCTCGAATCAGAACCGCTCTTCGAAATTGACGTTGAAGAAGAACTCGCTGTTGTTGTCATCTTCGTGCCGGTCGAGGGACGGCGAATAGGTCTTGAACCAAACCTTGCTTTCAGCCTCGTCGAACTGAATGACGCGAAGCCACCCGTTGCCGCCGTTCTCACGGGATTGGAAGTCGGCCAGCACCTCGATGACCTCCTGGTCGGCGTCATTCATCGAGACCTGCTTCCACTCCCCGCCGACTGTGTCCCAGTGGCCGCAAAGGACCATGAAGATCTGGGGGTTCTTACGAACGAACTTCTGCCAGATTTCCTCGCCCGAGTTTGCCCCGTCGCCTCCCATGTAAGCCGTCGGCGTGCGGCCGCCAATCCTGTCGCTGATGTAGATGTGGGTTGTGACGATCGCCGGTAGTTCCGGGTGCGCTTCCAGAACGCCTTCAGCCCAATCGATGACGTCGTCCGGCACGTCTGCTTCCAAGTGCAAGATCAAGAACGAGCGTGGGCCAGCCTCGAACAGCTGATAGGTATTTATGCCGTTGGGATGAGATCCTCCGAACCAGTCGCGACGATCGAAGCGTTGCGGGCCGAACCGTTTCAAGAACGCTGACGCATCTCGACCCGGTTGACCATCCTGCCCTAAGTCGTAATCGTGGTTTCCGATTGCCACTCCCCACGGCACGATCCCATCGAGTCGCCCCATTGCTTCCTCAGCTACGTTCCACTCCGCTTCCGATTGATCCCAGTTCTGCACGACGTCTCCCACGTGGGTGACGAACCGGATGTTCTCGCTCTCCACGTGTTCCGCAACCCATTGAGTCTGGGCGTGGAAGACCTCAGGGTGTTTCTCGCTGTAGAACTGAGT
Organism: Terriglobia bacterium; assembly: GCA_009841225.1. Lineage (GTDB taxonomy): Bacteria > Acidobacteriota > Terriglobia > Bryobacterales > UBA6623 > VXMF01. The sequence continues at coordinate 69,772 of VXMF01000005.1, read as the reverse complement.
GTCGGGCAGCATGACGATGGAGAAACGCTCGGTCGGGCTCGCGCAGGCGGTGAGGAGGCAAACGAGCCCGGCAATCAAGACCTGGTCCGACCGGTTTGCTGGCATGGGCCCGTTATATCACGATCTGTCGCGCCTTCACCTACGAAAGCGTGTCAGCCAAAGCCTGTGAGACACGAAGCTACTAGGCACGGCCCGATCGACAAGGCGGGAAAACCATTGCGCGAGGCTCGCATGCTCGGCTCAGACCGACCCTTAGGCGTGGGCCCAAGTCCCGCGCCAAAGAGGCCGCGATGCGAGCTCCCATCCTTCTCTCCCTATTGATCGCGACGCCCGCGTTCGCGGCCGATTGGGTTGACCTATTCGACGGCAAGACTCTGCAGGGCTGGAGACAGCACGATGGCACTGCCACCTACCGCGTCGCCGACGGCGCGATCGTCGGCGAGACCGCCGAAGCCAGGCCCAATTCCTTCCTCTGCACCACCAGAGACTACGGCGACTTCGAACTGGAGTTCGACGCCAAAGTCAGCGACAGGCTCAACACCGGCATCATAGTCCGCGCCCGCGAGTTCGAGAAGACCGTCGGCGAGGGTCGCAACAATCACCGCGGCCGCGGCTGGCACTGCCGACTCGTCGGCCGACGACATCGGCAGTCTGCCGCGCATCAAGCAGGATCTCGCCCAACCGCCGTCCGTCCCCGAGCACGAGCAGATTTCCACGGGTGGTCCGCTCATCGTCGAAGTCGAGCTTATCGCCCGTGGAGTGAAGAGGGTCGTGAACGGATCTGGCAAGGAAATCCATGCCCGCACCTTCCGTGGCACGATTCCGGGGCCTCTCGCTGGTTCGTCAGGCAGGCGATATTTGACCATGGTCATGACCATGGTATAATTTCACACGTCTCTCTGGAGGGTCCGACCGATGGGAAGCGCCAGCGGCAAGCTCGACAACCCTGTGACCATGAAGGCATCGGAATTCAAGGCCAAGTGCCTGCAGCTAATGGACGACGTGGCTGCAGGCGGCGGCGAGGTCATAATCACCAAGCACGGTCGTCCCATCTCCCGATTAGTGCCTTACCGAACAAAGCCCTCTACGCTCTTCGGTATTGACAGGGGTCGCATCCAAGTCTTGGGCGACATCGTCGGGCCGGTCGAAGTGGCTTGGGAAGCCGAGACCGATCCCGGCCGCAGCGTGGCACCGTGACATTGCTTGACACCCACGTATTGCTCTGGCTGCGCACCGGGAACGCTCGCTTGGGGAGCCTTGCGCTACGAGAGATCGACCGCGCTTGGCACGTCGGCGAGGTCGCCGTGTCTGCCATCACCTTCTGGGAAGTGGCATTGCTTCACCAGAAGAGGCGGATCGCCTTCTCGGGGGACGTGTCTCTGTGGCGTCGAGAGCAGTTGGAGCAGGGGCTCGTCGAAGTGCCCGTTGACGGTGAAATAGGGATCCGCGCCAACAGCTTCGCCGCCTTTCACGGCGACTCCGCTGACCGGATTATCTTGGCCACCGCCCTAGACGGGCACCGACTGCTGACTGGAGATGAGAGGATTCTTGCGTGGGGCGGAGATCTGGACCGCCTGGACGCCCGCACGTGACCGGGCGGAGGGCGGGCCGCTGGAGCTTCGCTGTCGGAACTGCGTCGGCCCTGGCGGCCGGGAGTGGTGAGGCGGCGTGGTGCGGTGGGTGCAGCGAGGGATCCCGTTCGCTATCGCAACGGACCTGACAAAGACGGCCTCGCGTCCACGGGACACCTGCATCCGGGATTGCGGAGGGCTGTCAAGCTGCCGAACGCGCCCGGCAGGGAAAAGAAAAGGGCCGCGCCGAAGCGCGGCCCCTGAGTGTTCGGATTCGGTCGGAGGCGTGTACCCTACCAGCCGAGCCTCAGGCCGATCCGGAAGAACCGTTCGTCGATGCCCTCTCGCCCCGTGTTGCGGATGCGATTGAGGATCATGAATGTCCCCGAGTTCACGTTCCGGCTGTTCGGCCGCTCGAAATGCGGGGTGTTGGTCATGTTGAAGCCCTCGGCGCGGAACTCTAAGGTCGTTCCCTCGCTGATCCGGAACTTGCGGAAGATCCCCATATCAAGGTTGAAGAGACCGGGTCCACGCACGCTGTTGGGGCCGCAAGTGCCGAACCGAGGCCCTTCGGGCTGGGCAAACGCGCCGGGGTCGATCCACAAGCCATTGCTGCCAGCCTTGACATAGCGGGGCTCGCTGAGGCAGTCAGCGATCTGGCTGGAACCCGCGGCATTGAGATCGCCGGTATTCGCCTGGACAGAAAACGGCGTGCCCGTATACGCGCTCATGAGCCCATTGATCTGCCAGCCGCCCAGGATCATTCCCAGCGGGCTGTCCGTAAGCAGACGCTTGCCCCTTCCAAACGGAGTCTCGTAAATGAAGGTCATCTGGAAGTTCTGCCGGATGTCTTGGTTGAGATCGCCGTAGGTACGGTCGTAGAAGCGAGGAATGCGGAAGAACCCCGGGCCATCTCCGGAGTCCTCGTCGGTATAGCCTCGGCCGTGCGCCCAAGTGTAAGCGAGATTCACCTGAACACCATTGCTGAAGCGGCGCTCGAGCTTCGTCTGGAGGGAGTCGTACTTGGCGGTGCCGAGGCTGCCGAACAGCGCAGTCGAGCCGGAACGGCCCCAGCGTTTGAACAGCTGGCGGCCCGCGTTGCCCTCGCCGATGTCGCCCCAGTTCTGTTCCAAGCCGGCAAGCTGGTTGACCGAGCGAGTTGCCACGTAGCCTGCGGTCGCGATCCAGTTGCCGAAGCGCCGCTCCAGCGTGAAGTTCCACGACTGGATATAGCCTCTGGTGAGGTTTTCTGTGTCCATCGTGCGCACGTTGGTGTTCAGCGGGAGATTTAGAACTCCGTCTCCGAGGGACGGTTCGTTGATGACCTCCAAGCCCTGCCTGAGGGTGGTCGAATACCCGAAGCTGTGCGGCAACCCAGGGCCATCCTTGGCCATGATCGGGTAGTTGGTGCGCAGCGGTCGCGCCCAGTTGAACGGATCCACTGTGACGCCGTAGCCGATGCGCAAGACGGTATCGTCGTCCACGCGGTAGGCCAATCCCACCCGCGGCACGAAGTTGTGCTTGCCGACGTCAATGCCGCAATCCTCTGGAATGCTCCCGACGCCGCACGCCCAGATCGTGTTGTTGGAGAAGTCGTACCGTTCCAAGCCTCGCGACGCGCGCGTCGGGAACGGGAAGATCTCGTAGCGCAGCCCGTAGGACATCGTCAGCTTCGGAGTGATCTGCCAGCGGTCGCGCACGTAGAAGCTGAGCAGCTGCGTCCGCGTGAAGTAGCCGTTCTCATTGAACTGCCAGATCTTGCCCGCGTTTTGCGGAAACCCGAGCAGCCATGCCGCATGGGCGTTGTAGTCGTTCCCGCGCTCGCCACCCCGGCGTTCGGTCGTGTTCTGGCGGAAGCGGAACTCGCCCGAGGCGGCTCCCGTGCCGCCTGAGAACTCGGGCTGGTTGTGATCGAGATCCTGCAAGTAGATGTCGGTCCCAAAGCGGATGTTGTGGGTTCCCTTGGTCAAGTTCGCGTTCAGCACGAACTGGTTCTGCGGATCGGACCGGTAGTACGGTTGGAAGCTGTTCGACATTCCCAAGCCTTCGAAGCCGTCGATGCGCAGGCGCGGCCATCCGCCGTCGATAAAGCGGCTAGACTGCAGGCCCGGGATCCCCAGCACGCTCCAGCCGAGGTTCTCCTCCAGCCGCTGCTGTTCGACATTGGTGTCCACCAGCGTGTAGCCGTAGTAGCCGTCGACGATGAAGGTCGGTGAGACGACCTTCGTGATGGAGATCGTGCCGGAGTAGGTGTTTCCGAAGCCCGTGCCGGGATTCGAGTTCGTAGGGTGCAGCCGGTTTCCGCCGAACGCCCCGAGCGTCTGTGCGTTCGCCATTCGGTAGTCGAGCATGCTGAACCGGATAAAGCCGGTCAATGTCGGACTCAGGTTGAAGTTGGTCTTCGCGTCCACCGTGTCGCGGAAGAACGTCGTGGAGCCGTCTGCTACATGGTTCTGCCCCAGCCCCAGCGAGCCGCCGTTGCCGCCCAACAGATTGCCGATATTGTTCGGGTCAGGGAATGCCGGGTCATGGATCATGGCAGACACGCCAGAGTCGATCCGACTCCTCGGCACCATATTCCCGGGGAATGGTTCGCGGTCTCGTGCATAGCCGGAGTCGTTCATATCTTGGATCCCGGTCAGCGGGTCGTAGATCGGCGTCGGCGACCCCGTGAGGTCGCCGAACCGCATCGTGTTCGTCGGCATGTCGATGAACCGCTGCGCGAACCGCGACTCATAGGTGCCTTCGTAGCTGACAAAGTAGAACCACTTGTTGCGCTTGATCGGGCCGCCTACCGTGCCGCCGAACTGGTTGTTGATCAGTTTCGGCTGGGCAGAGTTGCGATTGCTGAAGAACGGATAGGCCTTCAAGTGCTGGTTCATGTGGTATTGGAATGCGGAACCGTGCACTTCATTCGTGCCCGACTTGATTTGCAGATTGATCGCAGCGCCGCCGGCGAGGCCCTGCTCGGCATCGAACGAGTTCGTGACAACGTTCACAGTCTCGATCGACTCCAGCGCGGGATTGTAGCCCGTCATGTGGGGCACCCAGATATTGGTTGACGAAGCGCCGTCGATGCGGGTGTTGTTGTTGGAGCGGCTCGTGCCGTTGACCGAGAAGCGCACCGCGCGGGTCGGATTCGTCGGCACGGAGTGCGCGTTCTGAGGAGGCGAGAAGCCCGGCAGCGTGACGAATAGCATCTGGTAGTTCCGGCCGAGCGGAACCGGTACGTTCCTGAGAGTTGTCTCGGTAACCTCCTGCCGAACCTCGGCACGGTCAGTTTGGAGCGTCGCGGCCGAAGCCTCGACGGTCACGACCTCGGTGACTTGGCCGATCTCCAGACTCGCGTTGACGCGCGTCACGTTGTTCTGCGAAACCACGACTCCGGTCGTGGTATACGCCTGGAACCCGTCCGAGCGTACTGTCACGGTGTAGTTGCCGGTGTTCACGGTCGCGAAGCTGTAGTTGCCAGCAGCGCCGGTGGTTGTTTCACGGACTTGGCCCGTGTCCTCGTTGGTGATCGTGACCTCAGCGCCGACGATGGCGGCATCTGTGGTGTCCGTCACCAACCCGTCGATCCCGCCTTGGATCAGCTGGGCGGCAGCGGACGGAACGATCAGTCCGATAATCGCAAGCATGCCGGCTGCCAGCCAGCTTGCGCGGGGTAGTCTAGTCATCCTCGTCTTGTCCTCCTATGGAAAGACCTCAATCCTTCACAAACAGGTCGATGGGCTACAGCACCGAGCTCAGCGAATTGCCGACCGATTACCATAGCGATTAACCAAAGACCATTTCGATGCTAACACGCCGGAAGTGTGGACGCATGCTTCCGACCGGCCCGACCGAGAGCCGCGCAGGCCCCCGGCTTGGCTGTTCCGGGCTGTTTCCACCAGCGCCGTGTTTGACCCGCACAGCGCCAGCGCGGTACCATAAATACTCGCGAAGCGGTCCCGCTTCGTGCACCGTTTCGGAAATGTCGAACAAGACGTACGTCCCCAAAGCGTCCGAACTGACCCATGACTGGTACGTCATGGACGCCGAAGACAAGCCCTTGGGCCGCTTAGCCACCCAAGCCGCGACGCTGCTGCGGGGCAAGCACAAGCCTAACTTCACCCCGTTCATGAAGACCGGCGACTTCGTCGTTGTCGTCAACGCCGAAAAAGTGTGCCTGACCGGCAAGAAGGAGACCGACAAGATCTACTACCGGCACACCGGCTACCCGGGTGGCATCAGGCAGGAGACGGCCAAGGAGGTGCGCGAGAAGCACCCGGAGCGCTTGGTCGAGCGCGCGGTGGCAGGCATGCTGCCGAAGAACAAACTGGGCCGGCAGCTGAAGTCGCGGCTCAAGGTGTACGCCGGTGCTGACCATCCGCACCAGGCGCAGCAGCCGAAGCCGTGGACCTTTTAGCCGGCTGAAGCCGAGGCAGCGGGAACAGGAGTCATCGTTTTGCCGAATCAAACACAGTGGTTGGGGACGGGTCGGCGCAAGAGCGCCGTCGCCCGTGTGTTCCTGCGGCCGGGGGCGGGCAAGATCCAGATCAACGATCAATCGCCGGAGCAGTACTTTCCGACCGAGTCCCTCAAGGCCAAGGTGCGCCAGCCGCTGCTGGCAAGCGAGACGGATGGCAAGTTCGACGCGCTGATTCTGGTCCACGGCGGCGGCAAGTCGGGCCAGGCCGACGCCGTTCGCCTGGGCATCGCCCGTGCCCTGCAGGAGTTCAACAGCGAGTTGCGGCCGCTGCTCAAGAAGGGCGGCTACCTGACTCGCGATCCGCGCAAGCACGAGCGCAAGAAGTACGGCCGGCCCGGCGCTCGCAAGCGGTTCCAATACTCGAAGCGCTAGTTGGGGATCGAATCAAGCTCAGATAGCGTCCGTGGCCAAATCCTGCTTGGAAGGTCCCGGTCGTTCGGGGCGGCTTGTAGCAAGCTGCCGTAGACCCGCGCACAGCCGTCAACGGAGGTACCGTGCCGCAAATCACCATGAAGGAATTGCTCGAAGCCGGCGTTCATTTCGGGCACCAGACCAGGCACTGGAACCCGAGGATGAAGGAGTTCATCTTCGGCGAACGCAACAACATCCACATCATTGACCTGCAGAAGACCCTGAAGAACTTCAAGGAGGCGCTGCAGTTCATCGGCGAGCAGGCCGCTCTGGGCAAGACCATGCTCTTCGTCGGCACCAAGCGCCAGGCCCAGGAGGCGGTGGCCGAGGAGGCCCGCCGCTGCGGCATGTACTACGTCAACCATCGCTGGCTTGGCGGGTTGCTGACCAACTGGGTCACGGTGCAGAAGTCGCTCGACCGCTACAAGGAGCTCCAGCGGCTCGCCGAAGAAGATGGCTACGAGGGGCGCAGCAAGAAAGAGATCTCGCGCCTCGAGCGTGAGCGCAAGGCGCTGGCGGCCAATATCGCGGGCATCAAGGACATGCCGGGCCTGCCGGACATGGTCTTCATCATCGACACGCGCAAGGAAGAGATCGCCGTGCACGAGGCGCGCAAGCTCAACATCCCTGTGATCGCGGTTGTGGACACGAACTCCAACCCGGACGAGGTGGACTACGTGATCCCTGGCAACGACGACGCTCTGCGGTCGATTTCGCTGTTCACCAACAGGGTGTCCGAAGCGGTCCTCGAAGGCAGGGCCACTATCCCGCCGCCCGAGGACGAGCCGGCCGGCGATGAAGGCGACGATTCGGCCGGGACCCTGGTGGACGACGGCGCCGGCGTATCTTCGCTCGGCGAGTAGGCGCCGGCTAGGCCGGTCTCGACGGAGGGTTTTCGAGGGGAGGCATCCAATGGCGGAAGTTAGCGCAAAGCTAGTCAAGGAACTGCGCGACAAGAGCGGCGCGGGTTTCATGGAGTGCAAGAAGGCATTGGTCGATGCCGGCGGCGATCTCGCCGCAGCCGAAATTGCGCTGCGCAAGCGTGGCGTGGCAATCGCCCAGAAGAAGAGCGGCCGGGCTGCTAACGAGGGTGTGGTTGGCAGCTACATCCATGCCGGCGCGAAGCTCGGCGTGCTTGTCGAAGTGAACTGCGAATCGGATTTCGTGGCGCGCACGGACGACTTCCAGCAATTGGTCAAGGACATTGCGATGCAAATCGCGGCCGCCGATCCGCAGTACATCACTCGCGAGCAGGTACCGGCCGAGACCGTGGACAAGGAGCGCCAAATCCAGCGCGACCGCGCCTTGCAGGAGGGCAAGCCTGCGGCCGTTGTCGATAGGATTGTCGATGGCCGCATGGGCAAGTTCTACGAGGAGATCGTGCTGGTGGACCAGCCGTTCGTCAAGGATCCTTCCACGACCATCGGCAGCTTGCTTCAGACCAGTATCGCCAAGCTGGGCGAGAACATGGCCATCCGGCGCTTCCAGCGCTTCAAGGTCGGCGAGGACTCCTAGGCCCGAGCCAGCAGAGCCCTACCTTAAGCCGGGCTATCATGGGGCCGCCCTGACCATGCACAAGCCGCGCCGAGTCCTGTTCAAGCTTTCGGGCGAAATGCTTGCCGGCCCCGACGCTTGCGGCATTGCCCATGCCCGCTTGGCTTGGCTTGCCGGCGAGATCGCGTCGGCGCGCTCCGAAGGCGCCGAAGTTGCGCTGGTGCTTGGCGCGGGCAATTTCGTGCGCGGGGCGGCGCTCGCGGGAGCAGGCATTGAGCGCACGACCGCCGACCACATGGGCATGCTAGCCACCTTGATCAACTCGCTAGCCTTGGCCGAGGCCCTCCGCACAGCGGGTGTGCCGAGCAAGGTGTTCAGCGCCGTTCCGTGTGCGGCCGTGGCCGAAGCCTACGGTCGCGGGGCGGCCGTCGCGGCCCTGGAGCGGAGGGAGGTCGTCGTGCTGGCCGGGGGCACGGGCAATCCATACTTCACCACCGACACCGCCGCGTCCCTGCGCGCGGTCGAGATCGGGGCTGACGTGTTGGCCAAGGGCACGAAGGTCGGCGGGGTCTACGACAAGGATCCGGCACTCCACTCCGATGCCAGGGCGTTCGAGACCGTGTCGTACGATCAAGTGCTCGCTGAGAGGTTGGCGGTGATGGACGCCACGGCGGTAGCAATGTGCCGCGACCATTCCCTGAAGGTGCTGGTCTTCGGACTGGACGAAGAGGGGATCTTGGCACGGGTGGCGCGCGGCGAGACTCCCGGCACGCTGATGTCCTAGGCTGTATGGAACAAAGGAGAGAAGCGCATGACCCACATCCACGGAGAGAACGTCGCCGAGGTCAACACCGAGGCAGGCGCGCGGATGGAGAAATCGGTCCAAGACCTTTCCCGTGCAATGTCCACCATTCGCACTGGGCGTGCCTCGATCGCTTTGCTAGATCCGATCAAGGTCGACTACTACGGCACCTCCACGCCGCTGAGCCAGATGGCGACGCTGGCCACGCCGAATCCGACGACCCTCACGATCCAGCCATGGGATATCACCCAGTTGGGTGCCATTGAGAAGGCCATTCAGCTGTCCGACCTCGGCATCAATCCGGCAAATGACGGCAAGATCATCCGCCTAGCCGTGCCGCCACTGACCTCGGAGCGCCGCCAGGATCTCGTGAAGCGGCTCCACGATGTCATCGAACAGCACAGGGTGGCCGTGCGCAACATCCGCCGCGATGCCAACGAAGCCATCAAGCAACTCGAGAAGGGCAAGTCCATCTCGGAGGACGAGGGCAAGCGCGGCCACGACCTGATCCAAAAGACCACCGATGACGCCGTCAAGCGCATCAATGCGGCGGGCGCAGCGAAGGAAAGGGAGATCCTCGAGATCGGGTAGGCCCCTCCCGCCTGCGACCGCATGGAGGCGGAATATGGATGCGCGGCTAAGGTCGGCGCTTCTTGCCGATTTTCCGGTGGTCTATCCCATCATCGATTCGGATGCCGCGAACGCCGCCGGGAGCGACCCGGCCCAACTGGCGGGCGCTCTGGCAAGCGCGGGCGCGCGAATCGTGCAGTACCGGCATAAGGGCGAGTTCGGGCGGCGGCAGTTCGACGAAGCCCGCGCGGCGGGCGAGATCCTGCGCCGGGCCGGGGTCGCTTTTGTGGTCAATGACCGGGCGGACATCGCGCTGGCCTTGGAGGCCGACGGCGTCCATGTCGGGCAAGACGATCTGCCGCCTGCAGACGTGCGGCGGCTGATCGGTTCGGACATCCTGTTGGGATATTCGACACACAATGCCGGCCAACTCTCGGCCGACCAGTGCCGGTGGGCGGACTACTTGGCGATTGGTCCGGCCTTCCGCACGTCGAGCAAGCGGAACCCGGACCCGGTGGTCGGAATCGAGGGCGTACGCGAGGCGCGTTCAATGACCGCCAAGCCGTTGGTCGCGATCGGGGGCATTACGCTTTCCAACGCGAGCGAGGTCTTGGCGGCGGGAGCAGACAGCGTTTCGGCTATTTCCGGCATCACCCCCCGCAACCTAGCTCAGTGGATGCGGCTGCGCCGTTGAGCAATTGGGCTTGGCCGTTCGCCGCGCCTGACCGAAGGTGGCAACCCCGCCCGCCCGCCAGCCGTCCCGCGGCTCGCTTCGAGACTGCCCGAGTCGGCACTAGAATGGGAGTCTGCCCCAACGCGTGGGCCCGGCCCTGTCCTCCATGACTGGCGACGAAATTCGCGAGCAGTTCTTGCACTACTTCGAGACGAAGGGGCACAGGAGGGTTCCCAGCTCATCACTGGTGCCTGCAAACGACCCGACGCTGCTGTTCGCCAACGCCGGGATGAACCAGTTCAAGGATGTCTTCACCGGAGACGAGCGACGCCCCTACGCGCGCGCGACCACCTCGCAGAAGTGCGTCCGCGCGGGCGGCAAGCACAACGATCTCGAGAATGTGGGCCGCACGCGGCGACACCACACGTTCTTCGAAATGCTGGGCAATTTTTCGTTCGGTGACTACTTCAAGGAAGACGCAATCCGTTTCGCCTGGGAACTGGTCACGGAGGTCTACGGGCTGCCCAAGGACCGGCTCTATGTCACCGTTTTCCGCGATGACGACGATGCCGAGCGGCTCTGGACGAAGGTCGCGGGAGTGCCGCTGGACCGCATCAAGCGGTGCGGCGAGAAAGACAACTTCTGGCAGATGGGCGACACCGGGCCCTGCGGGCCGTGCTCGGAGATCTTCTACGACTACGGCCCCGAGGGCCTCGAGCCTGGCGAGCCGGATGACCCGTTCCCGGCAGAGGTGTCTCGCTACGTCGAGATCTGGAATCTCGTCTTCATGCAGTTCAACCGCGACGAGCAAGGCAAGCTTCACCCCCTGCCCAGGCCATCGATCGACACCGGCATGGGCTTGGAGCGGACAGCAGCCGTGCTGCAGGGAAAGCTGTCCAACTTCGACACCGACCTCTTCCGGCCAATCATCCATCGCGCCGGGGAGTTGCTTGGCATCCGCTACGGAGCCGATCCCGCCACGGACACTGCGCTGCGGATCGTGGCCGACCACAGCCGCTCCGCGGCGTTCTTGGTGCATGACGACGTGATGCCCGCCAACGAGGGCAGGGGATACGTCCTGCGCAAGATCATCCGCAGGGCGCTCCGCCACGCCAGGCTGGCCGGCTCGGAAGGTCCGTTCCTGCATCAAATGACAGGTTTCGTCGCCGAGATGATGCAGTCGGCCTATCCAGAGATGCAAGAGTCGTCCCGGCGTGTCGCGCGGATCGTGCGCGACGAGGAACTGCGCTACGAGCGCAACTTCGCGGTGGCCGAGCGGGAGTTCGAGAGTGCGCTCGAGAAGCTTGAAGACGGCATGATTCCAGGCGCGGTGGCCTTCCGGTTGTACGACACGTTCGGGCTGTCGATGGACGAGCAGCAGGAGATGGCACGGGAGCGCGACCTCAAGATCGACCTGCGGGGCTTCGAGTCCGAGATGGCTGGCCAGCGGGCGCGCGCCCGCTCCAGCTGGAAGGGCCCTGCAAAGGGCGATGCGGCTGCTACGCCCGCGCTGATCGATCTCTCCGAGCGCTGCAAGACCGTCTTCGTGGGCTACGACCGGACCAGTGACGAGGAGCTGCGCGTGGTCGGGCTGTTGCGGGACGGGGAGGCCGTCGAAGTGGCCGGGGCTGGCTCGCGGGCCGAGGTAGTCTTGGAGCGGACTCCGTTCTATGCGGAAGCCGGCGGACAGGTCGGTGATCGCGGCGTGCTCACGCGCGGGTCGGAAACGGTTGCCGCAGTCTCGGACGTGCAAGCTCCGGTGCGCGGGACCAGCGTGCATCGCGTCGAGGTCTTGCACGACATCGCGCTCGGCGACGTGCTGGCCGGTCGCGTGGATGAATCGAGCCGCGACGCGGCCCGCCGCAACCACACCGCCACGCACTTGATGCACGCTGCGCTGCGAAGGGTGTTGGGCACTCATGTCAAGCAGGCCGGAAGCGTTGTGGATCCGGAGCGGCTACGCTTCGACATCACGCACTACGCTCCGATCGAGGCCCGGGAACTCGAGGATGTCGAGGACTTGGTCAACGAGCACGTTCTGCGCGACACCGAGGTTGTCACAGAGGTGAAGGACCTAGATGTGGCGGTCCGCGAAGGCGCGATGGCTCTGTTCGGAGAGAAATACCTCGACAGAGTCCGGGTTGTTAGCGTGGGCGACTTCAGCGTGGAGCTTTGCGGCGGTACGCACGTCGCGCGCACCGGCGAGATTGGCGTGTTCAAGGTGGTCGGCGAAACCAGCAGCGCCGCCGGCGTGCGGCGTATCGAGGCGATCTCCGGCACAGGCGCCTTCGGGCACTACCGCGAGGCCACCGGCAGCGTGCAGCAGCTTACGGCGCTGCTCAGGGTTCAGGACGACGGGCTGGCGTCGGCTGTCGAACGGCTGATGGCCGAACGACGCCGACAAGATCGCGAGATCGCCGGGCTGAAGGCGAAGCTGGCCAGAACGAGCGTGGGCGATTTGGTCGCGCAGGCGCGCGATGTGGGCGGCCTGAAGGTGCTCGCGGCAAAGCTGGACGGTGTGGAGCGCGAGCAACTGCGCCTGCTGGCCGACGCCGTCCGCCAAAAAATGGGTTCCGGCCTGGTGGTTTTCGGAACCGTCAAAGACGGGCGCGTCGCGCTGATTTCGGCGGCCACGAAGGATATCGCGGGGACGCGGGTCCATGCCGGCCGCGTAGTCTCTGCCGTCGCCAAGCTGGTCGGCGGGGGCGGGGGCGGGCGTCCAGACATGGCCGAAGCCGGTGGCAAGAACCCCGAGTCGCTAGCGGGTGCGTTGGAGCGAGTCTACGAAATCGTGGGCGAGGGCGCGGCCCAATGAGGGTTCTCTCCGAGCCGCCTCCGGGGCTACGTTCGGCGAGGTCGGCTGGGACGCATTTCGACGCGACTGGCGAGGTTGCGAGCGGGTGTCTTGAAGAGGTGGATCGCCGTGGATGCGATGGCTGCTGGGTCGAGCTTCCATTCCGCGCCTTCGATTTCTGACCTGAACCCGGTCTGTACGCTGCCGGGCATGATCGTGCTCACGCGGATATTCAAGTGGCGCAGGTCTAGCATCATCGCTTCCGTGAACCCGGCCAGTCCGAACTTGGACGCGTTGTAGGCCGCGCCGGTGGCGAACGGGTACTTGCCCGCCAAGCTGCCGATATTGAGGATGAATCCTCCACCGCGCCGCTTCATGCGCGCTGCCGCCAGATTGGAGCAGTAGAACGGCCCGCTCAGGTTCGTGTCGATGACCTCTCGCCACAATTCGGGGGCGAGTTCGTCGACCGCGCCGAAATGACCGACGCCGGCGTTGTTCACCAAGATGTCTACGTCGCCGAGTTCTCGGTCGACGAATGAGAAAAACTCCTTCACCTGTTCCCACTGGCCTACATCGCACGGACGGCCAACGATCCGGCCCTGCGTGCCCAGAGATCGGATTGCAGCGGAAAGCGCGGCCTCGCTTCGGCCGCAAATGGCCACGCGAGCCCCTTCCGCGATCAAAGCCTCGGCGATGGAGTAGCCGATCCCCTTCGTGCCGCCCGTGACTATGGCGCACTGCCCCTTGAGGTCTGTCATCGAAGTGCGGCCTGAGGGACGAGCGTTGGCTCCGCGCCTATAGCAGCCAAGGCTCTGGCCTTCGATACAATAGCATTTCGCGGATGGTGCCGCTCCCAGCCTCTTGATGTCAGACGCAGAGACTCCCGCGGTCCGGGCAGAAATCATCGCCATCTGCCAAGACCACCTGGCCCGCTTGGGCGAGGAGGCTGGGCGTGTCGCCGAAGATCGCCTCGCGACCCTTGCATCGAAGACAGCCGCAGACACGGCCGCTCTGCTGGATCAAATCGCCGCCTCAACGCGGCGGATTCGTGCAGCGGGCGATGCCGCCGCAGTACTGGTCGAGCTCGCCGACTCGGTCGGCCAGCTTTGCGACCGTGCGGTGGTGCTCCTGAACGACGGCGATCGGCTGACCGGATTTCGCGCGTCGGGCGGCGAATCTCCCGCCGAATCGACGGATCTGCGCCAGGTCTCGTTCGATCTCGCATCCGCCCCCGCCTTGGCTCATGCGGTGGAGACCAAGGACGCGATGGTCATCACAGGAGGCCAGCACAACGTGTCGCACCAGCTCGCTTCTAAGCTGGGCTATTCGGACGACACAGAGTTGCGGGCCCTGCCCTTGGTGCTGCGGGACACCGTGCTCGGGCTGGTGCTTGTGGACGGCGCAGCGGTTCGGGAATCGGCCATCGAATCTCTCATCCTCACGGCCGAGGCTTGGATCGAGGCCCTGAATTCGCGCCCCAAGACTTGATGCTCAGACACATTGAATCCGCGCTCAGCAGTTCTCCGGCGGTTCGTTGCGCGCGATGATCAGGCCTCGTCATTGCACGCGAGTCGCCGGGTTGGCGGCGGTCTTGCTGACCGGAGCATCAGGCGCTGCCGGCGCGGTTCCCGCGAAGCTCAGTGAGTTAGGCCGGGCGCTGGCTGCATCCCGGTCTGATGCGAACTTCCGCGCCTTGCGGAGCTTTGCGGACGGTGCCTCCGGGAGGGATCGCGCCCTCGCCCACTATGCCATCGGCATGGCGCACTATCGGGACAGGGACTACCTCGCTGCCGAGAGTGCCTTGGCAAGGGTGGGCGCTACCGACGACTGGGCGGCGGAATATGCCGCCTACTACCGTGCCAGGTGCATCGTGCTGGCAGAGGAGTTTGAACGCGCGCTCACGCCGCTCAGCGATTTTGTCAAGCTGTTCCCCGACAGCCGGTTTCGTCCGGCCGCTGGCCGGTTGCGCGTCGAGAGCCTGCTGAGGCTGAAGCGCTTGGACGATGCCAGAGCGCTGCTGGCCGCTGGTTCGAGCGACTTGGAAGAGCCCGTTCGGCTATACCTGTCTGGGCGGGCCGAACACTTGGACGGCAAGCTCGAGCGCGCAGTCTCGCTCTATCGCGAAGCGTATTATTTCTACCCGTTCAGCGACCAGGCTCGCGTAGCTGAGCAGCAGCTCGACCGCCTGCGGGCGGGCATGGGCAACGCCTATCCCGAGGCGCCCGCAAAATGGCGGCTGGCGCGAGCGGAGAGTCTTCGCAAGGCGCGCGAGTATACACGCGCATCGGCGGAATACGGCAGGGCGTTGAGTGCGGGCCTGACGGGGGACGAGCGCGACCGAGCCGTCATCGGCCGGGGCGCGGCAGATTACTCCCGCCGGAGGTCTTCCGCGGCGTACACGTCCTTGGCGCGGGCGCGTCCTCGAGAGCCGGAACTGGAAGCACAGCGGCTCTACCTGCTGTGCGCCATCGAGCGCCGCAAGCGCATCGTTGGCGAGATGCTGTCCAGCATCTCCAAGCTGGCTGCAAAGCACAGCGAGTCGCCGTGGTACGAGGAAGCGCTGCTTTCCGTGGGCAACTACTACTACTTGCTGGACGACCGGGCCAGCTACACCAAGTGGTTCCAGCGCTTGGCAGATGCCTTTCCTCAGGGCCAGCATGCCGCCTACGCGCACTGGAAGGTCTGCTGGCGCGCGTGGCTGGACGATTCCCCTAGGCGCGCCGAGCTGCTGAACGAACACATCCAGCGCTACGGTGGCGCGTCCACTGGGGCCGGGGCGATCTATTGGCTCGGGCGCCTGCACGAGGACCGCGGGCGCCGGTCGGAGGCTGCGGCGCACTTCAGCGCGGTCATGGGCGGGTTTCCGCATTACTACTATGCGTTCTTGGCCGAGCAGCGGCTCCGGGGCATGGGCAGGGTGACCGCAGACTCGCAAACTGAGAAGCGGATCTTGGCTGGCCTGCCCAAGGTTCGGTCGCTCGCGGCGCAGCCGCTTGCGGCTACGCAGGACCTGCTGGAGCGGGCCGGAGACCTCCACCAGCTTGGGTTCGATGGCGACGCCCGCACGGAGTACTCCCGTGTGGACTACCGCAAGTCCGACGGCCACTTCGCGGGGTTGCATCTCGGCCGCATGCACGAAGGCCGCGACGAGCACCACTTGGCATTGCGGGCGATGAAGCGCTACTTATTCGGCTATCTGCGCATGGCCTACGATTCCTTGGACATCGAGTACTGGCGTCTGCTGTTTCCGATCGGCTGGGAGGATCGGCTGCGGGCCCGGTCCGAGCGCCACCGGTTGGACCCGTACCTAGTGGCGGCCCTGATCCGGCAGGAGTCGGAATTTCACCCCGGCGCGAGGTCGCGCGCTGGAGCCTTGGGCCTGATGCAGATCATGCCCGGGACAGGCCGCGGACTGTTCCGCCGCTTGGGCATCTCAGGCTTCACCAACCGCAAGCTGACAGTGCCCGACACCAGCCTGCGGCTCGGCACGTTTCACCTCAAGGAAGTATTGGCGCAGTTCGGCGGAGAGCTGGAAAAGACATTGGCGGGCTACAACGCCGGGGAGCGGCGCATCGGGCAGTGGATGGCGCTAGGCCCGTTTGAGGACAACGAGGAATTTGCCGAGACGATTCCGTTCAGCGAGACCCGCGGGTACGTGCAGTCCGTGCTCCGGAATCGCGCCATGTACGAGCGCATCTACGGCGACTGACGCGAACAGGCCCGGCCTGGGCTCACGGCCTGGCTGTCGGATCCCGGACGGAGCTAGGCGATCCGGCCGTCCTTCATGCGCACGACCCGGTCCGTGCAATACGACGCCGCTTCGGGATTGTGGGTGATCATCATGAGGGTCTGCCCTAGGTTTTGGTGGAGGGTCTTGAGCGTGTCCAATACCGCCATCGAGTTCTCGGAGTCCAAATTTCCAGTGGGCTCGTCAGCCAGCAGGATCTGCGGACGGTTTACCAGCGCGCGCGCGATCGCCACCCGCTGCTGCTCGCCGCCGGAGAGAGCGTTGGGCTTGTGGCGCAGCCGGTGGCCTATGCCCAAGATGCGCACGATTTCGTTGAACTGAGCCTGGTCACGGTCGGCCGACCCCGCGATGTGCTGGGCAATGCGGATGTTCTCCTCGGCGTTGAGGGTTGCCAGGAGGTTGAAGCGCTGGAACACGAAGCCGACCTTGGTCTTGCGCAATTCAGTGCGCTGCGCGTCCGACATTGCGGCTAGGTCTTGGCCGTCAATCTCCACCGCGCCGCTGGTCGGAGCGAGCATGCCCCCGATGATGTGGAACAGGGTCGACTTGCCGGATCCGGACGGCCCTAGCAGGGCGACGAACTCACCGGCCTGGACTTCCATGGACACTCCGCGAAGAGCCGGCACGTCCACGCTGCCGAGACGGTAGACCTTTTTCAGGTTCGAGGTCTTGATCAAGGCGTCAGCTGGCACTGGCAACTCCTTCCCGCCCCTACTCGTAGGAGAGGACCTCGCACGGATCAGCCTTGGCCGCTTTCCAGGCGGGATACGAGGCTCCTGCGATCGAGCCGACGATGGTAAGCACTGCGGCCCCCGCCAGCCACTCCGGGATGAAGATGATCGGAATGAGGGGATAGCGGATCGCGACCAGCTCCGTGCCGACGACGCTCAGCCCGTAGCCGACAACGATGCCGATCACACTTACGACCAGCGTCTCGCGCATCACAATCGAGCCGATCACAGCCTTTGAGGCACCGATGGCCTTGAGGACCCCGATCTCCCTCGTGCGCTCCAAGATCGCCGTGTACATGGCGAGCATGACCACGATGAAGCCGATCGCCACCGCGATCGAAATGATGATATTGACGAACTGCGAGGACATCCGGCGCACGTCCGTCGCCATCGTCGCCAGAAAGTCCTCCACGGAAATGACGACGCGATTCGGCAGCAGCGTCTGCAGGTCTTCGATCAGCTCCCGCGTCTTGGTCGAATCTTCGAGCTTGAGGTATACCTGGCTGACCCGGCCCTGCCAGCCTTGCAGGTCACTCATAGTTTCGGGGGGGATGAACACGCGCGACATCTTGCCAGTCTCCATGATGCCGACCACCTCGAATTGCCGGCTCATCAGCTCGATGCTGTCCCCGATTGAAACCTCTTCTTGACGGGCGTAGAGCTCGTCGACGACCGCCTCGTACGGCGCGGCATACGTGCGGCCTTCAAAAATCACGATTCCGCCGCTCATGGCGTCGAACGCTGGCCAGTCGACACCGGTGATGGTCTGCACGTTGCCAGGTGTGTAGACGGTGGCCCCTAGCGCGTGCTCTATCTGCGGATAGCGCTCGATGAGCATGGCTGGAAGCTTGTCGGAAATATCGGCAGTGCTAAGCGCGGCGCCCGAAAACTGAGGTCGGATGAGGATGTCGGCCCCCACGCCACGCGTGCGGCGAAGGGACTCGGTAAGCAAGCCTTCCGAGACCCCGACCATCATCACGATCATCGCGACCTCGACTGCCACGGCAAGGATGGTAAGGCCCGTGCGCACGGGCCGGTGAAGCAGGTTGCGGAGGACCAATCGGTGGATCATGGCTGGCGCTTGCTAGGAGCTTGCGGTATCGGCCTCGCCGACCTGCTCGATCTCGACGCCGTCGGGAAGCGGCAGTTGAAACGAGGTGTCCGGGACTTCCTCGTTCAGGCCCGGTCTGAGGATCTCGATCTCGAGGCCGTAGCCATCTTGAGGGCGCTCGACCCGAATGTGCTGCGGGTAGGGAAGCCCCTTGTCCTCGAGCCAGTCGCGATACCAGGCATCGGTGGCAACTTCGGTATTCTCGTCGAGGATCATCAGCCGCGAGAGCTGGAGATCGGACCGACTGAACCAGTACTTGCGAAGGATGCGGAAGAAGCCGTCCGGGCCCTGTTCGATAACGTGCAGCACCTGATAGCCAGACTGGCCGTACATCTCGATGTCGAGCACGACCCTGCTCACGTCTTCGATTGGCTCGAGCATGATCGCCTGCAGCATGTGCTGCGGGCGAATGTTCTCGGCGCGGTTTTCCGACACGTGCGTAAGAGCTGTCCTGCCCTCGTAGACGCGATTGCGCCACGGCAAGTGGACACGGAATCGCTCGCCGTCCGAAACCATGTCGTACACCGTCGCGATGCCGCCCGGAGACTGCGCATTCGTCCTGATCCAGCCCGGACGGCGGATGACAAGCGCCCCGCGCACGTCGGGGTACAGCGTCTCGCGGTCGCGTTCTTCAGACTGCACCGTGAGCGTGATGTCAATCACTGCCTTCATCGATCGCACCGATGCGATGCGCTGGATGGCGTCGATGAGGTCCGCGCGGCTCGCAGTGCGGGCCTCTGGAGGCGGTGGCAGAATCGTGGTCGTGGAGAGCACGCCACAGCCAAGCGATGCGCACAGACACACTGCTAATGCAATGCTTTTGGGCGACACAATCCTAAGGTGGGGCCGACGGCTAGCGCCCGACGATTTCTTATTGTAACAAGGTGGCTAGAAAACGTTGCGAAGCGCCCAAAACCGCAGCCTGTTGTGACCCTTGCAGGCCTCGTGGGCGATCGGCCCGACAGCAGTTTTCAACTCGCTCGGGCTGATCGGAATTCGCCCGCCTCGCAGCTCCGGCATGCCTGGGCGGCACCGATTTCACGGCGGCGCGGCCGGGCCGGTCTCAGTGGATCGCGCGCAATCCAACCGTGTCGGCGGGGCGGGGACGGCCCGGGACGCGAGACCGAGGCCGTTCTGCGCCACGCGCTATGATGGCCTAGGATGGCGCAGCCTGCCAAGCAGTTCGCGATCGCACCTGAATTGGACGACCTCGGGCGAATCGATCGCCAGCTGGCCTTTTTCCCTGCGCGCAACGAACGCCCGCAGAGGCTTTCGCAGTCACAATTGGACCAGTTCAACGCTAGCGGGTACTTGACCGGCATCCGCGTCTTTCCCGACGCCGAGATCGCCGGCATTCGCCGCCGTTTCGACAGCTTGCTAGAAAGCGTCCTGGCCAATGGAGGGGACAGCTATTCGATCAGTTCCGCCCATCTTGCGTACGCCGATGCTTACGATCTGCTCACCGACGAGCGCATTGTCGCCTACGTCAGCGACGTACTGGGGCCCGACATCGTGGGCTGGGGATGCCACTACTTCTGCAAGATGCCACATGACGGCAAGCACGTGGATTGGCATCAGGATGCCACGTACTGGCCGCTGACCCCATCCAAGACAGTCACCGTGTGGCTTGCCATTGATGATGCTGATCGCGGCAATGCCTGCATGCGCTTCGTGCCCGGCTCGCACTTGCGCGGCCCGTTGCCGTTCGAGGTCGCCGACGACGAATCAACGGTCCTGAACCAGAAGGTGCGCGGCGTGGATGAGTTCGGCCCGCCGGTGGACAACGAACTGCGCGCGGGCGAGATATCGCTGCACTCGGACTTGCTGCTGCACGGCTCCGAGGCCAACGATTCGGATCGTCGGCGCTGTGGCCTGACGTTGCGCTATTGTGCGGCGGACGTGAGCGCCTATTTGGATTGGAACCTCAAGGGCGTCTTGGTCAAAGGGTCGGACCCGGCCGGGCATTGGGCCAATCCGCCCCGTCCGCCCACCTGAATCCGCGGACCCAAAGCGCTGTCGCCGCCGAAAGACTCCTAGTTCAAATGCAAGGTCTCCGCATCCCATTCATCGACCTGTTCATCATCGTCGCCTACCTGCTCGGCATTCTCGCTGTGGGCGTGCTCTCGGTGCGGCGCCAGCGGATGACCGGGGAGGCCTACTTTCTGGCTGGCCGGTCGCTGGGCTGGATCATGATCGGCGCGGCCCTGTTCGCGTCGAACATTTCGACGATCCACCTGGTCGGGCTCGCCGCGTCGGGCTACAACGAGGGCCTCGTCTGGGGCAACTTCGAGTGGATGGCGGCCTTCACTCTGGTGGCGCTGTCGCTCTTTTTCGCGCCGTTCTATTTCCGCAACCGGATCGAGACGTTGCCCGAGTATCTGGAGCGCCGCTTCAACGCGGCGGCGCGTTCCTTCCTGGCCTTCATGGCAATCCTCGGCGCCCTCTTCATTCACATCGGGATGAGCCTGTACGCGGGCGCGACCGTGTTCGAGCAATTCTTTGGGATCGACGTCGTGACATCGATCCTGGTGATTTCCATCGTGACCGGCATTTACACCGTGCTGGGAGGCCTCAAGGCGGTCGTCGTGACCGAGACGATCCAAACGGTGCTGTTGATCGGGGGCTCGATCTTGGTCACTGCGCTTGCTATCGGGGCGCTGCCGGAGCACGGCATCAGCAGCATGGCCGAGTTCCAGTCGCAGCTCAGGCCGCGGCAGCTCAGCATGATCTGGACCGACAACTCGGTGGGCCTGGCGTGGTACTCGGTTCTGCTGGGCTATCCGGTCTTGGGCATCTGGTATTGGTGCACCGACCAGACCATCGTCCAGCGCGTGCTTGCTGCCCGGTCCGAGCACGACGCTCAGATCGGCCCCTTGTTTGCCGGCTTCATCAAGGTGCTGCCTGTGTTCATCTTGGTGATGCCGGGCGTGATCGGCTACGTGCTGTATGGCAGCGAGATCGGCGACAACGCCAACCAAGTGCTGCCGATGCTGATTCAGGAATTGGTTCCAACGGGCTTGCGCGGGCTGATCTCAGCCGGACTGCTGGCCGCTCTGATGAGCACCATCGCGGCCGCGCTGAACAGTTGCGCGACGTTGTTCGCGGTCGACATCGTGGCCCGGGTGCGACCCGGCACAAGCGACGCGTCACAGGTGCGAATCGGGCGCTGGAGCGCGGTTGTCGTCATGCTGCTGGCCATGGCGTGGTCCACGCAGGGCGCGAAGTTCTCGAGCATATTTGAAGCGGTGCAGGAGATTGGGGCGGCGCTGGCGCCTGCCATCACGGCCGTGTTCCTCTGGGGCGTGTTTTGGAAGCGCGGCACGTCGCAAGCGGCTGTATCGACGCTGGTGTTCGGATTCATCATGGGGGCGACGGCCTTCGTGCTTGATTTCAAGGATGCCGACGGCTACAAGCTGATCACCCAAGGCTGGGGCATCCCATTCATGCTGCAAGCCTTTTACATGACGGTGATCTGCAGTTGCGTGTTCTACGCGGTCAGCAAGCTGACGCCGCCGCCGCCGGCCGAGAAGGTCGAGGGGCTGACCTGGGATAACCCGCTTAGCGCCCTGACCCGGCGCTGGACCGGGGCCGGCATAGATCCGCGAAGGCTTGCGACTCTGCTCTGCGTGGTCATTGCGGCACTGTATGTCCTGTTCCACTGACACTCGCGGAACAGGAGTTGGAGGACCAAGATGAAGCGACCGACAGTAGTGGTGCCGGACGACTACCCGCCGGTGCTCGGGCCTAGCGCGGCGTTCAAGACGCTCATGGCCGGTGCGAGCGTAACCCACCATGACAGCTTGCCCGCCTCGACCGAGGTCTTGCTCGAGCGCATCGCCGACGCCGAGGCCGTGCTAAACATCCGGTCGTCCATCGCCTTCGGGGAGGAGGTCTTCGCAGCCCGCCCAAAGCTGCGCGTCCTGTCTCTGTGGGGGACGGGAACAGACCACGTCGACCTGAGCGCGGCCAGGGAGCACGGCGTGATCGTCACCAACACGCCGGGCGTGTCGGCCGTGGCCATGGCCGAGCATGCCCTGGCACTGATGCTGGCCGTCGCCCGTGACATTCCCAGGATCGACGCCAGGACACGCAAGGGGGCTTGGCCGCGGGGATTCGTGACCCAACTGCACGGCAAGACCCTCGGCGTGGTAGGCCTGGGCGCCATCGGCTTGCAAACGGCTCGCATTGCGAGGGGAATCGGCATGCGAGTGATCGCTTGGACTCGCACGCCCGGAGACAAGCCTCTGGCCGAGCTGGGAATCGAGTTGGTGGACTTGGATGACTTGTATCGCCAGAGCGACGTAGTCAGCCTGCACGTGCGCCTGACACGAGAAACCACGGGCATGGTTGGGCAGCGGGAATTGGCGGCGATGAAGCCCACCGCAATCCTCGTCAACACTGCTCGCGGTGCCGTCGTTGACGAGGCAGCGCTCTTGGAAGCGTTGCGTAACGAAACTATCCGCGGCGCCGGATTGGACGTGTTCGAGCAAGAGCCTCTGCCGGAGAACCACCCTCTAGCTGAACTTCCGAACGTCGTGGTCACGCCGCATTCGGGAGGAGTGACGGCTGAGGCGCTGGAAACTGGCCTGCGGCTGGCCGTTGACAACGTCTTCGCTGCATTCCGGGGAAAGCCGATGAACCGCGTCGGCTGACGATAAAGTCGGATCAGACCCTGTTCTTGCCAGTCCGGGAACTGGGTGACGTTTGCGACACAAGCGTCCCAGGCCGAATCCGCATTCCCGCCGCTGTTTCTGTAATCTAGCTCTCCCACCAGTGTCCGGAGGGCGTTTCGATCAGAGTTACAATCGCATCGTCCGGGAGTGGTGTAGGCCGCGTGGACTGCGCATGTATCCGGCTTACTCAGAGATGTCGTGAAGACCCGCTGGTGGTTCCTGTTCTTTTTCGTCGGCGCGATTGCGGGCGGTTTGGCATCGCAACTAGCCGGCCAGCCGCTCAGCCTCAAGGCTGAAGCCGGTGCCCGCCCCAACGTCCTGTTTCTCGCGATTGACGACTTGAACGACTGGGTCGGAGCGGCTGGCGGGCATTCGCAAGCGAAGACGCCCAACCTGGATCGCTTGATTTCCCAGAGCATCTTCTTTCGAAATGCTCACACCGCTGCTCCCGTGTGCAGCGCATCGCGCCATGCCTTGCTGAGTGGTCTGCGTCCCTCCACTACAGGCTGGTACGCGAACTCCTCGAAGGACCGGGCTGACTACGAGAGAATCCTGGGCGACACGATACCGTTGCCAACCCATTTCAAGCGTAGTGGCTACAAGACGATGGCCGCTGGAAAGATCTTCCACAGCGGAACCAGTGACGTTGATGGCTACGACTACTGGGACGAAACGCGTCCCAAGTACAAGTGGCCCAAGTGGCTGGCCGAGCGCGGCCACGGCTACCAAGGCAAGAGCGGAGGACATTTCCATCCGTTCCCGCCGGATGGCGGAGCGATCTACCAGAAGTATCAGGAGGGTGTCAGCGGGCAATCGCTGTGCTGGGGGGCACTTGAGGACGATGACATGCCCCCGGAGGGCATGCCGGACGAACAGGTAGCCGATTGGGCGGTCGAGCGACTGAAACAGACGCATGACAAACCGTTCTTCCTGGCCGTAGGTTTCGTCCGACCGCATGTGCCGTACACGGCACCGAAAGAGTTCTTCGATCTGTACCCGCTCGAAAGCGTCGTCATGCCTGCAGTGCCGCCGGACGAGATGGACGACATTCCGCTCCTCGGCAAGGCCATGGCTCTGGGGACACTGCAGGGCGGAGACCACCGCAACGTGCTCGACATCGGGCCGAATTACTGGAGGGAGATGGTCAGGGCCTACCTGGCCTGCGTCACCTTTGTCGATGCGCAGGCCGGCAAGGTGCTGCGGGCACTCGCGGACAGCCCCTACGCAGACAACACCATCGTCGTCTTCTGGTCGGATCATGGCCAGCACTTGGGCGAGAAACGGCACTGGCGCAAGCAGGCCTTGTGGGAGGAATCGACCCGCGTTCCGTTGGCGATCCGCTTGCCCAAGTCCGTGAACGGCGGCCAAAGCTCAAGTCAAGCGGTGAGCCTTTTGGACATCTATCCGACCTTGCTTGACCTTGTCGACCTTCCGGAAGTCAAGGGGCTTGAGGGAAGGAGCCTGCTGCCGTTGCTGGAAAATCCGTCCGCCCGCCGCGTTGAGCCGGCGGTGACGACCTGGCACTACAACAACCATTCGGTCCGCGGCCTGAACTTCCGGTACACCCGTTATCGCGACGGGACGGAGGAGCTCTACGATCACCGGTCCGATCCCGGCGAACACCGCAACGTTGCCGTGGACTCCGAGTACGAAGAGGTCAGGGCCAGGCTAGCGGCGTATTTGCCGAAGAACAACGCCGTGCCGAAATCGATCCAGGAGGGAGGCTCGGACTCTTTCGGGAGGAAGGTGGAAGGTCTCCTCGCCGGGGGCGTGCCGGGCTGGCTGGGCAAGGATCCAGCACAGCCCGCCGTAGAGTGAGTCGCCGACCCCGACGTGCTTGGTAGACCAAGCTCAACTTCGGCGCTGATCGAAGGCAAACCGGCGCGAGGCCTTCACGTCGGCGCAGCGAGGCTCGTCTACAGGTCGGTCTCGTGCAGCAGAAAGGCTCTCGCCCCCGGAGAGTTCGCGGCATTCCATCCGTAGAAGAGCAGCATCCCCTCGACCGCCGTACCGTCTGGACGAGTCACGGGCTGGACATTGTTGAAGCGCCAGCCGGCGTACTGCTTCCCGTCCGGCATCAAGTCTCGGTGCTTTCTCCAACCCTTCCCGCCGTCCGCCGAGACCCACTCTTCGAGGCGGCCGCCGCCATGCTTGTCCATGACGCCCGGCGAGTCCAGATAGCCCTCTCCGGCGATGACGTAGGCATGCAGAACGCCGCCCCTGTCCCTGGCAATGTGGCCGCTGTTCCACTGATGGTTGGATTCGCAGATGGCAGTCTGCGTCCACCGCCCGTTCTCGCGCCTGACGTAGTAGTAGTTATGAGTCTTCAGATCGCCCTCTGACAGCACATGCAGGAACGTGGGTTCCCCCTTCTCGTCCAAAGCGATCGCTGGCGGTACCCCGGCTCCGCGCCCTTCCGTGTCCCAGATCCGGGCCTTCTCCTCCGCTTGGTCTATATCGATGGGTGTATTCAGGACGTCCCCGTCCGCAGTGCGGACGGCATGCGTCTCCAAGTCAACCTTGATATAGGAGAGATTGTATTTCCACGCGTTGCTCACCGGCTGCTTGTAGCGTTCATTGAACAGTCGCTTCGGGTCATTGGACTTGACGTCGTCATAGTCGGTGAACACTACGTGCAGGTGCCTGCCGTCCTTGCTCGGAAGCTTGGTTTGGTAGGAGGACCATTCGGTCCTGCCGCGGCTGTCCAAGTCAGTGACGTCATCTTCCGGCCCGCTCCATGTCCTGCCGTTGTCGCCGCTGATTCGGTAGGTCCAAGAACTCGCGTGGCCGTCAGTGCGGTAATAGATCAGTTCCCTGTTGCCGTGGATTCGGAACACGGTCGGGTAGGAGAGCTTCGGGGCAATCTCCGACGCCCGGGTCCAATCGGAGATGTCGCTTCCCATATCCGCTGAACGCTTGGCGACCAGATGCGTGCCCGGAGTCTTGTGGCAGCCGAAGAGAACGTGCAGGTGCTCCTCCTGGTCTGCCCATATGACCGGGCCGTGATGATGGTCGCTGGTCGCTCGGCCCAGCGTCAACGGTGCGGAGAAGCGCCGACTCGACCGGTCGTAGCTGATCAACATCGGGCTCGTCTTCGCCTTGCCGGACCGGCTCAGGGAGGCCCCCGCCTTGAATCCGATGAAGACCGTGTCGCGCAGGCAGACCGCTTGCGGTCTCTGCCTGGCGTCGTAGAGCATCTTGATCCCGCCCCCGTTTCCGAAGGGCAAGATCTCTGCATCCCTGGCTCGACCGCTGCCCCGTAGCGAAGGCGCACTGAAGGCCGCCGCAGTGATCGCGCAACGCATCAGCTTGCGCCGGCTGAACTGGGGCGACTGACTCGACGAAGTCCAGCCACCGATCATCGAGCGGATCATATCACGACGATCGTGCGTATGTTGCCATCACCATGGGTGGCCTGTGAAGGGACGATGGCCACATCGCATGATTCAGAGGTCACGCCAAGCCTCTTCGTCCTCGGGAGAAATCCACTCGTTCAAGATCTTGGACAGGCCCATGGCGTAGTTGTCCTGCCCCGGCATCACCTTGCGTACCACCAGATGATCGCCCTCGACCTCGAACGCGATCACATCGCCTTTGCTTAGGTCAGCCGCCTCGCGGATCCTCCTGGGAATCGTTGTCTGGCCACGCGAGGTGATCTTGGCGACTTCCATGTGTTAATTGTGCAGGCATACTGATTCTTCAGAAGAAATGACTGAGTAGATCAGCAGTTCTGCCTCTCTGCTGACCGGTCCGCTCCACCTTCAGAAGCGACACCGGTTGCTGTGCGATGCGCTCTTGCGGCACTTAGGCTGCCAGCCACAGACGCATAGCTCTTCGCTTGCTCTCCTCGTACACTGCCTCCTCCTCCGGCTGCGGTCGCAAGGACGACCCGTGAGCGACGAATGGTGGCTTGGTTGCGGACCGCAGTCCGCTTGCTGGGGCAAACCCCGCTACGGTATGCTGAGAGAGCTCGGCAGGCTCGTGCCTGCTAGGGACTTTCCGTCTCGCGGAGCAGTCCCAAAGCGCGCCTGCAGCGAGGCTGCGTTCTCCCCCATGACCATAGGCGAACTGCATCAGAAGGACATCGAGTCTCTCACTCAGATGGCTGTCGACCTCGATATCGAGGATGTCAGCGGACTTCGGAAGCAAGATCTGATCTTCAGGATCCTGAAGTCGCAGGTCGATGAGGACGGCATGCTCGGGGTCGAGGGCGTGCTGGAGATCCTGCCCGAGGGCTTCGGCTTCCTGCGCTCCCGGATCTACAACTACCTGCCAGGGCGTGACGATGTCTTTGTGTCGCCGCAACTGGTATATGACTACGCGATTCGAAACGGGGATACGGTCGAGGGCGAAGCTCGCATGCCGCGCGACCGCGAGAACTACTTCTCGCTCACGAATGTCGGTGCGCTCAACCACGCCGATCCCGACGAGGCGAGGGAGCGGATCGACTTCGACAGCCTCACGCCGTTCTACCCGCAGGAGCAGCTGCGCCTGGAGACTGTCAAGGAAAACCACAGCGGGCGCGTGATGGACCTGATCACTCCCTTGGGCAAGGGCCAGCGCGGCTTGATCGTGGCACCGCCGCGAACGGGCAAGACGATGCTGCTGCAGTCTATCGCCAACTCCATCACTGCGAACCATCCGGACGTCACCTTGATCGTGCTCTTGATCGACGAGCGGCCCGAAGAAGTCACCGACATGCAGCGCTCGGTTAGGGGAGAGGTCATCAGCTCCACCTTCGACGAGCCCCAGACCCGCCATGTGCAAGTGGCCGAGATGGCCATCGAGAAGGCCAAGCGGCTGGTCGAGCACAAGCGCGACGTGGTCGTTCTGCTGGACTCCATCACCCGTCTGGCGCGGGCATACAACACAGTCGTTCCCTCGTCCGGCAAGGTTCTCACCGGCGGTGTCGACGCCAATGCCCTGCAGAGGCCGAAGCGCTTCTTCGGCGCGGCTCGGAACATTGAGGAGGGCGGCTCGCTCACGATCGTCGCGACAGCGCTGGTGGACACCGGCAGCCGCATGGACGAGGTCATCTTCGAGGAATTCAAGGGCACGGGCAACATGGAGCTGCACTTGGATCGGAAACTGGTGGACAAGCGCACCTTCCCCGCCATCGACATACACAGCAGCGGGACTCGCAAGGAAGAGCTCCTGCTGGACGAAGAGACGTTGAGACGGGTGTGGGTCTTGCGCAAGGTCACAAGCAACCTCGGTACTGTCGAATGCATGGAATTGCTGTTGGACCGCATTTCTAAGACGCGCAGCAATGCAGAGTTCTTGGCGTCGATGAAGAGCTGACTTGATGACGGGCGGCAGGTCCCGCACCAAGATCCGGGTGCGCTACGCCGAGACCGACCAGATGGGCGTGGCGTACTACGCCAACTACTTGGTCTGGATGGAGGTTGCGCGCGTCGCATACTGCCGACACGCCGGGTTTGAGTACCGCGACATGGAGCGGAAGGACGGCGCGTTTCTCTCGGTGACCGAGGCGCGCTGCCAGTACCGCGCCCCCGCTCGCTTCGACGACGAAGTCGACCTGGTCTGCTGGGTGACCGAGAGCCGGTCGCGCAGCGTGCGCTTCGCGTACGAGATGCTGCGGGACGGCGAATTGCTCGCCTGTGGCGAAACGCTCCACGTCGTCACGGATTCGCACGGCAAGATGATCCGGTTGCCGGAACGCTACCGGCCGTACTTTCCGCTGACGCGCTAGCGCGTGAAGGTCGCGGAATCGCCAGCAGGCGCCAGACTCCGCGTTCACCCGTAGCTCTTGGGATAAACTGACAGGCGAGATCATGTCGATTCACAAGTGCATCCTCGCGTCGCTTTGCTTCGCTCTCCTCTGGGCTTGCGGTGGCGGAGACTCCGCGTCAAGCGAGTCCGCTCCGCAGGAGACTCCCCCGTACCTCGTGCAGTACGAGGGCGGGGAAGGGGCCGGTCAGGGAAGGCACATTGTGCTGGTTGGCGGCGACGAAGAGTATCGGTCCGAGGAAGGCCTTCCGCAACTGGCGCGCATGCTGTCGCAGCACCATGGCTTCCGTTGCACGGTGCTCTTTGCGGTCGATCCTGAATCCGGCATCGTTAACCCTCACGTCAACACCAACATCCCCGGCACTGAGCACTTGGACGACGCGGATCTGATGTTCATACAGACCCGCTGGCGCGTCCTGCCCGCCGAGCAGATGGAGCCGATCGACCGTTTCCTGATGGCTGGCAAGCCGGTGGTCGCGCTGCGCACGGCCACGCACGCCTTCGCGCCTCAGCCGGAGTTGCACAAGCAGATCTTGGGCTACCTGCGCGCCGCCCGCAGAGCGGAAGACCCCGACTCTGTCCCCCTGCCCGACGTCCCGGCTGAGGATTGGGGGCCGTTCGACCATTACGGAGACGGCTATACCGGCCCGATGCAGGAATGGCGCGACGGCTTCGGCAGGCTGGTGGTCGGCGAGCGCTGGGTGGCCCACCATGGCAGGCACAAGCACGAATCTGCCAAGGGCGTCATCGCCGCCGATTCTGCGGACCACCCGATCCTGAGGGGCGTCGACCCGGATTCGGTCTGGAGCGCGGCCGATGTGTACACGGTCCGCCTGCCGCTGCCCGGCGATTCGATGCCGCTGGTGTACGGCAGAGTGATGGCCCGGGCCGGGGAGTATGACGAGGAGGACGCGCTCTACGGCATGCGGCCGGACGACAGCCAGCCGGTCGAAGGCAAGAACGACCCCATGATGCCGGTCGCCTGGACCAAGAGCTATCAGCTCCCGGGGGGACCGCAGGGCCGGGCGTTTTCTACCACGCTGGGAACGTCAACCGATCTGCTCGAGGCCGGCGTCCGCAAGATGCTGCTCAATGCAGTGTTCTGGGCCCTGGGGGAGGAGTCCGCAATCCCGGAGGGCGGCGTGGCGTCTGAACTCGTCGGCGAGTACAGCCCCACAAGGTTCAACAACCATCCCCCCGAGTATTGGGAGCAGCGGGCCGTGGTGCCGGCCGACTTCCGCTAGCTGGGCGGGATCGGAACTCAACCCGCCGAGACGGCCTCCGCGGCCTTGGCGACGTCCTCGCCGCTGGGCGCTTGGAAGGCTCGCAGGCCGAATTGCGGCAATGCCGCGAAGATGTGGTCGAAGATGTCGGACTGGATCGCCTCGTACTCTGCCCAGCGCTTGTCCGCGATAAACGCGTACACCTCCAATGGCAGCCCCTGCGGCGTGGGCTGCAGCTGACGCACGATCAGCGTCATGCTCGAGTTCACCATCGGATGAGCTGACAGATAGGCCGCCAGGTAGTTTCGAAAGACGCCGACGTTCGTCATCCTGCGCCCGTTGACCTCGACGGCTTCGTTGATCCCGCGGGCTCGATTGTGCTCGGCGAGCTCCGCTTCCTTGCGTTCGACGTAGTCGCGCAGGATCTCGATGCTCTTGAAGTGCTCGATCATCTCTGGCTGGCAGAATCGCACGCTCGACACGTCGAGGAAGATCGAGCGCTTGATCCGCCGCCCGTCGGACTCTGCCATGCCGCGCCAGTTCTTGAAGCCCTCCGAGATCAAGGCATAGGTCGGCACCGTGGCGATGGTCTTGTCCCAGTTCTGCACCTTCACGGTGTGCAGAGTGATCTCGACCACATCACCGTCAGCTCCGTGCTGGGGGACTTCCACCCAATCTCCGGGGCGGACCATGTCATTGCTCACCAGCTGGATGCCGGCAACAAGCCCCTGCAGGCTGTCCTTCGAGACAAGCAGTATGACCGCCATCATGGCGCCTAGGCCGCTCAGCAACAGCAACGGGGAATTGCCGGTGACAATCGAGACGCCGAGGATGATTGCCCCGACGACGAGCAAGATCTTGAGCACTTGCACGTACACCCGGATCGGGAAGCGGCGCGCGATCTCGTATTCCTCCTCGTAGATCTCTCGTCCCACCGTCAAGACACGGATCGCGGTTGTCAGCAGTGCCGCCAACGCGTATAGCTCTGCGCCGCGCATGACCCAGGTCGAGAGCCCGGGAGAGATCAGCACTTGCGGCCCGAGGAGGTAGATGATCAGGGCTGGGACTAGGTGCGAGAGCTGTGAGAAGACCCGTCGCCTGACCAGCCGGTCGTCCCAAGTGGACTCGGTCTTCGATGCGGCCTTGCGCACTGCCCGCACTACCACCTTCAGGCAGATGAAGCGCCCAAGCCAGGCGATGCACCCGATCAGCAGGATTTCCAGCGAGTCGGCCGTGAGGTGAGCTGCCCTCTCAGACAGCCCTGAGTCAAGCAGCTTCTGGATGAGCAATTGGTTCATGCGGCGATCCCACCCGAGAACGTTCGCCGATTGGCTTCGGCGGGGAGGGCCTGTAGGCCCCTAGGCTTTCAGACGGAGGCGACAGACGACTCCCACGTCGTCGCAATACCACATCCAGCCATCGCGAATCGTCATCCCGTGCGGCAGGGGGTCGGTGTCTAGGAGCTGGATCTTGGCGCTAGTCTCGCCAGTTTCGGGGTCGAAGCGGTAGATGGCATTGTCGTTCGATTCGACGCACCAAAGCCACTTGCCCTCCCAGCCCAGCCCGTGGGGGCGGTCGCCGGCCGTGGGGAACTGCTTCTCGATCTGGAATCGCTCCGGATCGATCCTGTAGATCATCTGGGCGGGCGGGACGGAAACCCACAGTTTGCCCGCGCGCCATTCCATGCCGTGGGCTCCGGTCGCGTTCCTCCGCGCCGGCGGCCGGCGCGCTGCGTCCACCGGCTTAGGCGGCGGTGCCAGCGGGCTGCGGCGGGATTGGGTCCAGGCCACTACGCCGGAGCCCGGAGAGTCGAAACGCGCCAGCGTCCGTCCGGTCTGCGGATCGATCTTCAAGATTTCGCGGCTGTAGGTCGAGGCAGTCCACAGTGCGCTGCCGTCGAATGTGATCCCGCTGCCCGATTTGGTGTCGGTCTCAAGCTGCCTGAGGACCTTGCCGTCGCTGTAGTCGACCAGATAGGCGCGGTTGTCGCCCTGATCCAAGATCCACAATCCATCGTCAGTAGCCTGCAGGCCGTTCGGCTTGGGCCCGGGCGAGTCGAACATGGTCGTGACCTTGGCGCTGAGAACTTCCAGCTTCGCGAAGGCTGGCAGCGCAGATACGAGCGCGATCAGCTCTCTCCTGGTAACAGTCATTGCCGCCTCCTGCGGCCTGTACGCTGCACCGCCAGAGCGGCCCTGCGTTGAGGCTGCTCCGATTATATGCGCTAGTCCAAGGTTTCTCGTAGCGGAACGTAGTTGGAAGGATCGGACTTGCGGAATCGGCCCTCGGGTACTTCCACCAAGCGACGCTGCGCTTCGGGCAGGTCTGGGTACCGCACCATCTGCTTGCGGCTCGGATTCTTGGGCAGCAGGCGTGCGAGCGATGCTTTCGCGTCCGCATGTTCAGGCTTGTCCGCGAGGTTCGTCCACTCGTACGGATCGGCGTGGTGATCGTAGAGTTCCTCCCCGTCCGCGTGCTTGCTATAGCGCCAGCGCTCGGTGCGCACAGAGACCTTGTCCGGGCCGATGCTGGTGATCGCGGGCTTGTCCCATTTCGCGTCCGGATCATCCAGCAGCGCCCGCAAGCTGCGGCCGTCGAGTTCTGGACGCTCGGGAAGGCCGCAGAGGTCGACCAATGTCGGGTAGAGGTCTAGCAGCTCGACGGTGCGTCCGCTCTTGCGACCAGCCGCTCCCACTCCGGGCCCGGCCAGCATCATCACTACCCGCGCCGAGCGCTCCCACAGGGTGAACTTGCGCCACTGGCGTTTCTCCCCGAGCTGCCATCCGTGGTCGCTCCACAGCACGATGATCGTGTTGTCGGCGTGCGGGCCGCTGTCCAGCGCCGCGAGCACCCGCCCGACGTTGGTATCGGCATAGTTGATGCAGGCGAGGTAGCCTGCCACCGCCTTGCGCCATTCCCCGTACTTGGTGACGTTGTCGTGGTCGCGGAAACTTCGCAATGCCGACTTGGGTACATCGTCAATGTCGCCCTGTAGCGTCGGCGGGAGCTCGATGCGCGAAGGGGGAAAGCGGTCGAAGTGTTCTTGCGGGACGTACCAAGGCAGGTGCGGCCGGTAAAAGCCGACTGCCAGAAAGAAAGGCCGCGAATGCTCTTCGCTCAGGTAGCGCTCGGCCCAAGCGGCCAAGCGCGTGTCCTCGGTCTCGGCTGCCTTGGCCGCGAGCCCGCTCCAGTCGAAGTGGCCGGTTCTGGGGATGCCGTTCACCGGCTTGCCGGGAGGGTGCAAGAAGCCCTTGAACTGGAAGTACGCCTCCCACGATGCCGCCTCGTTCTGCGGTCCGTGAAAGGTCTTGCCGCCGCCCAGCACTTCGTAGCCGTGCAGCATGAAGTGCTGCGGCAGCGTGACCGCGTCCGGCAAGGCCTTGCGCCAAACATCGCCGTTGTTGTACACGCCCGAGGTCGACGGCCTGAGTCCTGTCATCAGGCTTGTTCTAGACGGATTGCACGATGGCGCCTGGCAGTAGGCGCGCGTGAACGTGACGCCGCGCCGCGCAAGCCCGTCGATGTTGGGCGTAACAGACTGCGGGTGGCCGCCCAGCGGTCCGATCCAGTCGTTGAGGTCGTCGACGCTGATGAACAGGACATTCGGGCCGCTGGCCCTGGCCGCTTGCGCATGGGCGTGCACGGGGCACAGCAGCAGGGCGCAGGTTGCCGCCATCGCAGGGATCACCCCTTGGCGCTTCTTGCCTTCGCCAGAATCGCTCGCTAAAGCGGACTGCATGGTGATGGCTATCATACCGACCTCGCCAGCCGCCATGCCAAGCGAGTCTCCGGCAGCGTCGCACTATGCTATTCATTGAGTCTCGCTGTGCAGAATTCCCGTGCAGCAAACGCGCCTTCAACTCCCGCGCAGGTTTCACTTCCAGGAAGTGCCGCGAGTCGGCACTCGCTTCAAGGCGATGTGCCTGTAGCGCAGGTTTCGGGCTTGCGGCGCTGGCTTTTCGTCGCTTTGGGCGGCATCTTCGTGGCCCTCGGCGTGGTGGGCGTTGTACTGCCAGGGATTCCCACCACGCCGTTCCTGCTGCTGGCGAGCTACTTCTTCGTCCGCTCCTCTCCCGCGCTGCACCAACGCTTGCTCCACTCGAAGCTCTTCGGCCCGACCTTGCAGGACTGGCAGCGCCACAGAGGTGTCAAGCGAAAGACTAAGTGGGCATCGATTGCCTGCTGTTCGCTGATGATCGCCCTGTCCATCGCTACTGGCGGGCTGCCCTGGATGGGGCGTGTCGTGATCGCGGCGGCCGGAGCGTATGGGATGTGGTTCGTGGCGAGGCTGCCAACCGTGCCGGACGAAACAAAGGCTCATACTGTGGCAGGGCAGGCCTCGGCAAAGAAGGTGCCGTGATCTGGAATCCAGTACCGCAAGGCAGCGAGTTCGAAACCTGCCGGGCGAATGCGGTGTCCCGCCGGCTGAGTGGAGCGATGCACGGCGTGCGGAAGTGTGCCTACATGATGGAAGTGAAGAGTAAAGCGACGGCGTTACGAAGCGGCAGCGCCGCCGTCATCGGAGGCCTGCTCGTCTGGTTCTTGGCTGGATGCGGAGAGACTCGGCCGGAGAGCGTGCTGGAGTCGGCCGAAGTTCGGCAAGCGGCGGCCAAGGCTCTGGTGAGCCTCGACCGATGGATGGTGTGCTGGAAGGGCGCGACGCCCGAATTCGATGGACGGATCGGCCAGGGCGAATACGACGATGCCACGCCGTTTGAATGGAATGCCGACTGGGTCGAGGCGATGAGGCAGGACATCACTTCCAGGCGGGACCTCGACTTCAATGGCTGGGTCAAGCACGACGGGCAGCACATGTACCTCGCCTTCAACATCACGGACGATCTCTTCTACGGAATCGAGACCGAGCGGTGGCTGCCGAGCCAGGACGAGTTCGCGCACGTGATCGGCGAGCGGGAGCGGGGCCGTCCCTGGTTCGGCGACATGATAGAGATCCTGATCTTCGGCCGAATGCTGGAAATCGGGGAACCCGTCTCAGATGTCACTGGCGATGGCCGCGGGATCCAGATCATCTACAACCTCACGAAGTCGCTTGAAGGAGGCATCGGTGTCCCGGGGATGCTGCCTCACGGTCCGAACCGGACAGTCGAGAACTGGGAGAACAACCGGAGATGGATCCTCGACGACATCATCGAGACCCGGACCGTGATTCACGACCTTGAAGACCGCTACACAGTAGAAGTCAGGATTCGACTGGACGGGGGCATGGAGATACAAGAAGGCCAGTACTGGACCGACGGGATGCCGGACACGCCAATCGGTTTCAATCTCGCAATAGGCGACGTCGACGAAGCTGCGATGTCTCCTGACGGCCTGCTCCATCACGAGACTTGGTGGGCCGGCAAGACGGTGCAGCAGGACTCGGGTCCCAGGGTGAAGCTCTGGGGCGCGCTCGTGCTGACGTCCAAGGCGATGCCGGACGTCGGCAACTAAGGGCGTGGGCAGTTCGTCGGGCGGCTTGTGGGCATGACCCCCGCAGTTAGGTGCCCCACGATCGCCCGCTGCCGACCTTGACGGGAATCGCCCGCTCAGCGCTCTCGTATGTGACCCTGCTTGTTCTGCCGGCGAGCGAGTTGCGCGTGCCCGTCTCCAGTGAGGACAGCGGCAGCTACCGTCTCACTGCCGTGCGGCTAGATCTTCCTTGACTTGGTCGCCGAATACCTCGTTCTCAACCTCCCCGTAGACGACCGGCGGATAGCCCGGAATCTGCTCAAGCTGTTCCGGTTCGCGGGCGGACTTCCGGTGGAACGCTAGGCGCGCACGAAGCTCCGCAACCTTTTCCGGGTGGCTCTCCGCCAGGTTCGTCTCTTCATAAGGGTCCTGGCGGATGTTGAATAGCTGCAAGGGCTGGTTGCGCCAGCCGTAGTAGCTGGCACCCTCTTCGATCAACTTCCAATCGCCCGCTCTGATCACTTCCAGCGAGTGCACCACTTCTTGGCGGGGGCCCGGGCCCGCGTGGGCGATAGCGTCCCAAGCGTCACGGCCGTCGAGCGGCAGACCTGAATCGATCCTCGTCCCCGCCAGCCGCGCAAATGTCGGAAAGAGATCAACGACATGGAGCATTTCGTCGCTGGCAGACCCGGCGGGAATCTGTCCCGGCCAGCGCATGGCCGCCGGGACCCGCACGCCGCCCTCGTGGTAGTGGGACTTGAAGCCCCGGTACGGGCCGTTCGACGTGATCCGAGTCCCGCCGTTGTCATTGGTAAACATCACCAGCGTGGAATCCAGCAAGCCCTTGCGTTCGAGCGCCTGCAGAACACGCCCAACCGCTTGGTCCATGCATTCGAGCTGCGCCCGCTGGGGTCCTCTTCGACCAAGGTGGGCATACTTGGCGAGATACTCTTCCGGCGCTTGGTGCGGCCCGTGCACGGCGTTGAAGGGCAGATACAGGAAAAACGGGCTGCGACCGGCGTGGCGCTCGATCAGACGCTCGGCCTCGCCCGCCAGCAGGAACGTCGAATAGCCCTCCTCGACCACGGGGCGGCCGTTACGATGCCAATCCAATACCGGCCCGCGCATGTGGGTAAAGGAGTCAATCAGCGCCGAGTAATGTCCATAGTGGTGGTCGAACCCACGCTGCAGGGGCAAGTGCGGACGCTGCCATTCGCCGAGATGCCACTTGCCGACCATCCAAGTGTCGTAGCCCACTTCACGCAGCGCCTCCGCGATCGTCCGCTCGTCGAGCAGCATGCCGTGACGAGACTCCGCAGTAGGTCGGACCTCCATGCCGTTTTTCCAGGCATAGCGGCCGGTCAGCAGGCAGGCACGGGTGGGCGAGCAGACCGGCTGGACGTAGAACTGGGTAAGCTTCACGCCCTCGTCCGCGATTCGGTCGATATGGGGTGTGCTGACTTCCTCGCCGCCATTGAAGCCAACCTGTTCCCAACCCATGTCGTCGGAGAGGAATACGACAAAATTGGGTCGCGGTGGTGCTTGGCCATGGAGGGCGGTCGATGCGAGGGAGAGCGCCAAGCAGAGACGGAGCATTGCACTCAATTGTCGCCCATCGGGGCGCGGCCAGCCTTATTCCGGTCCGGCGCATCCGGTTCAATCCACACAGGACCGCTCCAAGCGATTCCTCGGTTCGCGCCACAGGCCGTACAATGCTCGGGATGAGGATTCGAACGCGCAGCGTCGCTGCCATTGCCTGTGCCCTGCTGTGTGCGCCTTGCTTGGCCCAGCAGGCCCCTAACTTTGTCGTGATCTTCGCTGACGATCTTGGTTATGGCGACCTCGGGTGCTATGGCAACCGGCACATTCGCACACCCAATCTTGACCGCATGGCCGCCGAGGGTCTCCGACTCACCAGCTTCTACGCTCAGAACGTCTGCGGCCCCTCTAGGGCGGCGCTGCTGACGGGCTGTTATCCAATTCGCGTCGGGGAGCCCGGCAACACGAAGGGGGCGCACACCATCCTGCACCCTGAAGAGGCTACGATTGCCGAGGTCCTTGCTGCCAAGGGGTATGTCAGCGGCCTGGTCGGCAAGTGGCACCTGGCTGGAGCGGGCGGACACGAGCGCGGGCGCGGAACAGGTCCGTACAAGCGCGAGCTAATGCCGACTCAGCAGGGGTTCGACTACTTCTACGGAACTCCCTCCCACAACGGTGTCACCCGCGAGCCCGATCCGAATGGTTGGAAGACGGAGCTCATGCGCGGGGACGAGGTCTTGGAGAGCCCGACTGACCTAAGCTTGCTCACGCAGCGATATACCCAAGAGGCCGTCCGTTTCCTGAGGGCTCACCGCGACCAGCCGTTCTTCCTGTATCTAGCGCACACCATGCCCCACGTGCCGCTCGGCGCCTCGTCGGAGTTCCGCGGGCGGTCTCCGCGCGGACTCTACGGCGATGTCGTCGAGGAACTCGATTGGAGTGTCGGCAAGGTCCTGGCGGCCCTGCGCGAGCTCGAACTCGAGGAACGCACCCTTGTTGTCTTCACATCCGACAACGGTCCTTGGATCGAGGGGCATTTGGGAGATTACGGAGGCAGCGCCGCACCCCTGAGGGGCTTCAAGATGTCCACTTGGGAGGGCGGGCTGCGCGTGCCCGGAATCTTTTGGTGGCCCGGGCAGATCCGCTCGGGGCAGGAGAGCGATGAACTGGCGAGCACGCTCGACCTCTTACCCACCTTCGCAGCCATTGCCGGTGCGCCTCTTCCCGATCGACGCCCGCTCGATGGCGTCAACCTCTGGCCGTGGCTGTCCGGAAGAACGAGCGAGAGCCCGCGACAGGACTTTCTCTACTTCGCATTCACACACTTGCAGGCTGTGCGAGACAGGCGCTGGAAGCTAGTCCTCCCGCGCCCGAGTGATCCGCCATGGACGAGTTGGTATGGACGCATGATCGACGCGGTGGAAGCCCCTGAGCTTTACGACTTGCAGTTCGACTGGAGCGAGAGCCGGGATGTTTCCGAGCAGCGCGGCGACATCGTGGAGCGCTTGATGGGAGTCGTCGCCCGGGTGCGCGATCGCCTGGGAGACTATGACCGCGTCGGCTCCGATGTACGCTTCTTCGATGTCGGGCCGCGAAGGCCCAAGATCGATGCTTGGAAGGACTGATAGCAGTTGCAGGGGGCACCGGCTACCAATTTCTCTTTGCGGTTTTCGCTGCCACAAGAGTTGTCCCGGCGGGCGAAAGAGCCATCGTCGGTTTCCATGAGAAACTAACTGGAGAGCGCTCGGCCGGCCGGGCTGTCTAGCCCCGTCCCGCATGGCGCACAATGGCTTGGAGGAAATCGATGAGCAATGACCGAGCGTCGTACGGACGCCTGCAGCGGATTCTAGATCGCGTCGGCTTCACCTGGAGGGCCAGCGGTTCCAAACTGGAATACGTTGCCGAGCACGGCCTCTGGATGAATCGGTTCCGTCCGGGCGGTCCACACGCGCTGTGGATCGCCGGCCATCTGGCGTTCTATGAAGGCGGCGCTCGCAAGCTCTACCAAGGACTCGAGCACAATCCCCTTGGGCATTGGAAGGACCTGTTCGCCAACGGCAGCGAATGCTACGACGAGCCAGAAAAGTATCCCGATACCGAGCAAGTGCTGGCGGCACTGGAGAGTGGCAGGAAGGAAGCGCTCGCAGCCATCGCGGGCTTGAGCGATGCCCAACTCGACAGCCCGGTGGTCAACGAACGCCTCGCTATCAGGGACCTGCAGTCACAAATTGAGTTCATGGTCTGGCACGATGCGCATCATGATGCGCAGCTGGGCGCGATCCTCAACAACCACAAGGCGAGCCAATCCGGTTGACGCTAGCGGCCGGGCCGGTTCATTCCAGTTCTGGCTTCAGGCCTTCGTTCCAGTAGATCTTCAGGTTGTGCGTGGCGCGACCCGCCGCGACGATGTCGGGTCTACCGTCGCCGTTGAGATCGGCAGCGATCAGGTCCTCTGTGGCCATGCCGCCCCAGTCGACGATCTGCACGTCAGCGGTGTCGGGGTCGTAGACCGCGACACCCGTCCGATCGTAAGGCATGCTTCCCTTCAGCCGCCAGCCAAAGGCCAGTTCTTCGCTGCCGTCGCCGTCTAGGTCGGCGGTCCATAGCGCGTGCCCGCCATTGACTCGCTTGACCACGACTTCGCGCTTCCAGCTCGACCGCGGATCCTCCGGTTCTTGGTAGATCACGATGTGGTTGGCATGCCACGGTTCGACTGTGGCGATGTAGCGCTTGCCCGAGCCTAGGCGGCCGACCTTGATCTCTCCCGCGCCACGAATGGAGTCGCCGATATAGCCTGCGCCGAGCTGCAACTTCTCCCACCGGCCGGACTCGGAACGGTCCAGCAGGTGGACGCCCTCGTAGGAAGCCACGAGCAGCTCGTCGGCCTTGTCATTGTCGAAGTTGAACGCCCAGAAGTTGTGGACGATATGAAAGCTGTCGTCGATAATCTCTTGTGCCCACGCTTTGGCGGCCGGTCTCTCTGACGGCGCCAGTGCCAGCAGCCGGACGCCGTTGCCCACCCAGTGCTTTGGACCGCTGGTCCCGCGTCCGTGCAATGGAGCGACGATCAGTTCTCCGCGGCCGTCCCCATCAACATCGGCCCAGCGCATGCGATGCGTGGTGGGCTCGCTGCCCAGCGGGTGCAATCTCCACTCCGCATCGGGATCGTCCGTTCGCTCGATCCACTGCAGGGTTCCGCCGCCATGTGTGTCGCTGGGCCGCCAAGCCGCGCCGATCGCGAACTCGAGCTTGCCATCGCCGGTGATGTCGTAGGCGGCGATAGCGACGTTATCGGCCTCGGTCTCTCCGTCGAGCGCGACGTGTTTCTCCCAGCCCGGGTTGCTCCACCAGATGACCTGTGTTTCGTTGAGCGCAACGATGTCGACGTCCCCGTCGGCGTCGACGTCCTCGCACAACACTGCGTAGCCGATTCCGAGTTCGTCTTCGATCTGCTGGTGGCGGAACTGGATTGCCGCCGGGCTCAGGCTGGCGGCCAGCCCTGCCAGCGCCGCCAGGGAAATGATGGTCTGCATGGCGATAGCGTAGCAATCGGCAGGCGTGCCCGCCCGGAACGCTTGCTGCCTGAGCCCAGCGATCAGTCGTGCAATTCGAGGATCTGGCCGTCGGCCAGCAGTCTGTTGCGTAGCTTGTCGTATTCCAGGTCTTGGACAGCGACTCCCTCCTCTATGGCCAGCACCGCCGCGGTCGCCGCCGACTGGCCGAGGATCATGAAGACCGGCTCCATGCGGATCGAGCCGTACGCGATGTGGGACGCCGACACGCACACCGGCACGAGCAGGTTAGTCACCTCCTGCCTGCGCGGCTTCAGAGACCCGAAAGCGATGCCGTATGGGCGGAGCGGTTTGACGCCGATGTCGCCTTCGTTTTGGACGAAGCCGCCGGCTGTCACGTAGCGCTGCACGTTGTGGGAGTCCATGGCGTACGATCCCATGCCGACTGAATCGGGCACCGCGCGCTTGGCAAGGCACTCGTGCTCAGTCATCACGAACTCTCCTAGGAGCCGCCGGGACTCTCGGATGTAGAGTTGATGCGGCCAGTTTCCGTTTTCGGTGAACTCGTCACGGGCGAGGCCCCATTGCGCGAATTCCTCGCGCACGTCGGCCGGCACTCGCCGATCGTTCGCTAGGAAGTACAGCAGGCCCTTTTGGTACGTCTCGTGCTCGGCGACGATTGCCTTCCGAGCTTCGTACGAGGCTTCTGGGTAGGTGTAGTTCGTGCCGATGTTGTCGGTGCTGAAAGGCCCGTGGTTATTGGTGTCTGTCTTGCCGTTGGGAATCGGATCGAACTTCCGAAACGTCTCCCTCCAGCCGGTGGCGAACACGCGTAGGATCAGTTCGTACTGGCTCGGATCATACGCTTCCGGTCTCGGGAACGGAACGTGGTTTTCCGGCACGCGCGTAAGGCAGAGACGAAAGCAGTAGGCTTGGATCCGGTGGTCGGCGCTGCCGTTCTCGCCAGGCGGCTCGGGGCTAATCCGCGGCAGGAGCCCGCTGGCCGGGTCTCCGGGCGTGACGTAAGGATCGACACCGTGCGGGAAGAAGTGCCCGTGGTGGCGGGCGTCCTTCTGCACCCCCGCCCACTCTTCTCCATAACTGTCCTTTCCCTCTCTTCCGACGGTGTACGAGACTCCGGCAGCGGCCATCAGGTCGCCCTCGTAGGTGGCGTCGATGAAC
This sequence comes from Terriglobia bacterium, assembly GCA_009841225.1. Lineage (GTDB taxonomy): Bacteria > Acidobacteriota > Terriglobia > Bryobacterales > UBA6623 > VXMF01. Next base: position 28,107 of record VXMF01000005.1, on the reverse strand, counting down.
GCCGACCCGGAGAATCTCGCTCCGCTTTCTGTGGCAATGCTCCGGATTCTTCCGTCCTCGACGTGCACTCCGCTGCTGCGGTCCAACCATTCATCCCGCCGCACGTCGATTCCGTGCTCGGCCACGAGGTCCTCGAACACTTTTTCGGCGACATGCGGCTCGAAGATCCACATAGTCCGCTGGGCGCCGTCCAGCGCCGGCGTGCCTTGGCCGCGGTTACCGTACTCGGAGCGTGCTTGCCATCGCCAAGCTTCTGGATCTTCGTAGTGCAGCCAGATGCGATGGTAGAACTCGCGGGCGAGTCCGCCGATCACGGACTTGTCGCCCGTATCGGTCCAGCCGAGCCCGCCCGACGACAAGCCGCCGAGATGCCGGTCCGGCGACACCACGACCACAGACTTGCCCATCCTGCGGACTTGGACGGCCGCCGTGACGGCCGCGGAAGTCCCGCCGTAGACGACCACGTCAAACGTCTCCGGCCGGTCTTTGCTGCCCCGTGTCCCTTCACGCCCGCCACATCCTCCAAGGGATGCCAGCAGCGTGGCCAGCAACGTGGGTAGTGCCCTGCGCATGGCGAGGGCAGCAAGTAGGGTATTCGGCACGTGCGTTGGTCGTTAGACAGAGCTGGCAGCTCTGCCGCGATTCAGTCTATCGCCATCGCTCGCCGGCGCCTACAGCGGCAGGATGTCGAACTCGGCGTCGGCCAGATCTCGGCCCAGTGCGGACACGGCCTCTTCGTGCGCAGAGTCGAGGGCCATGCGCGCTCCTGTCCTCGAGTTGGCCACTGTCACGGCAACGACGACGGAATCTTGGCGGCTGTCTTGTCCCGCCACCTCTGCCAGCGCGATGTTGTGGCGCGCCTTGAGCCTGTCTTTCAGCGAGCGGATGACTTGGCGCTTGTCCTTCAGCGAGCGAGCGCTCCCGATGTGAATGCGCAGGCACAAGGTTCCCACATGGCACTCCATCGCCGACTTCCTGGCGTGCGTGGGCGCTCCCCCGACCTAGACGCTAGACCGGGATCAGCTCGTTGATGTCCTGGGCGACCTCGACCGTCTTGAAGACTTCGATCTCGTCGCTCTTCTTGATGTCGTTGAAGCGCTCGAAATGCATGCCGCATTCTTGGCCTGCCCGCACTTCCTTGACGTCGTCTTTGAAGCGCCTCAGCGAGGCCAGCTTGCCGCTGTGGATCACGACATTGTCCCGCAGCAGCCGGGCCGAGGCGCTGCTTTCCGCCACGCCCTCCTCGAGCAGGCATCCGGCTACCGTGCCGACGTTTGTGATGTTGAAGACTTCGAGGACTTTCGCCCGGCCAAGGACCTCTTCCTTGCGAATCGGCTCCAACAGGCCTGCCAGGCCTCTCTTGAGTTCGTCGACCAATTCGTAGATCACCGTGTGCAGCCGGACATCGATGTGTTCCTTGTCTGCCAGCGAGGCTGCCGAGCGCTCGGGCCGTACATTGAAGCCCACCACGATCGCATTCGCCGTAATCGCCAGCAGGATGTCGGACTCCTTGATCGCGCCGACGCCGCTATGGATCACGCGCACCTTGACCTTTTCGCTGGTCAACTTGGCCAAGGTCTCGCGCAGGACGGTCGCAGAGCCCTGGAAGTCGGCCTTGAGAATAATCGGAAGCTCGCGGGCGCGGCCGTCGGCGAGCTGCTCTTGGAACTGCTCCAGCGACAGGCGCGCCGTCTGCGCCATGGCCTGCTCGCGGGCCTTCTCCTCGCGGAACTCGACGATCTTGCGGGCTTTCTCGGTGTCGGCCAGCACGGACAGCTGGTCGCCCGGCTCAGGCAGGTCGTCCAAGCCCAGAACGACGACCGCCGAGGACGGTCCGGCCGTGCTGACCTTCCTGCCGCGATCGTCCATCATTGCGCGAACCTTGCCCAGGACTGCACCGACCACGAACGTGTCCCCGACTCGCAGCGTTCCGTTTTGGGTGAGCACAGTGGCCACCGGACCCTTGCCGCGGTCGAGCTTCGCCTCCAGCACCACTCCGATGGCGGACCGAGCCGTGTTGGCACGCAGTTCGCGCAGCTCGGCGACCAGATTGATCATTTCGAGCAAGTGGTCGATGCCCTCTCCTGTCTTGGCCGAGACCGGGCAGAAGATGGTATCGCCGCCCCACTCTTCCGACACCAGTCCGCGATCGGAAAGCTGCTGCTTGACCCGCTCGGGCTCGGCCTTGGCCAGGTCCATCTTGTTGACCGCGACAATGATCGGGACGCGGGCCTCCTTGGCGTGGTCGATGGCTTCGATGGTCTGGGGCATGACGCCGTCGTCACCGGCAACGACCAGCACCACCATGTCGGTCACCGAGGCGCCGTGTGCCCGCATCTTGGTGAACGCCTCGTGGCCGGGTGTGTCGATGAACACGATCCGCTTGCCGTCCTTGATGACGTGATAGGCACCGATCGCCTGGGTGATGCCGCCAGCCTCGCGGCCAGCGACATTGGTCGAGCGGATCTTATCGAGCAAAGAGGTCTTGCCGTGGTCGACATGCCCCATGATCGTCACGACAGGAGGCCGCGACTCGATATCCTCCACGCTCTCGTCTTGATCGATGTCCAGCACCGCCTCTTCTTCGAACGTCAGTTCGGTAGCGGTCGCGCCGAAATGCGCGGCGATCGACTTGATGCTTTCCAGCTCGAGCGGCTGGTTGATGGTCGCGAACTGGCCCTGCTCTACCAAGAACTTGATGACGAAGCTGGCCTTGATCCCGAGCTTTTCCGCCAGTTCTTTCACCGAGGTGCCGTCGGCCGCGAAGATGTCGGTATTGCCTGCCCGCGGGATCTCGGTCTGGCGCTTGCGTTGCTGGATCTTGCTCTCGGCCAGGGCCTCTAGGTCGCGCTTGCGTTGCTGCGGCGGCCGCGGACGGCGCTGCCCGGGAGCGCCCCGGCCGGGGCCCGGAGGGCGCCCGCCTGGTCCGCCCGCCGGCGGGCGTCCGGGCAGCCCGGGCCGCATGCCGCCCATGAGTTGGCCCGGGCCCTTGTGCGGGAAGCCGGCCGGCGTGCCTGGAGTGGGGGCCGGAATGCCCGGCATCGGTGCAGGCTTGTGGGTGCGCGGGATGATTGGTCGCCCTGGCACCAAGACGCCGGAAGCGGCCGGTGGCCTTGCATGTGGGCCGGGCCGGGGCGTGCGCAGGGCCGGGTCGGTGGGGCGCTGTACCCCAGGCGGCCGGATCGGGCGAACCGGGCCTGCCGGCGAGAGCTTCTTCTGCGGCCTGGCAGGCTCGGGCGCTCCCGGAATCCCCGGCGGCTTCGGCGTTGGAATTGCGGGGGCCGCATGCTGTCTCGGCGGCGTCGGCAGTGCGGCCCCGGCCGACGAGGTCGGTGCTGCCGATGCTGGCCGCGCGCCGGGCATCGCGGGCGGCGCAGTGATCGCCGGGCCCGGAATCGAGGGCGCGGCTGCCTTGGGTGGCAGGGCAGGGCTGTTCGGCTGGCCCGGGACTGCGCTTGCGGTGGGCCGCTTGGGCTCAGGGCCGAGAACTGCGGGAATTGGCGGCGGCTCGGGCTTGGCGTCCCCGTCGTCAACCCGGTCCATCAAGGCCGTTGCCTCCAGCGGCTTGGACTTCTGGACCGCTATTTCGGGCGGAGGCTGCGCGGCTGGCGGCTCAACTGGCGGAACTGCGCTCGCAGCTGCGGGGCCCTCGGCCTTCGGCTGGATTGGCGGGCGCAGCGCCGCCCCGGCACCCGGCCCTGCGCCGCTTCCGAGGGGTGGCCGGAACAGCGTGGCTCCGCCACCGCCGATCTTGATCGTGGGGCGCACGGCCGCGGTTGTGCTCCGGTGTGCGGGTCCCGCCATCGACTGGTCGACGACCATACGGCGCTTGCGCCGGAGGGGCAGTTCCAACTCGGGCTCGGGCTCGCCCTGCTTATCGCCCTCTGCTCGCTTGTGGAGGAGGTCGCGAATTCGGCTAGCCTGCTCGTCGTCTACCGAGCTGGAGTGGGACTTGTTCCCCTCAACGCCTAGCTCAGGTAGAACGGCGATGATCTCGGAGGACTTGACCTCCAGCTCGCGTGCTAGCTCATTGATGCGAATCGTTCTTCTCCTCTTGGACCAACTCGTCCGCAGTTACCCGCGCGGCTGATTCGGCCTCCGCAACGGCCCCAGCCGTCGCGAGCGCCTCGTCACCCTCGCTATACCCCTGTCCATCCACCGCGAACCCCTCCCCATCGTCGGGTCCGCGATAGACATTCATCTTACCAAAGCTCTCCAGCTCCGCCACGTCGAAGTCGACGTCGTCGTCCTCCTCCTCCGACGTGCTAGATTCCGGCTCTCCCGGCAGAACCGGTGCCGCCTCCGCGCCCTGCTCGGCATCGGGGCTATCGACGGGCGCAGCTGTGGCTGGCTGCTGTTCACTGACCGCTTGCACCGCGCCGACCGTTCGCGCCAGGCGCGTGTAGCACTGCTCCACCGCCGTCCGGATCCGCTCCACGAGTTCAGGCCCCACGCTGGGGATCTCAATCAGCTGCTCGGGCGTCATGTCGGCAACCGCCTCGAGCGTGGCCGCGCCGGCTTCGACCAAGCGTTCGATCAGTCCCTCGCTGAGGCCGTAGTTCTTCAAGATGCTGACCGGCGTGCCGCTGCCGCTGATGGCCGCCATTGCCTCTTCGACATCCCGGCGATTCTGGTCCTCGCTCTTGATGTCGATGCGCCAGTTGAGCAGCTTTGCCGCGAGCCGCACATTCTGGCCCTTCTTGCCGATTGCCAGCGAGAGCTGTGACTCGTCGACAATCACCTCCATGTGGCGCGTTTCCGGGTCGATGACGTTGACCCGCGTGACCTTGGCGGGACTCAGCGCCCAGCGGACCATTTCTAGCGGGTCTTCGATGTACTCGATGATGTCGATCTTCTCGCCGCGGATCTCGCGGATGATCGTTTGCACGCGCATGCCCTTCATGCCGACGCAGGCGCCCACCGCGTCGACGTTGCGATCGCGCGAGCGCACCGCGATCTTGGTCCGCTCGCCAGCCTCGCGGGCGCACGCCTTGATCTCGACCGTGTTGTCGTAGATTTCGGGCACCTCTTGTTCGAACAGCCGCTTGACCAGTTCCTCGCTCGCGCGCGAGGCGACCACGGCGGGTCCACGGCCGGCCTTTTCGACCGCCTTGATGACGATCCGAACGCGCTCGCCTGGGGCGAAGGTCTCGAGCCGCGATTGCTCGCGGCGAGGCATCCTAGCCTCGGTGCGGTCCAGTTCCACGATCAGGTCCGGGCCTTCGCTGCGCTTGACCGTGCAGTACTCCATCGTTCCCAGGCGGCCCTCGAACTGTTTGCAGATCGTCTCGCGCTCGGCCTCGCGGACCTTTTGGAAGATCACCTGCTTGGCCTGCATCGCCGCGATGCGGCCAAGGCTCGCGGTCGGTACCGGGAAGCGCACCTCGTCGCCGATTCTGGCCGATGGCTGGACACGGCGGGCCTGCGACAAGCTAACCTCGAACGTGGGGTTGGCCACCAGGTCGGTGACCGTCTTGACCGCGTAGACGTCGACCGCGCCCGTCTTGGGGTTGATCTCGGCCACCAGGTCTTCTTCGGTCTGATGGAACTTGCGTGCCGCCGCCAGCATGGCGTCCTTGACCGCGCTCAAGACGATCTCGGGGGAGATACCCTTGTGCTGGCTCAGCTGTTCGATTTCGGTGGAGAGTCCCCTTGCCATGTCTTTCCTCGCCCCTTGCCCGCTCCCGTCAGACCTCGACCACCAGGCGCGCAAGTTCGATGTCCGCGAACGGGACTTCCAGCGCTTCGCCGCTTGCAGTGCGCAGTGACACGCTCTCCTGCGTAGTGCCCTCGATCAAGCCCGTCACGGTGCGGTTGCCTTCCAGTGCGGCTCGCATGCGGACCTTCGCCTTGTGCCCTTGGAAGCGGCGGTAGTCCGCTGGCTGCGACAGCTTGCGATCCAACCCTGGCGACGACACCTCTAGGGTGTAGCTGGCCGGCACCAAGTCCTCAACATCCAGCGCTGCCGACAGCTGGCGGGAGACGCGCTCGCAGTCGGCGTGCGTGATCCCTGTCGGCTTGTCGATGTAGACCCTCAGGAGGCCGCCGCGCAGGGCTCCCTTCCATTCGGCGTCCACCAGTTCCAAGCCTTCGAATTGGACGATCTGGCGCGTCAACTCGCTCACCTTGGACACGATTTCCTTTCGCTGCGAAGCCATCGACTCGGAACCATAAAAAAAGTGGGCCAAAGCCCACTTTCGGTTATCGCCGAAACTGCGACTGCTCCCATTCTAGCCGGTCCCGGCGCTCCGGGCAAACCGCTGCGGCAGAATTTCGCCGCTGCCGGGATAGAATGTCCTATCGTGCCTGAATTTCCGACCTTAGGGGCCATCGACCGTCTGGATGAACGGCTCGACGGCCTGATCGCAGCCGACGCCCCGATCGAGTTGCTCGACGTGGGGTTTGCTTGGCCCGAGGGGCCTGTGTGGGTCGCCAGCGAGGCGCACCTGCTGTTTTCTGACATCCCGCGCAATTCCATCTATCGCTGGAGCGAGGACGGCGGGACCGGCGTGTGGATGCAGCCGTCCGGATATACGGGAGTGGCCTACTACGGCAAGGAACCGGGCTCGAACGGCCTGACCTTGGACCGCGAGGGCCGGCTGCTGGCGTGCGAGCACGGCGACCGGCGGGTTTCCAGGCTCGAGCATGGCGAGGGAAAGGTCACGCTGGCCGATTCCTACCAGGGCAGGCGCTTGAATTCTCCCAACGACCTGGTCCTGCGCTCCAACGGCGACCTGTACTTCACCGATCCGGCCTACGGGCTCCACCACCGCTACGACGATCCGGCTCGCGAGCTGCCATTCTGCGGCGTGTATCTCGTGCGCCCGGGCGAGCGCGAACCCGTGCTGCTGACCGACGAGCTGGAGAATCCGAACGGCCTGGCGTTCTCTCCCGACGAGCGGCTGCTTTACGTCACGCAGTCCAATCCCCGCAGGGCGATCGTGACGAGTTACCCGGTGCTCGCGGACGGCAGCTTGGGTGGCGGCAGCGTGCTGATCGATCTCACCGAGTTCGCTGCCGAAGCTCCGGGCTTGCCGGACGGGATGAAGGTCGACCGGGCCGGCAACATCTTCACGACGGGTCCGGGCGGCGTGTGGGTGGCCGCCCCGGACGGAACACTTCTGGGGCGTGTGTCAACGGGCCGGCGCATCGCGAATCTGTGCTGGGGAGGCGATGGCTCCGTGCTCTATCTGTGCTCCGACGACTATCTGTGCCGGGTTGGGACGCTTACCTCGGGCTGCCTGCCGGGGCCTCCGGCCTGATGCGCAGCCTGCGCCTTGCGCCATGGCCCGCCTAGACGACGGGCCGGATCGCTTGCACGTCAAGTTTCGCCAGCGCCGCCTTCAGCTTCTCGAAGTGCTCTTCGTCGCGGTAGGTGCCGATGATGGCCCCCCCGGATCCGGCGAACTTGGCGGTTGCGCCCGCGTTTCGGGCAGCTCGGACCATCTCTACGTTTTCCGGGCTCACCGTGCACACTTGGGCGCGCAGATCGAAATTGGCGTCAATCAGCTCCCCGAAGCGCTGAGTGTCTCCCTCGATCAGGGCCTTGCGGCCCTCAGATGCCATCGCGGCCCACTGCAGCATCGCGGCCCGCACCGCGGGGTCTCCCGAGTCGTAGCGGCTCCGCAGATCGTTGTGGAACACCTCGGTGCCTTCGCTGAGGTTGGTGCGGTATGCGACGTACAGGTTGGGCAGCAGGGAGGCGTCCATCGATTCGTAGTCGCCGAAGCCCCTGGATTCCATCAGGTCTCGGTCGAAGTTCATGTAGACCAAGCCCTCGTATACCTGCACGACGCGGTCCTGCAGGCCGGCCGAGACGCCTAGCTCTCGGGTCTCTGTTTCGAGCACCAGGTTGGCTTGGACAGGTAGCGGGATGTCCACCTCGAAATGGGCCATCAATGCCCGCAGCGAGGAGGTGATGATGGCCGAAGATCCGCCCATTCCTAGGCGCAGCGGGATGTTCGATTCGTACTCGATCGTGAAGTTGCGGCCGTGCAGCTCGATCCCTTCGGACGCGCAGTAGTCGCTGAAGCGCATGATCAGCGCGCGGATGATGCGAATTCCGCCGTAGTAGCCCCGCCAGCGAGTGTGGGCGCGAAGCTGGTCCAGGTTCTCCCAGACCGGCATGTCCGCTGCGGAGCCGCGGATCTCCAGCCGGGCGCTGGGAGATAGCCGCGTGCGAGAGCGGAAGTTCCGCACGGTGGCGGCAAGCGTCTTGCCGAAATATCCGTCGGAAGGGTTGCCGAGCACGCCCGCGCGGGCATAGGCGACTGTCTCGATCACGGCGCGACGAACTAGTGGGCCGCCGCGGTTTGGTCGGCTGCCGGGGCCTCCTCGGAGGGGTCTACCGGCAATAACAGCCAGCACACTAGGTATGCCACCACCCCGGGGAAGATTGGCGGAATCACCGCCGCGATCGTCCAAATGACTCGAAGCGTCGCCAAGTCCTTGCCGAAGTAGCTCGCGCAGCCGCTGCAAACGCCGGCCACCATGCGGCCCTTCCGCTTGCGCATGCAGATACGTTGAATCTGCTCAGCCGCGGAGCCATCGACCGCCTTGCCGCACTGGCGGCAGAAGCGGTCGTCTTCCTCGACTTCGAAACCGCAACTTTCGCAAAACATCTGTTTGACTAGAGACTAACCCAGACCGCTGCTGAGGGCAAGTGGGACGTGTGCTACCGGAGGTTTGTGGGAAGAATCTTCGGTTCCCGACCCGCGGCGACCGTGAGTTCGTACAGCAGCATCGAGGCCTTCTCCATCGGCCACACGTCCGCGGTGGAGATGGCTGTCCGCCCCCCTGCGTCGATGGGGTCCGGGTCCGCGCCCACGTCGGCCAGGAAGCGGATGATCTCGCAGATTTCGTCTTCGGTCGCGCGAAACGAGGTGAGCATGACCGATGCATGCATGACGGTGCGCCCGATCGAGGTCTTCGCCGCGAGATCGTTGTCCAGGGTATAGGCGTACTGGACGACCGGCATCTGGGCACTCCGCACGGCTCGCATCAGCAGCGTCGCACCATCCTGCGTGCGGGCCTTGGTGTCGGCCCCCGCGGCAACGAGCATTCGCATCACCTCGAGATGCCCCTCCAGAGCCGCCGCGAGCAAGGGCGTGTCCTCGGCGTCGCTCCTCCGCAGGTCGCGGTCGGCGCCGAGGTCTTCGACCGGATAGGTGTGTAGGTTGGGATCGGCCCCTGCGGCCAGCAGCATTTCGACCGCCTTCGCGTCGCCGGCCCGGGCCGCCAAGTAGAGGGGTGTCTGGCCTGCGTTGTCCGGTGTCGAGTTGGCGGCGCTCAGTTTCAGCAGCATCTCTAGCGCGTCATTGTGGGCGTACGAGGCGGCAATGTTCGTAGGCCGGCTGCCGTCATAGGCGAGTGTGTTTGGGTCGGCGCCGGCCTCCAGCAGAACCCGCATCGATGCTAGGTCATTGCGGGTGATTGCAAACATCAGAGCTGTGAATCCCTGCTCGGACTGGATGTTGAGATCCGCCCCGGCTTCTGCCAGGGCCGCCACCGTCTCAGGGTGGCCGTCGGCGGAGGCCCACATCAGAGCTGTCTGGCCGCGTCCGCGCTCTTGGGCGTCGGGGTCGGCGCCTCGCGCGAGCATCACCTTCACTGCATCCGCCAGTCCTGTACCGGCTGCCAGCATCAGCGGGGTCTCTCCGTTCCAGCGACTGACCTTCGGATCCGCGCCGGCCTGCAGCAGCGCCATCACCATGGGCGCATCGCCATTGGCGCACGCCAGCGTGAGCGGAGTGTCGCCGTAGGTGTCGGCGGTGTTGACCTCGGCACCGGCCTCTAGCAGTCTTCGGGCGGTCTCGAGATCCTGCAAGTGCGCGGCCCAAGCCAGCGGCGTCGAGCCATCCGGCAGAGCGGCGTTGATGGCGTCGCCACCATGCAGCAGCAGTTTCGCGACGGACGCCCGGTCGCGCTGCTTGAGCGCCTCGACCAAGCTAGCCTCGCCGGCGTACGCGCCGGCAGCTAAGACGAGAGCGGAGAGCGCGGTCACCGCGCAAGTCCGGTGACGGCGAACAGTCCGCACCCAGGGTCCCTATGCGATGGTGAGACCTTCCAACTTGCCGGTGCTATCGCCGAGCTCTTCGGTCGGCACCCCTGCCATGTCGAGCATGGTCAGCAGCAAGTTGTTCATGGGCGTCTCGCGCGAGTAGCGCAGGTGGCGCCCGCCAGGCAGCTGCCCGGCCGCTCCGCCGGCCAAGACCAGCGGCAGGTCGTGGTGCAGGTGCTGGTTGCCATCCGAGATCGAGCTGCCGTAGAGGAGCATCGAGTGGTCTAGCAGGCTGCCGTCGCCATCTTGGATCGACCGCATCTTGTCGAGCATGTAGCCGAACGTCTTGACGTGGTGCTTGTTGATCAAGATGACCTTGGAGATCTTTTCCGCATCATGCGAATGGTGCGTGACGGCGTGGTGCGCGTCCGGAACGCCGATGCCCGGATAGCTGCGCCAGGTGCCCTCGCGCCCCATCATGAAGCTGGAGACGCGCGTCAAGTCTGCCTGGAAGGCCAGCACCTGCAAGTCGATCATCAGCTTGGCGTGCTCGTCAAAGCTGTCCGGGACGCCGCCCGGCCGGTGGAAGGTGGGCAGTTGCTGGCCGCTCTGTGCCTCTGCCCGCTCGATGCGCCGCTCCAAGTCGCGGATGGCTTCGACGTACTCTTCCAGCTTGCGCCGGTCATCCGCGCCGAGCTCGCCCCGCAGGCGCGCCAAATCTTCGCGGACGAAGTCCAGGATCGTGCGTTGCTCGCGCAGCTTCGAGAGCCGCTCGGCGGGGTCGGTGCTCTCGCCATCGCCGAACAGTCGCTCGAACAGGCGCCTGGGGTTGTCCTCGACCGGGTTTGGCGTCGTGGGAGTGCGCCAGGAGATCGTGTTGGTGTAGGCGCAGCTGTAGCCGGAATCGCAGCCGCCAGCCACGCTCTGCTCCTCGATCCCGGTTTCCAGAGAGGCGATCTGCGTGTGCTCGCCCAGCGAGCGGGCGGCGATCTGGTCTGCGGAAACGCCGGCGCGAATGCCCATGCCCTCTGTCTTGATCGGACGCGCCCCCGTCAGGAAGGTCGCGCCCGCCCGGGCATGGTCGCCGGCCCCGTCCGCGCCCGGCCGGCCGTTGAGCTGGGCCAGCCCGCTGATCACGTTCACGTGCTGGCGGAACGGCTCCAGACCCGCAGTGATCTGGCTGAACTCGAAGCTCCGACCCTCGCCCTTTGGTGTCCACTCGCCCTTGAGGTCCATGATGCCGTTCGGCACGTAGACGAAGCCCATGCGCAGGGCGGGCGCGCTCGCGGCGATGCGGGACGCGCCGTGCGCTGGCACCATGGCGTCCATGAAGGGCAGGGCCACGGTCGCTCCCAAGCCGCGCAGCACCGCGCGGCGAGATAGCGATTTGTTGGTCACGAAGGTCATTCAGCCCCCCTGCGCATCTGGAACGGCATGCTCTTGGTCACTGCCACGATGAGGTCGGCGAAGCGATAGCTAGACACCTCCCCCTCGCGGGCGATTGCTCGCACTACAGGTCTATCGTAATACTCCAGGCCCCTGCCGAGGGCGTACGTGAGCAGTTTTTCTACAACGGTTCTCGCGAAAGCGTCCTTCAACACGGTCGTGAACGTCTGTTTTAGCTCCTCCGGGCCGCTGAACTGGATCCCGCCCGGTAGTTCGCCGGACGCGTCGATCGGCACGTCGCCGTCCTTGTCGCGCCAACGCCCGATCGCGTCGAAGTTCTCCAAGGCGAAGCCGATCGGATCCATCCTGACGTGACAGCTGGCGCACGTCGGGCTCTGGCTGTGCAGTGTCATCAGCTCCCGCAAGGTGAGGTGCTCGCCCTCCGGAGCGGCCTCCTCGAGCTCGGGTATGTCCGGCGGGGGCGGGGGCGGGGGCATGCCGAAGAGGTTCTCCAAGATCCACTTGCCGCGGATCACCACGGATGTGCGGTTCGGGTAGGAAGTCACGGCCAGCACGCTGGCTTGGCCGAGCAGGCCTCCGCGCCGCGCGTCCGTCAGGCTAACCCGGCGGAACTGCTGGCCTCGCACGCCAGCGAGGCCATAGTGCGCGGCCAGCCTCTCGTTCAGGAACGTGTAGTCGGCGTCGAGCAGTTCGAGCGAGCTGCGATTGCGCTTTAGGATGTCGGCGAAGAACAGCTCAGTCTCCCGCCGCATCGCAAAGCGCAGTTCCGAGTCGAATTCCGGGAACAGAATCTCGTCGGGCTTGATTCTCGCCACCTTGCGCAACTCCAGCCATTGGCCCGCGAAGTTCTCCACCAGCGCGTTCGCCCTCCGGTCGGCCAGCATCCTGCGGACCTGCCGCTCCAGCTCGCGCTCGTCGCGCAAGCGGCCCTGCTCGGCGGCGGCGAGCAACTCTTCGTCAGGCAGGCTGCTCCACAAGAAGAAAGACAGCCGCGAGGCCAGCGCGGCGTCGCTGATGCGGAACGGCTTGCCCGGCTCCGTGTCCTCGGGGCCCGGTTCGAGGCGGAACAGGAAGCTGGGGGAGACGAGCAGCGCTCGGACGGTCCGCTCGATGCCGGATTCGAACCCCCCTTCCGACTCCCCGAGCTCGTACATCGCCATCAGGGCCGCCAAGTCTTGGTCGTGGACTGGCCGCCGGTAGGCTTGGCGCGCCAGATTCGAGACGATTTTCTCGGCGCACGGACGCGCCTGTTCCGCGCTCTCGGGCCGGCAGGTGAAGATCTTGCGGCGACTGGCGGTATCGCCGGGGCCTTGCGGATCGAACGGGCCTTCGACGGAAATCCAGCGGAGTTTGAAAGGCTGCTTTGCATCGGGCAGCTGCAGCAGCTCAAGACGCCCGCCGTCCAAGCGGATGTCAAAAGGTGGGTGCGGCCGTGCGGGCTCGCTGCTCCCGCTCGGCGCGGTGCGCTCCGCGCGCGAGGATTCGCCTAGGAATGCGAGTGTCAGCGTGCGCATCCCGGCCTGTACCGTCAGGCGGGTCTGGTAATGTTCGTAGCTCGTGCGGCTGTCCCCTTGGTCCAAGGCCGCGGAGATGACGTACTCGCCCGCGAGAGGGAAGTAGTACTTCAGAGCTGTTCCGCGACTCGACCCGATAGGCAGGTCCAGTCTTGATGCGGGCGCATGGCCGGCGTAGCGGAATCCGGTCTCCCGATCGCGCACGAAGATGTCCTTCTGGGGCTTCGACACCGCCGAGCCCACCGCCAGTCGGCTTACGTGGCGCGCGGCGAACATGTAGCGGTCCAGCAGAGCCGGCGAGAGCGTCAGCACATCCGCGATGTTGTCGAACCCGTAGCCGGAATCGTCGCCGGGCAGCATCGTGGTGAGATCGAGATCTAGGTGCAGCAGGTCGCGAACCGCGTTGGAGTACTCGGCCCGGTTGAGCCGGTGGGCCGGCGGGCGACCCGGGTCGGGATTTGCGCGGGCTGCCGCGTCGAGCGCTTGCTCCAGTCGGGCGACGAACTCTGAGCGCTGGGACTGTTCTGGGGCGGGCAGGCCTGACGGTGGCATCTCGCCCGACCCTACCTTGCGCAAGACCCTCTCCCAGAGGGCGGGATCCAGGTCAGGCCGGGCGGGGTCGAGCCCTTGCAAGGAGACACCGGCCGTCTGTGCGTCGTCGTTGTGACAAGCGGTGCAGTACTGCTTGACAAGGGCCTGATCGGAGGAGCGAAGCGGCGCTACTGCCGCTGCTGCGCCCAGCGCAAGCAGGGCGATCCTGAAGCGTGACCCGGCCAAGAACTCATCGTACCCGGAACACTCTGCGATTGGAAACGTCGAATGCCGCCTGCGAACGAGCGTTGGGCGCCGCTCTGGCGTGTGCGCCGGCTCGGACTTTCCCTTGGCACCAAGCGCAACCGCCCCCGGCTGAAGCGCTATAACTTATGGCATGCAGGTCGCCAAGGTCTTGCTGGCCACCCTGCTCGCCGCGGGCGCCGTGCCGGCATCGGAGTGGGCTAGATTTCGCGGTCCCAATGGCAGCGGCATTGCCGAGACTGGCCGCTTGCCGGTTGTCTTCGGACCCGGTACCAACTCCCAATGGGAAGTCGCCGTTCCGCCCGGCAAGTCCTCTGCCGTATTGTCCTCGGACCGGCTGTACCTGACGGCGGCCGAAGACGGCCAGTTGCTGACGCTCGCCTTTGACCGCGCGACTGGTCGTGAGCTGTGGCGGCGAGCGGCCCCGGCACGGCGCGTGGAGAGGATGAACCGCCGCAACCACGAAGCTTCCTCTACGCCCGTCACGGATGGCACGAACGTCTATGTCTTCTTCGGAGGCTACGGATTGCTCGCCTACGGCCCCGACGGGGACCAGCTGTGGTCTCTGCCATTGGGGCCGTTCACCAACTATCACGGCATGGGGGCTTCGCCGATCTTGGCCGATGGCAAGCTGATCATGGTCTGCGACCAGGATCTTGGGGCGTATCTCATTGCCGTCGATCCGGCCAACGGCGAGATCCTCTGGAAGCGGGAGCGTCCCGATTTCGTGCACAGCTTTTCGACGCCCGCCGTTTTCGACCAAGGCGCGGCCGGACTGGAGATCATCGTGCCCGGCTCGTACCGCATGACCGGCTACGCCCCGGACGGCAGCGAGATTTGGCGCGTGGACGGCCTGACCTATCAGGTGAAGTCCGTTCCCGTGCTGGCCGGAGATCGGCTCTTCTTCAACGGCTGGGCCCCGGGCGGCGAGCCAGCCGTGCGCTTGGAACTGCCGCCGTTCGAGGAGGTGAGCCTGCGTTTCGACGCCAACGGTGACGCCGAGCTTGACAAGGAAGAGATCCCCGAAAATTGGCTGCCGGACAATTGGGCGATGCACGATCGGAACAAGAACGGGACGCTGAACGCGCGCGACTGGGCGCACTATCGCGCCCGGCGCGTCTCTGAGAACTCTTGCATGGCCATCCGGCTCGGCGGTCGTGGCAACGTGACGGGGTCCCACCGCTTGTGGCGACACCAGAAGTCTCTGCCCGACGTGGCGTCCCCCGTCCTGTACGAGGGCGTCCTATATCTGGTCCGCAACGGAGGGATCGTGACCGCGCTCGACCCAGATTCTGGAGCGGTGCTCAAGCAGGGACGGCTGTCCGGCGCGATCGACTCCTACTACGCCTCGCCGGTTGCCGGCGATGGCAAGATCTACATGCTCAGCGAGACCGGCAAGGCAGTCGTGCTGGAGGCCAGCTCGGATTGGACCGTGCTGCAAACCAACGATCTCGGGGAAGAAGTCTACGCCACGCCCGCCATCGGGAGTGACTGCCTTTACGTCCGCACGGCCAGCAAGCTGTATTGCTTCAGCGAATAGAATTGCGGTTGTCCCTCTGGCGGCACGGCTGCTGCCGATAGGATCTAAGAACACATGACAGGCTCAACCAGGCGCAACTTCTTGCTCGGCTCGATGGCGTTGGGCCCGCTCGCTGCCTGTGGCGGCGGGCGCCGCGACGCCGACACGAAAGCACCGAACATCATCCTATGCATGGCGGACGACCAGGGCTGGGGCGACACTGGCTACAACGGCCATCCGTACCTGAAGACGCCGCATCTGGACGCGATGAGCCGGGCTGGGCTCCGTTTTGATCGCTTCTATTCTGGCGCGCCGGTCTGCTCTCCCACTAGGGGCAGTGCGCTGACGGGCAGACATCCTTATCGCTACGGCGTACCCACTGCCAATGCCGGGCACATCCGGGACGGAGAGGTCACGCTGGCTGAATTGCTCAAGGCCCAGGGCTACACCACCGGGCACTTCGGCAAGTGGCATCTCGGCACCCTGACCAACGATCAAGAGGACGGCCGGCGGGGCGGGCGGCGGCCCGAACACTACGCTCCGCCATGGGAGCACGGATTCGACCAGTCGTTTTCCGCCGAGGTGCAGATGCCGACTTGGGATCCCATGGAGAATCAGGCGTTTCCGTCGAAATACTGGACGGGGGAAGGGGAGTATGCCACCGAGAACCTGTCCGGGGACGATTCGCGCGTCATCATGGACCGGGCGATTCCGTTCATCCAGCAGGCGGCGGCCGAGCAGACTCGGTTCTTCGCCGTGATCTGGTTCCATGCCCCCCATCGCCCGGTGGTAGCGGGCCCGCAGCACCGCGAGCTGTATGCCGGCTTCAGCGAAGGCGAGCAGCACTACTACGGCTGCATCACCGCGCTCGACGAGCAGGTCGGCAGGCTCCGGACCGAGCTCCGGCAGTTGGGCGTGGCAGACGACACCATGCTCTGGTACTGCAGCGACAACGGCCCGGAAGGGCGCACGTTGCACCGCAGCACCGACCGGGGCTCGAGCGGCGGGTTGCGCGGACGCAAGCGCAGCCTGTTCGAAGGAGGCGTGCGGGTTCCGGGCATTCTCGAGTGGCCGCGGCGCGTCGAAGCCGGGCGTGTCTCGGACCTGCCCGCGTCCACCTGCGACTACTTTCCCACGATCGCCGCGGTGCTGGGGCTGGATGCGCCGGACGACGAGCGCCCGATCGACGGAGTGAGCCTGCTCCCCCTGATCGACGGCGACATGGAGCAGCGCGGGCGGCCGATCGCGTTTCAATGTCCAGACGGGGGAGAGGGCGGCCAGAGCGCCCGCTTGGGCTCGCCGGACCACGCGCTGATTGGAGATCGTTACAAGCTGCTGAGCTTTCTCGACGAAGAGCGAAGCGGGCAGGACATGCTGTTCGACATTGCCTTGGACCCAGGGGAGCGGCACGATTTGGCCGGGGAACTGCCCGAGGTGGCAGCCCAGATGAAGCAGTACCTGCTGGATTGGGACGAATCTTGCGCGCGAAGTGCCGAGGGTGCGGACTATTCCAGCGGCTGAGCGAAGCTGCGCGGTGCTCTCAGCATGGTGTGCAAGGTACGGGCCCGGCGGGCTTGAGGTCTCGCCCGACATGTAGAATGGAACCGCTGTGATGGAGAAAGAGCGCATTGCGGCGACGCTCCAACGCCGGGAATTCTTGCGCGGCGTAGCGGGCGGGGTCGGCATCGCCGCGCTAGCCGAACTCTTGGCGGCCGATGGCCTGACTGCGGCCTCTCCCCTGGCTCCGAAGGCCCCGCACTTTGCGCCGAAGGCGAAGAACGTGATCTTCATGTTCATGGAGGGCGGTCCGAGCCAGTACGAGCTCTTCGACCCCAAGCCGGCCTTGCAGCGCTGGGACGGCCAGTCGCTGCCGGAATCGATCACCAAGGACCTTACGCTCGCCTTCATCAAGCCCACTGCCAAGGTGATGGCCAGCTCGTACAAGTTCGAGCCGCGCGGCCAGTCCGGGATGGAACTCTCCGAGCTCGTGCCGCATCTCGGCACGGTGGCGGATGACATCTGCCTCATCCGCTCGATGCACGGAGACGCCTTCAACCATCATCCGGGCCAGCTCCTGCTGTTCACGGGAGCGACCATACCGGGCCGCCCGACGCTGGGGTCATGGCTGCTCTACGGCTTGGGCAGCGAATCGAAGAACCTGCCCGGATTCGTCGTCTTGACCTCGGGCAAGGGCACTTCTGGCGGCACGACGAACTTCTCCTCGGGATTCATGCCGTCCCACTATCAGGGCACGCTGTTCCGCAACCAGGGCGATCCGATCCTCTACCTCACCAACCCTCCAGGCGTGACGCCGGAGATCCAGCGCGAGACGATCGGCTTCGTCAACGAAATGAATCGCATGCGCTACGAGCGCACCGGGGACGAGGAGATCGCCTCGCGCATCAACGCCTACGAGCTCGCGTTCAGGATGCAGACCGAGGCCCCGGATCTGGTGGACCTCTCGGACGAGTCCCCCGAGACTATCGCGATGTACGGCATCGAGAGCGACAACGAGCACCGCCGCCAGTACGCGACGAACTGCTTGCTGGCGCGCAGGCTGGTCGAGCGCGGGGTCCGCACCGTGCTGATGATGGACGCGTCGTGGGACGATCACACATATCTCAACCAGAAGCTGCCCAAGCGCATGCAGGAGACCGACCAGCCGACCGCTGCGCTCCTCAAGGACCTCAAGCGCTGCGGCCTGCTGGACGAGACATTAGTCGTGTGGGGCGGAGAGTTCGGACGGACGCCGATGGTCGAGATTCGCAAGCCCGAGGAAGCGGCCAACGCTGGACGTGACCACCAGCCAACGGCCTACTCAATGTGGATGGCGGGCGGCGGGATCAAGCCAGGCTACGTGCATGGCGCGACCGACGAGCTGTGCCTCAACATCACCGCAGATCCGCTCCACGTGCATGACCTGCAGGCGACCATCCTGCACCTGATGGGCTTCGATCACGAGAAATTCACCTACAAGTTCATGGGGCGGGACTTCCGCCTGACCGATGTGAGCGGCGCCGTGCAGCATGGGTTGCTGGCGTAGCCGCGGACTCGCCGCAGTCGCCACCGGACAGTATCAGGCGCTTTCGACCGCTCGGAGCACAGGCCGCTGTGCCACCGCCCGGACTGCCCCCTCGTCGATCTCGGTGCCGAGTCCCGGAGATCGCGGCACTTGGTAGCGGTGGCCGACCAGGGCGAGCGGCTCGGCCAAGAATTGATTCGCGACCGAGAACACCGACGGATTGTACTCGACCATGGGCACGGCGGGCGTCGCGGCTGAGAAATGCAGCGCAGCCGCGATCTGCGGACCCATCGCAATGCTGATATGGGGCACGACCTGCACTTGCGGGTGCCGCGCCGCGACGTGATCGGCAATCGCGACCGCTTCTGTGATGCCGCAGCGACCGAGGTCGGGCTGGAGCCAGCCGACGCAGCCTTGCTCGAGGAACGGCTCCAACTCGTGACGTGATCGATAGCTCTCACCCAAGGCAATCGGTGTATTGATCTCCGCAGCCAGTCGGGCATGAGCTTGCAGCATCTCTGGGGGGAGCGGGCACTCGAGCCATAGTGCGGGCAGCTCGTCGAGTGCGCGCCCGAAGACTCTGGCCGTGGCGGGGTCAAGGTGCCAGAGTGCATCCACTGCGATGCGTGCGGCCGGACCGAATCGCTCTCTTAGCGCTTTTGCGAGCTGGATCAGGTCATCGGGGCTGCGTTCGAGAAAGAGCTTGAACGTGCGGAAGCCGCGCTCCCACGCGTCCTCAGCCTGCGAGATGCGGGCGGCGGTCGTCTCGCCGCCGAGCCCCGACAGGTAGGCCGGGACGCTGGCGGCGGGCAAGGCGCTTGTGAGCAGGTCGCACACCGGGCGCCCGGCAGCCCGGCCGACCAAGTCCCACAGCGCGATGTCGACCCCCGCGATGGCGTCGAGCATGAAGCCGCCTGTTTGGCCGCGCACCCGCATGGCGGCGTACATGCGCTCGCGCAAGGCTCCCACGCCTTGCGCGGACAGTTCGAACGCATGGCCCTCGATGGCCGGGCGAAGGAGTTGCTCTGTGATCAGGCAGGCCACGTCCGGCGCCAGCGGCGCTTGCGCTTCGCCCCAGCCGACGAGCCCTGACTCCGCTGTCAGCTTGACCAGAGCGGCCTCGAAATTGACCGAGTAGAGCGTCGCGTAGGCATCGGACCAGCGATAGTCGAAACGCCCCGCTTGCAGCGCGGTTGGCGAGCCGGCTGTTCCTTGGATCGCTGCCGAGTCCCGCGGCAGGCGGATGGAGAAAGTCTCGATGGACGCGATGCGGTCCATCGGCATGGGGCTCAAACGGGCCAGACCAGCGAGCGCAGTTGCTCGAGTTCCCGCTTGCCCGCCGCGTCGAGCGAGCGGCCGGGGTGCCGCACGAAGGCCGATTGAATGACGCCCTCGGAGACGAGGTTGTGCTTGATGGCCGACACACCCAAGCCAGGCTGAAGTTCGTAGCGAATGAGCGGCAGCGCCCGCGTGAATGCGTCCCACGCGCTCGCCAAGTCGCCGCCCTGCAAGGCGTTCCAGATCGCGACATACACGGCAGCCATGTCGCTCGCGGGCATGATGCCTCGCGAGCCGCGCTGGCACTCCTCGATCATGAACTGCCCGTTGAGACCGCCAAATAGCGTGAGTGCGCCATTGGCGGACTCCATTGTTCGGCTGATCTTGGGCGCGGTCGGTGGAGCTTCGACTTTGACATATTCGACATGCTCAATCTCCCTCGCCATCCTCGCCAACAGCGGAGGGGGCATGGCCACTTGGGAGAGCAGGGGGGCGTCTTGGACCATGATCGGGATGCTGACCGCATCGCTGATCGAGGCATAGAAGAAGCGCAGGCCATCGGCATCCGGCTTGACGTAGAAGGGCGGCAGCACCATCAATCCCTGCGCACCCTGCGCTTCCGCCTGCTGGCAGGTTTGCACGGCCGAGGCCGTGCCGGTTGTACCGACTCCGACGATCACGGGCGCGCGCCCGTCCACATGGCGCACGATCTCGTCCAGCAGGGACGCCCTCTCTTCGGGCCGCAGTGCATAGCCTTCCCCGGCGTTGCCAAACGCACCCAGGCCATGCACCCCTTGCTCCAAGAGGTGATCCACCAAGCGCAGCTGGCTGGCCACGTCAATCTCGCCATCGTCCGCAAAGGGGGTGGCTAGGATCGGGAACACGCCGCTGAATGATGCCTGCATGGAGATTGGCCTAGGTACTCTTGGCGGTATCCGTGGAGCGCGAGCGCACGGCGCGGATATCGGAAATCAGAGCGTTCTTCGCCCGCTCGACATGCGTGGCCAGCACCATTGCGAGGGAGTTGGCGTCGCGCCGCGCCAGCGCCCGGACCATCTCGCGATGCTCGCGCTGGGCTAGGGGAACCCTGTCCGCCCAATCGTGGTTCGAAACGTGGATGCTGGCGATCTTCAGGTGAGCATTCAGCTGTTGGTACATCTCGTACAGCTTTTCGTTGCCAGCCAGCCGCACGATGAACAGGTGGAATTCCCAGTTCAGGCGGTCGTGATCCTGCATGCCGGCGTTTCCCGCCGCCGCGTATTCGTCCATGCGGTCGACCGTTGCGTCGAGGTAGGTGATGTCCTTGTCGGTCACGTGGAGCACGGCGGTCTCCGCCGCCAAGCCGTCGAGCGCTCGGCGCAGGTCGAACGTGTCGGCGATGTCGCGCTCTTCGGGTTCGGCGACAAATGTCCCGCTGCGCGGGCGCACCTCGACCAAGCCTTCCTCGGCGAGCCGGTCCATCGCTTGGCGCACCGGCATCTGGCTCACGTCCATCTCGTTCGCAAGATCCGGGATAGAGAGGCGTTCGCCCGGACGGAAACGCTCGTCGAGGATTGCCCTGAGCACCTCCTCGTAAACGTAGTCGGAGATTCTCTGGCGCGGTGCTGGCTGCAGCCCGTTCGGCGGCGAGCCGTTGGTCGCAGCAGGCGCTGTCCGGTCACGTGGCTCGCTCATTTGGCGGCCTCCTTCTCGATTCCGTGCGGAGTCAGGACGTGCAGGACTGCGAGGGCCACTGGATGCATGAATCCCATCACGAAAAATATCATGCCGTAGGAGTAGTTCTCCACGACGAAGCCGGTAATGCCGGTGAAGATCACTCCGCCGAGGGAACTGCCGAGGCCCACGATGCCCGCGGCCGAGCCGACGACCGCGGTGGGATAGATGTCGTTCGTCATGGTCATCAGGTTGGTCTTCCACGCCATGTGCGCGAACGTAACCATGCAAATTGCCGCGACCGCGACCGCTGCGGAATCGCTGCCGGGCACGATCAGGCTCAGCGGCATGATCGCGGCAGCTGGCAGCATGACCCATTTGCGGGCCCGCACCGGTACCATGCCGCGGCTGATGAGTCTCCCGGACAGCCACCCGCCGGCAAGGGCCCCGAGATCGGCCGTGAGGAAGGGGACCCAAGTGGTCAGGCCGATCGCCACGATGCTGAACCCGCGTTCGTCGCTGAGATACTTTGGCAGCCAAAACAGATAGAACCACCAGACCGGATCGGCCAACAATCTGGCACCGAACAGCGCCCACGTCTGCCGGAAGCCGAACAGCGAGACCCAAGGGATCCGGGGGCGGTGCTGCGGGCTGTCGCTGGACTCGAGCAGTGCACGCTCCTCCTGCGTGACGCGCGCGTGTCGGCTCGGAATCCAATACCAGCGGAGCCAGACCGCCAGCCAGATAAATCCAACCAGGCCGGTGACTACGAACGCGATGCGCCAGCCCCACAGGGTGAAGATCAGCACGATCAGCGGCGGGGCTAGGATCGCGCCCGTGGACGCGGCCGCGTTGACCAATCCGTTCGCAAAGCCGCGCTCGCGGGGAGGGAACCACTCCGAAATGGCCTTCTCGGCCGCCAGGAAGTTGCCCGACTCCCCCATGCCCAGCAGCGCTCGGCAGATGCCCAACCCGAGGGCGTTGCGGGTCAAAGCGTGTGCGGCGTTGGCGAGCGACCACCAGACCATCGATGTCGCGAGGGCCGCGCGCGTGCCCCAGCGGTCGATAATCCGGCCCCAGACTATGTACATCCCCGCATAGCAGATCAGGAACGCCTGCACGACTTGCGAGTACTCGATATCGTCGAGCCCTAGATCGGAGGTGATTTCCGATGCCAGTACTGACAGCGTTTGGCGGTCGATGTAGTTAATGACGGTGGCGGCGAACAACAGGGCCGCGATGCGCCAGCGGATATTCGGGATGAGCCGCGCGGCCATGTTCATGCCACCCGGTAGGCCGCCAGGGCTTCTTCGTCGAATTCGGCCCCGATTCCGGCTCTTTCGGGTACCATGGCCGCGCCCGGTCGAGCTGCCAGGGGCTCGCGCAGGATTGCATTGCCGAAAGGGCGATCCAGCAACGTGCCGCCCTCCATGATCACGGTGTTCGGCAGGTGCGCCGCCAGATGCGCGGACGCGGCCCAATACAGGGCTGTTCCGGTGCTGATGTGCGGAGAAAACAGCACTCCGTGCAGATCTGCCAAGATGGCGATCCTGCGGCATTCGGTGACGCCGCCGGCGCGGCAGAGATCCGGATTCACCATATCCACGGCGCGTGCCGCGAACAGATCCCGAAACTGGTAGCGGTTCGAGAAGGTCTCGCCGGCGCATAGCGGTGTCTTCAGCGCCGCCTTGAGTTCGCTGTAGCCGGCGATGTCCTCCGGCAGCAGCGCATCTTCCCACCAGCCGATGTTGGGCAGGGCATCCAGCCGCTCCCCGACCGCTCGGGCCTCGTGGACCTTGTAGGCCCCGAGCGAATCGACGAGCAGCTGGCCCTTGTCGCCGATGGCGCGCGAGACGGCCTCGACGCGTTCCACGCTGGCAGTGCCAGGCCCCTTGCTCAGCCCCATCTTCACCGCCGCGAAGCCGCGATCGAGCTGCTGGCGAGCGCTCGCAGCCAGGGCCTCGGGCGTGCTCCCGCCGATGCCCGCGTAGGTTGGGACCGCATCCCGGTACTTGCCGCCGAGGATGCGGTATAGCGGCTGGCCGAGATACTTGCCGAGCAGGTCCCACAGGGCTAGGTCCACGCCCGCGATGGATTCGGTGTAGAAGCCGGTCGCGTATCCGCGCAAGCGCTGGCTGGAGTAGAGCTTTTCCCACAGCGGCTCGACTTGCCGGGCATCCTGCCCGATCAGAATCGGCGCGAGCAGGTCGCTGATGACGGCCGCATGCACGCGCGGCGCCGCGGGCGCGTGACACTCGCCCCAGCCGACCAGGCCGTCTTTGGTCGTGATCTTGACCAGCGTTGCTTGGGTCGCGCCACGAAATCGGCTGGGCGAGGCGTGGTCCAGGCGGTTCCAGAGCCCCGCACCTCCGGTCGCGTGCCCGACCGGAGGCATCTCGATGTACCACTCCGGCGGCTTCTCGCCTCGCGGCGAGCGGATGACCACAGGTTCGACGCTGTCAATGCTCAGCGGTCCGTTGCCGCTCGCGAAGAGTCGGTTGGAGAGCGCAGCGGATGCGGCCAGTCCGAGCGAGCCCTTAAAGAAGCCTCTGCGGGAGCCACGGCTGGAGCTGTGCGCCGCCATCAGGGAATGTCTTGCACGCAACGGAATCCCAAGTTCGGCGTGCGCTGGTTGGGCCTGACCCAGTTGCGAAAGAATACGGTGAGTCGATTGGGGCCGTTAGACCATGCGCCGCCGCGCACGATGCGGTACATCCCTTCGGCGGGCCCCTGCGGGTTCGCGGCAGGGCTCGACTCGTAGTAGGTTCGCTCGAACCAGTCATGGCACCATTCGGCCACGTTTCCGGCCATGTCGTGCAGTCCGAACGCGTTGGGGGGGTGCTGCCCGACCGCGCCTGGCCCAAGCGGCGTGCCGAAGCGCGCTTGCTTGCGGTCCGGCTTGTCTTCGCCCCACGGGTAGCTGGCTTCCTCGAGGCCGCCGCGGGCGGCGCGTTCCCACTCGGCTTCGGTCGGCAGGCGCTTGCCCTTCCATGCGCAGAAGGCTTGGGCGTCATCCCAGTCGACGTTGTAAACCGGGACGTCAGCGAGCGCCTCGGGCATCTTCCCGTCCAGCCAGTGGTAGGGCGCCCGCCTGCCCGCCTCCGTCACGAACTCTGCATACGCGCGATGCGTGACCTCGGTCGCGTCCATCCAGAAGGCATCCAAGCGCACTTGGTGCGCGGGGATGTCGTCCAGCAGGATGCGTGGGCGCATTCCCGATTCATCGTCCGAGTTCAGCTCGCTGCGGCCCATGCTGAACTCGCCGGCCGCGATCTCGACCATGCCCTCCGGGGCGGTCTGCGAGGCCTGTGCCGAGCCGTTACTCGACTGTGCGACGGCGCCTCCGACGGCCAGCACGGCAATCGAGAGCGCGGCGCATCGGCTCAGATACATCAGGCGAAGAGTTCCTCGATCTCGTCCGGCACGCAGGGTTCGGTTGCTCCCAGTTGGTCGATGTAGCGGTAGACGCGCTTCGACGGAGTGTTCGTGACCTCTTTGAGCCAGTCGATGCCCAGGGCAGAGTAGACCGAGGCGACGATGTTCTCGGTCTTGGGCTGCATTCCGTATTTCCAGCCGTTCTCCACGGCGTACTCGCCCGCTGCATCGGTGCGCCCGATCAGCTGGCCCCCGCGCACGCCTCCACCCGCGAACAGGCCGATGTAGACCTGGTTGTAGTGGTGCCGGCCCGCGACTAGGTTCAAGGCGCCTGGCACGCGTCCGAATTCGGTCGGCACCACGACGATCGTCTCGTCAAGTAGCGTCTTGTCCGGGTCGCGCGGCGAAGCGGTGGCGTCAAGGTCCCGCAGCAGATTCGCCATCGCCCGGTCCAAGTCGTTGCAGTGGTTGTAGTGGTTCGACTTGGCGCTGTGGTCCCAGATGCGCTTGTGGTGGTCCCAGCCGGGGTGCTTGACATGGATATAACGGGTGCCGGCATCGGCCAGCACGAGGTTGCGCGCCAGCAGGCAGCCGCGCCCGACACTGTTATCGCCGTAGCGCGCCCTGTCCGCTTCGCCAAGCTCCAGTGCCTGCGGCCAGCGCGAGTCGCCCAGCACGTGGAAGGCCTCTTCCTGGAAGGACCGGAACGCGCTCATGGAAGCACCGCGGCCGCCGAAGTCCCGCCGCACGGCCTGCTCGAGGTCGCCGAGCAGCCGGAAGCGCTCCTCCAGCATGGCCAATGCCTCGCCCGTTGCAGTGACGCTGCCCGCTCCCTTGCCGGCGTTGATGTCGAGCCCGGAGAAGCGCGGATGGAAGAAGCCGCTGGGAAGCGCTACGTTGCCTAGGTTGCAACTCACGAAGGTGGGGAACGTGTCGCTCTCGCGCCGCTGTGGGTCCAATTCCGCCGCGACCACCGTGCCGACAGGAGGGATCTCCTCGGCTTGGGCCGGATTGAGCGGCCGTCCGGCACGGGTGTAGTACTCGCCGCGAAAGTGGACGACTTCGTGGCTCTTGAAGGTCCGCACCACGGAAACCCGGTCCATCAATCCCGACAGTTGCGGGAAGAGCCGGTAGGGCAGATAGAAGCCCTTGCGCACCTCGCGCACGTCGAAATCGGCCTGCGTGCCGGCGTCTTCCTTGAAATCGAACGTATCGACGTGGCTGATGGCCCCGGCGGCCTCGACGATGATCGCGAAGCGAGCCGTGCCGCGCGGATTGGTGCGGCCCGCGGCGCGGGCGCGTTGCGGCCAGAGGCCCTCGCCGACGATCCCGCCCAGCAAGCTGCCCGCGCCGAGCCGCAGGGTGTCGCGCCGCGTCGGCGCCAAATCTCGAACTGTTCGCATGTCTCGATCTCCGTCTGGGGCTGTCCGGGCTAGTAGTTGAACAGAAACTCCGGCTTGTTAACCAAGGCCCATTGCAGGTTCTCCAGGCCTTGGGCGGGGTCGTCCCGCAAGGCCGCCAAGGCGACCTCGAGCTCGGCTTCGAGCGGCCGTCGCGAAAGTGTCGCCAAGTAGAGCCGTTCTGTCAGGCCGCGATGCACCGCGGCTTGCAGCTCGGAAGGCTGCGGGCTCGCACCGGTCGCCGCGCGCCAGCCGGCGGCTGCCACGATGTTGTCGCGCTCCAAGTCCGACAGCATTTCAGCGACTCTCCCAGCGCCGTCGGACTGGACGCGGTCCAGCACCATCTGCGAGTTCATCATCAGCATCGCCTGCAGGGACGATGCCGGGGTGCGGGCCGGGAACTGATCCCTGCTCTGCTGGCCGAATGCCCGCATGAACTCGGCCACTTCCGAACCGACATAGCTCGGGTCGAGCAGCTGGCGGGCCATGTCGGCCTGGCTGTCGCCGCTGCCGTAGCCGCCCGGCACCGCCGTGGCCGTCACCAGGGAATCGTGCAGCTGCACGGGGCTCAGCATCTTGACGTAGCGCCGGGCGAAGTAGCGGCCGTACTCGGGCTTCCATTGCCCGTCGAACCGCGACGAGAGTTGGTAAGCGCTCGATTGCGCGATCGTGCGCACCAAGTGCTTGAGGCTGAAATTGCTTCTTTGGAAATCCTTGGCCAGATCGTCCAGCAGGTAGGGATGGCTCGGCTGCACGGTCCAGCCGTCGGGGATGTCGTCGCTGGGATAGTAGCGGGCTAGGTCAAAGCCGTCGAGCGGCTCGACGATGCCGACGCCCATCAGCTCCGCCCAGATCCGGTTCACGCTCGCGCGGGCAAATTGGATGTGCCCTGTCAGCAGGCGCGCCAGTTCGTCCCGCGGCAACGCGCCCGGGCGGGCGGGCTCGCCGTTAAGGACGAACTTGGGCTGGTTCGGGCCCCCTGTGCGCGGGACGCGCACGATGCTCTCGCTCAGCGTGGGATAACCGGGCTCGACATCATCCACCGTGTACTCGGTGTTTGCCTGGAAGCCGTTCTCCCAGTTCATGATCATGCGCGTCTTGCCGAAAAAGGCGGCTTGGCGGAAGAAGTCCTCGCGCGTCAGGCCGGTCAGGTAGAGGTTGACCTGCTCGAGGTGATTGGCGCCGTCGTGGCACGAAACGCAGCCCAGGTTCAGGCCCAGCAGCGCCTTGCCGTACGTGATCGTGAACTCGTCGATCGAGTCCGCCCGGTTGACCAGGTCGTGGGCGTCCGGCTCGTCGGGGTCGTCCTTGGCCTTGACGAAGTCGCGCGCGAAGTAGAGCGCTCCCGGCGAGGTGTGGCTGCTCTTGCCCCCTTGCGTCAACAGGTCGGTGACGACATCGGCGTAGGAGCGGTCCAGAGTCAGCCATTCGTGGACCCAGAAGCGGAACAGGTTCTTGCCGTAGCCCATGCGCTGGCCGGCCCGGAAGAGATCCTCGAAGTAGTAAGCCCAGCGCTCCACGAACTCCTCGCTGTCAATCAGCTCGTCGATCAGGCGGTCGCGCTTGTTCGGACTCGGGTCCGCCTCGAAGGCGAGCACCTCCTCGAGCGTGGGGATGCGGCCCACTAGGTCGAGGTAGGCGCGGCGTAGGAACTCGCCGTCCGGTGCAAGCCCGGCGTGCGGCACGCCATCGCGCTCGATCTTGGCGAAGATCGCCTCGTCGATGAAGTTCCGCCGCGGCACGGCGCTCGGCGCTGCGGCCACTGGTCGCAGCGAACCGGCCTGCGCTGTCACCGATTCGGCGATTTCGGACGCTTGCGGCGCTGGTTGCTCGAACGTCCGGTGGGCTTGGTCGGCCCGCGCGGCCGCTTCGGGCGACAATTTCTGGCCGGCGTCAGGCGCGGCCCCGAGCGAAGCCGCCAGCGCCAGGGCCGCTGCCGGCGACAGTCGCTTTGCCGACCGGGCCATGCTCAGCTTCGCAATCGTTCTTCGGATTGTCATGCGAGCCTCTCCACTGTCATGTCCTCGCGGCGCCCCGCCCCGCCCGGCGCCGCGGCGGCGCCGCCGGCGACAAGATCCTGTTAAAGCCGAACTGGATGACGCGCGCGTCGCGCGCACGTGTAATTGTGCCAAACGTTGCCGACC
>VXMF01000009.1:223051-247883 GCA_009841225.1 Terriglobia bacterium | reverse complement strand
GCGCCCGCCCGCCCCCCCCCGCCCCCCCCCCCCCCCCCCCCCCCCCCCCCCCCCCGCTCTCGCGTAGCGGGCTAGTTGGCTAAGGTAGCGGCTTGGCTATTGGCGAATCCCAAGCGGGAAGCGACCGCTTCTAGGGACTCTCCCCGCTCGATTCGGACCGGCTCTGTATATAGCAGCCAACCGCCGCGCCGCGGGACCCCGCCACCCTTGGGGATGACCCGGTATGCCACCGAGGCGCCCTCGTCTTGAGCCTTCACGGTAACCATCAACGCCCCGTCGGACGTGCTGCTCGTGCTCAAGAGCGGCGTGGCCGTCACGTCGCTGTCTTCGTTCTCGAACATGCGCCGGTAGAGTTCTGGTTCGGGGACGAGACCCTTGTCATCCATCTTCCGCATCCAGTCCACGAGTTGTTTCCGCAGCAGCTTGAGTTGGTCGGCATACTTCGGATCTGCAGCCAGATTGAACACTTGATGCGGATCGGCGACGACGTCGTACAGTTCCTCGAAGGGCTTGGTGTCTTGCATGAACGGTGCCGCCAGCCGGCCGAGCCCGTCTGACAGCTTCAGTCTCCCGAGCTCTCGATAGACCGGTCCCTGGCTGGGGGTTCGCATGAACTGCACCCACGGCCGGTGCGACTCGAAGTTGCGCACGTAGAGGAAGCGGCGATTGCGCACTCCCCGGACCATGTCGTACCGTTCATCCATCCGGTCGCGGCCATGGAAGAGATATTCCGGCTCCGGTCCTTGCCGGTCGCCAATGAGGACCCGCCCGTGCATGTGATCGGGCGGTTCGCCCCCAGCCGCCGAAATCATCGTCGGAGCGAGGTCGAGAAACTGAACGAAGTCAGTCCGCAGCGTGTCCGGTTCGATGTGGCCAGGCCAGCGCATGATCAGGGGAATCTTGAGCCCCGAGTCGTAGATCCAGCGTTTGCCGCGCGCGAGCCCCACGCCGTGATCGCCCCAGAAGACCACCAAGGTCTCGTCGGCCAAGCCAGCCTCGTCGAGTTCGGCGAGCATCTTGCCGATGGTCCGGTCCGTGATCGTGACGACGTCGTAGTACGCTGCCCAAGCCTCGCGGGTCTTGGGCGTGTCGGGATAATAGGGCGGAAGTGGTAGTTGCGAGGCATCGTGGATGCGGGCGCCGGGATCCGCTGTGCGAGCCGCAAACTGGCGCCGAACCGACCCTTCGTGCGAGCTGCCGAAGTTGAAGACCGCGAAGAACGGCTGGTCTGGATCAGGCCGGTTCTTCCAGTGCGCGTCGGAACTGGAGTCATCCCAAGCGGTCAGCGGCACACGGAAGTTGTAGTCGGTCTTCGAGTTGTTGGTTGTGTAGTAGCCGAGCCGCCGCAAGTACTCGGGAAATGCCTTCACGAAAGGCGGAGGGACCATTCTCGAGCGCATGTGGTGCGTTCCGATGGCCGTCGGATACATTCCCGTGATGATCCCGGAACGGGTCGGGGCGCAGACCGGGGAATGCGAGTACGCCTCGAGGAAGGTCACGCCCTGCTTGGCCACGCGGGCGATATTGGGTGTCCTCGCATACGCGTCGTAAGGTTCGACCTGCTGGCCAGTGTCCTCGATGGATAGCCACAGGATGTTCGGCGGCTTCGCTTCGAGCGCAGGATGCAAGATGGCCAAAGTCCATGCCAAGGCTAGGGCGCCGAAAGTGATGCTGGATCGAGTCATTGCTAGCTGGCTTGCGTCACTCGCATTGCCGGTAGGGGCAGGGACGCTGTTCCAGTGTCCAGAGCGCGTGTCGGGCAACACGCTGGACGTAGTCGAACTCATCATCTGTGGCCGCTTGCAACTCCTTGACCAGCGGGGCGGCTTTGTCCTTGATCGCGTCGGCGGCATGCACGGCCTGTAGACGGACACCTCGATTGCGGTGGGAGAGGAGCTCTGCCAAGGTTCGCAACGCCTCTGGCTCGGCCGCCGTGCCGCAAAGGGCGCGCGCCGCTTGGACCCTTACTTCCGGCACCGGATCACCGAGCGCCATCTTCAGTAGCGCTTGAGCATCGGCGTCCAACGCGGGCAAGTGGATGGTCGCGACCGCCGCCCAGTAGCGCACAGAACCGTCCTCATGGCTCAAGGACTCAAGGATCGCCTCGGTAGCTCCGGCTTGCTGGCCGATTGCCATCTCGCCGATGGCCCTAGCGGCCAGCAAGCGGTCGATCTGCACGGCACTGTCGAGATCTGCCCGCCACTCGGCAAGCGTCTTGCCCAAGTGCTCTTGCGCGGGGCCGACAGCTGGAGCGATCAAGACCAACGCGGCTACGAGTACGATGCGCATCCGAATCCAGATTGTACACGCGAGCCTGTTCGCGGGAGGGCAAGGCTGGGCCGCTACTGTCGGCTGCGTGGCGAGGCAGGAAGACGGGCGATGAGCATAGAGACGCCATCGCGTCTGGGGGCGGTTTGGTACACGTGGCGGATACGCTCTTGGCACTCCGCGCTCGGCAAGTACGTCATCGATATGCAAGGCTACGCGCGCAGAAGTCACGGTGCCGGCGCGGCTTCACTCGCGCGCCCTGCCTCGGCGGGCGTGTCGCTGAATGTGACGGTCGACTCGGCGCTGAATTTCTTGTAGTCGGAGTACTCGATCAGCACCCTCACTCGTTGGTTGCCCGTCGGAAACGGCAGGATGTCGTCGCCCTCGGTGCGGATCGGGAACCAATGTTTTCCGTCAATCGGCCCGTAGTCGGTGATGAAGGCCGGGAACAGGTTGCTGTCCTTGATGCGGTGAAGCTGCGGCACGGGGCGCCCTCCTGCGCGCACCACTTGACCGTGCTCCACGCCGACCCAGAGCAGGCCGTCGAAGAAACGCTGGCCGTATAGGATCTGTCTGGGTCGGACTGCCAGCACGTGGCAGTCCAGTCCGTCCACTTGCTCGACTCCCTTGTAGCCGACCTTGTAAAAGCGTAGGGTCTCGCGCGTGAGCACGAACGGATTCACGTCACGCAGGTCGCGAAAGTCCTCGTCTGTCAAGCGCATCCGCTGCAGCCGCATGATCGGTTTCCTGCGGTGCCGCTCTAGGCGTTCGCCTGTGCCCGTGAAGGTGATGTCGCGCACTTCCTCGTAGTGGCCCGCCGGCCGGCTGCCCTTGAACTCGACGAATCGAAATCGCTGCGTGTAGGTGTAGTTGTCGCGCTCCGCGACCAGCCTGCTGCCCGCGTCTGCGACGCTGCGGACCAAGTCGGCCGGAAACTCTGCTCTCGCAAGCGGCCCGGCCGCAACCCATATCGCTACGATGAGTACCTTGACCGTGGCGGACAGGCTACACGGTGCTCCCAGCCTGACAAGGTTCTGGGCAGGTCTCGGCGGTGTCTGCATGACGCTTGCCGTTGCCGGCTTCATTCTGGCACAGCGATTCGAGTTCCCCGCGGACATCGCAGTGCCGGTCGTGGCGGCGTTCTGCTGGCAGGCAGCGCTTTACTGTGCCGCTGTCTCCAGTCCGGTCAGGAATTGGGTGTGCGGCGCGCTCTCGCCGTTCGCGCTGGCGGCCGCGCTCGTAGCGGTATCCGTCACCCCGTACGTAATCTATGCCATTCCGACCGGATTGTTTGTCCTGGAATCGTTGGCCCGGCTCGTCCTGTTGTGCGCCTGTGTGACGCTGCCCTACGTGCTCTTTCCGGTCACGCGACAGCGGTTCGCGTGGCAGGACTTGGTCGTAGCTTGCGCCCTGGCGTATCCCATGATCAGCGGCCTCAGCCCGATGTTCCGCGAGATCTACCAAGGGTTTGACCCGCCTGCGCACCGGCTGGACGCGCTTGGGAAGCTGATGCTGATTCCAATGGGCCTGTACGTGTTTCTCGGCTTGCGAAAGCTCCAAGGCACGGCGTTTCGGCTCTTGCCTCGCCGTCAGGACTGGCGGCCGGCGCTCGACAGCGCGACATACAGCCTTCCTTGGATCGTCATTGTTGGCCTATCGACGGGGTATCTGAGGTGGGACCCGCCGCTTGTGGACCCGCTTGGCGCGATCGCCGGGGCCGTGGGCAAGCTGCTGGGAATCTACTTCACCACGGCCTTGGCCGAGGAATTCTTGATGAGGGGGGTCGTGCAGAACCTTCTAGCCGCTTCGCTCGGCCGGCCCCTGATTGCCCAGGGCGTGGCGGCTGTGCTCTTCGGGGCCGTCCATCTCGGGCGCGGCGACTTTCCCAACTGGGGGTACGCCGCCACTGCCGCCGTGCTGGGGTGGTTTTGCGGGCGAGCCTACTTGAAGTCGGGCAGCGTCACGCCGGCCATGATCACCCACGCGCTGGCGGTGGCCGGACAGGAACTATTCTTCGAGTGACGCCAGTGCGCTCACGCAGCGGACAGGATCGCGCCGTCGAGAGGGGATTCTTCGACCGTTCCGATCCGGGCAGCGGAGCTATAGCCTGCTTCGCGCAAGGCAGCAAGGCAAGCTTCCGCGCTGGACGTGGGCACGCCGGCCAGAAGCCCGCCGGATGTTTGGGGGTCGAACAGCAGTGAAAACGCCGGATGGCCAGTTGGCGGACTGCCGTTGGCTGCGCGGTCCCAGACCTTGCGATTCTCGGGATCCAGAGTGCTTCGCACTCCGGCCTCGAAGGACGCCGTCGCCCCGGCAAGAGCCGGAAGCGAGTTCAAGTCCAACGAGGCGGCTACGCCCGAGGCTTCCAGCATCTCCACCAAGTGCCCGGCGAGTCCGAATCCGGTGATATCGGTGCAGGCTATCGCCCCGTGATCGCGCATGATTTCCGCAGCCCGGCGGCTGGGCTGCAGCATGGAGTCGATCGCCTCGTCGATCCACCGCCCTTTGGCTTCAAGCCGCATCTCGGCAGCGAATAGTACCCCCGTTCCGAGCGGTTTGGTCAGGATGAGAGCTTGGCCCGGCTGCAGGCCGCCCTTGCGCAGCACCTGGTCTTGGTCGGCCAGGCCGTTGACGACGAATCCAAGCGCCAGTTCGGGACACTCGCTCGTGTGACCGCCCGCCAAGTTGACCTTGGCTTCGTGAAACACGAGGTCTGCGCCCAGCAGCATTTGGCGCAGCAGGTGCTCGGCCTTGGAAGGGGTGCCGAACGGGATGCCCGCGACGGCCAGGGCTGATTGCGGCTCTGCGCCCATGGCATAGATGTCGCTCAGGGCGTGATTCGCGGTGATCTGGCCGAATAGGTAGGGATCGTCGACGATCGCCGGGAAGAAGTCAACGGACTGCACGATCGACTTGCCTGCGGGAACGTTGATCACGGCGGCGTCGTCCCGTGAGCCCAGCCCAGCCGGGACGTCCTCGCGCCAGAATGGCTTGATCGCCTCCAGCGCGCCACCCAGCGTGGTCGCGCCCACCTTGGACGCGCAGCCCCTGCAGCGCATCTCGCGCTCGGGCAGTTCGGCAGCGTCGAGCACGGCTTGCGGCAGCTTGGAGGCGCCAGTCTCGTCAGCGTTCATTTCGGGCAGGTCGGAGAACCTGTCCATGAAGCGCCTGTCGATCCAGTCTTTCCACCTCCAGGCCCAAGCCCCCTCGACGGACCAGCTGCCGCGGGACGCGACGGCATAGCGGTCGCCCGTGCTGATCAAGCTTAGGAACCGGCTCTGCGGCCGGAATCGGCGCGTCGGCTGGCCCAGCAGAACATGCCGCAAGTTGCGCGCGAGCGGCGGTCCCTGCCGCACGGCGAAGACACCGGCTTTTTCCCGCGGGTGGACCTGCACGGCGGCGACATCTCCCGCAGCGTAGACATCGGAATGGGAGACCGAGCGCAGGCATTCGTCCACAAGCGCGAACCCTTGGTCGTCACACGCCAGTCCCGAGTCGGCCAGCCATGCGGCAGAGGAAGCCTTGGTCGCCCAGACAACCTCGTGGAAGCGCCCTCTCCAGCCGTCGGCGGTACTAAGGCCGTCGCGAAAGACCTCGGCTACACGGGTCTGGGTGTGCACCTTGACGCCGCGCTCGGCCAAGATGCGGCCGAACTTCTTGCGTGCGCGGGCGTTGTGGGTGGGCAGGATCTCGGCTGTCTCACTGAAGACGTGGATCTCGGGATCCCTAGCCCTGCCAGAACTGGCGAAATGCGCCCGCAGGCGGTATTGCATCGCCAAGGCGAGCTCGACGCCGCCAGCCCCTGCCCCAACGACTGCTATAGCGGGCGTTTCCTGCAAGCGTTCAACGCGGCCCAGCAGGGCTTCCCAGCGCGGCAACAAGTTGCTGATGGGCTTGACCGGCACCGCGTATTGGTCGGCACCGGGGACATCCTTCGTGCCGGGAGTCGAGCCGACATTCAGCGACAGCAGGTCGTACGGGATCGGTGGCCGGTTCGCGAATCGAAGCTCGCGGCCAGCCAGATCCAATCCGGTGACCGAGTCGTGGATGAACCGCGCTTGACTGAAGACCGCGAGCTTGCGCAGGTCGATATGGGCCTCGTCGAACGTGTAGTGCCCGGCCAGCAGGCCGGGCAGCATGCCCGAATATGGCGTGTGCACGTCGCGGCACACCAAGGTCAGCTGCACGCCCGGCACGGGCTTCATGCCGAACATCTTCAGGACCGCTATGTGGCTGTGCCCGCCGCCAACGAGTACGAGGTCCTTGACGATGGGCGTGGGCTGTGCGTCCATCCGCTACCCGATCTGCCCGCTATTCCATGGTCTGGAATGGGGAAGCTGGCAGGCCCGCATCGTTGAAAAGGTTGCCCTTGGCATCGGCCGCCCATGCATAGCGCGCCCGAACAGGATGCTTGACCGCGGCGCTCGACACCAGCACCGTATTGCCTGAAATGCTCGCTTGGGCGGAGACGAACTTGCCGTCACGACCCGCAACTTGGAAGCCTTCCAATTGGCCTCCGCGGGCCTCTAGCCCGCCGCCGGCATGGTCGAACCATAGCCTGAGCCCTGAGGCGTCGCGCGTGGCTTGGCGGAAGATCGGTCCGGAGTACTCCAAGTCGTGCTCGCCGTAGGCGATCGCACGGGCTGCCAATGCCAGACGCAGTCCCACGTCCTGCTTGTTCCTCGGATGAATGTCGGTCGGATTGCCGATGTCGATCGTCACCGCCATGCCCGTGTTCGTCAACCCGAGGGTCATGGCCTGAGCTTCCCGCAGTTCGGGCCAGGTGCTTTCTTCGGGGACGCGGCCGAAGTTGGCCAACTGAACGAACAGGAATGGGAAGGCGCCGATTCCCCATTCGTGCCGCCAGTCTTCGATCATCGACCGGAAGAGGCGGCGGTACAAGTAGCCCTGGCCGCGGTGGGCGTTGTTCTCGCCCTGGTACCAGATCGCTCCGCGAATGGCGTACGGCAACAGCGGTGCGACCATCGCGTTGAACAGGGCGCTGGGCTTGTTCTGCGGCCGCAGAGCGCGAGGCGGCGGAGGTCTACGCGGCACTTCCTGTCCCGCAGCCTTGGCGGCGGCGGAGCGTTTTTCCCAAGCGGCGAGTCGCTCGGCGTATACTCGCTCGTCGGCTGCGGCCTCGGCGGCGAACTCTGCTGACATGTTCGCGAGCGCGGGTTCTTCTGCCATCGTGCGGGCGCTTGTCCACGATTCGGCCGGCGTGCCGCCCCAGGCCGACTGGATGATGCCCATCGGAACTCCCAGTCGCTCGTGCAGGTGGCGAGCGAAGAAGTACCCGACTCCCGAGAACTCCCCCGCTGTGTCCGGCGAGACGACCTGCCACTGGCCCTCCACGTCGTCTAGCCGCGTGTCGGAAGTGTTCAGCGCGACTTTGAAGTAACGGATTCCAGGGAACTGCGCTGCCGCGATTTCCTTCTCCGCATCGCGGCTACGCTGCAGCGGCCAGACCATGTTGGACTGGCCTGAACCGACCCATACCTCGCCGACATGGACATCCGCGACTTCGATCCGGTTGTTGCCTTCCACAACCAGTCCGAACGGGCCGCCCGCCGATCCGGGGTCCAGGTACACTTCCCAGCGGCCGTCTTCCGCAGCGGCCGTAGCCATGCTTTGGCCGCGAAACGCGACCTCCACCGCCTCGCCCGGCTCGGCCTTGCCCCAGACATGAACCGGAAGGTCGCGTTGGACGACCATGTGGTCACCGAACAGCGCCGGCAGACTCACGTTGGCCCACGCACCGGCAGAGAAGAGACCTGCGAGAAGCAGGGCCCGCAGCACAGCAGTCATCACGAGGCCATTATTCCACAGGGAGTTCCGGCTAAGGACTACAGCGCGGTCCAGCCGCCATCAATCGCCATCATCGAACCGTGCACGAACTCAGCCTCGTCCGAACACAGGTACAGAACCAGGTGGGCGATTTCATCGGGCTTGCCCAGCCTGCCGATCGGCTGGCGGGCGTTAAGCTGCTTGCGGGTTTCTGCCTTTTCGTGCTTGTGATATTTCTCCAAGTACGCTTCTACAAAAGGCGTGTCCACGGTGCCCGGACACACGCAGTTCACTCGTATCTTGCCGGCGTAGTCTGCCGCCAGTGACCGGGTCATGCTGACCACCGCGCCCTTGGACGCACAGTAGGCGAAACGCCGCTTGACGCCGACCAGTCCCGCGACGGAGCCGATGTTCACGATGCACGGGTGATCCGAGCGCGTCAGCAATGGCAGTGCTGCGGCCGTGACGATGAACATGCCCTCGACGTTGACCCGCATCACGGTGCGGAAGTCGCCCAGCGTGCATTCTTCGAGCATGCCTACGTGGCCGATCCCGGCGTTGTTGACAAGGATGTCGAGCGAGCGGACCCGTTCCAGTGCGCTCTGCACGCCGGCAGGATCGGTCACATCCAGAGGGAGCGGCTCGGCGTTCGCGACATCGTCTGCCACGGCTTGCGCCGCGTCGGCGTTCAAATCGCCGACGAGCACGCGGGCTCCGCTGCCCGTAAGAGCGCGCACAGTCTGCTCTCCAATGCCGCTGCCGCCGCCGGTGACGAGCGCCGTTCTACCGTCCAAGCGAAATGGTGCCTTGTCGGCCATCGAAGAAACAGATTATATCGGCAGGCCACTCCGGGACTACTGGGGTCGCACACTCTCGGGGACCTCGCCCCTGGGCCCAGATCGGGATTCCCGGCCACCTTCCAGGGCAGCTGCGGTTGCTCTCCGAACGCCGGAAATAGGCTTGCACCGATAGACGGGAGGGATTATGCTAACGCGGACCAAGCGAGGTTGGTAATGTTTCCGGCACGACTCGTTTTCGCTCCCCTTCTTCTTATGGCTGCTGCCGAGTGGGCGGCTGCGGCCCCAACAATTGGGATCCGGAGCGTGACGAACGGTATCTCGCTCGCGGACCCGCCGGCGACCGTGCCACGGGGCGGCATCCTAACGATTCGCGGGGAGGGCCTTGCCGAGGCGCACATCGGCGCGGAGAGCCTGCCCCTGCCGTTGGTTCTCGGGGACCCGGTCGTCGAGGTCCTGATCAATGGCACGGCGGCGCCGCTCTTCTTCGTCTCCCCGATGCAGATCAATGCGCAGATACCTTGGGAGACCCCCACTGGCCGAACTGAGGTCGTGGTTCGCGTGGGCGAGGAGTCGAGCGCGCCGATATCGGTCCAGGTGGCCACGATCAACGTGGCCTTGGTCCAGCACGACGGAACCAGCGCCCCGATCGCGGAGAGCGCGACTCTCCCTACGGACGCGCCGACCGAGCCAGCGAGCTCGGCCCCGATCGCGCTGGGGGCCCCGGGCGAGCCGCCGGCCGCGACCGGCGTCTTGCTGGAGGCCACCGCCGCCATCAGTCCGGGCAGCATCATCCGCGTGTTCGCTTCCGGGATCGGCGAAACGACGCCGGCTCTCGCAACGGGGTCAGCCGCCGCCGACACTTCGTATGCAATGAACCCGCCGCAGCGAGCGTTCCTTGGCGGCCTTCCCGTCGAGAGCCTGTCCGTCACGCCGTCAACGGAACTAGTTGGCGTCTATCAGATGACGTTCAGCGTCCCTGAAATGGCCGGGCCCACGGAGGCCTACCGCTGGGTCTCCGGCAACCAGGGCGCCTCGGGCGTGATGGGGCCCATCAACGAGCCCTCCGCACGCTACATGGCGGCGCCGGCAGGGGTGACCTCGGCGGACCGGATCCAAATGAGCGCCCTCAACCCGTACTTCGCCTCCCTGAGCGGGGCCTTGGACGGCAACCAAGGCTGCTATACCGACGTGCATCTGATGGACTTCCGCCGCGACTCGGTGACAACGCTCACACAGTGCCTGTTGCCGTCCTGGCCGGACGCTCCGAATCCCAACGTCCAGCACCGACCGTTCGAGACCGCGGCCAACAGCAGCGTGCTGGCAGCGCTCGTGGCACCGGACGCAGCTCTTGCCGCGGGCCTCTCCGACGAGCTGCTCGTGGTGGACACAGCAGCCGGGGCCAGTGCGACGGTCGCGATCGAAGGCGGCACAGGCCGGCTGCAGATTGGAACGGGGAACAGCAGCACGCTGCGGCTGGAACGGCCCGTTGGAGAGTCCGGGAACGCGGTGGTCGACCTCTCCGGTACTGTGGTGGGCGAGGATGCGGGAAGCGCCGCAGCATTGCCCACTCCGCTGGTGGTGGGCGACCTGCGATACAACCTCGCGCAAGGCTGGAATTTCCCCCGCGGGCACCGTTTTCGCGTCCTGGGCCCGGATTCCCTCGCCGACGGCTTGGTGCCACACGCGATCCTGTTCGACGCGGACGCGAACGCCGTCGCCCAGGTCCCGTTCCCGGACGGCTGGGGTCCAATCGAGCCGCCGCGGCGGCTGAACCTGAATGGGGACCCGGTCGGCGCGCTGTCGCTCGCCCCGGTCAGCGGCGGATTCGCCGGCCAGACGACAGCCTACGTGGCCGCCCGCAAGTCGGATCGCACGCGGGACGGCATTGTCGCCTTCGAGATTGTCTTGCCGCCCGCTCCAGCTCCCGATGCCCCGGATGCTCCGGCTGCGACCGCGACGATGACTGCGGCAGCCATCGAGTTCCCGTCGGGAGTCTTTGCGGCTAACTGCACCAACGCGGTTCGCTGGCTCAGGGTCCCGGCGACCCGGACTCTCGCGATCGTGGGCTCCGACCAGCTCCTTTACGACTTCGCCGAACCGCGCGAGGGCCGGACCTGCGTCGGGGACCGAGTGCTGCTCTTTGACACCGAGTCGCGGGAACTCACCCAGGTCACGCCCGGCGAGGACGTGCGGCTCGATGCTTGGCTGAGAGGCACTGTCAACAGCTACCTGTATTTCGGGGACGGTGCGCGCGAAGTGGCCTACATGGCATCGACACGAATTCACGTCATCGACGCTGTGACGGGCGACTACCGGGAAGTCGTGTTCCCGAGTGACGCGGAGGGAACGCCCGTGGGCATCCCGTATAACAACCAGCAAACACAGCACCTCTTCAGCGAAAGCAAGCTGGTGGCGCTCGCGACCGTCGGCGAACCCAGGGTCAACAACCAAGGGACTCTGCTCCAGCCGTTCGCTGGTGATGCGGGCCTGCTGGTTGTGGACCTAGAAGCTGCTTCTGCCACCCACCTCGCGCTTCCCGAGGGATTTGAGCGCATTGAACCTGGCACGTTCCAGCTGATCCAGCAAGGCCGACGCGGCTTCGGAATGATGCCCTTGGTCGGACGGGCATTCGCCAACGTGAGGCGGACTGGCGGCGGCGCATTCCCGGGAACAGGTATCGTGACTTGGGACCTTGCCACAGGAACGCCGACGGTGATTGCACTGCCCGACGGGGCGTACTCGACGGTCCGGCCGCTGGGCGGGCCCGGTGCCGCCCAGCGGCCCTTCCTGTGGGACTTCAAGGAAACCTCCGGAGCGTTCGCTTTCGGTGTGTACAACGAGGCGAGGGATCTGATGGGTGTCGCGGTTGTAGGCCCTTAGCCCGCCCTTTGGGGGTCGTACGCGGCTGCGCGCCTGCAGCTGTACGCGTCGTAGCCGCCGGCGGATCGTGTCAAGGACGTGCGGCGAATGGGCACCGCCACGATGCATGGTCCGGAAGAGACTAATCGGGGCTGCGACCCTACGGCGGAAATCGCACTCCGCTAGTTCGCCAGGCCCGGACGGCTCTATCGCCTCTCGTAGATGTCGACGATCTCCGGTCGCTCGCCCTCTGTCGAAATGCCCGCCGCGAGCATCAGCTCGGTAATGGCTTCGATCGTCTTGGCATCGGGCTGCGGGGAGCGATCGGCGTAACCTTCGGCAATGAATAGCGGCGTCCCGCCGGCTTGGTTGGGTTTCTTCCAGACTTGCGGATCGGCTCCGCGCGCAGCCAGCAGGCTTGCCACAAGCGGGTAGGCATTGTACGCGGCTCCGTGCATGGCTGTGTCGCCGTTGCTGTCCACGGTGTTGAGGTCAGCGCCCAGATCGAGCAGCAGCTTTACCGCTTCCAGCGCTTCGCTTTCCTGGCCCGCCTCCTGGTCCGGCGACGTCGTGCCGACCCCGGCCGCAACCATCAGCGGCGTGGTGTTGTTGAAGTTGGGCAGCAGGGGATCGCCGCCCAGTTCCAGCAGCAGGCGCATCAGCGGAACGTCGGATCGGTCGGCGGCCAGGAGCAAGGGCGTCGCCCCCGCCGCTCCCGCGGTGGCGATGCGCGAGGTCGTACCGGGCAGCCCCTGTGTGCCTCGCGGCAGGCGGAAATTGACATGCGCGCCGCGCTTGACGATCTCGCGCACAAAATGGGCGCTCGAGAGTCGGCCGGCTCCCATCGGTGGCGCGCCATCATTGAGGTCATTCGAATCCGGCTTGCGTACTCCAGGAATCAAGTGGAGAGCCGTGAATCCGGTCCGAACGTCGTTCGGATCGGCACCCGCATCGACCAGCGCGATCGCAAGCTCGAAGTGCCCGTTCCGAACGGCGAGCTGCAAGGGACACAAGGCCTGCGGTCCCCCCCTGACTTTCCAGCCCTCCGCGGGCTGCATCATCGCGTTCACATCGACGCCTGCCTCGATGAACGCGTGCACGACGTCGAGCTGGCCCTCCCGCACGGAAAGCAAGAACGGCGTAAACCCGGAATCGAGGCGGGCGTTCACGTCGGCTCCAGCATCGATGAGAGCGCGCACGACCTCGGCGTGGCCCTCGGCCGCCGCCCACATCAAGGCGGTCTGGTCGCGCCGCTCGCGCTGATCGAGGGTGGCGCCGAGCGCCAGCAATGCCTCCACCGTCTCGAGATTCCCGGACCGTGCAGCCAACATGAGGGCTGTCTCCCCGCCCTTCATGCGGGTATTCGCGTCGGCTCCAGCCTCCAACAGCAGCTTTACGATCGCGGCGTTGCCATTCGTGCAGGCCTCCGCCAGGGCTGACGCGCCGTAGCGGTTCACAGCATTCACATTGGCGCCCGCTCGAACGAGCAACCCAACCATCTCCGCGTCATCGTGATACGCCGCCCAATGCAGTGCAGTGGTCCCGTCGACCTGTGCGGCATTGGCGTCGACGCCGGTATGGAGGAGGATCCGAACGCTAGCCTTGTCACGTTGCTCGGCGGCGTCGGGGAGCGATGCCGCGAAAGCAGCACCTGAGAGGCTCAGCTCCAGGAGCACGATTCCAGCGATCTGTCGCCAGCGCATGTGCCCGTCCCCTATGCCAGCTCGGTCAACTCGAAAAGGTCTTCGACTCTTCCCGTGCTGTCCATGAACGAATCCATATGGATGCCAACGCGATCTAGCAACGTCAGGTGTAGGTTGGCTAGATTCGTTCCCTTCTGGTAGTTGATATGCTGGCCGCCCTTTAGGCCGCTCGCGGAGCCGCCCGTCACCAGGATCGGAAGGTTTTCGTGATCGTGAAGGCTCGGATTGCCCATGCCGCTGCCGTACAGGTAGACCGAGTGATCCAGGAGCGAGCCGTCTCCGTCGGGAGTGGCCTTCATTTTCTGGAGGAAGTCCGAAAACAGCGAAACGTGGAACGTATTGATCTTCGCGATCTTCAATATCTTTTCCGGATCGTTGCCGTGATGACTGGTCGGATGGTGCGGCTCCGGGACGCCGATCTCCGGATACGTCCGGTTGTTGTGCTCGCGCGTGAACTGGAAGCTGACTACGCGCGTGATATCTGCCTGGAAGGCCAGAACCTGCAGGTCGTACAGAAGCTTGGCGTGGCCGGCGAACGCCGCAGGTACCCCTATTGGCCGATCGGTGTCTGGCATCCTGTCTTCGGCTGCAGCCCGCTCGGCGCGCTCGATTTCGAGCTCAACTTCACGAACGCTCTCGAGATAGCGGTCCAAGCGCTCGCGGTCGGGAGCACCCACCTGCCCCTTGATCGTTTCGATGCTCCCGGTGAACGAGTCCAGCAAGCTTGCGCGATCCCGCAGCCCCGCTCGGCGCTCGGCGGAGTCGCCGCCTTCGCCGAACAGGCGCTCGAAGACGACTCGCGGATGGGCCTCGGCCGGTAGCGGTGTCGTCGGCGATGACCACGAAAGACAATTCTGGTACACGCAGGCGTACCCGTTGTTGCACACACCGGCGAGCGGGGTCAGATCCATCGCGAGCTGGAGCGAGGAGATCTGCGTATCGCGGCCCATCTGCTCAGCCGCGATCTGGTCGACGGTCGTGCCCAGATAGTAGTCCGAGCTCTCCGTGTGTTTGGCGACCGCCGCGCTCAGAAACGCCGAATTGGAAGTGTCATGCGTGCCCGGATAAGCATTCGGCAACCGCATATTGGTGATCACGGTGGTCTGATCCTTGACCGGCTCCAGCGAGTTCAGGATGGGGGAAAGCTTGTCGAGTCTTCCCTGGCCCGGGGGCGTCCATCGCGAATGATCACACCCCATCGGTACAAACACGAAGCCGAGCCTCGCCACCGGTTTCGCGGGCGTCTTGGCCCAAGCCGTGGCAGCGGGAATCATGGCGTCCAGCAATGGCAGGGCCAGACCAGCCTGGGCACTCTTGAGGAGCGTCCGCCTGGGAATCGCCTTCTTGGTCAGAAACGTCATGATCTCCCGCTCCTATGCTCCTATAGGTTTCCTGCAATCGCACGGCGCGCGGACGATTTTTTCGGTTCAGCGCTCCGCATTTGGAACGGAAGGCTCTCGACAATCCCGAGAATGAGCGCGGAGAAGCGGTAACCGTCCCTTTCGGCGTCTCTCACGATCTTCCGAACGGCCGGCGCGTCGTAGTACTCCACGCCTCGCCCCAGCGCGAACGTCAGAAGTTTTTCCGTCAGCGTAGCGACAAACAACTCGGGACGGTCCAGAAGAGCGTCTTCGAGCCCGTCAGGCCCTCGGAACTCCCCGGCGCCGGGCAGGGTTCCCGACGCATCGACGAGTTCCCCGCCTACCTCCCGGTCGCGCCACTGTCCGACAGCATCGAAGTTCTCGAGCGAGAAGCCCGCCGGATCAATCGTACGATGGCAGCTCGCGCACGCCGCGTTGCTGCGGTGTGCAGCCAGGCGCTCTCGCATCGGCAGGTTGGCCGCCACTGCGCTCTCGTCGAGCGCCGGGACGTTCGGGGGAGGAGGAGCAGGAGGCGCGCCCAAGAGATTGCTCAGTACGAAAACTCCGCGCAGTACAGGCGATGTCCGGGTAGCGTACGAGGTGACCGACAGCACGCTGCCCTGCCGCAAGAGGCCGCCACGTTCGCTTTCGGGGGCAAGCCTCACCCGGCGGAA
Source organism: Terriglobia bacterium (assembly GCA_009841225.1). Taxonomy (GTDB): domain Bacteria; phylum Acidobacteriota; class Terriglobia; order Bryobacterales; family UBA6623; genus VXMF01. The sequence continues at coordinate 232,431 of VXMF01000009.1, read as the reverse complement.
CCGGCTTCCGTAAACGCCGGGAATTCCGTAGTGCTTGGCTAGGCGTTCGTTGAGGAATGTGTAGTCCGACCGAACGAATGTGAGAACACTTCGGTCCTCGCGCAGCACGCTATCGAAGAACAGCTCGGTTTCCTTTCGGAAGGCTTGCCGCAGGTTGTCGTCGAAGTCCCGAAAGAGGTTGGCGCTTGGAAGGACCGCCTCGACGTTGCGCAGCCGCAGCCACTGTCCAGCGAAGTTCGTCGCGAGGTTGATCGATCGGCGATCGGCGAGCATCCGACGCGTTTGCTTCTCGAGTTCCCCCTGTTGCCTCAGGCGGCCCTGGACGGCCGAGTCGAGCAACTCATCGTCCGGGATGCTGCTCCACAGGAAGAACGACAATCGCGATGCCAGATCGACATCGCTGACCTCGTAGATGCCGCTTGCCGGTGCGTGTTCTGGTTCGCCTTCCACGCGGAACAGAAATCCCGGGTTGGCGAGCACAGCACTCAGCGCCTTGGCGATGCCGGTGTCGAAATCGCCCTCGGCTCGTCCTTCGCGATAGAAGGCCATCGGACTGTCGAGCTCTGCATCGGCGATCGGCCGCCGATAGGCGCGGCGCATCAGTGCCGACAGAATCTCTCTCGCGCATTCCTCTTCCTGCGTCTTGTCCGGTCCGGCTGGCCGGCAGACAAACAATCGCCTTCGGCTCGGCGTGTTCCCGGGGCCCTTGGGACCATAGGGCCCGGTCACCAAGACCTGGTCGATAGCTGGCGCGGTGCGCGGATATCGATTGTCGTTGAAGCGGGCTAGCGCAGGCTGGCGTAGTGTCTCGGTAAGCGACGAACCCTCTTTGGCGAAGGTGACGGCTAGGTTGTGCGGACCGGCAGTGACCGCAATGCGCGCTTTCAAGTCCTTGTCGACCGCAGCGACCTGTCTGAACAGCGAGCCGTCGCCACTGGCCGGTCTTTGGACCGTGAAGGTCTTGACCGGCTCTCGGTCGAGCAGGACCAGCAGCTCGTGCCGACGGTCATCGCGCATCCCGCTCACGGTCCCTGTCAGATTGCGAGCGAGCAGGATCTGAATCTCGTACTCGCCATCCCGGGGAAACGTATAGACCGTCGACAATCCACCGCGGGTGCCAAGCGGCAGCCCGTGCAAGTGATCTTCCTGTGTCAGATCCGGAGCCACTCGAACGATGTCGCCATGCAGAGACTGGCTCGTCCCGACTGCGAGGCGGCTGATTTTCTGAGCAGCCGAGATATAGCGGTTCAGCAGCGTCGGCGAAAGATCGCCGACGATGACGTTGTCGAAGCCGTGGCCGCTCTCGTCGGCTGGCAGTAGCGAGGCGGCGTCGATGTCGAGCCCCAAGAGGTCCCGAATCGCGTTCTGATACTCGGTGCGAGTCAGCCGTCGCAGCGTTTCGGTGCGGCCGGGATTCAAGTTTGCGGCCGCCCCGGCATCGAGCGATGCTCTCAGCCATGTCAGCATCGCGCGACGATCAGCCTGGGATGGCTGCGGCAACTGGGGAGGCGGCATGAGGCCCGTGTGCAGCTTGCGCACCACCTTCTCCCATAGTTCGGGCTGCGCAGCGGGCCGCGACACGTCCACCTGCTCCAAACTCAGCCCCCCGGTCTTCAGGCGCTGGTTGTGGCAGGTCGCGCAATAGCGATCGAGAAACTGACGCTGGCCCAAGGTTGGGGAAGCTCCCCCTGAGGCCGCATTGCCCTGCTGTGCATGTAGGCTCCCCTGCGAAGTGAGCGAGAGCGCCGCCGCCAGCCCGGCAAGGACCAGCTTCAGCGACCCGGGGAACTGCATCGGCTCGGTCATCTGCTGTGCCCCGCCAGCGAACAACATGTTATATGCTAAGCGGCCTTTCGAGGGGCCGGCCTATCGGTTCTCCTGGCAATGGGGCTGTAGAGTCTGTTGTGCTTCGCGTGTGCGAGGCTTGCGGCTGTGTGGCAGACCGGGGAGTGAACGATGCCATCAACATACTTGCGGCTGGGATCATCTCCACAGGCGAGTCAACAGGGGCCGCAGGCCGGCGCGTTGCGCCAGAATCGCACTGTGCCCAGTCATCGGCATAATCCCATTCCTTGCCCATGTCGCTGCTGTCTGGTGCCGGTGATGTCCCATGTCGCGCTCGCTTCGGTGCCCGGAGCTCCGCTCGCCGCATGAAGTGATAGCTCGCCGAGCCAAGAGTTTGCGCGCGCCCGGCTGGTTTGGAGATACTCGAATGCGTTATGCAGCCAGGTCTTGATCGTCGCTCCTTCCTTCAGGCGCTCGGTGCCGCCTCGCTCGCGGGGTGCTCCTCGGCGCCGGAATCGAGAGCAGGCGAACGTCCCAACATTGTCCTCATCATGGCCGACGATATGGGTTTCTCTGACATCGGCAGCTACGGCGGGGAGATCTCCACGCCCAACCTCGATGCCCTGGCCGCGAATGGCTTGCGCTTTCGGCAGTTCTACAATGCCGCGCGCTGCTGCCCGACCCGTGCATCGCTGCTCACCGGGCTTTACGCGCACCAGGCAGGCGTCGGACACATGGTGGGCGACTACGGCCATCCGTCGTACCAAGGGCGCTTAAACGAGAGCTGTGTGACGATCGCCGAGGTTCTCAAGGACGCTGGATACACGACCTTGATGTCCGGCAAGTGGCATGTCGGCGAGAACCGTCCCCACTGGCCGGTGGACCGTGGTTTCGATGAGTACTTCGGCTTGATCAGCGGCGGCTCGAACTACTTCAAGCTCGACGGAGCTCGGCAGATGGCGACGGGCAACGATCCGTACACGCCGCCTGACGACGGATCGTTTTACATGACGGATGCGTTCAGCGACAACGCGGTGCGCTTCCTCGAGGAGCACGGTGCCAAGCCGGATCCCTTCTTCCTGTACTTGCCCTACACTGCCCCGCACTGGCCGCTGCACGCCAAGCCGGAAGACATCGAAAAATATGTCGGCAAGTACGGCATGGGCTGGGACGTGCTGCGCCAGCAGCGCTTCGCCCGCCAGCAAGAGACCGGGATCCGCGCCGAGACTTGGACGCTTAGCCCGCGCGATCCGGACGTGCCGGCTTGGGACGATGCCCAGGACAAGGCCCTGTGGGAACGCCGCATGGCGGTCTATGCGGCCATGATCGACTGCATGGATCAAGGCATCGGCCGTGTTGTGGAGACCATCCGGAATCTGGGCAAGCTCGACAACACGCTCATCATGTTCCTAGCCGATAACGGCGGGTGCCACGAGAACGCCGACATCGAGCAGGGAACGCCGCGAAATACGTGGGGCGATCCGAACGCCATGCCGGGCGACGCCGGATCGTTTGACGGCTACGACCGGCCTTGGGCAAATGCCAGCAACACGCCGTTTCGGATGTTCAAGAGCTGGGTGCACGAGGGCGGGATCTCTTCGCCCCTGGTCTGCCATTGGCCGGACGGGATCAAGCTTCCGGGCGGCTCGATCACGGACGCTCCGGGTCATGTCATCGACCTGATGGCCACATGCATCGACTTGGCCGAAGCGGAATACCCTGCCGAGCGAGACGGCCGGCGGATCGTGCCGCTGGAGGGCAAGAGCCTCCGTCCCATCCTAGAGACCGGCACCCGCGAGGCTCACGAGGCTCTGTATTGGGAACATCAGGGAAATCGCGCCATTCGCCAAGGCCGCTGGAAACTCGTCGCGCTACGCGATCGCAACCCGCAGGCAGCCAAGCCTTGGGAGCTCTACGACATCGCAGAGGATCGTAGCGAGCAGCACGACCTTGCCGCCGATATGCCCGAGCGGGTCGCCGCCATGGAGGCTGCGTGGCTGGAATGGGGCGAGAAAGTAGGCTGGGTGCCGTTCGAGCAGCTGCGCTAGCGTCTCGCTCCGGAATCCAAGATTAGCTCGTGCGCTGGAGCGTTGCGAGTTGCGCAAGCGAGCCTCAGGCCCCGGTGCCTAGCCGAAACGGTCGGTCACGACTCGCCCGACTCAAGAGTCAATCAGCAACGGCGATTAGTGCCCAGCCCAGACATCGAGCCGGAGCGCTGGTCAGGTGTGGCTGGGATTCGATTCTCGCGAGCGGGGCGTCAGTCCCTCGAAGCAGGGCTTCGATGCAGTTGAGTCCCTGCATCCGTACGGCGGACAGTACACTGCGCAGCGCGGCACTGTCCCGCGCTTCCTGCCCGGACTGGAATCTGCACGAGATCTTCGTCCCCAGATCCTGTTCGGCTTGGCTGTCAGTGACGGGCACTGTGAAATCCTGCGGAAGGTGCAATTGCGGTCCCGGGCGGTCCCGCAGCCGTCGTGCTAAGTCGTGCCCCGGTCGGCGCTTCTTGTGCCCCCGTCGCCTGCGCTTGGCACACCGCGGCTGGGACGGTGCCTCCAAAACGTCGTCGATGGAACGACTGTTCCCTCCTCCCCCGACCATTGCAAGGCGTTGACGGAACAATCTAGGCTCGTCCACGCTGAGGGGGCTTTGACCGAGTTTGCCGGGAGGCGTAAGCTCTCGGCCCGCTCGGCGGTACGCATCTAGTCACCTCTGGCGGACCGCGAGGGTCACGCATCCCGTCCAGTTCAGGTAGGCCAGTCGGGTCTACGCCGCATGCGCCGCGACCATGAGCCGCTGGCCGAGCGCATGGAGCGCGGTTTCGATTTGACCGATGTGAGAACGATGGTCGAGGTCGATCAGCCGCCGCACTGCGCCTTCGGAAAGGCCGAGCCGCACTGCTAAGGCGGCGTTGCTTACACCGTCGGCGCGCATCGCAACGTAGAGAGCGATCTTGGCAGCGGCGAGCGCTGGCAGAGCGATCACTGTCCGTCCGTCGGCCGGGGATGGCCGAGGAATCGCGAGCCGTGCCTTGACATATCCGCCAAGGGCGGCGACTAGGCAGTCCTGAGCCTGTTCCAGCGCTGCGTCTCTAGTCTCCCCTTCGGTCAATGCCTCCGGGACATCCGGGAAGGAGACGAGGATAGAGCCATCCTCTTGCGGTTCCAGTTCTGTCGGCCAGGCCAGCCCTTGTTGCATCTCACGCCCCTCCGTTCACGGTTGTCCCAGGTCTGTGCGCCTCAGCCCCAGCTGCCGGAGCATCGCCTTCAGTAGCCCCACACTGAGCTCCTTGCGCAGGTCCTTGACTGTGGCGAAGCGCTCCCCAAAATACAGCCGACCGTGGCTTCCCTTTCCCATCCGAGCCTAAGAGCGCACCCCTGTCCCACGCTCGCGGCCAAGCCGCCGGACGCGGCGCACGAACTCGTCACCGGTCATGCTGTCCGTACAGATATGTACGATACAACACCGACAGCCCTGAACCAGTCGGGCAGCGACAGCCGCGCCCAGCGGGAGCGAGGTCTGAGATGAAGCGGTGGGTGTACATGCGCTGATGTTGCTGCGCGCCCCGAAGCTAGAGGCCCTGAGAATTCACTTCAGCCACACGGGCGAGCTCCACGCATACTTGCCGACTTCCATCTGCTGGTAATGGGGCTCTTTGAAGCGGCCCTTGAGCCAAATGCGGGCGTAATAGTACCGCCCGAAGGCAGGCTCGCGAGTGTCGCGATACGTGAACTCGGCTGACGTTGATTCGCCTCTTGGCTCGTGCGCATAGATGTACTGCCCGTCGCTGACGATCTCGATCTTGTCTACGGGCGAGACTGCCTTGACCTTCACCGCGATCTTCGGCGACGAGGTGCCGATCTCGGCCTCGCCGCCTTGGAACACGCCGTTGACCCGGAAATCCACCAAGATCGGCTCGCCGCCCCGCACTGCGAAGCTGCGCCGGGCGCGCAGCGCTTCCACGACCGATTCGCGGCTCAGTTCCTTGGCGAACACGCCCAGCATGCCGGTGTTGTAGCCGCTGAGCCCGTCGTGACGGTCGCTCGAGCCCACGAAGCCGAACTTCTTGCCGTACCCGAGCCCGTCTTGCACGGAGGTCTTGCCGACGGGGGGGCGGCGCAGCCAGTCCGTTACGGCGCGTGGTCGATCGTACGTCTCGTAAACGCCGTGCCCCGATGTGATCTCGACCACCGGCTCGGCGATCGGGTCATGCTTGGACCAGTCCATGGCACCCCACGGCGCTCCGACGTGATGCACCCACGGGATGGCGTTCTCCCTAGCGAGATTGCGATGCAACTCCTCGATCGAGTTGCTGTCGGGATCGGTGATGCGGTAGATCGGCGAGAACGGCTTCGTGAAGATCACGGTCCGGTCGCCGTAGCGGCGACGCCCGGCCGCATCGCCGCTCCATTCATAGCTGGAGAAGCCTTCGAAGCGACCTTCCTCAGACAGGACGTTGGAGTAGGATTGCTCGACGCGATACTTCGAGTTGGTCATCGAAGGCCAGTCGTGGTCAGACGAGGCGCCGAAGTCCAGAACGCCGGAATGCATTGCGTTCATGTAGTAGCGGTCGGTCCACATCTCGATCGTCCGGTCCCCCGGGTATTCCCCGAGGTGCGTGTGGAGTTCGCCGTAGTAGAGGGTGTAGACCTGGCCGTCAAGTTCGAGAGTCTCGTGGGGTACATCCGCGGGCCTAGACTTGGCGTTCTTCGTCTCGCCCAGAGGGCCGCTCACGGCGTCGCCGCGCACGCTAGCGCTGACCGGCGCGATTGCCTTGCGGTACATCATCATGTCGGTGGCGTGCCAGAAGCCATCCTCTTCAAAGACTGGCGCCCGGTAGCCGATCGCCATGCCTAGGGTGAACGGCTGCAGCGCATTGCCGTCAAACCACGCTCCTGCCGAACCCGGCGATCTCCCGGCCCGGTACCCGGGATTGCCCGGATGGAAAGAAGTGACTTGGTGCAGGAACCAGAAGCGCCCGCCACGGTCGATCTGGAACTCGTCCAGCCGGTCTAGCTCGGCGACGAAGTCACGGGCCTTGGCAGGCAGCTCGTAGCGCGTACTGTCGCGGACGCCGGAGACCCTGCCCGAGGCGTGGATCCAAGCCGTGCCGTCGGCCGCGAAGCGGATCATCGGGCGCTGCTCGTCCCCGTCCGAGGCGAAGAAGGCCGTCTCGTCTGTCCACTCGCCGTTGCTCGCGGTGCGCAGATAAACGTCGTAGTCTCCGTCCACCCAGCGGTCAAAAGCCAGCCACAGCTTGCCATCGCTGGCCGCCGCTAGGTTGGGGCGGAAATTGAAGCCGCTGTCGGGCGTCATGAGGCGCTCGTTCCATGCCCCATCCGACATGCTGGCCAGAGCGATCCGGACGGCGCCCTTACGGGCCGACTCCCATGCGATTACCGGAGAGCCGCCCGGCATCACAGCCACGGACGGACGCATGTCGGGGCCGCGCCCGGAACTGACTCGAGAGACGGGCCCGAGGCCGGCACCGTCCCAGTGCCGGGCGTAGACGTCGAAGTCCTGCTCTACTTCGTTGAACTCGGACCAGGCAATCCAAAGACCGCCAGCATCGTCGGCGGCTGCTACCGAACTGTAGACGTAACCGTCCAGCTCGTTGACTCTGTCGATCTCGCTCCAGTGGTCGCCTCGCCAGCGCCCGAGCGAGACGAACTGACGCGTGGAATTGAGTAGGTCGGTCGCGTTGGACTGTATTCCGACCGTGTATATCGTGCCGTCGCTGCCGAATACGACGCTGCGGCACTCCTGGCGGACGGTCGGCTGGAAGCGATGGCCGTTCTGGGCGTCGTAGATTTCTTGGTACGTATATTCGATCGGGTCTTGGGCGCACAGCGCGCCGGCCAACAGGACGAGGGACAGTCGAAGCAGAGACATTGCGTCTTGATTCTAGCCCGACTCTCGGCTTCGGAGAGCCGTCCGCGATGCCTAGAGCGAGGCCTTGATCTTGCGAACGAGCACCGCCTCCGGGAGGTTGCGGTATGCCGGATCGAGCGGATAGCAGCCCGACACCAAGCCGTTGCGGGGACCGGTGGTGCAGTCGCTGAACGTTCGGCAGATTCTCTTGGAGTCGAGGCTGCCTCTGGAGAGAGTGTCTTTGGGCAGGGTCGGGTAGGCCAGCACCATCCGCCCCAGGCCGACGGCATCGGCCTTGCCGCTGCGGACGACCCACTGGGCCACGTGCGGAAGGAACTCCTGCAGGTAGCTGTAGCCGGTGCCGATGACGACCATGTCCGGAAACGCGGCCTTGATCTGGGCCGTGGCGTCGATCTGGCGTGCACAGCCAACCAGCGGATCCTCGGGCGGCTGGTAGCCGTCGGACGGAGGGAACAAGGCCGGGCGCTGGATGTGTGGGTTGTAGTACGGACTGCCCGCCGAGACGTTCAGCAGGCGGATGTCCAATTCCCGAAGCAGCTCGATGAACCGGAACGTGTCGCTGAGATCGAACTCTACCGGGTTTTCGGCGCTGCCGCCGAAGGCATGGCGGTACGGCAGCGCACCGGAGAAGTCCTCAGGTATCCCGGGGCCGAGACGGGAGCCTGAGCTGGCTGCGGGGTCCGGGCGGTAGGGGGCGAAATCGAAGGCGCTCAGTCGGACACCGATCTGGATGCGGGAGGTGGTTGCCCGGATGCCCGAAACCACCTCGCGCAGGAAGCGCGTGCGATTTTCGAACGAGCCCCCGAACGGTCCCTCGCGCGTGACGGCGCTCAGGAATTCGTGTCCCAAGTAGCCGTGGCAGTGCTTGACATCGACGAAGTCGGCACCACAGCGTTCGGCGATGCCGCCCGCCCTGATGAAGAGGTCGATGATCCTCCTCACCTCGTCGTCGCTTAGGACCGGATAGTCGTCAGCGATGCCGAACTTGCGATCCAAGAAAGGGTGGCGGTAGAGGATCTTGGGCTCGAGGCCCGACTGGCTGGGTCGCGAGAAGCGGCCGGAATGGGTCAGTTGAAATCCCGTCAGCAGGTCTGCGTTCGAACCGAAATAGGCGCGATGTATGTTGAGCAGTTCGGCATGCAGGGCCTTGAGCGAGTCCTCTGTCTCCGGCCGGATCATGAGCTGGCGCGGGTTGGCGCGGCTGTCGGGAGTGATGGCCATTGCCTCGCCGCCCCAGATGCACTTGGCACCGCTGTGACCGAAGTTGCGCCAGCGCCGGCGCACCAGCTCGTTAGGCTTGCCGTCGTCTTCGCCGTCCCAGCCCTCCATCGGATGGATCACGAAGCGATTGCCGAGCGTCTTCCCGCCTGCTGTCAGCGGTTGGGCTAGCGGGGAGTCGGGAGCGGTCTCGATCCGATCCTCCGCTTGCAGCAGCAGGCCAAGTTCCTCGCAGTGCGCGCGGAACTCCTCTACGTTCCGCATGCGGGCGATACGCGGGTAAGCCATAGAGCAAGAACCAAACAGTATCGCTTACTGCTGCAGCCACGTTTTATCGGGCATACGGGCCGGCCATCTCGACGAACGGCGCTCTTGCACCGTCGAGGGGGGGGCCGCCCCCCCAGAGGCGGGGGGCGGGCGCGCCGCGTTGTGAGGCGCGCGGGGCCACCCCCCGGCCCCCGCGGGGGGTTCGGGGTAAGAAAGGGGGG
>VXMF01000009.1:0-223041 GCA_009841225.1 Terriglobia bacterium | reverse complement strand
TTTTTTTTTTTTCACTCTCTGTGTCCCTCCGGGCCCGTCCGCCCCCTCCCGCGGTGCTCCCCCCCTGGGCCGCGCCCCCCCCCCCCGCGCGGCCCCCCCCCCTGCCCGGACGATTGGCACGGCGCTCTGCCACTCCCCGGCTCCCGGATGCGGTATCCTGATCAAGAAGGCGAGTCAGCCATGGCCGAGAAAAAGACCGAAGTTTATGGTGCGGAATACATGGGGAGCGGGACCTTTAGGATCAGCAAGCCCAAGCGCAAGCCCAGCAAGCTGAAAGAGATCCGCTCCAAGCGAAGTCGGCGTCGCGCCCGTCGCAACTAGCGCAGGCGCGAGATTCCACTCCAGGGCGGGCGAAGCATCGATCCATTCCGCTCGCGAGTTCGCCGCTCGATCCAGCAAGGGCACGGCGCCTTTCGTTCACCGTGTGCGTATCGCCACTAGAGCAAGCCTTCGACATTCTGAAGCGCACGGTTTGTTACGGTCTGCAATAATGCATACTGTCCGAAGCGACGGTCCGCGCCGGTTGGGATGCAGGCCGTGCCGACGGCTCTACTGCGACCTTAAGGAGGGTAGTTCCATTGGCTAGTCGATCCAACACTCGATTCCAGAAGCGCCTTAAGGAGCTTGCGCGCGCCAACAAGCGTCGAGACAAGGAAGAGAAGAAACAGCAGCGCAAGGCTGAGCGCGTCTCGGACGGTGGCGGACCTCCAGTCGAGGCGATCGATCCGGCAGATCTCGGGCTGCCTCCGCTCGAAGAAGAGACCGTGGGCGAGGGATCGGCTACGCCCGCCTGAGGGCTAACCGCTGGGCAACGTCGTGCCAACGTCCGGCTCGGGCGTATCTGGCACCTTAACCTCCGCTTCGATCAGCGAGAGCCTTTCGTTTAGGTTCGCGAGCGTCTGGCCGACCGGGTCGGGCAGTTCGCCGTGCTCGAGCATCTGCCATTCGTCATGGCTGACGCTGACGCCCTTCACGGCTACCACGCGGCCGGGTATGCCCACGACGGTGGCGTGAGCTGGCACTGATTTCACCACGACCGAGCCCGCCCCGACCTTGACCCATTCCCCGAGTTCGATATTGCCCAGTACTTTGGCGCCCGAGCCCACCACGACGTGATTGCCCAGCATCGGGTGGCGCCGCTCCCGACCGTGGCCTGTGCCTCCGAGCGTAACCCCTTGGTAGAGCAGGACGTCGTCGCCGATAACGCTCGTCTCGCCGATGACGACTCCCATTCCGTGATCAATGAAGAAGCGGCGGCCGATAGTTGCGCCTGGATGGATCTCGATCCCGGTGATCAGGCGCGACACGTGCGACAGCAGCCGGGCGAGCACGAACCGGCGCCAGCGGTAGAGCCTATTCGCGAAGCGATGCAGCAGGATCGCATGGACGCCGGGATAGCACAGCAAGACCTCGAGGCCGCTCTTGGCAGCGGGGTCGTGCTTGAAGACGGTCTGAATCTGTTCGCGAATTCCGTGGAACACGTCAACCTCTGGGGTCTGGTGTGGCAGCGGTCTTGCTGCCGGGGCAACACTGGGAAGGGCCGGGCCTAGGCCGGCCTCGTACAGGCGCAAGCAGTGAACCTGTAGATCGACATGTCGCGCGAGGTGCGTCTCCGAATATCCGAATCGTATGGCATCTGGGCGGCGAAGTCAACGTCAGACGGTGGTCTCCGCGGTGGATCGCGATGGCTGACGCGGATCACGTCTCGCTCGGGTCCGCTGCCTCAGTTGCGATTCGCCTGGCGCATCGGCTCCACCTTCAGCGGAGTCGCCCATTGCGGGTCGATTGCACGCGGCTGCGCGCGGGCGTGCTTGCGCAGGAATGCGTCTGCGTCGCGGTTCGCCCGCAACGCTGTCGCCGGGTCTCGTCCGCGGCCCCAGTAGAAGCCGTGCGGCTCGCCCGTATAGGTCTTGACAGTCACCGGCTTGCCGAGCGCTTCCATTTCCGGCACGAACAGTCCTAGGTTGAAAGCCTTGATCGCATGCACGTCCCCGTGCAGGATGAGCGTGGGAGTGGACAGGCCGGCGAGCTTCTGTCGCGTACGCTGCCGGACGCCTTCGTCGTAGAGGGCCTTCGGATCTGCATTCATCACATCCCACCGGCGGTCCCCAGTCGGGTTTCCGTCGGTCCCTAGCACGACGTGGGCCTTTGTGAACATGCCCATGTAGATGATCGTGGCGGGCTCGCCTGCCACGATAGCCGAGAGTTCGTCGCTAACGCTCGCCACTTCCAGAGCTAGCGTGCCGCCACCACTGCCGCCATACAGCGCGACACTCTCGGTGTCTACGTACGGCAGTTCCCGAACCGCGCGAACTAGAGCGAGAGTGTCCTCGACCACCCCTCGGTCCTGCGGGTCGCGACGAATCTCCCGGCGCGTTGCCGTCACCGCTACGTATCCCCAGGCCAGGAAGCGCGCCTGTGTGGGCTGGCGGACGGCGTTCTGGCGAAGGTTGGCCATCGAGCTCTGGCCTAGCCCGCCATGCATGAACACGATCGCGGGGAAAGGCCCGTCTCCCGGCGGCTTGCGGACTGCTGCGTAGGCCGTATCCGTCACCGTCAGCTCCGTGACGGGAATGCGATCCTCCGAGATCAGCGGATAGGTAGCTTCGCCCGCAAAGGCGCAGCAGCCCAATGCCAAGCTCAACGCACCGAACTTGCCGACCATAACCCCACCCGAATCGGGGAGTATTGTAGCTTAGGATCTGTCTCTAGGACAGTGCTCCGACGCGCCCAAGGCCTTCGTCTGAGGACACGACTTTCGATTCGGACGAGCGACCATGCCAGCCCTTGACCGCCGATCGGCGATTTCAGTTCTTTCCGGCGGCTTGGCGTCAGTCGCCGCCGGTGCGGAGCGGCAACCGAACGTCCTCGTCGTCCTCTCCGACCAACTCCACCACGGAGCCCTCGGGTGCTCCGGAAACAACGTCATCCAAACGCCCAATATCGACCGGTTGGCGAGCCAAGGCGTCCGATTCGAGAACGCCCTGTGTCCGACACCGTTCTGCAGCCCGACGCGGGCGTCGCTGATGACCGGGCTGTTCCCGCACCAGCACGGAATCGTCAAGAATCTTCGGAGCGACAGTCCGGGGCTGGATCCGGACCTGCCAACCACCGAGCAGGCGCTCGCGAATGCCGGCTACGTGGCCCGGCAAATTGGCAAGTGGCATCTCGGGGAGAAGACCCGAGTGCCTGCCTACGCCCAAGATCCGGAGCTGAACTACCGCCAGCACTTCCGATCAATAGCGCGAGACCTGCCCGTGCCGCCAGACGGACCGATCAGCCGAGTCGGACGGCCGATATACGCCGTTGATGCGGTGCACGGCGCGAACGCCAAGTTCGACGGCAACGGGCCGTCGAACACGTGGATTGGACGAACGGACGTTCCAGTCGAGCACACCGAGGAAGCATGGATCGCTGACCGAGCGATCGAGACTCTGGGAGAACTAGCGGGCAGACCGTTTCTCATGACGGTCAGCTTTCCCGCACCCCACGCGCTGTGGGTGATCAACGAGCCGTACTACAGCCTCCATGAACGGCAGCGTATCTCGCTGCCCGCGAACCGAGGTTCGGTTCGAGACGTGGACCGTTCGACACCGGCCTGGCGCTTCGGACAGCTTCTTGGCGAGGACGGGATGCGCGAGTACCTCGGGGTCTACTACGGAATGGTCTCGATGATGGACGCCAACTGCGGCCGGATCCTGGCCGAGTTGGAGCGTCTCGGGGAGGCGGACAACACTCTTGTCGTCTTCACCGCCGACCACGGCGACATGCAGGGCGGCCACGGCATGTATGACAAGACCAGCTACTCGATGTACGAGGAGACCGCTAGGGTGCCGCTGCTGCTGCGCTATCCAGGGAGGATCCCGGCTGGACAGACGAGAGAGACCCATGCGGGGACGTGCGACATCTCGCCGACAATCCTGGACTACCTCGGCCTCGGCGCACCGGAGACTCTGGCCGGGCGCAGCCTACGGGCCTCCATCGAGGGCTCGGAAGACATGGAACGGCCGATGTTTGCCGAGCGCGATCGCTCAGCCTGGGGATCGGAGGGTCCGCCTCACTTCCAACGGCTGATTCGGACTCACGAGTGGAAATACTGCTACCACTCGCGCGGCGATTCGCAGCTCTACGACCTCGCCAACGACCCAGGCGAGACACGCAATCTCATCGACGAAAGGGCAGCGGGCAATGCCAAGCGGAAGATGCACGTCGAACTCGTCCGCTGGATGAGGGACACCGGCGATCCGAGGGCTGGATCAATCAGGGACGTCTAAGTGGTCGCCACCGCATGCCCGCAGGACGGGCAGGCTAAGCTCCGCCGCGCGGCGTTGCCGAGCCCGCGCTCATCGCGCGCCCCGCTACCTTGGCCAATAGCTTGGCGCTGTAGATCGTGGAGGCATAGTGACCGCACTCGTGGGTACAGTGGCAGCCATCGGCTGCATCGGCGGCAATGCTCTTGGCTTTCGCGGAATGCCATAGGGAAGGGAAGTTGTAGTCGGCATCGCGCAGGTTCCCGACCGGCGAGTTCTTGGTCTCGCATTCGGTCACGTCGCCGTTGCTGTAGATGACGCAAGCTAGCCGCCCCGCTACGCAAGAGAACTGCGCACGCCCCTGGGTGACAGTCTTCTCGACGCTGGAACGCACTTGCTCGTCCAGGCTGTGGTTCAGCGCTCCGAATGCGCCTTCCCGGATCCGCCCGGCGCGGCGATCTTGCTGCACTCGATCTGCCAACTTGCGGTATATCTGCGGATCCACTTCTGTCTGCGTCGGATCGAGTGGGTTTCCCCGGCAGTAGTTGTAGGAGGTGCCGTCCGGCTCGAAGCGACGCTTGAGCTCCTCGTGGATGCGCAAGATCTCCGACTGGTTGTCGCGCATCACGGTAGTGAGGGTGTGCAGGATCAGGTTGCGGTGGGTCTGGCGCAGGCTCTTGACTGCATCGGCGGTCTTGAGCAGGCGCCGGTAGGCGCCCTGCCTGCCGCGGATCCTGTCATGCTCGTCCTCGTCCACGTGGTCGACGCTGAGGTTGAGGTGGAAGCGCAGTCCAGGCGCTCGCGGCAGGACCCGCGAGAGCGTGCTTACAACCCGCTCGGTGTGCTGGCCGTTGGTGGGCACGTACACGTTCGCAACGCCGTTCGTACGATGCGCCGCGAGGACGATCTCGGCTAGGTCCGCGCGCAGGAACGGCTCTCCGCCGCCTATGAAGAGGTTGAAGATCTCTCCCATCGACCCCAGCGTGCGCTCGAACTCAGCGAGCGTGAAGTCCACGTTCGGCTTGGGGTTGAGCTCGTCCCAATAGAAGCAGTGGATGCAGCGCTCGTCACAGCGCGTCGTCACGTACAGCGTCACGAAAGGCGGCGTAATGCGTCGCCCGAAGCAGGTTGCCGCCTTCACCTTCGCTAGGTGGGGCAGGAAACTCGGTGGACTCGAACTGGGCCGCATCGCTGTACGCCCGGCGACTGGGTTCGCCTCAATTCAGAGGCTTGACGCGAATATTGCGCCACGCGACCTCGTACGGTCCCGTGCCCTGCCTGATGCCGTGAACCTGCAAGCCGATGAATCCCCCCGGGTGGGTCTTGAAGATCTCCTCGTCGGAGATGTCCTCAATCGCCTTGCCGTTGATCCAAGTTTGGATGCGCACTCCCTTGGCCACGATCCGGTAGCTGTTCCACTCCCCGTCGCGCATGGTCTTGTGGGGGATCAGCTTATCTTCGGGCGTCAGCCAGCCGCGGCCGGTGGCTTCCCCGTAGACATAGCCCGACTCGGCCCCGTCTGGACCGCTGGACTCGATCTCCACTTGCGGGCCATAGACTCTCCCGGCCCTCGCGTTGTTACCGCTGCCGGTGGACTCCGGCTTCTGCGACGAGCGGATCATGACGCCCGAATTGAGGCCATCGTCGACCTTGACTTCGAACTCCAGTTCGAAATCGCCGAAGTTGGTCGTTGTGCAGAGGAACGAGTTGGGACTTCCAGGCGACGTGCGCCCTAGGATGGTGCCGTCCTTGACGCGATAGGTCGCGTAGCCGTTGCGCTGGGACCAGCCGTTGAGCGTCTTGCCGTCGAAGAGGGTGATCCAGTCGTCGGCAGCGGCGGGGTAGCAGAGGCTGGCGCCTAGTAGGGCCGCCAGCGCGAACTTCGTGAGCTTCATAGTTTCTTCCTCCAAGGTAACTCTGAGAATGCCTCCGGTTGGGCAAGCGGGAACCGCTTGCGTGCGAAACCGAACCGAGGCTGATTACGTCACAAAAGCAGTGACTCTGGTTTCAGGGTAGTAAAATGGCGGGAGACTGCCTCAGTCGCCCTAGGAGCCCCTCATCATGTTCAAACAGCCCACACCCAGATCTGGTCGCCTGCATTCCACTGCGGGCGAAGGTCAGACGCCGCTCGTGGCGATCGTGCTGCTGGTCGGTATCGCGCTGCTAGCCGGCCTGAACGTTTATACGTTCTTGCAACTGGACAAGTTTCGAACCGAGGTCAGCGAACAGTTTGCGACACACGAGGTCCGCTTGTCCGCGCTGGACGGAAACTTGCAGCGGACCACGGAGGCGACGTCGGAACTGGGCTCGCAGGTGGGCGAGGTGGCTTCTCGCGTCCAGACCAACGAAGAGCAGATCGTGGTCAAGACGCAAGCGGTCGAGTCGAGGGTCTTGGATCGCGCCGAAACACTGGAGCAGGAGATCGCGATTACACGGGAAGCCAGCGAAGCCCAGATCTCCGAAGTGGGCGGCAGGCTGGATGCCACGAAGACCGAGATTGGCGAGCTGGGCGGCGAAGTCGACACCGTCAAGGAGGACGTCGCTGCCACTAAGAGCCTGCTGGACGAGACGGTGGCCGCGCTCACCACGGTCAAGGGCGACCTGGGCGTGCAAAGTGGCTTGATCGCGACCAATGGCGATGAGCTCGCGGCGCTGAAGGCGCTTGGCGAGCGCAACTATTACGAGTTCAATCTAGGCCGGACCAAGAATCCGCAGCGAGTGGGGCCGGTGAGCATCAAGCTGACCGGCACTGACCGCAAGCGCAACCGCTACTCGATCGAGCTCTGGGCTGACGACAAGAAGATTGTCAAGCGTCGCAAGACTTTGCTGGAGCCAGTCCAGTTCTACGTCGAAGGCGTACGGATCCCGTACGAATTGGTGGTTAACAGGATCGACAGCGGCCTGATCGAAGGCTATCTGGCCACGCCCAAGGGCGGGCCACGCGGCGCGTAGGCGGTTGGCCCGTTCGCAAGCCTGACCGCGCGCGGGCTAGCGGGATCAATCGATCGGCAGAACGGAGGCCGAGAGGTTGTTCTTGGCTTGCGAGACGATCTCGGCAGTGACTTGGTCGCCGAGCGTGTAGACGCCGGTCACGGATAGCTCGTACTGGTTGCGCACTGCCTCCAGGATGCGCGTGGCGAGCCGGCGCGGCTCTAGGCCCGTTCGCTTCGCGGCTATGCTGGCTCCGCCCGTGCGCAGGGCCAGCCTGCGCATCGCCCCGCGCGCGTCGGTGCGCACAAAGACCGTATAGACCGACACTCCCTTGGCCCGGGCCAGTTCGACCACCTCTGCCTCGGAGGTTCGGCTGCGGGCGATCGGTCCAGCTGAGAGCACGATGATTGCCCGGCGATTGGATCCTGTGTCGAAGCCGCCATCGATTGCCGCAAAGAGGGCGTCGTGCAAGCGCGGCAGATTGCCGTACTCGATGCGGTCCAGCGCCTTGGAAAGGGCCCGTTGGTCGGAAGTGAAGTCTTGGAGCAGGTCGGCCGACTCATCAAAGCTCACGAGCGCTGCGGAGTCGCTTTCGCCCAAGTCGCCAATGACGGCTTCGGCGATTGGCCGCACGGCGTGCCCTACCATGCTGCTGTCAACGAGCAGCAACGTGTCGACTGGCGTGTCGGGCTCGGAGGCCGATATGACTTGGAGGGGTGTATTCCCGTCCTTGACCGAGAAGCGCTCAGGACCCAGCCCGGTCACGGTTTCGGCGGTGCGCTCGTCATATGCCGTTACACGGAGAATGATCTCTTGCGCAGGCAGCGCGCCGTTGAGCACCAGCGCTGCCAGCAGACAGCAGTAGAGCCGCCAGTGCGCCACGGCAGCGGACGGGCGGGCCTCGGAATCATCCATCGCTCGCATGGTAGCAGTGCTGCCAGCGGCTCGAGCGAGCGGGTGCTGGACTGACCGACGCAGATCCGGCACCAAGACAGGCACGGACCGGTGGTCGGCCTACGGTGTTCTTGCAGGCGTGCGAAGCTATGAATGCAGGCCCCTGCTCATGCTCAAGTTCCTTCTCTGGCTCATCCTGCTTGTGCTGTGCTGGCCACTTGCGCTGTTGGCACTGATAGCGTATCCGTTCGTTTGGCTGGTATTGCTGCCGCTTCGCTTGATCGGAATAGTCGTCAGCGGCGTCTTCGAGCTATTGCGCGCAATCATCACCCTGCCCGCTCGGGTGCTTTCTAGCGGACCCAGCCGAGCATCGGAATAACCTGCCGGGACCGCCGCATCGATCCGCTCAAGTCGCTGGGTCTGACACGCATGCGACCGCCTTGCTGGTAGCAACCGAAGATCGCGTTGCACGGCGTCGGTCTAACGGGGTTGGACTGGGATCCAAGCGAGTCGCCATACGGTTACTTTGCGCCGCCCGCCGTGACGGGCGGGTCGGGAAGTCAACGAGTCAGGTAAGTGATCGCAAGGGCAGCCCGCCGGTCCGACCTTGATGAACGCGGCGGACCCAAGCCGACCATCGCGATCGCTGATGGTGGTTGCCGGCCGGTCGGGCGTGCTCAGCTCTTGACTGCGAACGCCACGAACTCGTCGCCGGACGCGGTGTTGCCTTTGCCGCCCCCCGCTGCGATCACGACGAACTGCTCGCCGCCAGCCTCGTACGTGCAGGGCGTGGCGAAGCCGCCAGCGTTCAATTCGGTCTCCCACAGGACTTCGCCTGTGTCTTGGTCGAACGCGCGGAACTTCTTGTCGAACGTCCCTGCCATGAATACCAGCCCGCCCGCCGTGGCGATGGAGCCTCCGTGGGATGGCGAACCGGTTTTCGGAATGCCCCGCGCCGTGAGTTCGGGGAACTCTCCGTTGACCACGCGCCACGCGAAGTCGCCCGTTTCGAGATCGATCGCGGTGACGTATCCCCACGGCGGCTTGATGGCCGGGTACCCTTCCGCATCCAGAAACTCGCTGCGGTCGGGCAGGGCGTAGTCGAACTTTTCTTCGGGAGCGAGCTTGAGCTCGATGCGATTGGTGGTCTCGTCCGAGCTGACGAAGACTCGATTCAGCGCCGGGTTGTAGCAGCAGCCGCCCCACAGGCAGCCCCCGCGGAAGCCAGGATGGACCAGGGTGCCGCGCGTGCTAGGCGGCGTGAATAGGTCACCGGCGTCGGTGGACTCCCAGATCTTCCGCACTGCGGCGTGTGCTTCTGGCGAAATGTCTGTGATGGAGGCTTCCGGAAAGCCCTGGCGTGACACTGGGGCCGGTTTGGTCGGGAAGGGCTGTGTCGGCCAGAGTTGCTCGCCTCCGACATCTGACATCGGGATCGGCCGTTCTTCGACCGGCCAGACAGGGCGGCCGGTCTCGCGGTGCAGAAAGAACAGGAACCCCTGCTTGGTGGGCTGCACCACCGCGTCGAACGTGCGATGGTTCTGGGTCATTTGGATCAGGGCCGGCTGGGCCGGCAGGTCATAGTCCCAGACATCGTGATGGACGGTTTGGAAATGCCATCTTCGTTCGCCCGTCATCGCGTCCAGTGCCAGCACGCAGTTGCCGAATAGGTTGGCGCCGATACGGTCGCCGCCGTAGAAGTCGAAGGCCGGCGATCCGATGCCCGCGAACACGATCCCGCGCTCCACGTCGAGGCTCATGCCGGACCAGTTGTTCGTGCCGCCGACATGCTTGTAGGCGTTCGGCGGCCAGGTCTCGTAGCCGTACTGGCCGGGCCGCGGCGTGGTGTGGAAGATCCAGCGGCGCTGGCCGGTCCGGATGTCGAAGGCTCGGATATGGCCAGGAGCTTGCGGGTACGGTCCCTCGCCGCCGCCCCCGCCGACCACGATCAGATCCTTGTAGGCCACCACGGGACTGGTGCACTTGACCGAGACACCCTCCACCTCGCTGTCGAGATTCTCGTTGAGGTCGATCATGCCGTTGGCCCCGAACGACGCATCGGGCTCGCCGTTGGTCGCGTCTAGGCTGAACAGCCTGTTTTGCACGGTGCCGAGTATGCGCTTCTGCGAGCCGTCTTCCGACTGCCAGTAGCACACCCCCCGGCTGACGCCGGGGCTGCGCCGCGAGGACGCCCCTTGCTGCGGGTCGAACGACCACAGCAGCTCGCCGCTGGCAGCGTCCAGGGCCTGGACCTTGACTCGGGCTGTGGTGATGTACATCACTCCGTCCACGACGATGGGTGTGCACTCGATAGTGGTTTGGGGCCGCTGCATCGAATCCCCGGTGCGGTGGACCCACGCCTGCTTGAGCTGCGCCACGTTGGACCGGTTGATCCGGTCGGCTGGAGAGTAGCGGTTCGCGCCTGCCGTGCCGGCATAGTGCCGCCATTCGTGGCTGGGTTCGTCGCTGAGCCACTGGCGCGGACCGGGGGCAGGCCACGCCCGCGAGGCAGCGACTAGCGCTCCGCCCGAGGACTTGAGGAAGGTTCTACGGTTGGTGGGCATGTTGGAATCTGGGTTTCCGGAGCGGGCATGGCCCCGGTAGAGAAACAGGCGCTGCAAGGGCTCGCGAGGGCGACCAAAGGCGCGAAGAGCATCGAATGCAAACAGCGGTTGTCGACGCTAGAAGCGGTGCAGCCAGCGGACTTTCGCCACGACGTCTTCGACGCTTGGCAAAAAAGCCCTCTCCAGCGTGTCGCTGAACGGTACCGGCGTGTCAGGGGCGGCGATGCGCACGAGCGGGCCGTCTAGGTAGTCGAACGCATGCTCGGAGATGATTCCGGCCAGCTCGCCTCCCAGGCCACCCGTGAGGGTGTCCTCGTGCAGCAAGACGACCTTGCTGGTCTTCTTGGCCGTGTCCAGGATCGCCTGGCGATCGAGCGGGACGAGCGTGCGCAGGTCCAGCACCTCCACGCTGATTCCCTCCTCGGCCGCGTTTTCGGCAGCTTCGAGGGCGACATGCACCATCCAGCCGTAGCTGATGATCGAGATGTCGGATCCCTCGCGACGGACTCCGGCCTCGCCGATCGGCACCGTGTATTCCTGAGTGGGCAGCTCTTCCTTGACCGATCGGTATAAGTACTTGTGCTCAAGGAAAATCACCGGGTCGTCGTCGCGGATCGCCGCCTTGATCAGCCCCTTGGCGTCATAGGCCGTCGATGGCTGCACCACCTTGAGACCCGGCGTATGCACGTAGGGCATCTCGACGTTCTGTGAATGGAACGGGCCCCCGTGGATATTGCCGCCTGCGGGAGCGCGGATGACCATGGGAATGGCTTGGCCCCAGCGATAGCGGCACTTGGCCGCAAAGTTGGTGATCTGGTCGAAGCCGCAGGCCATGAAGTCCGCGAACTGCATTTCGAGGACCGGGCGAAGTCCGTTGATGGCGGCACCAGTGCCAGCGCCGACGATGCCCGACTCGGCGAGGGGGGTGTCTACCACGCGCAGCTCGCCGAAGCGTTCCAACATGCCCTTGGTGATCTTGAACGCCCCGCCGTATACCGCCACGTCCTCGCCCATCACGAAGACCGTGTCATCGCGTTCCATCTCCTCCCAGATGCCCTGGCGGATCGCTTCGACGTAGGTTGTTTCTGCCATGGTGGGGCGCGGTTTGTGCACTCAGGCGGGCGCGTAGACGTCGTCTTCCAGCGTCGCCGGGTCGGGGAAGGGCTGCTCAAGCGCCCACTCGACGGCGCCGGAGATCTTGTCAAGGACGCGCTTGCGCATGTCTACGAAATCTTGCTCGTCCGCGCCTAGATTCTCCACCATATACTTCTGCAGCATCAGGATCGGATCCTTGCGCGACCACTCCTCGCGGAGTTGGTTGGGCACGTAGTCGGCGGGGTCGTGCGCCGAGTGGCCGCTCATGCGGAACGTCTTGCACTCGATGAAATAAGGGCCCTTGCCAGCGCGGGCGTGTTCGACAGCGCGCTTGGACGCCTCGTAGATTGCCAGCACGTCATTGCCGTTGACGATCTCGGCGGGAATGCCGTAGCCGGCCACGCGGTCGGCGATGTCCGCGACCTTCATCTGCTTGTCGAGTGGCGTGGAGTAGGCGTAGAGGTTGTTGTTGCACAGATAGACGATCGGCAGGTTCATCACCGCCGCCATGTTGAGGCCCTCGTGCCAATCGCCGCGACTGGAGGCGCCATCGCCGGAGTAGTTGAAGACGACGTTGGACTCGCCTCGGTAGCGCATAGCAAACGCGAGGCCGCCAGCGATGGGTATGCTCGCGCCGATCGATGAGATGATCGGCACGCAGTGGCGCTCCGCGCAGCCCATGTGCATGTTGCCGTCGCGGCCCTTGGTCAGGCCCGTGGCGCGTCCCATGTACTGGGCGAGGATCTCTTCTGGCGTGATGCCGCGGATCAGCAGGGCCGCCATGTCCCGGTGCGACGGAGTGAGCCAGTCGCCCGGGCGGGAAAGGATGGCGCTGCCGACGGGAATGGCCTCTTGGCCGCGTCCGGTGTAGCAGCCGCCGACCACTTTGCCTTGGCGGTAGAGCTTGTTCTCGATGCGATCTTCCAGCTCTCGCATCAAGAGCATGTAGTAGTGAAATCGTTCGCAGAGGTCGCGGTCAAATTTGGTCTGTAGGTGTGCGACGGCTGGGGTGCTCATAGCAGCATTAAAGAAAGATAAACCATAGGCGCTCGGTTTGCAAGACGGAATTTGCTAGATCCTCCGGCTCCGAATTCGGGCTGTCTGCGGCGGCCCGGTGGCCGCAGTGCCCGCTCGCCCTCGCGGCAGTGCTCTGGCTGCGCTCGATCCGAAGCGGGATATGTGCGATGGCAGCTGCACTCTGCGTGCGCTAAGCCATTGTTCCAGCACGGAATCACCGCAGAATCGGCGACGCTGCTGGTCGCATCCGGAAGCCTGATTAGTGAATATGATCGTGCTGTCGATGACCGGTCCACGGCTGCTGACTCTTAGCAATTGACAGAGCTTCGACGATCGCGAACGCTGGGCTGTCTGCAGGAATGGCGGATCTCCGGTGGCAGGGCGGCTCGGTGCTGTTGCGCCGTATCGACTGCTGAGGTGCCGCTAGCATGGAGCAGCTCCTGCTTGGAGGCGGAGAAACGGCGAGTCCGGCAACAATGGCAGGTTAGGCTGGGACGAAAGCCGCAGCCACAAAGCCGGCCACTCGCTGCACCAAGCCCGTCGTCGCTGTGAGTCGTTTCTCGGGACGCGACCTGCCCCATGTTGACTGAGCAGACATTCCACGGGGTCCTGGTGTGGGCTGTGTTCGGGGCAGCGGTCTTCACTTGTGTCAGCCTGCTGCGTCTCGACGCGCCGTACGGCAGGCACTATTCGGGGCGTGGCTGGGGCCCGGAGATGTCGAACCGGGCCGGGTGGATGGTCATGGAGCTGCCCGCGACAGTAGTATTCGCAGGCGTCTACTCCATGGGAAGCTTGGCGCGCGAGACGGTTCCCCTGATGCTCTTAGGGGTCTGGCAGTGCCACTACCTGAACCGGGCCTTAGTCTACCCCCTTCGTACGCGAACCGCGGGCAAGAAGATGCCAATGGTAGTCGTGGGCAGTGGGTTCGCCTTCAACGTGGTCAACGCCTATGTCCATGCGCGCTTCATTTCGGAATTCGGCGAATATGGCGCCGAGTGGCTGGGCGATCCGCGCTTCTTGGGCGGGCTGGCCGTCTTCGCGGCCGGCTTCGCTCTGAATGTCCACTCCGACAACATCCTGCTCGGCCTTCGCAAGCCCGGCCGATCCGGATACTCCATCCCGCATGGTGGGGCGTTCCGCTACGTCTCCTGCCCCAACTATCTAGGAGAGGTGCTGGAATGGTCCGGGTGGGTGGTGGCGACGTGGTCGCTGGGCGGACTAGCGTTCTTCGTCTACACGGCGGCCAACCTCGTGCCGAGAGCACTCAGCCACCACCGGTGGTACCGACTGCGTTTCCCGGACTACCCGGCCGGGCGCAAGGCGATGATCCCTAGAGTGCTCTAGGCCCGTCGCGGCGCTCGCGTTGCGGGTCGGCGGAAGCTGACAGGATTCCGGGCCACACGTGTAGGCATGTTGACGAGCACGCAACAGCGCAGGGATTGGGGAGTGCTGCTGGAGAGAGCCGGAGTAAATCGAGACCGAGCCTTCGGGCATCTCGGCCGAGGCATGCCGATCCCCGTGTCCCGAGCTGCTCGAGTTGCGGCACCGCAATGCTGCACCCAGGGTGCGCTCCGCGCTCGCGTATTGGAGAAGCCCGGCAGAGCGGCTAACTGTCACGTTTGGCGCCACTGCCGAGTTCGGCACCCGCGGAATTTTGATAGTCTGGCGCGAAACCCCAGAATTTTTTGTTGACATTTAGTGCGTGCACGTGATATGTTCGTGGGCGAATACTGCAGATGAGTTGGATCAGGGGTTGTTCAACTGCTGACTCAGTGGCGCGCCGTAGCTGCGCCTGATGTAGTACGAGTACCTTGTTTTCCAAGGAGGGAACTTCATGATGAAACGACAGCGCTGCTTGGTTGCAGCCCTTGTCCTGCTGCTGGGACTGGTGCCGTTTGCGGCTGCCCAGCAGGCCGATACCGCCTTGATCGTCGGGACAGTCTCGGATACGACCGGGGCCGTGATCCCCGGCGTCAACGTGACGTTTAGCCACATCGAAACAGGTATCGAGTCGACGACGCAAACGAACGAGACCGGCAACTACCGCTCGAACCCGCTGCGTATCGGAACGTACATCGTGGTGGTTGAGTCTGACGGCTTCAAGACGTATTCCGGCTCGGGCGTCACACTGTCGATCGGCGACGTGCGCGAACTCAATGTCGCGCTTGAGGTCGGTGCGGTTACGGAGGTGATCGAGGTCGAGGCGTCGGCGCCCCTGCTGCAGACCACCGAGAGCTCGGCGGGCACGGTGATTGAGAACCGCCAGATCGTCGACCTTCCGCTGAATGGTCGTGACTATCTGCAGCTTGCGGTGATTTCGGCGGGTACCGTCGTGTCGCGAGGCCAAGGCATTTCGATCGGTGGCCAGCGTGGCACGGAGATCAACTTCATGATCGATGGCGTCGACAACAACAACCAGTCGATCGCTTCCCAGGGTGCCCAGAAAGAAACCGTCAAGCCGTCGGTAGACGCCGTGGCGGAGTTTAAGGTCATCACCAACGGCTTCTCCGCGGAATATGGCAAGTCCTCCTCTGGAATCGTCTCTCTGGCGATCAAGTCGGGAACGAACGAAGTGCACGGCACCGGCTTCTTTTTCTACCGTGACGAGACGATGGACGCCAAGCCTTACTTCGCCCCTGGCGACAAAGCCCAGTTCGGGCGCAAGCAGTACGGTTTCGCCGTGGGCGGGCCTATCAAGAGGAACCGGTCGTTCCTCTTTGGCGACATGGAGCTGACGGACATCCGCGAGTCGGATACGTTCGTGCGGACCATTCCGTCAGCCGCTATGCGGCAGGGGGATTTCTCCGGCGAGTTCTTGGACGTGACGGGGCGGACGATCTACGATCCGTTCACAGCGGAAGGCGCGATCTCCAACGCGAGGCAGCCGTTCCCGAACAATCAGATTCCGTCCTCTCGGTTCGACCCGCTGGCTAGGATCACCAAGGATTTCTATCCGGATCCCCAAGTTGCCGGGCTGAGGAGGAACCATACCTTCCAGCCTCCTCGTAACCAGGACTTCAGCAAGTGGGACATCCGCTGGGATCACAATCTGTCGGACAAGGACAACCTATTTTTCCGCTGGAGCTCGCAGCAACAAAATCGCGGGAACAGGCCAGGCCTGCCCCCCACGGCCAATTTCGGCACAATGGTTCCGGGTGGCAACTCCCTCGATGTGACCAGCAACAACACCGCCTTCGGATGGAATCGCATTTGGAGTCCCTCTCTAATCTCCAACATCCGGCTCGGCTGGAACTACCTTGACACCGATGCCGAGATCCACCCCGACGTTCCCGGGAACGTGAACGCGGAGATCGGGCTTCCCGGATTCGATACCACCCTCCGCGGCATGGCGATTCTTGAGATCGGCGGCTGGCAAGCCCTCGGCAGCTCCAACTGGGCTCCGAACCTGATTCAGTCCCAGACGAGGCAGGTGTCCGTGGACAACACGTGGACCAAGGGCGATCACGCCGTCAAGTTCGGCGCGCAGATCTTCTTCATGCAAACCGGCATCGTCAATCCACAGCTCGCGCTCGGCAGGGTAGCCTTCCCGCGCCAGTTCACCCGCGACGAGCCGTTTGGTGGCGGTGGCGATGGGTTTGCTGACTTTCTGCTCGGCACCTCCAATGGTCTCCGTGGATCGAACTTGATCTATATGAACATGCGCGCTCCGTACCAGCACTTCTATGTGCAGGACGACTGGAAGGTCAACGACCGTTTGACGCTGAATCTTGGGGTTCGCTACGAGTACAACCCGCCATTCCTGGAGACACGTGACGGCATCGGGTACTTTGACCCTGGCGGGGACCGGCCGGATGCCGACCGTCGCTACGCGCAAGACCCGGGCGAGGTGAACTACACCGGGAGCGTCACGCAAGGCATCATCAAGGTTCCAGGCCTCGATGGCACTCCGCGCCGTCTCACCAAGCCGGATGCCCTGAACTTCGGGCCCCGCTTGGGGATCGCGTATAAGCTGACTGAGAAGACCGTCTTGAGGATGGCCTACGGAATCTTCTACGGGACCTTCTCCAACACGGGCGGCGGCGAGTATAAGGAGACTCAGCCTCCGTTCCATTTCAAAGTTGGGCTGGTGGCTGACCCGAGCAACCCCGCGCAGTACCCGTTCATGAACGGTCTGCCTCCCGACACCATTAGTGCCAGGAACGCGATCGCGGTGGAAATGTCGGGTTGGGAGCCGGAGCCGGACTGGCCGATGGCGCAGAACTGGAACTTCAACGTCCAGTACTCGCTTCCCGGCGACACGCTCTGGGAAATCGGTTACTTCGGCAACAAGATGAATCACATGATGGGCCGCTGGGACGAGAACGTCCCCAGGCCCGGCGAGTACGTCTATGACCCGGTGACCCAAAAGGTCATTCCGCCCACTGGTGGCATCAACGAGCGTCGCCCATGGCGCGCGGCCTTCGTGCCCACCGCGAGGCGCGGCGATGTGGAATTCCCGGGTAGCGACCCCGGCGGCTTCATTACCCTTGGGCGCTCCAACATGCATTCGTTCCGGTGGAACTCCCTGTATCACGGCCTTCAGACCAAGGTTGAGAAGCGCTATTCGCAGGGCATGACCTACATCCTCTCTTACACGTGGTCGCACGCGATCGGGGATTGGCGCGCAATCCCAGGTTCAGGCGGGGCTCCGGGAGAGAATGCCAGGATCGTCAAGGATGTGCTAGACCTGAGTCACGAGCGTGGCCCGACACCCCAGGACATCCGGCACCGCATGGTCGGCAGCGTCGTCTATGAACTGCCGTTCTTGAAGGGAGCGACTGGCGTCAAGCGGACGCTTCTTGGCGGGTGGTCGATCGGTTCGATCATCACCCTCATGGGTGGCACCCCCGCTACGCCGGGCGTGCAGGGCGCGAGCAGGTCTAACATCAATGACCTCAATCACCTCGACAGGCCGGACGTCGTCTCCGGCCAGAGCGTCAATCCGGCCAAGCAGGATCCCAGCCTGTGGTGGAACGCGGCAGCGCTCGTGGCGAACCAGCCGCTGGCCTTCGGCGACGCCGGCAAGGGCATCCTGCGCATTCCGGGACGCGCGCAGTGGGACTTCTCGGCATACAAGAGCTTCCAGTTCGGCGAGAAGTACTCTGCGCAGTTCCGGTTCGAGGCTTTCAACTTCACCAACACGCCGCAGTTCGGAGCCCCGAACACGCGCGTGGGCAACCGGAACTTCGGCATCATCAGCAGTGCGGCCACCCCGCGTAACCTGCAGCTCGGCATCAAGTTCATCTTCTAGAGACTGACGCCGCGAAGCGGCCCCAGCCCGCCCTCGATCTGAGCATCGAGGGCGGGCTTTCTTTTTTCCGGCAGCCTAGTCTGCGGGATGCGCCAAATATCGCTTCCCTCGCTTCAGGAACCGATAGGCAGAGTTGGCCGGTGCGCAGACGCTAGGTCGTCTACGCAGAAGCGCCTTTCCCTCGTGCGCTGGGAGCGGCCGTAGCGGATCTAGCTTGTCTGTCCAGCGGGTTCGCTCCCAACTGCGATGCTAGGGCGGTGAGCCCCGCAGAGGCTTCCACGAACGAAGCTAGCCGTGCGCGATCTCTCCAGCGATTGCCTTGGGAATCCAATTCGGCCAACCAACAGGATTCTCTTTCAGAAATCGACGTCGCACGCCCGGAACCGCAGAAAATCGCAGCAATCGGCTAGCGCGCGGGGAATCGGCCACTCGTCGTTGCATTGAGTTCACGGGCGAACCGAAGGCGATGTTCGATGGCTGGAACCGCGCCTTGGTAGTGTCCCGGCCCCGCTCAGGTTTTCGCACGCCCTCCGAAGTGTGCTATTTTGGCCATGTCACGCCGGTGGGGTGTGCGTGCCTTTCAGTTGAGCGGAATGCATCTGGCCCTCTCGGCTATGTGAATTCTTCAGGAGGAAAAGACAGTGAATCATGTTCATCGAGCGCTGGTGACGCTGTTGGCTGCACTCCTGTGCAGCGGCGTCCTGTACGGTCAAGCGGCCGATACAGCCCTGATCGTTGGAACCGTCTCCGATAGCACGGGTGCCGTCATACCCGGCACGAGCTTGACCTTTGCGCACCTCGCCACCGGAACGGAGTACACCACCCAGTCCAACGAGACGGGCAATTTTCGCTCGCCGCCTCTCAGGATTGGCGAATACATCGTCATCGCCGAATCCGAAGGCTTCAAGCAGTATTCCGGCAGCGGTGTGTCTCTGTCGATCGGAGACACGCGCCAGCTCGACATCACCCTAGAGATTGGCGCCGTGACCGAGGTCATCGAGGTGGAGGCGGCCGCTCCGCTGCTGCAGACCACCGAGGCGTCAGCAGGCACTGTGATCGAGAACCGCCAGATCGTTGACCTCCCGTTGAACGGGCGGGACTATCTTCAGCTCGCCCTGATCTCGGCCGGGGTCACACCGTCGCGCGGCCAGGGTGTCTCGATCGGCGGCCAGCGCGGCTCCGAGGTCGGGTTCTTGATGGACGGCATGGACAACAACAACCAGTCGATCGCGTCCCAGGGCCGCCAGAAGGAAGTCGTCAAGCCCAACGTCGACGCCATTTCCGAGTTCAAGGTGATCACGAACGGCTTTTCGGCCGAGTACGGCCGCTCCTCCGCGGGCATCATCTCGCTGGCGATCAAATCGGGCACCAACGACCTGCATGGCACGGGCTTCTATTTCATGCGCGACGAAGTGCTCGACGCAAGGCATTACTTCGCCAATCCCGAGCAAGAGAAGCCGCAGTTTGGCAGGAAGCAGTATGGCTTCGCCATCGGCGGCCCGATCAAGCGTAACAAGTCATTCCTTTTCGCCGATGCCGAATGGACAGACATTCGCGAAACGGCTACCTACGTCGCTGGTGTTCCAACGCCAGCGATGAAAAACGGGGACTTCAGCGGTTACGACCGTGCGGTGCATGACCCTCTCACTCTTGAAGGCGACACGCGCCAGGCCTTTGACAACAATCAAATCCCGGCGTCCCGGTTTGATCCCGTCACCAACATCATGCGCAACTGGTGGCCGGATCCCCAGCGCGAGGGCTTCAGGCGGAATTTCACGTTCCAGCCGCCCCGCAACCAAGACTTCTACAAGTGGGACATCCGCTGGGACCACAACCTGACCAATGCCGACAACGTCTTCGCTCGCTGGAGCAACCAGCAGCAGGTTGTCAACAATCCGCCGCGGCTGCCGGCGACCGAGTTCGGCTCGCTCACCCGCGGCGGCCCCTACGACGTCACGAGCAACAACGCCGTGGTGGGCTGGAACCGTGTCTGGAGCCCGCTGCTGGTATCCAACTTCCGAGTCGGCTGGAACTACATCGACTCCGACATCGAAACGCATCTCGATATCCCTGACAACGTGAATGCAAAGATCGGGCTGCAAGGCTTCAACCAGAACTTGCGCGGCGTCTCCGAGATGTCGATGTCCCCTTGGTATCCGATTGGGACCAACACCTTCCGCCCGAACCTGATCCAGTCACAGACGCGGCAGTTCTCGGCCGACAACACGCTGACAGTGGGCAACCATGCGGTCAAGTTCGGGGCGCAGCTCTTCTTCCTGCAGAGCTTCATCGACAACCCGCAGCGCACCATGGGCACGATCATCTTCGACGGGCGCTTCACCGAGCAGTCCCCGGTGAGCCGCGGCGGCGGCGATGCGCTGGGCGACTTCCTGCTGGGTTACCCGCGTGAAATCTTCGGCTCGAACACGGTCTACATGAACATGCGCGCTCCGTTCCTCCACTTCTACGTGCAGGACGATTGGAAGGTCAGCGAGAAGCTGACGTTGAACCTTGGGGTTCGTTACGAGAACAACGCCCCGTGGATCGAGACAAGGGATGGTATCGGCTTGTTCTCTCGCGGGGGCGGCAGGGGCTCGCAAGGCACTATTCGGGTCGCTGGCCACGAGGGCAATTCGCGGGCCGACCGTGCGCTGATCGACCGCGACAACAACAACTTCGCGCCCCGCTTCGGCATGGCCTATCGAATCAGCGAGAAGACCGTGATCCGAGCGGCCTACGGGATCTTCTACGGGAACATCACCAACACGGGTGGCGGCGAGTTCATGGAGACGATGCCGCCGTTCCACTTCAAGGCCACGCTGACCACGGGGCGCGCGGATCCGTTCCTATCCATGCGACAGGGCTTGCCGCCCGGCACGATCTCGGCATCGAACGCGCGCGGCGTGGAAATGTCGGCTTGGGACGAGGATCCCCCTTGGCCGATGGCCCAGAACTGGAACGTCAATATCCAGCACACTCTCTTTTCGGACGTGTTGTGGGAGGTAGGTTACTTCGGGAACAAGATGAACCACGTCATGGGTCGCTGGGACGAGAACGCTCCGCGCCCGGGCGAGTCGGTTTACGACCCTGTGCTGGATCGGACCTTCGGACCCAACACCTCCCCCAACGAGCGCCGCCCATGGAAGCGCACGTTCGTGCCGTGGGCGGTGCGCGGGGATGTGGAATTCCCGGGCAACCCGTATTCTGGAGAGTTCTTCGATGGCTGCCTGTGCTTCATCACCTTGGGGCGTCAGAATACCCATTCCAACCGCTGGAACACCCTGTATCACGGCTTCCACACTAAGTTGGAGAAGCGCTACTCCGAGGGCGTGACCTACATCGTGTCGTATCAGTGGTCGCATGCGATCGGCGACATTCGCGCGATTCCTGGGTCTGGCGGTTCACCGGGTGAGAGTGCTCGCTTAGTGCTGGACGTGCTGGACCTCACGCGAGAGCGCGGGTCGAACCCGACCGACCAGCGACACCGCTTCGTGGGCAGCTTTGTCTACGAACTGCCATGGGGCCGCGGCAAGCGTTTCGGCAGTGGCTGGGGCGGAGTCACGGACGCACTTCTGGGCGGCTGGTCGGCAGGCACGATCATGACCCTCTCCAGCGGGACTCCGGCGACGCCCAGCGTGCGCGGCAACCCGGCCAATATCGGCGGTGGCGACCGGCCGAATGTGGTTCCGGGGCAAGATGTCAACATGCCGAACCAGGATCCCTCGGGCTGGTGGAACCCAGCAGCCTTCACGCCGAACGAGACGCACACGTTCGGTGACGTCGGCAAGGGCATCTTGACTGGGCCGGGCAGGGCGCAGTGGGACTTCTCGGCCTACAAGCAGTTCCGCATGGGCGAGAAGTACTCGGTGCAATTCCGCCTGGAGGCGTTTAACGTCACAAACACACCGCAGTTCGCCTTCCCGAACGTGCAGGTTGGGAACCGCAACTTTGGCATCATCTCCGGCGCTGGCCGGCCCCGCAACCTGCAGATTGGCCTGAAGTTCATCTTCTAGGCGAATCAGTCGCAGAGCGGCTTCCGCCCGCCCTCGATCCATGGATCGAGGGCGGGCTTTTCGTTTGTCGCCGCCTGATATCGACGATTTCGTCAATGGGCCCTTGGGCGCAAGGCGCTACAGCGCACCAAGCGGCAAGAGTGTGGCAACCGCTTGCTGTCAACAGATCTCCCGACCCGAACTTTCCGCTCGGACAAGGATCGTGCTGTCCGCCTCAGTCTGCGGTGTCTCCCCGTTCTTGGGCGTAAGAACAGCCAAGGGCCGATACTCTAAGATCTCGAAGAGATTTTGTCATGTATGCATATATGCATGACTTCGGCCCGACGATTGCGCGGCATTCGTCAAGTGTCTCTTCCTGCTTCAGTTCAGGTCTCAATCAACGGCACTGCCCGCTCCCTGTACCAACGCAAGTGTCTTCCCTATAGCCTCTAGGGCGTAGCGTTCCCTGCCGCCACCGGCCCACTCGACATCGATATGACGAGGCGCTGCGCTGTTTCTGAGCCCGAAGTATGCGACAGGTTCGCTCGAACTCAAATAACTCCCGTCGCGATGGATGCGCTGCCAGATGCACGTGCCATCGTCGAGGCACAGTCCGACGCGCGAGCCGAGCCCCGACGTGTTGGCCCCAGAGCCTTCCAACTTGATCCGCAGCCATTGATCGCCGTCGGTCTGGTTCAGGTACAGGCGGACTGGGCCGTTGCAGTTGGTGACCACCAGGTCGAGATCTCCGTCTAGGTCCAAGTCGCCTGTCGCGAGCCCACGGCTGGTGCTGGCTTCTACTGTTCCCCAGACTTCGACACCGTCGGGCACTTGGAACCGACCAGAGACTCCTTGGTAAAAGAGATTCGGTTGGACGAAAGGGAACGGCTCTCCTCGCTGGCCTTCCATCACGGCCACTGCTCCGTTGGCAATGAAGATGTCGAGTGTGCCGTCATGG
The DNA here is from genome assembly GCA_009841225.1 of Terriglobia bacterium. Taxonomy (GTDB): domain Bacteria; phylum Acidobacteriota; class Terriglobia; order Bryobacterales; family UBA6623; genus VXMF01. The sequence continues at coordinate 200,089 of VXMF01000009.1, read as the reverse complement.
TCGAAATCTTCCCAGGCAATCCCGAAGCCCGTATACGGCATGCTGGAGTTTCCAAGCCCGAAGCGATTGGTTGCATCGGTGAACTGGCCTCTGCCGTTGTTGAGGTAGAGGGTGTTGGTCTCCTGCACGTTGTGGGTCATTAGGAGATCGTCGTCGCTGTCCCCGTCGAAGTCGGCCGCCACAACGCCCATGCCGGCCTCGGCGCGCCCATCCGAGTTCACCGAGGCGCCGACTTGCATCGCACGATCCTCGAAGCGACCTTCGCCGACGTTTCGCCAGAGCTGGTTCTCGGTGGTGTCGTTGGCCACATAAAGGTCGGTGAGCCCATCGTCGTCAAGATCAACTGCGATGACACCCAGCCCGTTGCCGAAGGCGCTTCCCAGGCCCGCAGTCACCGATACGTCCGCAAAGCTTCCGCCATCGTTCCGAAACAGGCGGTCCGGCACGGGGTTATATACGGTCGGGATGCAGTAGTCGCGTTCTCCGGTCGGAGCGAAGCACTCCTTGTTGTTGGAGACGGAAAAATCGACGAAGTTTGCGAAGAACAGGTCTAGGTCTCCATCGGAGTCGTAGTCTACGAACGAGGCAGATGTGCTCCAGCGCGTGTCTTGAGGCCCCTCCACGGTTTCAAACTTGCCATCGCCGTTGTTGCGGACCAAGAGGTTCGGCCCTAGGTTCGTCAAATACATGTCTGGGTCGGAGTCGCCGTCGAAGTCTCCCACGGCCACTCCCATGGCGACCGTCTCAAACCCAAGCCCGCTCTTTTCCGTCGAGTCTACGAAGGAGAGCTCTCCATCTGGGATCACACGATTCTCGAACAGGCGATTGCCAAGCTTGGCCTTTGGGGGGAAGAGCGATTGTGTTGGATCCGCACCTTCGTCCAGCATTCCTCCTTGGAGCAGGTAGACGTCAAGATCGCCATCGCTGTCGAAGTCCAGCAATGCGACGCCGGGTCCCATGATTTCGGGCAGGTAGAATCGCCCGGTGGCGCCGGGAAAGTGATGGAAATCGAGTCCGGTCTCGGCTGCCGACTCCCGAAATAGCGGGAGCTGCTCGTTTGCGGTCGAGGGGGCGCTGTCGCTGCAGCGGAGAAGGGCCAATGCGGCCACAGCGAGTAGTTTCCTCACGAACCTCAATCTTGCCATAGCCGGGCGGTCCTGGACCCCCAGCGTTCAGCTCGCTCGTTCGGCTCAAGTGGCGCGGTCGCTCCCGCGAACGGAATGAGACAAGAGCTCTTTCAGAGCTGGTGCAGTACGCGGTACGTCGAGACATCTGCCGGGGTTGACGTTCAACGCAACCGGACGATCAGGAGCGGATTAAGGACCCTTTCGATTCGCTGCAACGGAATCCGTTCCTGAGCCGTCAACAACACAGCCTGCACAGGTGACACGCAGGTGTGGCGGCAGTTGCAAGTCAGTTTTCCAGTACCAAGAATTCAGCCCGGCCAAATCGGCCCTGGGCAGAGTGTGCGGATAGCCGACTTGTCAGGCCGGGACCATGCCCACCCAAGGCATCGCAGGCGAGATCGAGCACGATTGGACCATGCGTAGATTTACGTTCGCGGGCACATGCCTACTGACCGTTGTGCTAGCGATTTCGGGTCATACGGTATTCGGCCAATCGCAACAGCGCGGCGGCAGTTCCTCGTCCTCCAGCAATTCCTACGGAAATTCCAGCAGCAGCTATGGCAGCTCTAGCAATAGCCGCAGCACTTCCAGCAATTCCTACGGCACGTCGAGTAGCAGCTACGGAAGCTCCCGTAATTCCTACCGGACCTCCAGGAACACGTACCGAACTTCCCGCCGCACCTACGGCTCCTCGTCGGGCGGTCAGAGCCGGCGGTCGTCATCGACGTCTCAGAGGCGGGTACGTGGGCTGAAGGAGCGCAGCGAGCGTCGCCTGTACCTACCCATCATCTTGGCTGGAATAGTGATCATCGAAGGTGGCGCCCGCCCGCCCGAGCCAGTAGTCGTTTGGATCAATTGTGGCGGCCAGGCGCTTCCGCAGGCCTACACAGACAGAAGAGGCCGCTTTTCGTTTCAGCCTGGCTGTAACCCCGTGCCGGCGATGTCGGATGCGAGCGTCCGGAGCGCATTCTTCGGAGGGCCGGCAGGAAACCCGCTTGGAGCAGGGCGGGGCGGAGTGAGCCTGTCGGACTGCTGGCTGTATGCCGAATTGCCAGGCTATCAGTCGAGTCGCCTTTGGCTGGGCATGTGGCGTCCAATGAGCCGGAACAATGTCGGCACAATTGTTCTGAGCCCCATCAAGGGGGCGTCCGGAGCCTCCGTCAGCTTCACGACGCTGACGGCATCTACACGGGCTAGGAAGGCATACGAGAAAGGAGCGAAGGCTCTCCGCTCTGTCGACGAGCCCGACTACGCAACGGCGATTCCCCTCCTTGAGCGAGCATTGGAGTTGCATCCCGAGTTCGCTGCCGCTTGGGAGGCACTGGGCAGAGCCCGCCAGGGGCTTGGCGAGACGGCAAGCGCACGCGAGGCGTTCGAGCGCTCGGTAGATCTGGACGATCGATTCTTAAAGCCGTACCTGCCGTTGATCGAGATGGCCGTCGCTGAAAAGGACTGGAGCGAACTGGAGTCGCTGACGGACCGATACCTAGCGATCTCCCCAGGGTCGATGAAGCTCCGCTTGTACAACAGTTTTGGTGCCCTCAAGACTGGCAAGTTCTCGAAGGCGGAGACGATGGCCAAGATGATCGGCAATGCTGGCGAAATGGACAACTGGCCGATGAGCTATCTCATTCTGGCCGAGGTGCGTTCTCGGCGGGGAGAGTTCAATGAGGCGGCCAAACTATACAAGACGTATCTCAGGACTCTTCCGAACGGCCAGTATTCCGAGGTAGTCAAGCGGATGCTATACGACTGGAGCGAGCTCCAAGTCATCGACCCAGCTGATGTGGGGCTCCCCGCTGCTCCGCACCCAGAGCGCATGCCCATTGCCAGTTCCGCGTCAGCAGCGGTAGCCCCCTAGTCACCCGGCCGGTGATCGCGCGCATGCGTTCGGAGCGCTGCCTCTACGTTGGCAGACCGTGGCGCGAACGCAGCACGGAGCACGCCCGACTTACATCCCCTGAAGAAATCTCTCGCATTGCCGCAACGGAATCCGTTCCTTATGCGTCAACAACACTGCCTGCATAGGTGAAGCCTAGGCGTGGCGGCGGGTGCAAGTCAGTTTTCCAGCGCCAAGGATTCAGCCCGGCCGGATCGGCCGCGAGCAGATTGCGCGGATAGCCGACCTGCTAGGCTGGAACCCCTCCCACCCCGGGCATCGCAGGCGAGGTGGAGCACGATTGGATCATGCGTAGACTTACATTCGCGGGCACATGCCTACTCAGCGTTGCTGTAGCGATTTCGGGCCCTACGGTATTTGGCCAGTCGCAACAGCGCGGGGGAAGTTCTTCCTCTTCCAGCAGCTCGTACGGCGGCTCCAGCAGCAGCCGCGGCACTTCCAGCACTACCCGCAGCACGTCCAGCAGTTCTTACGGAACGTCGAGCAGCAGCTACGGGACCTCCAGCAGTTCTTACGGTAGGTCCAGCAACTCCTACGGGACCTCCCGCAACACTTACGGTTCATCGTCGGGCAGTCAGCGCCGGCAATCGACATCGTCGTACGAGAGAAGTCAGCCTCGATTCAGGGATCGCAGCGCCAATCGCTTGTTCCTGCCGATCATCCTGGCGGGAAAGGTGATCGTAGAGGGAGCGGAGGGCCTGCCCGAGCCAGTAGTCATTCGAGTCTCCTGTGGCGGCGGGTCGCTCCCGCAGGTTTACACAGACAGACGGGGGCGCTTTTCGTTTCAGCCTAGCTGCAACCCCGTGCTGGCCATGTCGGACGCGAGCGCCCGGATGGCCTTCTTCGGAACACCGGGCGCACGTATCGGAGGAGGGCGAGGAAGAATGAACCTGTCGCACTGCTGGCTATACGCCGAATTGCCGGGCTATCGCTCGAGCGAAATTTGGCTGGGCATGTCGCGCCCGATGAGGATGTCCAGGGTCGGCACAATCGTCCTAAGCCGCATTGATGGGGCATCTGGAGACCCTGTCAGCCTCACGACGCTGACGGCGCCCAAGTCGGCTAGGAAGGCATACGAGAAGGGAGCGAAGTTGCTGCGGTCTGTTGAGGAGCCCGACTACGCAAGGGCGATTCCCCTCTTAGAACGCGCGCTGGAATTGCATCCGGAGTTCGCGGCCGCCTGGGAGGCACTGGGCAGAGCTCGCGTGGGGCTCGGCGAACGGGAAAGCGCCCGCGAGGCGTTCGAACGCGCAGTTGAGATTGACGGTCAATTCTTGAAGCCGTACCTAGCGTTGATCGACATGGCCGTCGAGGACAAGGACTGGACGGAACTAGAGTCGCTCACGGACCGGTACCTAGCGATGTCCCCAGGGTCCATGAAATTGCGCCTATTCAACAGTTTCGCGGCTCTCAAGAACGGCAAGTCGTCGAAAGCGAAGGCAATGGCCGAGATGATCGAGAATGCTGGCGAAATGGACGATTGGCCTATGGCCTACCTCATCCTGGCGGAAGTGTATACAGATTCGGGAGAATTCAAGGAGGCGGCCGAGCTGTACGAGTCGTATCTCAGCACGCTTCCAGACGGCGAGTATTCCGAGCAAATCAAGCGGACCCTATACGATTGGAGCGAGCTCCGAGTCATCGAACCGGTTGGCTTCGAGATCTCCATCGCTTCAAAGGCAGCTGATGCTCCTATTGCGAGTTCTACTTCGGAAGAGGTAGCCCCCTAGTCCCTCAGCTGATCGTCGCGCGCATGCCGCCAGAGCACCGCCTCTGCGTTGTCGGGCCATATTGATCCCAGACTCGCCAGTTCCGCTAGTTCGTTTCTCGCCGTTCTGGCTGAAAGGCATTGGAGTTCAATATCGTCCAGTTGAGGATCGCAAATCTGGGACTGTTGAAATGCCGACGCGCTATAGCTGCTGCGATCCACAGTCGCTTCTAACTGAGGCGGTTCCCAGCAGCCATGGCGAGGTTGTGAGAGCCAATGAGAAGGAGACTTAGGTTGATGGCCGCAAGTCACTGCCCGGGGCAGTGTCCCCCGAGCGGCTGTGAGCTCTTGCCGCTGGGATTCTACCGGCGGATCTGACCGCCACCAGACTGAGGCTGTGGCACCACCGTGGTGAACTGCCCCTCCATAACGACCGGAAGAGCCTCGATGCACCCGTTAATGCCTAGGTCGCCGCAGCCCGTGAAGATGCGATACACCTTGCCAGTCTCCGTGTTGTAGATGAAGAGCGGCCCTTCAGCGGAGGTCGGAGCTTCGTCGGCCGTGGTTCCGGTTCCGGCAGAACCTCCTCCTGTCGCTTCGAGAGCAACGACGTTTCCGCTGAACATTTCCCATTCGCCAGAGTCGGAATCCGCCGAATCGGAATCTTCCATCGACTGCCCGAGAACGATGCCACTAACGGCGACACCTGCTAGGACGAATGAAAGCAACAAGTTGCGATTAGTCATGCTTAACCCCCACCTCCGTCAACCGGAGCATAGTCCCTTGCCAGCGCTGGCCGCTGACTCCTTTCGACAACACTCTCTCGAGGCATTGCGCTCTGATAGCTCGAGAGAGCGCTGCCGGTGCCCAACGTAGGGCTTCCAGAGACAAGAGCGAAGCTTGTCATCTGACCTCGAGAAAGGCACCTTCAGTCAGACGCAGGACGCAGCGATAGGTTTCACGGACAGGCTCTTGGATCGCCGTAGCCGCGTGCCTGATTGGAGGCCGGTACTCTTCGGGTGCAGGAATCGAATCGAAACGCGGAGCCTTCATCGACATGGCGCCTTGGCGATACCGCATGCCCTCTGCATGGCGAGTCATGGGATGTGGAGTTCGACTGTTGTCCAGTCCCGCCAAGAGAAGCTCTGAAGTCGGAGATATCGGCGGAGAGCGGCTGTGACGATTGGTGCTCAGCATCACCGATGCTAGTAGGAGTGGTACAGCCATGAGGACGACCTTGAATCTGTCCGCCGAGGCCTTGGCAATGGTGCGCCGGTTCGCGCGGCAGCGCTGCAAGACGATCGGCGCAGTAGCGTCGAAGCTGATCGTTCGGGCGCTCGAGCCTGAAGGCGCGCCCGAGGTACGCAATGGCGTCCCGGTATTTCCCACGGATATAGGGACCGACTACGAACGACCACCACCCGACGTTGCAGTGGTCAATCGCCTGCGTGACCCGGGACCGTGACCCATCTGTTGGCGCCAGCGGAGAATCAACACGGGACGTTGCGCCGGCTGTCACTCCAGAACTCCTCGCTTGAGTGGCGCCGACACGCTTGCCTACGACCCCCGATATAATTCCGTGAGGTCGGCCGTCCCGAATCCGCGATTCGACCCTACCGTGCCCTTCAGGTCTGTAACTCCGAGCGACAGATCACCTACCCATGCTTCAAGAACTCGACATTGAGAGCTATGCCGTGGTTGACAGGCTCCGAGTCGAATTCCACTCGGGCCTCAACCTCCTGACCGGTGAGACCGGTAGCGGCAAGTCGATCGTCGTTGATTCCTTGGCGCTGCTGTTCGGTGCACGCGCCAGCGCGGATGTCGTACGTGCAGGAGCTCGCAAGGCGCGCGTCTGTGGGCGCTTTGAATGCCCTGCTGACGTTGCTGCAAAGCTGCCGTCAGAAGATGGCGACGGTGATAGCCAAGCTGATGAGTTGATCCTCGAGCGGCACGTTCTCGCCTCGGGTAAGAGCCGCGCCTATATCAACGGCTCTCCGGCCACGCTGGCGCAACTCCGGCAACTGGCGGCCCACATAGGAGACATCCACGGCCAGCACGAGCAGCAGACTCTGCTGTCTCCCGCAGCGCAGCTGCGCATGGTCGATGTTTACGCTGGGCTGGGCGATCAGGCTAGCGCCTTACGAGCGGCCCACCAGAAATGGACTCAGTGCACGCAGGCGTTGAGCCGGGTGAAGGGCGACGAGCAAGAGCGCCTGCACCGCCTGGACCTGCTGCGCTACCAATCAGAGGAGCTCTTCCGGGCCGCTCCACTGGCGGGCGAAGACGAGGTTCTCGGTCAAGAGCAGAAGCTGCTGGCCAATGCGGAGGACTTGCGCAAGAGCGCGTTTGCGGCGTTTGACAGCCTCTACGACTCGTCCGAGTCGGCCTCGGCGCGAATCAAGTCGGCCTCAGCCGACCTCGAACAGATCGCGCACATCGATCGCAGCTTGGCGGAGCTTGCCGAACGGTTGGAAGAGGCGCGGGCCACGGTGGACGATGTCGCGTTCGAGCTGCAGGCGTACCTCGGCCGCATCGAAGCAGATCCGGCACGACTAGAAGAGGTTGAAGAGCGGTTGGCGGCACTGGACAGGTTGAAACGCAAGTACGGTCCGAGCTTGGCCGAAGTCTTGGCGTTCCAGAAGCGTGTCGACGAAGAACTGGCCTTGCTGGATTCCAGCGACCAGCAGGTGGAGGCGCTTGAGCGGGCGGTTGAGGAAGCGGCCGAGGACTATGCCAGAAGCGCCAAGAAACTGTCAGGCGCAAGACGCAAGGGCGCGAAAGCGCTGGCCGCGCAAACCAGGGCGGAACTGCGCGACCTGGCCTTGCCCAAGGCAGAGTTTGTAATAGCCATCGACACCATCGACACATGGACCGAGACCGGGACCGATAGGGCTGCGATTCTCTTCTCGGCCAATCCCGGGCAGCCGGCCCGTCCGCTCGGTCAGGTCGCCTCTGGCGGAGAACTCTCTCGTGTCGCGCTAGCGCTGAAGACCGTTCTGCAGGCCGCAGCGAACCACGGCGAGCATCGCCGGACCTACGTCTTCGATGAGATCGATGCCGGGGTGGGAGGCGGCGTGGCGGAGGCCATCGGGCGCAGGCTGGGTCAGCTCTCGCGGCAGAGCCAGATCTTGTGCGTGACGCACCTGCCGCAGATCGCATGCTTCGCAGACGCCCACTTCCATGTTTCGAAGTCGGACGACACTTCCCGCACGACCGCCACCGTCCGGCACCTATCCGCCAGCGGACGGGTCGACGAGGTTGCGCGTATGCTCTCGGGCGCGGAAGTGAGCGAGGCGGCGCTGGCAAACGCCAAGGAACTCTTGCGGGCTTACGCGCCTGCTCCCTCGTGAGGCGCTCGCCCCGCTAGCGGATCGCCGCTCCGGACCCTATCGACGCGGCTTAGGCGCTCATTCGCGGATCACCCAGATTGGCGACGACCAAGCGATCTCGTCGTTTACCTGTACCGCTCGCACGTAGTAGAAGTTCTCCCCCGGGGATGGTTCCTTGTCTGTGTATTCGAAGTCGACATCTTTCGACATAGGGTTACGCGTGTACACGACCTCGTTGTTGCGCACGAGCGCGACTTCGCGGATCGTGTCAGTCCCGAGAATCACGGCCCGGATTGCCGGGACTTCGCCCTGCGCGCGGATCTCGTCTCCCATGAAGGCTTCGCCGATCCGGAAGTCCACGATGATGTTGTCGGTCGCGCCATACGTGTGGCGCTGCTTGATGGCATCGTAGACGCCTTCCCTGGTGGCGTCTTCGGCATACACCATGGCGTATGACATATGCGTCGAGAGGTGGTCGGAGCTGGCGATGACGCCCAATCGGTAGCCCTTTGCCCAAGCGGCGGCAACCATCCCGTCCGGGTGGATTTCCTCGAGCATCGCCGAACCCTCTGACGGATAGTCGTCCCCCTTGTCCGAGAACGGGCAGCCCATGCATTCGTAGCTGTAGCGATCGCCTTGGAAGATCTCAACCACCGGCTCCAGATCGGGATCGTTGTCGCGCCAGTCGGTTCCCATGTTGGTCGCGGAAGTGTGTGAGATCGCGAGACCGCCGGTGCGCCGAATCTCTTCGTAGAGCATCTTGGTGTCGCCTTCGATCACGGGGCCGATGCCGTTGTGCCGCTGCATGTACTCGTCCGGCTTGACGAAAAACGGCACGTTCTGGATGCCGCGCTTGGTGTGGAACACGTTGCGATGCCCGTTCGGATACCGCACCGAACGCTCGTAGCCGAACAACGATGCGTAGCCTTGCGTGTAGAACAGATCTGCGGCTTTCTCGGTTAGCCACCACCAGTACGTTCGGTCGGCGCCGTACTGGTGGTCGGAAATGAAGCCCCAATCCATAGCCGCCCCGTCCAACATGTAGCGGTAGAAGTCGAGGATCGATCCGTCCGGCGAACCGCGCAGATCCATCGAGAGTTCCGTATGCCGGTGAGTGTCGCCGCGCAGGATCTGCAGTTGCTTGCCCGCTACGCGGGTCCGATATGCGCGGATGCGGCGCACGTCCTGGGCCTCGTTGGGATGGGCTGTGGGCCGCGCCGGCACAACCGGCTCCCGATCGCTCAAGGCTGGCTGCGATGGCCGGACACCGGGCTCGTAACGGCCCGCGTACACGTTTTCAATCACGGTCTCCTCTGGCAGGTTGACCATTACCGAGAAGGTCGGGTGGCCATCTCGGGGCCAGGCGATCCACAAGCCATCTAGCGCCGGCGCTGCGGCCGCGAACATGCTGGACCTTCCCCGGCTGTACGGCAGCATGGCTGGCTCGGTCCAGCCTTCGTCTGTCAGCGTGGTAACGAATATGCGCCAGTAGTCGGCGAGCCGCCTTCCTTGGCGGTTGCGAATCAGCAGGTGCAGGCGATCTTGGTCGTCGATCGCCAGCCGACCGTAGTGGTGGAGTTGGCCGCTGTCGGGCGTATAGGCCTTTTCTCCGCGCTCGATCGCGAACTCAGCAGCCATGCCCAGCTTTCTCTCGCCAGCGTACGCCGCCACCTCGACTCCGCGCCGGTCATAGATCGGATAGCCAGGCGCGGTGTCGACCTTGTCCAGTCGGCCTTGGTCCTTGGCCCAGTTGACCCTGCCGACTTCGTAGCTCACCCACAGCCGGTCTTGGCTGTCCACTGCTAGGTCAGGCCGGGCTTCCAGCCGCTCTGTCGCGGCAACTTTGATCACTCTCCCGGGCTCTTCACTGGAGATCCGGCGCATGCGCACGTCATACCGCCCTTGATCGTACGTATCCCAAGCAACCGTAACGTGACCCTGCGAGTCCGCTGCGATGGCCGGTTCCCAGTCGTTCTGCTCGCTGTCGCTGACCAGCAGTTCTTGGCCCCATCTGCCGTCCTCGTAGGCCATGTAGTACACGTCGGACTGCTTGCCCCGGAACGCCTGCCAGGCTAGGTGGATCTTCCCGTCCCGAAATGCCACGTCGTGGTCGAAGTCCGATTGCGGCGCGCTGGTCAGCCGCTGCAGCGGGCCGAAAGTCGTGCCGTCGTACCAACGTGCGTACAAATCGAAATTGCCGTCGACTTGTTGCGACCAGACGGTCCACAGACGCCCTTGCTCGTCGAATGCCAAGCGGGGCTTCCAGACGTCTCCGCTGACCCCGGGCACCTGGGTCCAAGTGCTCCAACGCTGCTTCTCGTTGTCATAGCGCGCCAAGCGCACCTCGTCTTGGAATCCGTCGTAGCTGGCCCACGCCAGCCAGACTTCCGAGCGATCCGCGGGATTCGTGACGATGTCCGGGAAATCGTCAGAGCGCGTGTCTTCGGTCATGCGCATCACGTCGACGATGCGTGGATCCAGCGGTGGCTCCGGCTCCGGATCGCGTGGCTTCATGAACTGCTCTGACGAGCCCAGGTCAGGGATGTTCTTGCGGGCGGCTTCGTGCTGTGCAGGCGCGTCCGGACGCAAGCGTCCCGGCTGGGCGTCGTTCGGCTGGGCCAGCAGGGGTGTCACTGCGGCCAATCCAAGGCTCAGGAGGTAAACAATCGACGGGTACGGGCCTGAAGAGGTCATAGGAGATCGGGAAACGGCGCGACCAAGGCAAGGGCGCCAGATCGCGGGGCTGGCACGATTCTAGCGAACCTCCCCAGGCACAACGCGGCCGTACCCATTCGTGGCGAAGAGGCGAGAGTCGGGATGTTCAACAATGGAGCAGGGCCGCCGAGTAGATGGAGGTCCGCGGGGGCTGCTTGGGACTCCCGCGTCTGCGCCTGAGATGATCTCGCTTGACCGCATCCGCGCCATCGCCGCCGATGCAGGCACGGCCATTATGGAAGTCTACTCTCGGGATTTCAGCGTTCGCGCCAAGGACGATGCATCCCCGCTGACCGAGGCGGATCTCGCCGCTCACGCGATCATCGAGCGTCGCTTGCGGGACGAGTTCCCCCAGATCCCGCTGCTCTCAGAGGAGGGATCTGAGCAGGTTCCGTATGCGACCCGTCAGCACTGGCGGCGCTATTGGCTGGTCGACCCATTAGACGGCACCAAGGAGTTTGTCAAGCGCAATGGCCAGTTCACGGTCAACATTGCTCTGATCGATGGCAACCGGCCGGTGGCCGGAGTAGTCCACGTGCCAGCCACCGGGACCACCTACTGGGGAGCCGAGTCCACAGGCTCGTTCAAGTCCACCCAAGCGGGTGATGCGGTTCCGATTCGCTGCGGCACCATCCCGGCGAGTGGAAACCTGCGAGTAGTCGGAAGCAGTTCGCACAGATCAACCGAGACGGACAGATATTTGCAGGCCTTGAGGCTGCGCTACAGCGAGCTTTCCTTCTTGGCGGTTGGCAGTTCGATCAAGATTTGCATGGTGGCCGAGGGTGCGGCAGACATCTACCCGCGCTTCGGACCCACGATGGAATGGGATACCGCCGCCGCGCATGCGATCCTGAATACGGCGGGCGGACGACTGATCCGCCACGACACAGGTGAGGACTTGTCGTACAACAAGCCAGACTTGCTTAACCAGTGGTTCGTGGCCGAGGCCGCCCGCAGCGGGGATGACGGGGAATGAACGCGATGCCGGCCAAGCCCCCGCTGCGGGAACTGGCTTCGCTGTCGCCGCCTGAGGCGCTTTCCAAGATCCTGGCCGTTCTCGAAGCCGACACTGGTACCTTGCATCGCCTGCGCGCTGACGGGCTCTTGCACTTGGAACAGCACTCCGGTCCGATTCCCGACGCCTTGCTGCCGGTGATCCGGCGTATCCCGGTCGGCAAGGGCATGGCCGGCCTGGCCGCCGAGCGGGCCGAGCCCGTGCAGGTCTGCAATCTCCAGACCGATGCTAGCGGCACTGCTCGCCCAGGGGCGCGCTCGACGGGTATGCGCGGTTCGATATGCGTGCCTATGATGAAGGGTACGCGCTTGGTGGGAGTCTTGGGCGTTGCCGTGGAGCGCGAGCGCGATTTCAGCGACTCCGAAACCGATTGGCTCTTGGAAGCCGGCGCGATCTTGGCCGAGACCTGCGAGTAATCTGGCATGCCGACGCAATTGGTCAATCTCGACCCCTCCCGACTACCTTCTAATCCTTGGATTCACCTGCACCCTAGCGACAACGTCGCCGTAGCGCGGGTCCACATCCCCGCGGGGGCCAAGCTGGAGTTCGAGGGGGGGCTGATCCAGACTTCCCAGCCGATCGCGCCAGGCCACAAGATCGCCCTGCGCGAAGTGGCGGCGGGCGAAACCGTGTACAAGTACGGTGAAGAGATCGGTCGCGCGGGAGAACTCCTCCAGCCGGGCACTTGGGTGCATACCCACAACCTGGAGTTCGACATCAACGAGCGCCAGTACGAATTCGGCACGGCGCGGTCCGACTTAGCGGACATCCCCATTCCGGAGCACCGCACTTTCATGGGGTATCCGCGCGCCGACGGCCGGGCAGGCACGCGGAACTTCGTCGCCATTGTGGGGGCAAGCAACTGTTCCGCCTATGCGACCGAACGCATCGCCGCTGCGTTTCGCGACGAGAGCTTTGCCGGGAGCGGTGTGGATGGAGTCGTCGCGCTGCCTCATGCGGATGGCTGCGGCCAAGGCGAGGGTGCTGACTCGGACCTCTTGCGCAAGACGTTAGACGGCTTGGCCGACCACCCCAACATCGCCGCCGCGGTCGTGGTCGGGCTAGGCTGCGAGGTGAACCAGATCGGATACTACCTCCGCGACGAGGCGGCTCAACCGGGCATGGCGCCTCGCCGGGGGCTGACCCTGCAGGAGAGCGGGGGCACTCGTCGCGCGGTCGAGGATGGCGTCAGAGCCGTACGGGAGATGATTGAGTCTGCCGGTCGATTGGAACGCCAGCCTTGCCCGGTGTCCAAGATTGCCATCTCTCTCGAGTGCGGGGGCTCGGATGCGTTCTCTGGCATCACGGCGAATCCTGGCGTGGGCTACTGCGCGGATCTTGTCGTCAAGCAGGGAGGTACGGCCTGCCTGGGCGAGACGACCGAGATCTGGGGCGCCGAGCACCTGCTGACGCGGCGCTCGGCCAGCCCAGCCGTGGGCAGGCGGCTGCTGGACATGTTGGATTGGTACTTCGATTACGTGCGTCGTTTCAAGGACCCTGTCACGTTCAACAGCAACCCCTCGCCGGGCAACATGGCAGGCGGGATCACCAACATCGCCGAAAAGTCACTCGGGGCGGTTGCCAAGGGCGGCCACGCCACGCTCAGCGCGGTCTACGACTATGCAGAGCGGATCGACGAGAGCGGCTTCGTGTTCATGAACAGCCCCGGCTACGACCCAGCCTCGGTAACCGGCATGGTTGCCGGAGGTTGCAACATCTGCCTCTTCACCACGGGCAGGGGAAGTTGCTTCGGATTCGCCACTGCGCCGGTAATCAAGGTCGCATCGAATTCCGCAACCGCAAGGCACATGGACGAGGACATGGATATCAACGCCGGCACCGTCGCGGATGGCGAAGAGGACATTGCCGGTCTCGGACGCAGAATGTACGACACGTTGCTGGAGGTGGCGTCCGGCCGCCAGACCTGCAGCGAGAAGTTGGGCCATCGAGAAATGATGACCTGGAGGATCGGCCCGACCCTCTGAGCCGCCAAAGGGTCTGGATTGTTCCAGCCTCGCCGTAGTTCGAGAAAACCGCCGCCCTGCCGCTGCAACCCTCGACCGCGAAGCCACGTCACCGTTTCAGGCTCCGAAACGTTCAGAGCCGCGCTCGTACTGATGTCGTTCTGCGCGGAACACTCACCGCGTTCCCGCAGATGACCAGCGCTGGGTTGCGCGGGTTGGATGCCCTCATGCGAGCGGCTAGGATAAGAGGAGCGGCCGGGGTAGCTCAGCTGGTTAGAGCGACGGACTCATAACCCGTAGGTCGGCGGTTCAAGTCCGCCCCCCGGCACCAGCTTCAAGCGGGTCCGGACCGGACACATAGGTAACAGAACGTTCCGGACACATGGGTTACAACTCCGCTCCGAACGGAGTGTCGATAGTCCGCAGTGTCCTCTGCTCTAGGTCAACGGAACCCAGATCGTAGTGCCTGCCATGCCCTCGCTGTCCAGCGAGCGGGCCACGAATCACAAGCGTTCTTTCATGGCCGAAGTCTCCTTCCACGGCATCGACACTTTGCGCCTGTTCGGCACAACGTGTTACCCATGTCTCCGGTACGAATCGTCACCTATGTCCCGGGTCGCTCGCCCAGTTGCGGCCTGGCAACATGCGTCGGGCGGGCGGATTCTGTATCCTCGTACGCATGCCTGTGAAACGCCCGCTTGCCTTCGCGGCGTGCGTTGCTCTCTCCCTATCGGCCCAGGTTGAGGAACCCCGTCCGGTTGTGGCACTGCAGACCTCGATGGGCGTCGTGCGCGCAGAACTCTACCCAGAGGTAGCGCCCAAGACCGTTGCCAACTTCCTCGTCTACGTAAACTCCGGCTTCTATGACGACACGGTGTTCCACCGCGTGATCGAAGGATTCGTCGTCCAAGGCGGTGGCTTCACTCCGGAACTCATCCCTAAACCCACCCGCAAGCCCGTGCGCATTGAGACAAAGAACGGCATGAGCAACGAGCGCGGTACGGTCGCCATGGCGCGCCAGATGGGCAAGGACACCGCGAGCTCGCAGTTCTTCATCAATCTGAAGCCCAACACTACGCTGGACCGGGGTGCGCTGCGATTCGGCTATACGGTCTTCGGCCGCGTGATCGAGGGCATGGACGTCGTGGACCGTATCTCGCGGGTCCAGACCAGTCGGCGCGGCCGCATGCACGACGTGCCCATCCTGCCGGTGTTTCTGGAAACGGCCCGGGTTGAATAGTTAGGGGGCGGGCGGCGACGCCTATTGGCCCAGATCTAGCGGAACATCGTTGAAGTTCCGGGTGAGTGGCACTACTTCGGCGCCTTCGGGTGCCTTGAACTCGAACATCGCTTCACTCAGGGCCGGATTGACCTGCTCGGCGGAGAACTGGTAGACGTTCACAGACTCGTCCCGTCCCACGATGCGAATGCCAGTGATCGAGTACGCGGCCGGATCGAAGTCGAACTCTACGCGGGAATAGAAATCCCGGGCGTTGCGCCCCTCGCCGATCAGCACTGGCTGTCCGCCCGCCTCCTCGATGCGCAGATTGCGGAACATCCTACGCAGGCGCATCCGGCCCAGCAGGAACGATAGCGGGGCGCGCAGATCGGTCATCGCCTCCAACTCCACCTGCCGCACTTGGTTGGAATGCGGGTTGTACATCCGAAATATCTTGCCGTCGCTGACCGCGACCTTGCCCTCGGGGCTGGTGTAGTCCCAGCGCATCTTGCCCGGGCGCTGCAGGTAGAGCGTGCCTGTTTCGACCATGCGCCGCTGCCCTGAATACTCCATAGACTGTTCGAACTGCATCTGCAGCCCGCTCAGGCCGTTGTAGCGACGCTCGATACTCTCGATGGTCTTGTTCAGCGGCTGTGCTGTCGCGACGGAGCTAACGATGGCCAAGGCGAACAATGCGCCGGCAAGGGCAGATTTCGAGGTCATGGGCAAGGGCCGCGTTGGAGCGGATGGGTACGGCGCGGGGCGATCATTTCCGCCGTGCGGGCCGCGCTCCTCTCAGTATAGCGGTCGGTCCTGCTCAATCCCGCAGCAGCTTGCGTATGCCACGAGTCGCTTGGCGGATGCGCTGCTCGTTTTCCACTAATGCGAAGCGAACCGAGTCATCACCATGGGGGCCGAAGCCGATTCCGGGCGAGACGGCGACCAGTGCCTCGTGCAGCAGCAGTTTCGAGAATTCCAGCGATCCCGACCATGCGTAGCGCTCCGGGATCTTGCCCCAAACGAACATCGTCGCCTTTGGCGGCTCGATCTCCCAGCCCCCGCTGCTCAGGCCGTCGATCAGCGCGTCGCGGCGGCTCTTGTACATCGCGGCATTCTCGGTCGTTGCCGACTCGCAATGGCGGAGAGCGATGATGGCGGCGATCTGGATGGGTTGAAACATTCCGTAGTCCAGATAGCTCTTGATGCGCGCTAGCGCGTCGATCATCTTGGGGTTGCCGACGCAGAAGCCCACGCGCCAGCCGGGCATGCTGTAGCTCTTCGACATCGAGAAGATCTCGACGCCGACCTCTTTCGCGCCCGGCACTTGCATCATCGACGGGGCTTGGTAGCCGTCGAACACGATGTCAGCGTAGGCGAAGTCGTGCACGAGCATGGTGCCGTGCCTATGGGCCAAGTCTACAAGCGGGCGAAAGAACTCCAGTTCGACGCACTGAGTCGTGGGGTTGTGCGGAAACGATGTCAGGATCATCGCCGGCTTGACTCCTGGCTTCCTGAAGATGTCCTCGATGCGCGTGAGGAATTCGTCCGGAGAGGGCATCGCAACAGCGATCTGCAACCCATCGGCCATCACCACGCCCCACTGGTGGATGGGATAGGACGGATCTGGCATGGCGACGCCATCGCCCGGTCCGATCGTGGCGAACGTCAGGTGAGCGAGCGCGTCCTTGGACCCCATGGTCGCGATCGCTTCCGTCTCGGGGTCCAACTCCACCCCGAACTTGGCTTGGTAGCGCTTGCAGATTTCCTCCCGCAGGCGGGGGATGCCACGCGAGAGCGAATAGCGGTGGTTGCGCTTGTCGCGGGCCGCTTCGGTCAGTTTTTCCACGACCAAGTCGGGCGTCGCGCCGTCGGGATTGCCCATGCCCAGATCGATCACGTCGAGTCCGGCCCGGCGGGCCTTGGCGCGCATCGTGTTGATCTCCGCGAAGACATAGGTCGGGAGCCTGCCGATGCGATGGAAGGGCTCGTCGTCGAAGATCCCCATTGGCTCATTCTCTCAGACGCGGGACGCGGGCTTGGGAGCGGTCAGGCATGACCCTGTTAGTGTCTAGGTGCCAGATATGCAGGGTAGTCTGGAGACTAAAGGCCCGCGCTGGAGCGTGGGTCGTTGATCGCAGCACATTGCAATGGATGATCGAACCTCACACCTGTTCGCCAAGCGCAGGCTGTTCGTAATTGGCGGCCCTTGCGTCATCGAATCCGCAGAGCATGCGCTCCAGATCGGTCACGCAGTGGCAGAAGCGGCCGATACGGCGGGGGTGGCCGCAGTATTCAAGGCTTCCTTCGACAAAGCCAACCGGACCAGCCGGTCGTCATATCGCGGGCTTGGCGTGCAACAAGGCCTTGAGGTCTTGCGCGATGTCCGCAGGGAGACCGGCCTGCCCGTGCTCACCGACATCCACGAGCCCAGCCAGGCGGCAGCGGTGGCCGAGGTCTGCGACATCCTTCAGATCCCCGCCTTCCTGTGCCGTCAGACCGATCTGTTGGTAGCGGCCGGACGAACCGGTCGCGTCGTCAACATCAAGAAGGGTCAGTTCATGGCACCCGAAGACATGCAGTACGCCGCAGATAAGGTCGCCTCCTACGGCAATCGACTGATCCTCTTGACCGAGCGGGGCACCAGCTTCGGCTACCGTGACTTGGTGGTGGACTTCCGGGCGTCGGCCAAGATGAGCGCGCTGGGCTACCCTGTCGTGCTCGACGTCACGCATAGCCTGCAGCAGCCTGGCGCGGCGGGCGGTGCAAGCGGCGGGCAGCCCCAGTTCATCGAACTGCTGGCCAGGGCAGGCGCGGCTGCCGGATTCGACGGGCTGTTCCTTGAAGTCCACGAGGAGCCCGGCCAGGCGCTCTCTGACGGTGCCACCGCGTTGCGGCTGGAGTTGCTGCCGGACTTGTTGGTCCGGGTGGCGGAGATCTGGCGTCTGGTGTCCAGCTTCGACTTGCGCCGCGGCTCTGCGGAGAGCTCAGCTACTTCAGCGATAGGCCACCGTCCACGGCGATGACTTGGCCGGTAACAAACGGCGAGCCTTCAAGCAGCATGCCGACGGCTGCGGCGATCTCCTCGCCAGTGCCGTGGCGCCCCATCGGGGTGTTGCGCACGAGGCGGTCGATCTCGTCGGGCATCTGATCCCCGAAGTGGATGACACCCGGCGCGATCGCGTTGACCGTGATCTCCGGCGCGAGCGCCTTGGCTAGGCCATGTGTCAGCATCACGACGCCGGCCTTGGACGTGCAATACGGCACGTGCTTGGCCCAGGGCCGCAACCCGCCTAGCGAAGCAATGTTGACGATTCTTCCCCCGCCTCCGCGGAGCATGATCTTGGCCGCCTGCTGGCAGCAGAAGAACGCAGCCTTGAGATTGACGGAGTGAATGGCGTCCCAGTCGCGTTCAGAGGCGTCGAGTGGGTCGATGGCACGGAAGACCGCCGCATTGTTCACCAAGCAGTCTAGGCGCCCGAACGCCGTTTCGATCTCCCCGAACAAGCGCCCAATCTCGCTGACGTTCGCCAGATCCGCCTGGAAAGCCCGGCCGCTACAGGCAGCCGCCGTGGCGAGGGCATCGGTCTCGGACGTGTTGTAGTGGACCGCGATCTTGGCGCCGCGGCTTGCGAGGTGCAGCGCGATGCAGCGCCCGATCCGCTTCGCGGCGCCGGTCACGGCAACGACCTTGCCTTCCAGTGTGTGCATCGGGCAGCCCGCCGGCTGTTATCGGCGGCCGGTTTGTGAGAGTACTACGATAGCGATAAGGCACAAGTTCGCCGCGCACTGGTTGACCGCAGCAGCGCTCTCACCGAGCAATGAACAAGTACATCATGATTGGCCCGCAGGGAGCCGGCAAGGGCACCCAGTCCATCCTGCTCTCTCAGACATTCGGGTTCGTGCACATTTCGATCGGGGAGATCTTCCGCTGGCACGTGGACAACCACACCAAGCTCGGCTCGCGTGTGACGCGCATCACGGCTCAAGGCCGACTGGTGTCCGATGAGATCGTCGAAGAGGTCGTGCGCGAGCGCTTGGAGCTGCACGACTGGCGCTATGGATTCGTCTTGGACGGTTTCCCGCGGACCCCATCCCAAGCCAGCTACCTGTTCGAGAACTGGAATCTCGACCGTGCGATCTACTTGGATCTGCCCGATGCCGCGGTCAGCCAGCGCGTGCTCAAGCGCGCTCAGGCCGGCCAGGGCGGGGGCTTTACGAAGCGCGCTGACGACAACCCTGAAGCGCTGCAGCACAGGCTGTCCGAATATCACCTCAAGACCCGGCCGCTGCTCAAGCTGTTCGAAGAGCGGGACTTGCTCTTGAGAGTGGACGCCAGTCGCTCGATCGAGGAAGTCTTCGGAGCGATCTGTGCGGGACTGCGCCTGTCCGAGCCCGTTGCCGACCGCCGCTCGGCGGCGTAGCGGCTAGCGCACAGGCAGGCCGCGCCGACCCGCGCTCGGCCGTCGTGCCGACTGCTGGCTGCGCGGTTGGTTCGGAAGCCCGGGCCTGGCATTCGCCGGCGCGCGATCCGCGGCGCCAGAGTCTTCTCGATAGTCGTAAACGAACTCCCACTCGTTGTAGGCTTTCTTGCCGTTATAGACCTTGACGCCGGCGGCTTCGCTCTTGCTGGCGACGCCTGCGATACCGCGTTCGAACCTCTGCACCGTGGCGGCGGCCTGGGCGGGAGCGGACACCCCGGCGATTCCGCCGGGTCGCGGAGAGGTCAGCAGGCGGTTGATCAGCTCAGGTGCGCCCGAACCAGACACCGTTCCTCGGAGCCCGCCAGTCGTTCGGCCAGGCGCGACGCTGGGACCCTGGCGGGGCGCCCCCGGGCGTGGCGGTACGCTTTGTCCAGGGCCCTGTGCGATTCCACCCGCAGCCACACCCAAGTCTTGCTGAGCGAAGCGGCGCTCGTTCTCGTCCATCGGCACCTGGCTGGGCAGCATTCGGCTGTAGTCCGGCGGCTCGTCGGGATCTGGCGAGGGCTCACCCTCGACGGTGTTGAACCCAAACCCTTGGGCATAGCGGGTTGCACTAGCAAGGTCTGGCGCGGAGGAGCCTCGCACCGCTTGGAAGCGTTCCACCGGTTCGGGCACCTCCGGCGCGAATGGATCTTGCGGATCGGTCGTACCCGGCCTCGTGTCGGGAAGGTCGCCGGTGCCGGGATCCGCCTGCGATCCGAACAGACCGGTCATCCCCGGCCCCATCTGAGGGCCAAGCGCTTGGCCGAGACCGCCCTGGCGCCTGTCCTTGGCCGTGTCGAACAGCAGGGAGTCCTCGAAGCGTCCGTCCTCCCCCATGTGGATCAGGCGCCACTCCCCCGTTTCTCCGATTGGGTCAGTACTGCGTCTGCGCAGATAGCGCACGCCATCTGTGTCTTCCAAGTCGTCGAGATCCTCGGGGTACTTGTTGTGATCGCGGTAGTAGAGCTGGATCGCGCGCCGGTACTGCTCGCCGCGCTCGATGAGCTGCGCGTCCTTCAGGCGCTGCGACTGCAGCGCCATCCTCGGGATCGAGAGGGCCAAGCCGATCAGCAAGACGGCTGACGTTACGAGCAGCGCCAGCAGGACATAGCCTTCCTGGCCGCTGCTGGCGGCGTTCCGAACGGACCTCATTGCGGAAACTCCAGCGGGATTGAGAACTCCCGGTCCTCCTGGGTGTCTTCGAGCGTGAGCGCCTGCCGTCCGATTTCCATGATCCGGTAGCGATCCTGAAGCAGCGATCCTTCGGCAGCCAGCAAGATCTCGTCGCCATCGAGCAGGAATGCTCGCCGAGCTTCCGAGTGTGCCGAGCTCGCGAGCCCGTAGTACTTCCAGTCTGGTGGGCGCACCGTCTTCGGTGCCGGTCTTGGAGCCGGTCGCGCGGGTCTCGGCGCGGGCTTGCGGGCGGCGGCTTCCAGCTTGGCTTGGGCAAGCCGCGCCTCTTCTCTGGTCGGCCCTGCGATTTCGCGCGGCTTCGGGCGGCCGAAGTTGAAGATGTCTCTGTCCACGACCGGCGTTTCGATAGCGCGGACGCGCTCGAGGAGATCTTTGCGCAGCGTTGCGTCAACAGCGAAATCGGGCTCGTCCTGGGCCTGCGGATCGGCGGTCGGAGGCTCGCTTGTTGTCCTGCCAGCGGATACAGCTGGGCGTTGCGTGGCTGGCGCAGGCTGCTCGCCGGGCCCGCTGAAGAACTGCACGTACACCACGATTGCGAGCACGGCCAGTGCCACTCCCAGCTGGATCAGCGATCGCTTATTCGCTCCGAGCTCCACGGCGCTCTCCTAGAGACCCCTCACCAGCGTGTCAAAGCGCATGTTGATCTGCAGCTCGTTCATGTTCCCATCGCTGCGGGGTGTCGCTCCAAGCGAGTCGATCACGAAGAAGACCTTGGAACGATCAAGTTGGTACAGGAATTGCACTAGGTTGTCGTAGCGCCCGCGCAAGCTCGCGTTCACCGCGAGGCTACCGTACTGCTCATTCCCTTCGAGTGGCTCAACGGCATAGCTCGTTTCGCGGATCTCGATCCCAGCTTGCGTCGCCGCCGCGCCCAGTTCGGTCAGTAGAGCGGAGAACGCGCTCTGGCGGGGCAGGGCGATCTCCTCGATCAGGGCGCTGCCATCGGCCTCGGCCGTCTCGATCAGTTTCGCCCGGGCCTGTACGACCTCCGTGGAGGCTCGCGAATTCTGGACTTGGGCGGCCAGTGCCGCATTGCGGGCTTCGAGTTCGTGCTCTCCCAGTTTGGCTGGGCGAACTGCCAGCAGATAGAATCCCAAGTTGCACACGGCCACTGCGCCAAGCACCGCCAGCACGGTCTTGGGCGCGAATCGGCGGTACCACTCCAGCGGCGCGACCGGCCGGGCGGTGCGATCAGAGTTGCTGGTCATACTCCACCGTGAGCTGGTAGCGGAAGGTAGGATCGCCATCGCTGGGCGGCACGCTCCCGCGCAGCGCCGGAGCTCGGAAGAGGTCGGATTCCTCAAGCGTCTTCAGGAAGCCGATAAAGTCCGCCGGTGCCTTGGCGCCGAGCGTCATGTCGAGGCGGATCGTGTCTCCTCGGGCCACCTCCGGCTTGATCGTGAGCATCCTGACGTTGGGAGGCAGGACGACCTCCAGATCTAGGAACGTGCGGGTCCAAGATACGCTCTTGCGCACCAGCAGCCCGTTGAAAAATGCTGTGCGCTCGAGGGTCTCGCTGGTGCTCTCGCTTCGCAGCTGCCGCGATGCGGCCGCGGCCAGAGTGTCCAAGCGGCGCTGCTCCGCTAGCAAGTCTTGTTGCCGACCGAGCAGTTGCTCCGGTGTGCCCTCGATGCGCAGGAATCCGACCACCAGCCACGCAGTCACGACTAGCAGGGCCAGTGCCGCGGCGCACGCTAGCGCGAAGAAGGCCCGGTATCCGCCTGCCGGATGCGTGGCTAGGTTCAGCCCCGCCGCCGGACTCTGGATGCGCATCGCCCACGCCGTGCGGACCGCTCGATCAGCCATGCACGTACCCCATCAGGCCCGCGCCGCAGCTTGCGCTGGCAAACCGGGGCTCCAATAGGGGCCTCGCCGGAGATCCCGATTCTCCGGGTAGCGCCTCCACGAGCGCCGCCTGTATCTCGCCGAAGCCAGCAACCAGGAGGTGCTCCACAGCGCGCCCGAGATTCTCCTCGATATAGACGAGGGTGGGGAAGACATCGGCCAAGACTTCCCGCACGCCGGTGGCTGCATCTGCGCCGTGGAGGTTCGGTAGTGCGATGCGCCGCAGCAGTCGCACAGTGCCGCCGTCAACCGCCGTGATCGTCATCGCTTGGTCGCTATGCTTGAGCAGCACTGCCATGGCGTCGTCGTCGACCAGATTGAGGGCGGCGGCGCACGACGAACCTACGAATCCAGGACACAGCCCTGCGGCCTCAAACGCGCTTTCGCAGCGCAGCACATATTCGGTGGCTACCGCCGCGGCGAATACCGACGGCCGCTCACCGCCATGTTGCGCCCGGAAGGTGATGCGGGCTAGGCGCGAGTCGAAGGGCAGGCTGTTGCGAAAGCGTTCTTCAACCGCGTTGCGCAGGTCCTGGGCCCTGCGCGGCAGGCTGTCGAACTCGAACAGAGCCAGCCGGACCGCCTCGTCCGGAAGCAGCACTGCCGCATGCGGGCTAGGGACGGGTTGTAGCTCGCCGAGCACCGCCTGGATCGCGTCTTGCAGTCCGTCCGGCGGCTGGGGCTCGGCGCTCGCCGGATCGGTTTCCGGCAGTTCGCTTTCGGCGCGGGCGAGCACGGCCGAACCTGCCCGGCGCACCCCCATGAGCACGCCTCCGCCGAGTTCGAAAACCAACGCCGGCTGGGGGTCCGGCCACACCCGGTTGAGGGCTTGGAGCAGCATTCCCACGATCAATCGATGAAAGTGACCTTGTCGATCTCGCGCAACGTGGTCAGGCCCGCGCGGACTCGCTCGACAGCGGACTCCCGGAGCGTCTGCATGCCCTCTGCCCGCGCAGCGCGGGCAATTTCGGAACTTGGTCGCTTGGCCAGAATCAGCTCGCGGATGTTGTCGGACATGTCGAGTAGCTCGTGGATCGCGGATCGGCCTCTGAATCCCGTTCCCGAGCATTCGATGCAGCCCTCGCCCTCGGTAAATTCGAAGCCCTCCCATTCCTCCAGGGGCAGCCGCGAGGCCGCCAGCCGCTCGCGGGAATACCGCCGCGTCACGTGGCAGTGGGGGCAAATCAAGCGCACGAGGCGCTGGGCCAGTATGCAATTCAGTGCGGAGACGAAGTTATAGGCTTCCACGCCCATGTTCAGGAACCTCCCCAGCACGTCTACCACGTTGTTGGCGTGTACGGTCGTGAACACCAAGTGGCCGGTGAGGGCCGATTGGATGGCGATCTGGGCTGTCTCGGGGTCGCGGATCTCGCCGACCATGATCTTGTCTGGATCGTGGCGCAGGATCGAGCGGAGGCCGCGCGCGAATGTCAGCCCCTTCTTTTCGTTGATGGGAATCTGCGTGATCCCGTGCAATTGGTACTCGACCGGGTCTTCGATGGTGACGATCTTGTCTTCGTCGCTCTGGATCTCGCTCAGCGCTGCATAGAGCGTGGTCGTCTTGCCCGAGCCAGTCGGGCCGGTCACCAGAACCATCCCGTATGGCTCTCGGATGTAGCGCCCGAAGCGCTGCTGGTCCTCCGCGCTGAATCCGACCACGTCCAAGGACAGCTTCTTGAACTTCTCGCTCATGGACTGCTTGTCCAAGATGCGCAGCACAGCGTCCTCGCCGAAGACAGTGGGCATGATGGACACCCGGAAGTCGATTTGCCGCCCCTTGTAGCGCACCCGGAAGCGGCCGTCTTGAGGCACGCGCCGCTCGGCGATGTCGAGTTCGCTCATCACCTTGATGCGCGACAGGATCGTTTCGTGCCAGTCCTTGGCGATCGGCGACATGGCGTAGTGCAACACGCCATCGATGCGGTACTTGATCGCTACGTCGGCGTTGCGGGTCTCGATGTGGATGTCGCTGGCCCGCCGCTCCAGAGCGTTGAACACGGTGGTGTCGATCAGCTTGATGACCGGTGCGATACCGCTGGCCCGGGTCAGCTTGTCGATCGACAGCGTCTCGTCCGGATCCTCACCCGCGCTCACGTCCAGGGTGAACTCCTCGGTGACCTCTTCCAGCACTCTCTGAGATTGCTCAGTCTTGTCCAGCAGCTCGTTGATCTGGGGCAAGGTGGCGATGGCGATCCGCAGCTTCTTGCCGAGCAGGGAGGCGATCTCGTCGAGTTCGGGCAGTCGTCTTGGATCTGCGATGGCGATTTCTAGCGAGCCGTTCCGCTCTGTTATCGGCACGAAGTTGTGCCGGAACATCAGATCGACCGGAATCGAGCGGAACAGGTCGCTATCGATGTGGACCGATGTGAGATCGACGAACGGATAGCGGTAGCGCTGCGCCAGCTGGCGAGCGTCATGCTCGGCCGCCTCGAACCTGGTTTCAGTCGCTTCCTCGGGCGTGGACATAGACGGGCGCTGGGATCGCGCCGTGCAATAGATCTAGACGCACAAGTCCGAGGCAGCGTGCAGCCGCCCGTTGGGGCGGCCGGCCTTCAGAACTGCTCCGCAAGGCTGAAGATCGGCAGGTACAAGGAGATCAGCACGAAAGCGACAAAGATCCCCATGAAGATCATGATGGCCGGCTCGATTAGGTTCAGGAGCGCGGCGGTCTTGGTCTGGACCTCGTCGTCGAAGAACTCTGCGACCGATGTCAGCATCTGTGGCAGCGCGCCCGTCGACTCCCCTACACGCACCATCTCGACCGCCAGGGTCGGAAACAGGTCGGCTTGCAGCATGCTGGCTGCCAAGGTCTGCCCCTCGCGGACTCTCTCCCGGACCACGCCCAGCCTTTCCCGCAGCAACCCCGAGCCGAGCGATTCGCTCGCGGTCTCGAGGGCGTGTAACAGCGGCACGCCTCCGGTAAGGAGCGTGCCCAACAGTCGCGCCAGCTGGGCCACTTGGTAGCGAATCCAGAGCTGGCCGACCATTGGTGCGCGCAACAGCAGGCGCTCGAGACCGGCCCGCGCGCCCTCCCGGCGCAGAGTCCAGACTCCCCCAGCGGCCACGGCCGCCACGGCCGCGACGAGCAGGAGAGCGTTGTCGCGCGCGGCACCGCCGAAAGCGACCAGCAATTGTGTCGACACGGGCAGGTTTGCGTCCATGGTTTCGTAGAGTTGCGCGAACTCCGGCACCACGTAGGTCACCAGAAACACCACCAGCGTGAGCACCAACGCGATCAGCACCGTTGGATAGATCAGCGACACGAGGATCTTCTTGCGAACCGCCAGCGCGAGCTTTTGGTACTCCACGTAGCGCTCGAGCACTGAATCGAGCGCTCCGGAGCGCTCGCCGGCGAGCAGCGACGTGACATAGATGGGCGGGAATGCCTCGCGCTTGGCAAACGCGTCCGAGAGCGGCACGCCGACTCTGACATCGTTGCGGACGGCGGCAATGTGCGCGGCCAGGGCCTTGTTGCGGATGTTCCCCGCCAGTAGCTCCAGAGACTGCGGGATGGGCATGCCCGCTCGAATCATCGCGAGGAATTGCGCGTTGAACACCACGAACTGCTGCAGGTCGAGACGCGCGCGACTACCGCTGGGCCGGGACGTCTGGATCTCGCCTCGCGTGCGCACCGAACGCACTAGCAGGCCGCGCGAGGTGAATTGCCGGCGGGCTGCTTGGGCGGAGGAGGCGGCCGCGACGTCCTCGTGGACCCCGCCCTGCTGGTCCGTGTAGCTGACCGTGAACTCAGGCATCGCGCCGGCCCTAGAGGCTAGGACGCTGGGTCGACCCTTGGCGTGCAGCGCATCAAAATGAAAATCGCAGTCCCAGCTGCAGCTGCCGCGCCTGCCCCGCTGACAGCGACCGCCCGAAAGTGGGTTGGCCGAACGTCCGCTCCGGCAGGTCGAAGTTGGCGCGGTTCGCAACGTTGAAGGCCTCCAGGCGCAGTTCGACCGTGCCTTGCTCGGACAGCCGCAGGGATCGCACGACTGCCACGTCCAGGGAGCCGAAGCCCGGACCGGCCAGGATGTTGCGCCCGGCGTTTCCGAACCTGAGCGGCGCAGGCACGGCGAAGGCCGCCGCGTCGAAGAACTGGCCCGAACCGCGAAGACCGGTCGAGAGATCGCCGGTCAGGTCGGGTCGATCGGTGCCGAAGATGCCGCCGGTGTTGCCGGTATTGGAGTTGTCAATGGCCAGCTGCGGAGTCAGCGGGCGGCCGCTTCCGGCTGTGGCGATGGCGTAGGCGCGCCAGCCACCGAGCAGCCGGTGCCGGAGCGGTGACGCCAGTTGCAGGGACAGCGCCAATCGGTGGCGCTGGTCGAAATTGGAAAGCCCCTTCTCGGCCCGGAAGTCGTGGCTGTTCTGCGGAAACGATTGGTCCCCTGAAGAACTCAGGAACGCCGAAACATCGTCGATGGACTTGGCCCAAGTATAGGCCGCGCGAAAGCCGACAAGCTGGCCGAAGCGCCGTTCTAGGGTGGCCACGCCGGAGTGGTAGCTCGAGGCCGCGCCGGACTCGAACAGGACGATGTTGGCGAAGCCGGGGGTCGGGCGCCGCGAGTCGACCTCGCCCTCGCCCGGCGGGGGCTGGTTCAGGTTGCGTCGCCGCAAGAGCTTGGCCGCTTTCGAGCCGACGTAGGCTACCCGCGCCACCAGCTTGGCGGGCAGCGCGCGCTCGAGCCCGAGGTGCCAGTGCTGGGCGTAGCCCGTACGGTAGTCAGGCTGCAGGGTGTTGACGGATGCCGGAGGGGCGAAGCCCGGCCCGGAGAACGGGTCCGACAATCGCGGCAGAGAGACTTGCGACGGGAAGAACAGCCTTAGGTCAAAGTACGGGGGATTGAAGTACAGGCCGGAATTGGCTTCCAGCATGGTCACGTCGTAGTAGAGGCCGTAGGCGGCCCTCAGCACTAGCGAGTCGCGGGGATTCCAAGCAAGTCCGATGCGTGGCGCGAAATTGTTGCGGTCCGCGGCGTAGCCGGCCCTGCCCAATGGCGACGTGGCCGCGTCGACGAGTTGGAGCGTGCTGAGGTCGAACTGTGAGAAGCGGTCATCGGCGTCGTGAACGGGCGCATTGTATTCGTAGCGCAGCCCGACGCTTAGCGTCAGTTCCGGGGCCAGCGTCCAGTCGTCCTGGCCAAACACGCTCCAGAATTGCGCGCGCTGGCGGAAGTCGTTGTCAACGACGGTCTGGATGCTGTACGTGGGAAAGCCGAGCAGCAGGTCCGACACGGGGTGTTGCGAAATCACGCCCAAGAAATTGAACTGGCCGCGCCCGAACAGGCCTTGAGTGCCGTCAATGCTGACGCTGCGCAGTTCGCCACCCCACTTGAGCCGGTGCCTTGACGTTGCGCGCGTGAGATTGGCAGCGACGTGCCTCGTGGTGCTTGTGCGCACGATAGGGAGTGCGGTGTCATCCGACAGGCTGGCGTAGCCGCCCACGTTGATACTGGGAAATCCCACGAAGCGGGGATCGGTTGTCAAGCCCTTGATGCCCAGCTCGCTGGAAATGTCGCGGCCCGCGTTCTGGTGCGTGACCGCGCGGCGCAGGCGGTTGAACCCCGCCCGGATCTCTAGCAGGGTCAGCGCCGAGAACGCCTGTGAATAGGCTGCGGCCAAGTGCTGGCCTCGGTCGAGAGTAAAGCTCCCAAAGCCCGGCACGTCCGAGTCCGCGAATGGGCTGAAGGAGCGCAAGTGGCCGGAGTTGAAGCGCGCGAAGACGCGGCTCTCGGCGGCCGGATCGTGGTCCAGGCGCCCCGTGAATTGATTCACGAGGACGTCCCCGTCCGGCGTCGAAACGAAGTTTTGCACGGGATCCCGCCGGTTGGGGTCGGGCCAGTAGCGCGACGCGCCCGCGCCGGCCGGATCCTGCCTGTCCAGGGGAACGCGGTTGTCGGGGAACGGCGCTGCTGCGAAGGGGTCTATCACCGGCGCCGGAAGGTCGGAGAAATCGCCGGTGCGTTGTGCCGGGGTCGGCACAGACGCCGTGCGCGTCGCGGCATCGTCGATGCGGGTGCCCTCGAAGCCGGCGAAGAAGAACGTGCGCTCGCCAGGCAGCGGTCCGCCCAGAGCGCCGCCAAACTGCCCGCGCCGGTAGGTCGGCTTCGGCTCGTCCTCCGGGTCGAAGTAGTTCGGCTCGTCTAGCGTCTCGTTGCGCAGATAGTGGTAGGCCGATCCGTGCAGCTCACGAGTGCCCGAGCGGCTCACAACGTTCACCTGCCCACCCGAGCTGCGACCGAACTCGGCCTTGTAGCCGGAAGCATGGAGCCGGAACTCGCGGACGCTGTCGAGAGGCGGGCTGACGACGATCCGGTTGATATAGATGTCGTTGTTGTCGATGCCGTCGAGCAGGAAGTTGTTGGCTGTCTCGCGCCCGCCCGACACATGGAAGCCGCTGTCGTTCTGGGATGAGAGCTCGGAGCCCGGAGCACTGGAGTGAGCCCCACCCGCCAGCAGCGTCAGCGGCAGGAACACCCGTTGGTTGAGAGGCAGGTTGCGCATCCTGCCGCGCTCGATCACCGTGCCCAGTGCTGCGGTCTCGGCCTCGATCAGCGGGGTGGAGTCCACCACGTCAACGCTGGTCTGGAGCGCTTCGAGCACCATTTCGAGCCGCACTTGCACGCTGGTGCCGACCCGCACCGCGACCCGAGCGACCGGTGCGGACAGCCCGTTGGCGCTTGGCGTGAGGTCGTACGTTCCAGGCGGCAGTAAGGGGAAGACGAACGTGCCGTCCGGCGTCGATGGCGAGCTGTGCTGGCGGCCCGTTTCGACGTGCGCCGCGACGACTTCCGCCGGCACGCGACCGCCTGACGGCCCTGTGACCGTGCCGGAAATGCTGCCACTCACGACCTGGGCCGGGAGTGTGACCAGTGACGCCGCGAAGAACGCTATCGCGACTGTGCAGGCAAGGCGGCACATCCTATACAGATATAGGACGTCATCGGCTTGTGCTTGGCCGGCGCCGCTGTGCCTCGCACTCCTGCGCCAACCTAGAGCTTGAACAGTTCGCGCAGCCGCTTGGTTTGGCCGCGGCTCACGGGAACTTCGGTCCTGTCCGGATCGCTCATGCGCAGCTGATAGTTCGACTTGAACCAAGGCAGTACCTCTTTGATGCGGTTGATGTTGACGATGTATGAACGGTGGGGCCTCCAGAATCGCAGATCCTCCAGGGTCGCGTGCAGTTCGTCGAGCGTCTTGTAGTTGCTGTGCCCGTCCAATTCGGTTGCCACGATGCGAATCGCGCCGGAATCGACAGTGGCGAAGATCACATCCGCAGCGTCGACCAGCATCATGCGGTCGCCCCCCCGGATCAGGACCTTGGTCGGAGGCGCGGGCTGGTTGCGAATCGTCGCCAGGAGACGGGCCAAGCGCTCGGACTCGCGTTCCGGGGAGAGGATCTGTTGTTGCGCCCGGCGAATCGCCCGACCCAAGCGGTCCTTCTCAACGGGTTTGAGCAGGTAGTCCGCGGCGTTGACGTCGAACGCCTCGACGGCGTACTGATCAAAGGCCGTGGCGAACACGATATAGGGGATCTTGCCCCCGCGCGCGAGCAGCTCGCGTGCCACTTCGAGCCCGTTGCGGCCCGGCATTTGGACGTCAAGGAAGACGATGTCAGGCTCTAGGTCGGCGACTTGATCGATCGCCCTGTGGCCATCCGCCGCCTCGCCGACGACCTCGATCTCGGGAAACGACTGCAGCAAGAAACCCAGTTCCTCGCGGGCCAAGGCCTCGTCGTCAACGAGCAAGGCCGTCATGCTTCCGCCTGCGCGGGAATCTGCCGACATCGGCGATCGATCCTAGGGCGAGTGTAGCATTGGATGGGCATGCCCCCATCTCCGGCCATCGCAGTCGCGCTCTTCGCCAAGGCACCGCGGGCCGGCATGGTCAAGACCCGCCTCGCCCGGGACCTTTCGCCCGAGGCCGCGGCGGAGTTTCATCGTCTCAGCACCCTGGCGATGTGGGCTCGCCTAGTCGACTTGCCGGCCCACGAGGCCTTCCTCTATTGCGACGTGCGGTGGGCCGAATTCGAGGCTGAAGCCGACGGCGGTCGCTTTCGTTTGCAGCGCGGCAGCGACTTGGGCGAGCGCATGCGGCTCTGCTTGGAAGAGTTGCTGGGCGAAGGGTACGGCAAGGCCCTGATCGTGGGCAGTGATGCGCCCACGCTGCCATTGGCGCAGCTCGGCGAGGCTGCGGACGCGCTCGATTCGGCCGATGTGGTCTTGGGACCTTCGGAGGACGGGGGTTTTACGCTCATCGGCGCGACCCGCGTTGCCGCGGCGATGTTTCGAGGCGTGGCTTGGTCGCGCCCGGATACACGCAGCGTGTGCCTGGCGGCTATGCAAGGCGCTGGCCTCAAGGCCGTGGAAACGCGAGCGAAGGGCTATGACGTGGATACCTTGCCGGGCCTCAGGCGGCTGGCGCGAGATGTCGGCCTGCCTGCCAGCTTGGAATCTTGGCTGCTCCCATACCGCGAGCCGCGGTCATAGCAAGTGCTCGTGATCGTCGGCTGCGAGAGCCGAAGTGACTTCGGACAGATTCTGAGCCTCGTGCCGAGGGCAGACCAAGAGCGCGTCCGGAGTCTCGACGATCACTAGGTCGCTTACGCCGAGCAGTGCTACGTGCTTGCTCGGCACGTCCAGATAGTTTCCCGACGACCGCACCAGCGTGCCTGGCGTGGGCGCGCAGTTGCCAGCGGCGTCCTGCGGGAGCAGCGCTCGGAGAGACTCCCAGCTGCCCAGATCGCTCCAGCCGATGTCCGGGGCGGCCAGGCCCCACACCCGGTCCGAGCGCTCCAAGATTCCGGTATCCACCGAGACGTTCGCGCACTCCCCGTAGCGCTCGCCGAGGCTGTCCGCGTCGCCGCCTGCGATCGCCGCTAGCGCGGTCCAAGTATCCGGCAAGTGTCGCAGCATCTCCTCCGCGAGGACCGCGGCCCTCCAGAAGAACTGGCCGCTGTTCCAATAGAGCCGCCCGCTCCGGACGAACTCTTCCGCAGTGCGGCGGTCGGGCTTCTCGCGAAAGCGCGTCACCGGCACCGCTCGGCCGTGACCCGGCTGAATCGGATCCGCGAATTCGATATAGCCGAAGCCGGTTTCGGGCCGTTGCGGCCGGACTCCCAGCACGACTAGCCGATCCGCTTCAGCCGCCGTCAGGGCCGACTCGAGCAACCCGCCGTATTGCTGCGCATCGCCGATGTGATGGTCGGCCGGAAACACTCCCATGAGGGCGTCGGGGTCGTGGCGGAGGATCAGCGCAGCGGCCAGGCCAGCCGCCGGAGCAGTTCCCCTTGCCACCGGCTCGCCGATCAGGTGCCCGGAAGGCAGTTCTGGCAGCTCGGACGAAACCGCCTCTAGCAGGCGCTGGGCCGTCACGACCCAGATATTCTCGGCCGGAAACGAGCCGCGCAGCCGTTCAAACGTCTGCCGAAGCAGGGTAGGGCCGCCCAGCGGTGCAAGCAGTTGCTTCGGCCTGTCGATGCGGCTGCGAGGCCAAAAGCGCACCCCGCGGCCGCCGGCGATGATGACTGCATGGCGCTGCGGCCCGCGTCCCATGGGCCGAGACCTCAGGCCCCTGACCACTCGTAGCCGCGAATCAACTTCAGGGTCCGAGACCAGCGCGTTTTCGTGAAGAAGTTCAGGGCCAGGTCGCGCAGGTGCTCGAGCGAGACGCCTGGGTCTTGCAGGTGTGCAGTGGGGGCGTCGTACGACCAGTAGATGATCAGGGGCTTGCCAACGATGTGCGCCCGCGGCACGAAACCCCAGTAGCGGCTGTCGAGCGACTGGTCGCGGTTGTCGCCCATCGCGAAGTAGTTCCCTTCTGGTACGACCAGCTCCCCGTCCTTGACATGTTCCTTGAGCATGCGCAGGGCCGGCTCGTAGATCTGCATCGACGTTGGCATGGTAGGGAAGTTGTCGCGGTAAGAGTCGATGAAATCGCTCTTGTACACGACGTAGGGTTCGTCCGCCTTCTTGCCGTTGATCCACAGTTCCTTGTCGACGATGCGAATGCGGTCCCCCGGGACCCCTACGACGCGCTTGACGAAGGTCTGCTCGAGGTCCATCGGATAGCGGAAGACGATGATGTCGCCGCGCTCGACCTCTTGATACGGCAGCAGGTATTGACTGATGGCGCCGGCTGGCGCATAGGCAAGCTTGTCTACCAGCAAGTGGTCACCGATCAGCAGCGAGTCCTCCATCGAGCCGGTCGGAATCACGAACGCCTGGACGAGAGTGGTCGTGCC
This sequence comes from Terriglobia bacterium, assembly GCA_009841225.1. Taxonomy (GTDB): domain Bacteria; phylum Acidobacteriota; class Terriglobia; order Bryobacterales; family UBA6623; genus VXMF01. The sequence goes on along the minus strand of VXMF01000009.1, from coordinate 167,373 downwards.
GAATAGCAGGAGCAGGATCGTGACGGTCCACTCGGCGATGATGCCGCGCGACGGCTGGACGGCCTCCTGCGGGGCCTCATCATCGGGCTTCGCAGTCTTGGCTGGGTTCGCTTGCATGGGAGAATTCGAGCCGCGCTTGGAGGCCGGACCTTCATCTTATTCTGCCAGAGCCGATGGCCCGAGCCGTCCGCCCTCCGCCGCGGCAGGCGTTGTCGCCTGGAAGCGCCCAATGATATGCTTGGATTTGGGGCCGACCGGGATGCTCTGCCCGGTTTCCGGGCTCGACAGCAACGTTCCGAGCCGCGAGCCTCTCCGAGCACCGCAAGCGCTATGCCTGACTACAACGGTATCCCTGTTCCTTCGAACGGAACTCGCATCCGGATGGAAGCTGGCCGCTGCGTCGTGCCCGACCGTCCGATCGTCCCGTTCATCGAGGGCGACGGGTCGGGCCGGGACATTTGGAAGGCGGCCAAGGCAGTCATCGACGCGGCGGTCGCGAAGGCGTACGAAGGCTCGAGAGAGATCGCTTGGTACGAGGTCTTTGCCGGCGAGAAGGCGTACGATCGCTTCGGCGAGTGGCTGCCCGCCGACACGGTCGACGCGATCCGCGAGTTCTGCGTTGCCATCAAGGGCCCGCTCACCACGCCCGTCGGCGGTGGCATCCGCAGCCTGAACGTGGCGCTGCGCCAGTTGATGACCTTGTATTCCTGCGTCCGCCCGGTGAAGTGGTATCCCGGCGTGCCCTCGCCGATGAAGGATCCGGGCAAGCTCGACGTGGTGATTTTCCGGGAAAACACCGAAGACGTTTACGCCGGGATTGAGTGGGAGCAGGGCACTGGGGAGGCGGCCCGGGTCATCGAGTTTCTCAACGGCGAGATGGGCCGCGGCATCCTTGCCGACTCCGGCGTGGGCATCAAGCCCGTCTCGATCACCGGCTCGAAGCGCTTGGTGCGCGCCGCGATCCAGTACGCCGTCGACAACGGCCGCTCGTCGGTCACGCTGGTGCACAAGGGCAACATCCAAAAGTTCACCGAGGGTGCTTTCCGGGACTGGGGCTACGAAGTGGCCACCGAGGAATTCCGCGATGTCTGCGTGACGGAGGCTGAAGTCTGGGATTCCGGCGATGGCACGGTGCCAGACGGCAAGATCTTGGTCAAGGACCGCATCGCTGATGCGATGTTCCAACAGGTCCTGCTGCGGCCCTCAGAGTATGACGTGATCGCCACGACAAACCTCAACGGCGACTACCTGTCAGACGCCTGCGCCGCCCAGGTTGGAGGGCTGGGCCTGGCGCCCGGGGCCAACATCGGCGACGGGCAGGCGCTGTTCGAGGCCACGCACGGGACAGCTCCGAAGTATGCGGACAAGGACGTCATCAACCCGAGCAGCGTGATCCTGTCCGGGGTGATGATGCTGGATCATCTGGGCTGGAAGGAAGCGGCCCGGTTGGTCGAGTCGGGCATGACCGGCGCGATCGCGGCGAAGACGGTCACGTACGACTTGCACCGGCAGATGGAAGGTGCGACGAAGCTCGGCTGCAGCCAGTTCGGCGCCGCCGTGATCCGCCACATGAACTGAGGAATCGGGAGGGTCTCGCGATGCGAAGGAAAGTTACGATCATCGGCGCAGGCAATGTCGGGGCGAGCTGCGCCTTGCGTATCGCCGACAAGGAGCTGGCGGACGTCACCTTGATCGACATCATCGAGGGCGTGCCGCAGGGCAAGGCGCTCGACATGCTGGAGGCCTGTCCGGTGGAGGGTTCCGACGTGCGCGTGGTCGGCACCAACGACTACGAAGACACAGCGAATTCCGACGTGGTTGTGATGACCGCGGGATTTCCCCGCAAGCCGGGCATGAGCCGCGACGACCTGCTGCTCAAGAACGCATCGATTGTGCGGTCCTGCATCGCAGCGGCGGCGAAGTACTCGCCGAACGCGATCTTGATCGTGGTCTCGAACCCTCTCGATGCGATGTGCCATGTCGCCTACCACACATCGGGGTTCTCCCGGAATCGCGTGATCGGCATGGCCGGCGTGCTTGACACCGCACGCTTCCGCACCTTCTTGGCCGAAGCGGCCGGCGTCTCGGTGAGCAACGTCGTGGCCATGGTGCTGGGCGGGCACGGCGACACCATGGTCCCGCTAGTGCGGTACACCAGCGTGTCGGGAATTCCGATCAGCCAGATCCTGTCCGAGGACGAGATTGCGGCGATCGTGCAGCGCACCCGCGACGGCGGCGCGGAGATCGTCAAGCATCTCAAGACTGGCAGTGCCTACTATGCGCCGTCCTCGTCGGTAGTGGAAATGGTCGAATCGATCCTCAAGGACCAGCGCAGGGTGCTGCCGTGCGCAGCGTTGCTCGAAGGCGAGTACGGGCGTGACGGCATCTTCGTGGGCGTTCCGTGTAAGCTCGGAGCGAACGGCTTGGAGCAGGTATACGAGGTCGAGCTCGACGCCCACGAGAAGTCGGCGCTTGAAGCCAGCTCCAACGCTGTGGAGGAACTGGTCGCAGTGTTGCGCGAGAACGGCTACTAGCCCGCGGGGCATGGTCGCGGCGCGCGGGCTCTTGGCCTTGACGAAGTGGCCGCTGCAACGCTAGAGTTCGGTTTCGGTCGCGTTTTCGACCGCAAGAGAGGAACATCCAAATGAAGAGACTGATCACGCTGCTGGCGCTCGCCATGTTGGCTGCGCCGCTTTGCTTGGCAGGGTCGGTTACCGGCCATGTGCTGGACCTAAACTGCGCGAAGGCCGGTCACGTCGACTTGGCCTGTGCCGTGAACTGCATCAAGAGCGGGGCAACCGCTGCGGTCGTAACGGCCGATGGCAAGATCTACGAGGTTGCCGAGCAAGCCAAGCTGGTGGAGCATGCTGGCACGAAGGTTACGGTGACCGGCACCATCGAAGGCATGAAGATCACTTCGGTGGAAAAGGTCGAAAAGGCCAGCTAAGCCGGTTCTGATCCAGCGCAGACGCGCCCGCGGCGCTCAGTGGCGCGGTGCGCCCGTCCCGTTCCACGAAGCTGGCCGCATCTGAACAGAACGGGCGAGATGGCTGCGCGCACTCCATCGATGGCTCGCCACGAGACGCTGTCCTGCGCCCGGTGCGTTGGGGCGTTCTCCCAAGTTGAAATGCCGCCAATGGCCTCGTTACAATTCTAAATTCTGTCTGGGGCAGACTGAAGAGACCATGGCGACCATTGATGTTCCCCTTGGCAAGCGTGGATTCGGCCAATCCTCGCGGCCGGACGCTTGGTGGGTGCAACCGCTGGCGATATTCCTCGGGTTCTCCACGTTCATCGTCTATACCACTTGGGCGATCTTCCAGGCGGAGCACTACACGGCCGGGCCGTACCTCTCGCCGTTCTACTCGCCGGAGATCTTCGGGTCGAGCGAGCATAGCTGGTTCGGACCCAAGCCCGGCTGGTGGCCGCTGTGGTTGCCGTTCTCGCCGGCATTCCTGATTCTCTGGGCCCCGCTGGGATTTCGCATGACCTGCTATTACTACCGCGGTGCCTATTACAAGGCCTTCTGGGCCGATCCGCCGTCCTGCGCCGTGGGGGAACCGCGATCCGGCTACCGGGGCGAGCGTTCGTTCCCTCTGATCATCCAGAACGTGCATCGCTACTTCCTTTACATAGCGCTCGGATTCATCGTCATGCTTTCCTATGACGCTTGGAAGGCGCTGTGGTTTGCCGATCCGACCACAGGCTCGGTCGCGTTCGGGGTGGGCGTGGGCAGCATCGTGCTGATCGTCAACGTGGCGCTGCTTTCCTGCTACGCATTCGGCTGCCATTCCCTGCGCCACTTGTTGGGAGGACGCAGGGACGTGCTTTCCGGGTCGCCCGCGCTGGGAAAGACCTACGATTGCGTAAGCTGCCTGAACCGCCAGCACATGCGCTGGGCTTGGTTCAGCCTGTTCTCGGTCGGATTCTCCGATCTCTACATCCGCCTCTGCTCCATGGGCGTATGGACTGACTGGAGAATCCTGTAGTGATCGAACAGCCGATTCAGTACGACGTTCTTGTCATCGGCGCCGGCGGGGCAGGCCTGCGAGCGGCGATCGAAGCCCGGGCTATGGGTGCTTCGGTCGGTCTCGTCTGCAAGTCCCTTCTCGGCAAGGCGCACACGGTGATGGCCGAGGGGGGCGTAGCCGCCGCGTTGTCGAACGTCGATGACCGTGACAACTGGGAAGTGCACTTCGCCGACACGATGCGCGGGGGGCAGTACCTGAACAACTGCCGGATGGCAGAGCTGCATGCCAAGGAGGCTCCCGCGCGGGTTCGCGAACTCGAAGCATGGGGGGCGGTCTTTGACCGCTCGCCCGACGGGCGCATTCTGCAGCGCAATTTCGGCGGGCACGCCTACCCGCGGCTCGCGCACGTAGGCGACAGAACCGGCCTGGAGATGATCCGCACGCTCCAGGACTACGCCGTCCACCAGGAGATCGACGTGCACATGGAATGCGCCGTGATCGAGATCCTGACAGACGGGGAGCGCGTGGTCGGCGCATTTGCGTTCGACCGGGATCGCGGCACCTTCAAGGTGTTTCGCGCCAAGGCCGTCGTGCTGGCGACCGGCGGCATCGGCAAGGCGTACCGCATCACCAGCAACAGCTGGGAATACACGGGGGACGGCCATGCTCTGGCCTACCGCGCGGGAGCTGCGCTGATCGATATGGAATTCGTCCAGTTCCACCCGACGGGCATGGTCTGGCCCCCGAGCGTCGCGGGCATCTTGGTGACCGAGGGAGTGCGGGGCGAGGGCGGCGTCTTGCGGAACTCGCAGGGCGAGCGTTTCATGTTTGGCGACATCCCGCCTGCATACCGCAACCAGACGGCCGACAACGAGGAGGAGGGTTGGCGGTACACCCAAGGCGACAAGGATGCGCGGCGGCCCCCGGAATTGCTGACCCGCGACCACGTGGCGCGCTGCATCGTGCGGGAAGTCAAGGAAGGCAGGGGAAGCCCTCATGGCGGTGTGTTCCTAGACATCGCCTGGATCAAGGAGAGGCTTCCCAATGCTGCGGAACACATCAAGCGCAAGCTGCCCAGCATGTACCATCAGTTCAAAGAGCTCGCCGACATCGACATCACCGAGGAGCCGATGGAGGTCGGCCCGACCACTCACTACGTGATGGGCGGTGTGCGCGTCGACGCGGACTCGCAAATGACGGACGTTCCCGGGCTGTTCGCAGCAGGAGAGTGCGCTGCGGGCCTGCACGGGGCCAATCGCTTGGGTGGCAACTCCCTCTCCGACCTGCTCGTATTCGGCAAGCGCGCCGGCGAGTACGCTGCTCGCTTCGCCCAGGAGAACGCGGCCGGCGAGATTTCGCAAGATCACGCTGCCCGTGTCGCGCGTGCAGCGCTTGAGCCGTTCGACCGCGGCGTCGACGCGGACAGTGCCGAGAACCCGTACGAGATTCAGCAGGACCTGCAGCAGATGATGCAGGACCAGGTGGGAATCGTCCGCAACGAGCCTGACATGCAGGCAGCAGTGGAGGCCATCGGCCGCTTGCGGGAGCGAGCGGAGCGGGTCGCCGTTGGCGGCAACCGCGAGTACAACCCGGGCTGGCACACTGCGCTGGACCTGCGGAATCTACTGGCCTATTCAGAAGCGATCGCACGATCGGCTCTGGCACGGAGGGAGAGTCGCGGTGCGCACACACGCCTCGACTACCCTGACAAGGACGAGAGACTCGGAAAGCTGAGCGTCGTGATTTGCAAGAACCCGGACGGCGATCTTGAGGTTTCATGGGAGCCGATCCCGGACATCCCCGAGGAACTGCAGCGGATCATTGACGCAAGGAAGTGAGGAGGGCAGATATGCCAACGGCGACATTCCGGATTTGGCGGGGCAAGGCCGGCTCGGGGAGCTTTCAGGACTACGACTGCGAGATTTCCGAGGGCATGGTCGTCCTCGATGCCGTGCACAAGATCCAAGCGGAACAGGCCAACGACCTGGCTGTCCGCTGGAACTGCAAGGCCGGCAAGTGTGGGTCTTGTTCAGCGGAAATCAACGGTTCCCCGCGGCTGATGTGCATGGCGCGCCTGAGCCAGGTCCCCTTGGACAAGCCCGTCAAGATCGAGCCCATGCAGACCTTCCCGGTGGTCAAGGACTTGGTGTGCGATGTCAGCTGGAACTTCGAGGTGAAGAAGCAGCTCAAGCCGTTCTCCCCGAGGCCGCCGGATGCCGAGGACGGGTCGTGGCGCGTGCTGCAGCGCGATGTCGATCGCGTGCAGGAATTCCGCAAGTGCATCGAGTGCTTTCTCTGCCAGGACGTGTGCCATGTCCTTCGCGAGCATCACTTCCACGACCGCTTCATCGGGCCGCGCTTCTTGGTGCATGCGGCCGCGCTTGAAATGCACCCCTTGGACAGCGAAGACCGTGTGGGCCAACTCCGGGAGGCCGACGGCATCGGGTACTGCAACATCACCAAGTGCTGCACGAATGTCTGCCCGGAACACATCACGATCACCGACAATGCGATCATTCCGCTCAAGGAGCGCGTGGTCGATGAGTTCTACGACCCGCTGCGGAAGATCTTCCGGGTGTTCCGGAAGTAGGACTCTGCTTTCTTCGCCGGCCTCGAACGGTTTGGCAACCTCGCGAGGCGATCGGGCAGCGATCCAAGGTTGCACGTGACGCTGCTTCGGAACATCGAGCGAGGCAGGCGTTTCACCACGAAGGCCAGTAATCTCGTGCAGAACTTCGCGAGTCGCTTCTAGCGCCGCGATTGGCCGGGACACTCTCGCCGAACGTCTACTACGACCCACGCTCGTTGGATCTCGAGGGACCGAAGAACGGCCGAGGCTGAGACTCCCTCGGGCGACTCGACCCTGCGCCAAATTTGTGCTTGACACATATGGCGGGCCGGGCTATACTACCGGCTTGTGGTCGCGAATCGGCTGCAAGAAGGGAAAAGCGAAATGAAAAGACTCATCACTCTGTTGGCGCTGACACTGCTTGTCGCGTCGCTATGCTTCGCAGGCTCTGTCACGGGCTACGTGACGGACGAGAAGTGCGCGAATCAGGGCAAGCACGGAGAGGCCCACGCCAAGTGCGCCGCCGGTTGTATCGGTGGCGGAGCGACCATCGTGCTAGTGACCGAGGATGGCAAGATCTACCAGGTCGCCGACTCGGCCAAGCTCAAGGACCACGCCGGACACAAAGTCATGGTCGAGGGCAAGGTCGAGGGCATGAAGGTCACGTCGATCGACAAGGTCACGATGCCGAGCTAGAGCGTTGCACGCCGGCCGGTCTTGCCGGTCGGAGCAGCCGCTCGTCCAATCAACCAAGTCTCCGGTCGCTGCTGTGGCCGGAAGCCTGCGCGGGGGTTGTATATATCCCCCGCGCAGTGTGTTTTCTGGCTAACGCACGGGCCCGCACGAGGCGAAGCACCTGGAGCTCGGACGATGGTCCACGAAATGGACGCCGAGGGGTCCGGCGAATGCACCAACACCTCGGACTGCGAAGCTGCATGTCCCAGGGAAATCAGCGTGGACTTTAGCTCCGAGATGAGCGCCGACTACTTCCGCGCTGCGCTGAAGGGCGCGTGAAGGCAGCGCCCGACCTCCTAGCCGCCCGCCTTCTGGCGTGGTACCGGGCCGACCACCGCGCCCTTCCGTGGCGGCTGACGCGGGATCCATACCGGATCTGGGTCTCGGAGGTCATGCTACAGCAGACCCGCGTCGAGGCAGTCATCCCGCACTACGAGACGTTCCTCCGGCGCTATCCTACATTGGCCTCCTTGGCCCAGGCGCGCGAAGAGGCCGTGCTCGCGAGCTGGGCAGGGCTCGGCTACTACCGCCGTGCCCGGATGCTCCACGTTGCGAGCAAGCGCGTGGTCTCCGACCATCGCGGTGAGTGGCCGCGCTCCTATTCAGAAATGCGCGCACTGCCTGGCATAGGCGACTACACTGCAGCTGCCATTGCGAGCATCGCTTTCGACGAGCCTCGACCCGCCCTGGACGGCAACGCTCTGAGGGTCCTGTCACGGATGGCCGACGAGCGTCGCGACATCGCCGCAGGCGCCACGCGGCGCGCCCTCGGGGGCGCGGCCCAGGATCTGATGGATGCCGTACCTCGCGGTTCGCGAGGGGACCTCACGCAGGCCCTGATCGAGCTCGGCGCTGTGGTTTGCGTTCCCCGCTCACCACGGTGCGAGCGATGTCCCTGGAGTGCGGAGTGTTCCGGACTGGCTGCTGGAAGCGCGCCTCACCTGCCGGTCAAGGGCGCGCGCAGTGTTCCGCAAAGAGTCAACTTGTCAGTTGCTTTGGCTATCCGTGATCAGCGCGTCCTGATGCGCCAGCGTCCTTCGGATGCCTCGGTCATGCCTGGATTCTGGGAGCTTCCCATGGCCAGCGGCGACGCCTCGGCGCTGTGTGCACTAGGGTTTCCGGGTTGCGTCGAGGGCGAGGAGTTGGGGTCGTTCGCGCATTCCATAACGAACACCCGGTACGCCGTGCGAGTCTATCTGGCCGAGTTCGAAGTCAGCTTGAGGCAGGACCAGCGTTGGGTCTCGGTGCGCGAAATGTCCGGGCTGCCCTTGTCCACCATCAGTCGCAAGGCGCTGCGAGTGGCCCGAGACTCCGGTGTGTCAACCGATTGCGGCGGTGCGGCCGGGGCAGCCTGATCAATCTCGCTGCGCAGAACCGGCCGCCAGCGAGCGCGTGACAGTCAGGGTTCCCAGGCTGCTGGCGTAGTCGGCGATCCCGCTATAGAGGTACTCGGCGACCTCTTGGCGAAAAGAAGCCTTGCCCAGCAGGGCCTCGTCAGATCGATTGCTGATGAATCCGATCTCAGCTAGGACGGCGGGCATCTCGGCTCCGATCAGGACTACAAACGGGGCCTTACGGATACCTCGGTTGCGGATGCTGGAAGAGTGCTTCGACATCCCGCTGTGCAGATTATCCTGCACTTTCGTGGCGAAATCGCGGGACTCCTCGATCTTCTCTTCAAGGGCGATCTTCGAGACTAGGTCTTCCAACTCGTGGATGGACCGGCTGGCGGCCGCGTTTTCGAAGGACGCCACTCCTAGTTCCCACGAGTCGGACGTGAAGTTGAGGTAATAGGTCTCGATGCCGCGGACCCTGCTGCTTGGCGCTGAGTTGCAGTGGATCGAGATCATAAGGTCGGCCTTGCGCTCGTTGGCGATCTGGGTCCGCTCTTCCAGCGGCACGAATGTATCCGCTGTCCGAGTCTGGATCACCTCGGCACCTAGGCGCTCTTCGACCAGCCTGCCCAAGCGCAGTGCGATGTCGAGCACGACTTCCTTTTCTTGGAGTCCGCCTTGGCCGACCGATCCTGTGTCGTGGCCTCCGTGGCCAGCGTCGATCAAGACTCTTTCCAGCTTCAGCCCCAGCGCCCGAGTCAGGCTGAGCCTTCCGGCCGCGGTTGCGTCTGCCGCGCGCGGCGCTGCGGGGGATTGCGCTTGCGTCGGACTGAGGGCGAGCACGGTCCGTTGCGCCCGCGGAGTGCCCGCAGCCCGGACATCGATGACGAGCCGAACGGGGCCCTCCAGCCAGAAGGCGTCGAACAACACCGCGGTGCGCAAGTCTAGGACGATGCGCGATTTGTTGTTGCGATTCTGGGCGAGCCGCGCCTTGGACAGGAGCCTGTCGTTGATCTCGAGCTGTCGGCCCTTGATTAGTGAATCTGCCAGCCGACTGCCAAACAAATCGATGTAGAGTCGGTCCGGCCGCTTGAGCCGGTCGTATTTGAGCGCGGCCTTGCCGTCCATCTCCAGAACCACCCGAGTACCATCCGCGTAGCTGTGATGGCGAATCCCTGAAATCGCAGCGACGCGTCTCGCAGAGCGAGAACCGGAAGTGTCGACGACCTTGCCCGCAGCGTGTTCTTCGTCGGAAAGCGCCGGAGTCCCAGCGGCCGCTAGCGGGGCAGGGGGAGCGCTATCGGGTGGCTGGCTGGCGAGTGCCGGAGACGTTTCTGGCCCCGCCCCTAGCTTGGCGGCCATCGCGCGGGCCGCCTGGCTGTGCTTGCTGTGTGGGTATTCCCTGGCTAGGAATACATACGTCTCGATCGCACGATCGCGGTATTGGTCCTCCCCGAAACGCTCGGCCATCTTGTGATAGACCTCGGCCAGACGCAGCAGGGAGTCGTCGCAATACCCGCTGGAGGGATCGGTGAGATGGACCTTGCGCAGCGAGTTGACCACTAACTGGTATTGGCGAAGGCCCAGTTCGGGCGCGGGGACGCTCTGCAGGTCTTCGTATAGCTCAGCAGCCTTGCGGTAATGCTTGGCGGCGGTGTCCCGCTTGGAAGCGGATTCGGCCGCGACCGTACTCAACAAGGCAGCCAATCCCAGCGCTAGCGCCACTCGGAAACGATTCTGTCGAATCATTGGCAAGCCACTCAGGTCCCCCCGCCGGGTCATTGTGCGCCTAGACCTAGGCGGCCGATCGCGATCCGGCGTGGGGCACACTCTGTATCATAAAAACATTAGCACAAATAATGTAGTGGTGCCGTCGTAGCTGAACAGCATCGAATCGATTCTCCATCGCAGCGGATTCGCGTCGGGTCGGGCGATGTGTCCCTTGGATAATGGAAGCGCTAATGCCCCGAACCATTCGCCCCGTTTCGGGGATCGCCGGCACGCTCTCGCTGCCGGGCGATAAGTCGATTTCGCACCGCTATGCGATGCTCGCGGCTCTGGCTCGCGGGCGCAGCACACTGACCAACTATTCGACCGGCGCAGATTGCGCGTCGACGCTCGCTTGCCTGGGCTCGCTTGGCGTGCGTTGGGAGCGCGAAGGCAACCGAGTCGAGATCGAGGGCTGCGGGCTGCAAGGCTTGAGCGCGCCCCGAGCGCCTTTGGATGCCGGGAATTCCGGGTCGACGATCCGAATGCTGTCCGGCATCCTCGCCGGCCAGGCGTTTGAGTCCGTAATCCAGGGTGACGAGTCGCTGTCCAAGCGCCCTATGCGGCGAATCATGACGCCACTCCGGAGGATGGGCGCTGAAATCGAGGCTGACGGCGGTCAGTTTCCCCCGCTGGTCATCCGGGGCCGGCCCCTGCAGCCCATTCGCTACGAATTGCCTGTTGCAAGCGCACAGGTCAAGAGCTGCGTCTTGCTTGCTGGCCTCTACGCCCGTGGCATGACGGAAGTTGTAGAGCCGATGGAGACGCGCGATCACACCGAGATCGCCCTCCTGCGGTTCGGGGCCGACCTCCGTGTGGATGGAAGTTCGAGATCGGTAGTAGGCTATCCCGCTCTGGCAGGATGCGCCCTGCGAGTGCCGAGTGATCTCTCTTCGGCAGTCTTTTTTCTCGCAGCTGCCTTGCTGCTGCCGGACTCGGACCTGCTCATCGATGGCGTCGGGTTGAATCCGACCCGTTCGGCCGTGCTGAGAGTGCTTCGCCGCATGGGAGCCCACATCGAAGTCCACCCCGAGTCCGACTCTGGCGGCGAGGCCAGCGGCACGCTCCGAGTACGTGGCACAGGCAGGCTTGAGGGAGGGGTGATTTCAGGGGAGACCACGGCCGCGGTCATCGACGAGATTCCCATGCTTGCCGTGCTCGGAGCCGCATCCGAGCGCGGATTGTGCATACGGGATGCAGGCGAACTGCGCGTCAAGGAAACGGACCGAATCGCTACCGTGGCCGCGAACCTGCGCCAGATGGGCGTGGAGGTCACCGAGCACGAAAGCGGCATGGACATCCAGGGGGGCTGCAAGCTGCGCGCCGCGGAGCTCGACTCCTGCGGCGACCACCGTATTGCAATGGCCTTCGCCGTAGGGGCGCTAGCGGCGGACGGCGAGTCGGTCCTTGAGGGGGCGGCGGCGGCGGCGGTGTCGTTTCCGGAGTTCTTCGACGTGCTAGCCTCGGTCACCCGCGGCTAGCGGGCACGGCCGTTCAGTCGTGCGGCAGGGGCTTGATCTGCCGGTCGTAGCGTAGTTCGCCGCCTTCGATCCAGAGGATCTTCGGTGATCGATCGCCGCTGTGGAACTCGTCCGGCACTTCTGCATCGAACTGTTCGAAGATCGCCTTCAGCCGGGCGACGATTTCGGGATGCTCGGTGGCGACATCGTGCTGTTCGGCTTGATCCGTCTCCATGTCGAAGAGCATCAGCGGCTTTGGAGCCGGTCCGGTGACTACGCCCGGGCACTGGGTGCGATTGGCCTGTTCGAATTGGGCGATGATCGTTATTCCGTCCGGACGCCGTGGATCTACATAGGCGTTCGGGTCGTCCAGACAGGGGAAGCCCGGCTCCGGCGCCCGGACGTGCAGCTTCCAGCGGCCCGAGCGGATCATTTTCAACTCCTCCGCTCCCATTGCGAAGATTGCCTCGTGCGGAGATTCGCTGGCGCGCCCAGATAGCAGCGGCAGGATGTCGCGGCCATCGATCGTCCGGTCTCCGGGAAGCTCGCCCCCGGCGGCTGCGACGATCGTCGGGAAGATGTCGATCGAGGCGAGCACTGCGCCCGAGACCTGGCCGGGCGGGATCGTGCCCGGCCAGCGCGCAATGGCCGGCACTCGCAAGCCGCCGTCGAAGTTGGACGCCTTGGACGAGCGCAGGCCGCCGTTGTAGCCTCCGTACGTCGCTCCGTTGTCTGACGTGAAGAACACAAAGGTCTTGTCGTCCAGCGAACTCTCGCGCAGCTTGTCCAGGATTTGTCCGACCGACCAGTCAAGCTCCCGCATCGCATCGCTGTAGAGGTCATCGGGCGTCTCAGGGGTGTAGAAGTCTTCCGACGCCGCAAGCGGCTTGTGCGGCATCGCGTGCGGGAGGTACAAGAAGAACGGTTCGTTGCGGTGGCGCTCGATGAAATCGATCGCTCGTTGCGTGTAGTCCTTGGTCAGCTCGGATTGCAGTACCGGGTATTGAACGACGGACTCGTCTTGCACGAGCTGGACGGGGCGCATGTCGTTCGAGTAGAGGATGCCGTAGTATTCGTCGAATCCTTGTTTGCGGGGCAGGTACTTCTCGATATGTCCGAGGTGCCACTTGCCGATCGCCGAGGTCGCATATCCCAGCGGCTTGAGCGCTTCGGCGATGGTGATCTCCGAGGGCGGGAGCCCGATTTCGTTGCGACCGATGTCCGGGGACGGATTGACCACCAAGCCGGTTCGGAACGGATAGCGGCCTGTTAGCAGGGTGGCTCTGGACGGTCCGCAGAACGGCACCGAGACATAGAAGTTGGTTAGGCGGATCCCCTCTTGCGCCATGCGGTCGAGGCGCGGTGTCTCGTGAGCCGTCGCTCCATAGGACGACAGGTCGCCGTACCCCAGGTCGTCGGCAAAGATGACGATGAAATTGGGTCGCTCTTGCGCCGCCAACCCAAGCGGCAGCAAGCCAAGGTGCAGCAGCAGGGATCGGATTGTGAGCCGGAACATGACGATGGAGAGTCTAGCGGATCTTCAGCGATCACCTGGGCAGCGGCAGCGCGGGGCGGACTTGGGAGCGCTGTGACCTGCCCTGCATTTTGGAATGCGCTCCCGTGGGCCTAGGTCTAGATTGCCCTGCGTGAATTGCCCATGGCGAGGGATCATGGCACGAGCGCCGCGTCGCTGGTAGTGCCCAAGATGTTGGCAAGCGACCGCCGGGGCAATCCGTCAAGCACTGGCCGCAGCACCCAGCGAAGCCCCTTTGGCGGACTGCGAGTCAAGCTGATCGAGCGGTGCTCGACAACGGCTCCCTCCGGTGTGTCGGCGAATCTCCAGTACACCACCATCTGCCACAGGAAGCCCCTGTCATGACCCGGTGGTCTGAGCGACTCATCGGGCTTCCCGCCCCTCACGACCTCCCGGATGCTGGTGCTTGCGGCACGGCCCCACCATCTCTCACTGTCCAGCCGGTCAAACTCTACTGCGTGCTCGGTCTCAAGAACTGCGGTGAGAACGTTCTTCTTCAACAGGCGCATCGCGACTCGCATTTTCGTACCATCGCGCTCGAGAATCCGGGAATGCACCACTCCCGGTCCGTAAGTGTCCGCGTGGGTGTCGTAGGCCGACACGACCGCAACAAGCCGCTCTGCATCCGCATGCGGCACCAGCAGGGCACCAGTCCAATCGTGAATCAGTCCGCCCGGCGTTTCCCGTGTGTTGGGGATCGGCGTTGGATCAACGACGACATTCCCGCGAGCCAGTGCTTTGGCTCTCGCTTGGTCTTGTTTGCCCCACAGGAACGGTGAGTCCCCGGCGAGGCGGCGCTCGAATTGCGTGTCGGCGGCAGCTACGTAGTCAGCGAACGCCGCAGCCACATCCTCGCCCATCCGGACCACACCGAACTGGAATGCTTGGAGTGTTGGCGCTTGCGCCGCACTCAGTGCGGCGACGATCCAGAGTGCTCGATAGAGCGCTTGTGCCGGGCGGGCGGAGTGAGACACCGAATGCTCGGTCTGGATTACGTAGTTGAGGCCTGAATCAGCCAGTTGGCTAAACGAAGCTCGGCTCCGACTGGCGAATCGGGCCATCCATCCCGGCTGCAGCGCCATTGGTGCAACCGCCTCGTAGCCCAGCGGCACGCTCTTAGGGTAGCGGCATCAATCGAATCGCCTCGGCTTTCACGGCCTCTAGGCTCGGAGCGGGGATTCGCTCGGAGGTTGGCCGTCCATCGTGCTGCCGCCTGCGAGGACCATCCGCTTCTCGCCCATCGTCTGGCAAGGGCAGAAATGGCCGCTACGGGCTTCTCCGTAGGGGCATGTCGGAACCACCGAAGGCAGTCCTCGACCTGCCGCACTGGGAGGGTCGGACGGGCGGCCAGTTCTTGCCTCCAAGTCTGGCCGCGTGCCGTACAATTGGCGAAGTGCCATGATTTCCCGCAACTTACGGTTCAGTCCATTGCTTCCGGTGGTCGCTCTCGCCTCTCTGGTGGTGCTTGCTGCCTGCTCGTCCCAGCCGCCGCCGGAAGAGCGCAGGCCGAACATCATCTTCCTGATGGCGGACGACATGGGGTATGGAGACCTCGGCAGCTTCAACGAGGATTCGAAGATCCCGACCCCAGAGATGGACGGCTTGGCGGCCGGTGGCATGAGGTTCACCGACGCGCATTCGGGTTCGGCCGTTTGCACGCCGACGCGCTACGGAGTGGTGACAGGTCGCTATGCTTGGCGCACGCCGCTCAAGCGGGGAGTCCTTTCGGGATACTCGCGCGCGCTCATCGAGCCGGACCGGATGACGGTCGGCAGCATGCTGCGCGAGCAGGGCTACCACACGGCGGTGGTGGGCAAGTGGCATCTTGGGCTGGACTGGGCGACGCTGTCGGAGCCCGCGAGCTGGGAGGAGGGCGACACGTCTGCCGCATTCCAAGCTGCTTCCGACTTCTCCAAGCCGGAGGGCTTGGAGATCGATTTCACCTTGCCAGTCACCAACGGCCCGGCCACTCTCGGTTTCGACTACTCCTATATCATCCCGGCTTCGCTCGACATGGCACCGTATGTCTACTTGGAAGACAATGCCTGCGAGAAACCCGCTACCGTGCATGAGCCGGGCCGGTTCGACGGCCCGGTCTTTTGGCGTCCCGGCGAGGCCGCGGAGGGCTTTGACTTCTTCGACGTGCTGCCCAACCTGACCCGGCACGTCGTGGATTACATCGAACGCCGGGCCGAGAGTCCAGACCAGCCGTTTTTCCTCTACTTCCCGCTGCCAGCCCCGCACTGGCCCTGGGTCCCAACCGAGGAGTTCATTGGACGCAGTGGCGCTGGCAAGTACGGCGACTTCGTGACGCAGGTCGACGCCAGCATTGGGATGGTCGTAGATGCCCTCAAGGCGACCGGCCAGTTCGAGAACACGCTCTTTATCGTTACCAGCGACAACGGCGCAGAGTGGGATCCGAGTCACATCGAGGAGTTCGGCCACTATGCCAACCACGCCAGCCTCCGCGGCAAGAAGCGGGACGCCTGGGAGGGCGGGCACCGCATGCCATTCATTGCCTCGTGGCCAGCTAGGGTCGCGGCGGGATCAACCAGCGATCAGACGATCTGCCTCACCGACCTGATGGCGACCGCCGCGGACATCGCGGGGTACGAGCTGCCCGCC
This sequence comes from Terriglobia bacterium, assembly GCA_009841225.1. GTDB lineage: Bacteria > Acidobacteriota > Terriglobia > Bryobacterales > UBA6623 > VXMF01. The sequence continues at coordinate 151,378 of VXMF01000009.1, read as the reverse complement.
CATGCCGGGCAGGACAGTGTCAGCATCCTGCCCGCGCTGCTCGGAACTGACAGCGGTCCTCTGCGCGAAGCCACGGTGCATCACTCGGTTGACGGCACATTCGCCATCCGCCAAGGCAAGTGGAAGTACATTGACGGGCAAGGCCCGGGTTCGCAGCAGTGGGACGGTCCCCAGCCGGGCGACCCGCCCGCGCAACTGTACGACATCGAAGCCGACCGCCACGAGGACAACAACCTCTTTAGCGAGAACCCCGAAGTGGTGGAGAGGCTCAAGGCTGTGCTGGAGCGCTACAAGGTACAAGGGCACAGCAGGGCGCTGTAGGTTCGCGCGCCGCTGCCTGTAGAGAGTCGTTCAGCCTTTGCTGACCCACCAGATGTGATCCGGCTCCTTCTGCGGTCTCGGCGGCTGCCGGGCGTGGTCGAGGAGAGCTTGAATCGTCGCCATAATGGCGGGCTCGTCCGCTGCCAGGTCCTGTGTCTCGCTCGGATCGGCGTCGAGATCGTAGAGTTCGAGTGCGGCGTCAGGAGCGGGCCGCACCGCCTTCCACTTGCCCATGCGCAAGGCTTGGGAAGGGATCTCGTTGCGGAACGTTCCCGACCCGCCCTCGTAGCGCGGCAACTCCCAGTACATGTATTCGTGTTCGGCTTGCTCGCCGCGGGCCAGCAGGGTCGGAACCACCGAGATCCCGTCAGTGCCTGCCGGGGCCTCGTTTCCCGCAAGTTCCAGTGCCGTCGCTAGGAAATCGTGGAAACCCCAAATGTGGTCGCTGCTCGAACCTGCCACGATCCGCTCCGGCCACCTCACTAGCATCGGCACGCGGATACCACCTTCGTAGAAGTCCCGTTTCGCACCGCGTAGATCCCCGCTGCTTCGGAAGTAGTCCGTCCAAGTGGCGGCTGCCGCGCCGTTATCGGAGGTAAAGAACACGATCGTGTTCTCGTCCAAGCCCAGCTCGGCGATGAGCTGCATGATCCGACCCACGTCGCGGTCCATTCGAGTGATCATCGCCGCTAGAGTTGCGTGCGGTTCCGGAGGTCGAATCAAGCGCCCGGGCCGGTTCGGGTTCTCCGACAGCTCGACTTCCTCGAATGTGCCGGCGTATTGGGCGTAGATCTCGTCCTCGGGCACAACATATTCCGCATGTGGAATGGTGAACGGCACGTAGCAGAAGAAAGGCTGGTCCTTGTTCCTTGTGATGAACTCCAGAGCGCGATCCGCGATGACGTCATGGGAATATGTGCCACGCCCGCTGCCCTCGTTGCCGTCAAGCGGCAGTTTCTGGTCGTTGTCATAGATGTAGTGGGGATAGAAGTAGTGCGCGTGGGCTTGGTGCAAATAGCCTACGAACTCGTCGAAGCCCTGTTTCCAAGGCACGCCCTCTGTGCCGATGTCGCCCAAGCCCCACTTGCCGAAGCAGCCCGTGGCGTAGCCGCGCTCCGTCAGCAGCTCCGCAACGGTCACGTCTTCCGCCAAGATCGGCACGCCACCGGGGTTGGAGCGGACCGAGGTGTGCCCCATATGCATTCCGGTCATTAGCACGCTTCGCGCCGGAGCGCACACCGAGCAGCCGGAGTACGCGTTCGAGAACTGCATGCCCTCGGCGGCGAGGCGATCGATGTTGGGAGTGCGGATCTTTGTCTGTCCGTAGCACCCGAGCTCGCCGTAGCCGAGATCGTCGGCCATGATGAACACGATGTTGGGCGGTCGCGCTGTGCTGCCTCCAGGCGTTAGGGCCGCGTCGCGACAAGCAAGCAGAGCGGCCGCCCCGGCAGCAGTGGCTGTGAAGAACTCGCGCCGACTGGCGGCGACTGACGCGGATCGTGGAGCGGGCATGGCGCGCCCATTCTAGTTCAGCTCTCTCGTGGCGCGAGCTTCTCTAGGCCCGTCGCTACGGCTTGTTTCGGGCGGGTGAGTCAGGTGGCGACAATCCTGGGATGGGCCGGCAGCAGCGATCACATCGGTGCATCCTCTGCCCTGATCATGCTCGCCTTCACGATTGCGAGACTGAAGCTGCGGCCCGAACAGAGGCGGGCTAGGATCCCGGCGGGGAGGAGGCTGCCTTTCTAGGCCGGGATCCTAGCCCTAGTGCGGTCGAATCAGGGATCTTCTGGAGGGATCGTCCGACCGCGGTCCTGTGCTTAGAAGCTGATCCGCAGTCCTCCGTTGACCTGCCGGAACAGCCCAGGCTGAATTCCTTGCGGAGCCCGTGATGAAATGTAGAGCTCGTCGAACGCGTTCTTGATCGTGAAGTACGGCTCGAACATCCAGACCTCCCGTCGGATCTCGTAGCTGACCGCCAAGTTGGCGACCTGGTAGCCCGGAAGTTGGCCGACCGTTCCGTCATTGGACGGCTCCAGCGTCTCGCGGTTGTCCCCGAACTGACTGGCCACAGCGTTGAGATCGAGTTGGAAGCTCAACCCGCCGAATTGCTTGACGCCGAACAGTACGCCGAACGTCTGCCTGGGAGCATACGGCAGGCGGTTGCCGCCGTACAATTCGTTGTCCCTGAACTCTGCGACCGGCAGGTACATGTGCCGGAAGTCCGTGTAGACACTCCAGCCTGACAAGTCCGCGACCCGGTTCCAGTGGATCTTGGCCGAACTCTCGAAGCCTTGGTGCATGGTCGCCCCGCCGTTGGTCACCGTGGTCGTGGCGCCGCCCGATTCGGCCGCGGTGATGATCTGGTTCGAGAAGTCCATCCGGAAGAGGGTGAACTCACCCGATACCGCGCGCTGGCCGGCAAGGCGGACCCCGGCCTCGTAGTTCCACGACAGCTCCGAATCGAGGTTGAGGTTCTCGCCGTTGCTAGTGATGGCGATCTTGGTTCCAGGAGGGGCGAAACCCCGGTGGACACCCGCGAAGAAGGTCACGTCGTCGACAGCGCGGATCGAGAAGCCCAGCCCTGGGATGACGGTCGTGACACCGTTTTCCTCGCGGATATTGACATCGGTCGGAACTCCCTGCACGCGCTTGCGCACGATATGACGCTCTTGCTTGTACCGCACGAAGCGCGCGCCGGGCGTGAACGAGATGCGAGAACCGATCTTGAAGAGATTCTGAACGTAGCCTGCCAAGGCTCGGCCATAGCGGAACTCGTCGTCTCTAGTCACCCCCGCGCGGGCGTCGAACACGTCGCCGTTGACCCGCCGGTCGCGAGCCTTCTCGTAGATGTAGCGCGCGCCAAGGTCGAGCTGGCCGTACCTGTGCTGTCGGCTGAAGTTCGACTGTGCACCGTAGACGTCGAATTCTCGGTTGCGATTGCCGGCCGAGTTGCGCAAGTACAAGGCGCCGCCGCTTCGGCTCGGGTCTCCGACCACACCCAAGTAGTCGCGCCCCTTGTCGCTGCGGTCAAAGTCTTGGCGGCCCCAGTACCGCTTGGTGCTGCAAAGGAAGGCCGAACTGCTCAGGGTAGAGGTAGGACTGATCGTGACGGCGTGAGAGAGGGACGCGCTCTGGCGCTCCACATCGAGCGCGTCGGATGGGACGGCGTTCAAGTTCGGGTCCCGATCGAACATTGGCTGCGTCAGGCCCACGTAGGTCGAGTTTGAAATTTCGTCGTAGACACCGGCCTTGACCGCGAGGGTGTGTCGCTCGCTAGGACGGAAGCTGAATTTCGTCTGCACGTCCTCGATGTCGTAGAAGAAACTGCGCCAGCCATCGCCTTGTTTGTGCAGATAGTTGGTGATCCAGCCGATCGACTGGTCGCGTTTGCTCGCGCCCAGCGAGGCCTCGCCCACGAACACTCCGCGTTGACCGCCCTCGACGTCGACTTCGCCGTGGAATCTTGATGGCGGATCCGGCGTGACGAAGTTCACCACTCCGCCCACGGTCTGCGGGCCGTGGACGATCTGGCCGCTGCCCTTGAGGATCTCGACCCTGCTCATGCGCTCGATGGGTGGCGAGTAGTACATGTCCGGCTCGCCATAGGGCGCTAGCGCAATCGGAATGCCGTCCTCCAAGACCAGCACTTTGCGGCTGCGGTTGGGGTTTAGGCCCCGCATGCCGATGTTTAGCCGCATGGCGACCGGCCCGGAATCCTCGCGCAGGTTGATGCCAGGCACGCGGCGCAGCATCTCGTTAGCATCGAGCGGCTTGGCCGCTTCGAGTTCCGCCTTGCTAACGATATGCAACGATCCTGGAATTGCCGTGCGGAGATCTTCGACCGTCGCGACCACTTCAATCGTGGCGGCATTGCGTTTCAGTTCCGTCAGCTCGACGGCGAGTTCAGACGTTTCGGCCGAGCCCGTCACTTCGACTGGTTCAAAGTCCGGGGCAACTACGCGGACGGTGAGAGGTCCTTCCGGGAGTCCGGAAAGAGTGAAGTTCCCTAGGCTGTCAGTGCGCGTAACTATGCCCGGTTCAACAGCTTCTACTGAGGCTGTGGCTACGGGGAAGCCGCCGAGGCCAGTCACCTGCCCGCTGATGTCCCGGGCTTGCAGGCTTGTGCACAAAAACAGCGCGACGGTTGCGCAGCCCGCACGTCGAAGAGGCTTGATCATTGCTGGGTATCCTTGCCGGTATCGGTGATTCGACTGCGGGCGGGAACCACCGCAGCCCACGGAATTCCCAACCTATCCAATAATGCAATCGAGTGTCAATTAGAGAATTGTATGAGTTCTGTAACAACGTGTGCGGCTGGGCTGTGTCTCAGCCCCGCCAAGGCCGATTTCGTGCGCGCAAGGCCGGTGATCGTCTCCGCTCGTTGCATTGGTCTCGGCTTGAATGTATAGCGACCGATGTCGCCTCGTGCGCGCGATGTCGAGTATGGTTTCGAGCAGGATCTTGCTGCTGAGTCCTTGCGCCTCGTCGCGGATTGAGCCCAATTGCAGTAGGTGGCAGCGAAGGCCGAACTCCGAGCTCCCGGAAGCTATCCCCGCACATCTTGCTCCCTGAATGGATTGATCACTCGCAGTCCGTCGTAGTCCTGCTGATCGCTCATATCCTCGGAGTACACCGCGTCGCAGCCGCACGCGCGCGCAGCGGCCAGAATCGCGCCGTCCCAGTACGACAAACCGAAGCTCCGACTAAGCGAAACCGCAGCTCGGAACGGGGCCAGCGACACGTCTTGGACCGGAAACTCGCGGATGGAATCGATGAACCGCAGTGCCTGTTCCGGGCTCAGCGCCCCCCTGCGGCTGGGCCGCGTGGCCTGCCAGTAGAACTCCTGCAGCACCTGGACTGATACGGCCAGATCCCCATCCAGCAGCAGATCCTGTGCCCGGTGCCGTTTCTCGGCCTCCTCGGTGTCCGGGCTGATCGCGTAGATCAGGACGTTGGTGTCAACGAATCGCATCGCGCTCGTACAGGGCGTCTCGGGTCAGACTGTCCGCGGCTCTGAAGCTGCCCCGTGTCTGGCGAATATCCTCAAACACAGCATTCAGCAGACGCTGGCGACGCTCTCGCTCCGTTTCTGCGCCGTGCCTCCCGGTCTGGCCCTCGACGAGGCGCTCGAGAAAGTCGCGCACCATTGCGGAGACCGAAGTATCCAACTCCGCCGCTCGAATGCGGGCAAACCGGTAGGTGTCGTCGTCAACGGATACCGTGATGTTCCTCATCGGCACAGTCTCACAGTTCTAGGGTATCACAGTCTCCGGCATCCGGAGGTACTGCGCAGTTCAATTTGAGAATCGCGTGAGTTCTGTAACAACGTGTGCGGCTGGGCTGCGTCTCCGCCATGCCAAGACCGATTTCCTGCGCGCAAGGCCGACAATCGTCTCGGCTCGTTGCGTTGGTGACGGGCTGCGCGGATAGCGACCCAATGTCGCCCCGTGTGCGCGCTATGAGAACTCATCTGCCCGTTGCACTAGTCCCGAAACGTGCGATATTCTATCGGTGCCGCACGGCCTGCTTGCATGTATCCGGCCGCGGCTTTGGGAGGGAAACATGATCCATTTGAGGAGATTGGGATGGCTCCTAGCGTGCTTGGCGCTTGTCGCTGGCGCCGCGTTCGGCCAGACCTTCTACGGCAGCTTGGTCGGGTCCGTTCAGGACTCGACGGGCGCCGTGATTCCGGGAGCGAGCGTCACCGTGACGAGTCTCGCGACCGGCGAACAGCGCGCGCAGGAGACCGAAGCGGCCGGCCTGTATCGCTTCGTGAACCTAGTTCCGGGCCAGTACCGCTTGGAAGCGCGCTCTGAGGGCTTCAAGCAGTTCGCGCAAGAGCCGATCACGATCGAGGTCGACGCGAGCATCCGCATCGACCCAGTGCTGGAAATCGGAGAGGTCACCGAAGTAGTCGAGGTCGTTTCCAGCACGCCCCTGCTGCAGTCGCAGACATCCTCGCTCGGCCAGGTCGTCGAGTCCCGCAAGGTCACCGAGATGCCGCTCAACGGCCGCAATGTGCTGAACTTGGTCGCTCTCGCTCCGGGTGTCGTGCCGCAGGGGCAGTCCATGCAGAGTCCCACCGGGGTCAACATCTTCGCCTGGGGCAACTACCAGATCGGCGGCGGCCAGTCGAATCAGAGCGCCACGACGCTCGATGGAGCGCCCGTCAACATGGCCTACATCAACCTCACCTCCTTGATCCCCACTCAGGACGCGGTGCAGGAGTTCAAGATCCAGACCAACAACCTCGGCGCGGAGTTCGGCCGCTTCGCAGGCGGCGTCATCAACATGACCACGAAGTCTGGCAGCAACGAATTTCATGGCTCCGCCTACGAGTTTCTGCGGAACAAGGTCCTCAATTCCAACACTTTCTTTAACAACGCCAGCGGCATCGGAACACCGCCGTTCGTCCAGAACCAGTGGGGTGCCAACGTCGGCGGCCCGATTGTTCGGGACCGCGTCTTCTTCTTCTCCTCCTATGAGAGTTATCGCCAGCGACAGGGCCGCTCGCTGCTGCTCGACTCGCCGACCCCGCTGCAGCAGCAGGGCGATTTCTCGGAGGTGGGGCGGGCCGTCCACGATCCGTTCTCGGTATCGAGCGCAGGCGACCTGCCTCGCACGCGATTCCAGAATGATGTAGTTCCGGCTGCGATGCAGGATGCCACGGCAAGGTCTCTGAGCCATCTTTGGGATCAGCCCAACCAGCCCGGATTGAACAACAACTATGCCACCAACGCCAGCGATGGCGGCAACAACACCCAGTTCAACAACCGCGTAGATTGGAGTGCCAGCGATAAGCACCGCTTTATGGGGCGCTGGACATGGTGGGACAACCTCACGTTCGGCGTGGATCCCTACGGCACTGGTGCCCACATTGACGCAGGCCCGGAAACCTTCACCACCAACCAATGGGTGCTCGGAGATACGTGGTTGATTTCTCCGACAACGATTCTTGACCTGCGGGCGTCGTGGACGCGCTTCCGTTACGACCGTTCCCCTGCGAGCCAAGGGACCGATCTGACTCAATTCGCGTGGCCTTCGTCACTAGTGGGCCAGATTCCGGAAAATTTCCGTCACATTCCGACACCTTGCGTCGAAAGCTACGGTCTGTTCTGCGCCCAGGGAACTGGCAGTATCATCATTGCCCGCCAAGACAACGTAGCCTTCCTGCCGAGCCTGACCTTGATCCGCGGGCGACACACGCTCAAGATCGGAGGCGATGTGCGCAGGCTGACGCACAACTACGCCCAGAGCAACACCCCAAGCGGGATCTTCAGCTTCAACAGTAACTTCACCGCCGATGATCCGTTCAACCCGATGGGTGGTTGGGGCTTCGCTTCGTTCCTGCTCGGTACGGGCACTGGCGGCGGAATCTCGACGCCCAGCTTGGTGGCCGGGCAAATGATCTACCGGGCTGCCTATATCAATGACCAGTGGCAGGTCAATGACAAGCTGACCGTGAACATCGGGTTGCGCTGGGAGCGCTCGGGGAACTTCTCTGAGCGCTTCGATCGCATGACTTCGCTTTCGCTCGACTCGGTCAATCCCTTGTCATCCGAGACAGGCTTGGACTTGCGAGGGCAATTAGCGCTCGTGAACACCGATTTGCGGTCCGCGCGGACGGGTATAGATGATCGAAATTCCTTCGCGCCTCGCCTTGGCATCGCGTACCGCCTAGACGACAAGACTGTGATCCGTACTGGCTACGGCATCTTCTGGCTGCCTAACGACGTTGCGTTCGCGACCGCGCCGAACATCGACTTCATCAATACAATCAACACTCCTTGGGTGACCTCGCTCGATAGCGGCGTCACCCCGTTTCGCCGGTTGGCGGACCCCTTCCCAGATGGTGTCCTGCAGCCGCCAGGGCGGGACACCACGTTCTTCAACACCTTGGTTGGCGGTCTCGGTATCCGTTCGGCGGTGCCCGACCAGCCGCTCGGCTACATGCAGCAGTGGAACTTCAACATCCAGCGGCAGCTCGGCGACGGTACGCTGATTGACCTAGCCTACGCCGGATCGAAGGGAACGAGCTTGCCGGTCAATGCTCAGACCATCAATCAGTTGCCGGACCAGCACCTGAGCCTCGGCCGAGCGCTCAGCGAGCAGGTGCCGAATCCGTTCCACGGCACCTCCATTACCGCCGGGCCGCTCTCGCAGCCGACCGTCTCACGCGGGCAATTGCTGCGGCCCTATCCGCAATTTACCGACGTTTCCATGGCAGGGCCGACCAACCGCAGCTCGACCTACCATTCGTTCCAGGCCAAGGTTGAGCGGCGGTTCAGGGGCGGAGCGAGCTTGCTGGCATCCTATACCGCTGGCAAGCTGATCACGGACGCTGGCACGCTGACCGGATGGCTCGATGGCCTCGAGGGCTTCAGTGCGCAGGGCTGGGCCACTGGCGGCAACAACAACGATCTCCGTTCGCTGAAGTCGCTGGCGGCGTTCGACGTCTCGCAGCGTTTCGTGCTGAGCTATGTCCTCGATCTGCCGTTCGGCAAGGGCAAGCCCTTCCTCGGCGATCTTTCGGGGGCTGCCAACGCCATCCTTGGAGGCTGGGGCATCAACGGTGTGACCACCGTCCAGACCGGATTTCCGCTCGGCGTGTCGCCTTCCCAGAACCTCTCCAACTCTTACGGAGGATCTCAGTTCGTGGACAACAACGGCACCAGCGCGGAACTCTCCGGCGACCCGCAGACGCGACTCAACAAGTACTTCAGGACAGACGTGTTCAGCCAGCCGGCGGCGTTTACCTTCGGCAACACATCCCGAGTCCTGCCGGACGTGCGCGGGCCCGGCATTGCACAGTGGGACTTCGCGCTGTTCAAGCGTACTCAGTTGGGTGAGAGCGTGGGCCTGGAGTTCCGCACGGAGTTCTTCAACCTGTTCAACACGCCCGTCTTCCGGCATCCGGGAACAGCGTTGGGCACTCCTCAGTTCGGAGTGATCAGCGGCACTCGAGGCGTGCCTCGACTTGTGCAGTTCGGGCTGCGACTGATCTTCTAGGCGGATCGCGCAGGCTTGGCGAATCGAACCGGCGGGCGGCCCAGCCGCCCGCCGGTTTCTCTTGCGCTCCAAGAACTGGCGATAATCGAATCCGGCTTCCATGGCTCGGACAACGCTCGGATCGGCCGCTAGGCTTCGCGCAGCCGCTGCAACGTTGCTGCTGCTGCCAGCCGTCCTGTGGGCCCAGCCAGCGCTCGAGCAAGCCGATGTCCGGACTCGCTTCCAAGCCGGTCAGACGGCGCTGCAAGCCGGGCGCTTCGCCCAAGCCGAGACTGAGTTCCGCGCCGCCCTCGATTCTGAGCCGGGGCTTTCCGAAGCGCGCGTGAATCTGGGCTTGGCCCTGTTCTTGCAAGGGAAGTACGAGCAGTCGGTTGACGAGCTGGAGCAGGCGGCTCGTGCCCTGCCGGACCTGCCCGCCGCGCATTTGTTCCTAGGCCTTGGCCACCTCAAGCTAGGCGCCTCCGACCAAGCTATCGCTGCGCTCTCGCGCAGCTTGGAACTGGACCCGGCCAACCTCGAAGCGCACCGGGCGCTGGCGGCGTGTCACCTGGCGAAGGGGGACTACGCCAGCGCGGTGCAGGAATTTCAGGCTGCGTTCTCACACAGCCCGGACCGGACCGAGGCATGGTACCTGCTCGGGCGCGACTACATGGGCCTGATGAGCGATCTGGCCGGACGTTTGGTCGTCGAGCAGCCGGATTCGGTCTGGGCCGCCCGGCTCGGGGCGGACATGCTGGCGCTTAGCGAGGCTTGGGAGGCCGCGGCCAACTACTACGCGACCGCGGTTGCCAAGCGATCCGACCTTCCCGGTTTGCACTCGGCCCTGGGATCCGCGCGCTTGCGGCTCGGGCAGTTAGGCGAGGCCGCCGCCAGTTTCGAAGACGAGCTGCGCACCGATCCGCGTTCCGAGGAGGCATTGCTCGGGCTGGCCGAGATCAGCTTGGCCCGGGGAGATGCTGCCTCCGCTCTTGAACGAGTGGCTGCGGTCTGGGATTCGTTTCCGCAATGGCTGGGATCCCAGCCAGCGTTCGAGTCCGGGGCCATCGCGCCCGAATCTGCGGCCAAGCTCCTGCAGTCGCTGGGACACTCCGAGGCGGGACCGGCGGCGTTCTTGGCTTGGGCTCTCTCCGCCACTGCCGGCGACGCGGCAACTGCCGCCGCCGCGCGAGCGCGATTCGAACGTGCCGTCCAAGCCGCTCCCATACGCTCCGGCGGGGTCTCCGAAGCTGTCGCTCTGTGCGCCGACCATCTTTATTCGGCCTGCGCCCGGGCGCTGGTGTCGCGGCCTTCGATGACGCGGGCGGAGCTGTTGCTGCTGGGCAGGGCCTACCTTGCTCTCGGCCAGCACGAACGGGCAGTGATCGCGTTCACGCACGCTATGCGCGGGACGGACGAGCCACAGCCTGAAGCCGTCTATTGGACGGTCGGCACGCTCCGGTCACTGGCGGACTTGTGCTTCGAGCAGGTCGAGAAGCTGGCCCCGCAGTCCTGGCGCGTACATCAATTGCGGGCGGAGGCCCACCGCCAGCGGCAAGCTGACGAGCAGGCGATTGCCGAGTACCTACGCGCGATCGAGCTCAAACCAGACGCGGCCGAGTTGCACCGCAGCTTGGGACTGATCTACTTGCTCAACAACGCCTACGACGAAGCCGAGCAAGCCCTCGAGAAGGCCCTCGATCTAGACGGTGCGAACCCGCGCTCGCTATACGTGACGGGCCGGTTGTTCGTGGCCAGGCAACAGCATCCCGAGGCCATCCCGTACTTGGAGACCGCCCTGCAGCTTGACCCTAACTTGGTCGAGGCCCGCCCAAGCCTGGGCCGGGCGTACCTGCGGGTCGGGCGCGCGGAAGAGGCCGCGGCGCAGCTCGAGCAGGCCCTGATCCTCGACTACTACGGCGATATCCACTACTCGCTCTTCCAAGCCCACCGCCGGCTGGGCAACATGGAGCGGGCCAGGCAGGCGCTGGCCAAGTCCACCGAGATGCGCAAGCGATCGTTCGCCCGCGACCGCACCAAGTTCGAGCGATGGATCAAGAGCGAGTAGCCCGGATCGCTCCCGCTCTGGCATGCGTGCTGGTTGGCGGGACGGTGTTGCCGGCCCTGCCGGGCGCGATTCAATTCCGAGACGTCGCAGGCATGGCGGGAATTGACTTCGTGTTGCACAATCACCCGACGCCCGAAAAGCACATGATCGAGACGATGGCGGGCGGTGTCGCCGTCTTTGACTACGACGGCGATGGCCTGCCCGACATCTACTTCACAAACGGCGCCGCGATCCCGTCCTTGAGCAAGGAGTCGCCTAAGTATTGGAATCGCCTGTACCGAAACAATGGCGGGCTGCGCTTTCGCGACGTGACAGCCGAGGCCGGCGTTGCCGGCAGCGGCTATGACATGGGCGCGGCTGCGGCCGACTATGACAACGATGGCGACGTCGACCTGCTGATTGCTGGAGTTTTCCGCCTGACCTTGCTGCGCAATCGTGGCGATGGCTCGTTCGAGGATGTCACCGCAGCCTCCGGCCTGCAAGGTGGCCAGTGGTCCGTGGCTGCAGGGTGGTTCGACTACGATGCCGACGGGCACCTCGATCTGTTCGTGGTCAACTATGCCCACTGGAGCTTGGACTTCGACACATACTGCGGCGACCAGAGGCGCGGGCTGCGCGCCTACTGCGATCCGATGCAGCTGACTCCGATACCGAATCGCCTGTATCGCAACGCCGGCGACGGCACGTTTGAGGACGTAAGTGCGGCGACTGGTATCAGCGACCACTCCGGGCGCGGCATGAGCGTGGCCTTCGCCGACGCTAACGGCGATGGCTGGACTGACGCGTTGGTCACGAATGACAATCTGCCGAACTTCCTGTTCCTCAATCAAGCTGGAGAGGGCTTCGAAGAAGCAGGACTGCTGTCGGGCACGGCCCTGCTACAGCATGGGGACCCCGTGGCCAGCATGGGCGTCGACTTCCGCGACTACGACAACGACGGCTTGCCGGACGTGGCGGTCACTGCCCTGATCGCCGAGACGTTCCCGCTGTTCCGCAATTTCGGTGACGGCTTTTTCGAGGACGTGACCGGCCCGTCCGGCTTGGCGCTGCATTCCAACCGCCACAGTGGCTGGGGCAATGGGCTGTACGACTTCGACAACGATGGCTGGAAGGATCTGTTCACCGCCAACTCTCACGTCAACGACATCATCCGTGAGTTCGAGCCCACGACGCCGTATCTCGAGACCAACAGCGTGTACGCCAATCGTGCGGACGGGTCGTTTGAGGAGGTCACAGCTGCCGCCGGCAGGGACTTCGCGAGCACGGCAAGGGCCCACCGCGGTTGTGCGTTCGCGGATTTCGACCGCGACGGCCGCGTCGATGTGGTGGTGTCGTCACTGGGTGGGGCGGCTGAGTTGTGGCACAACACCAGCCCCGGGCAGCGAGCATGGCTGAACGTACGGCTCTTGGGGACGAAGTCGAACCGCGACGGGATGGGAGCGACGGTCCGCGCAGGCGGGCAGTTCAACGTGATGACCAGCGCGGTCGGCTACGCCTCGTCTAGCCACGACGGGGTGCACTTCGGCTTAAGGGAATCCGAAGATACTGCCGTGCAGGTCACGTGGCCCAGCGGCATTGTTCAAGATCTCGGGCGCGTATCGACGAACCAGGTATTGGAAGCGCGCGAGCCGCTGCCCTGATTGTCGGCAGTCCTACTGGCGCGGCCGCGCATCGGCTACAGCCGGTTGAGCACGGCGTAGCGAATCTCGGCGACTTGCTCTCCCGCCACATCGAGCGCTCGCAGCGTCAGCGCGCCTCGAGCGGCTGGGAATTCCGCCGTGCCTAGGGACTGCATGCGGAAGTCCTTCACAAGAGACTCGCCCAGGCCGCGCCAAACGCGGTCGGCCTCAGAGCCGTAGGCCGGCGGATCGTGGGCCTCGATTACCTGTCCCCGGATGGTGACGTCCCCAAACGATGCCTCGATGGTCGAGCCGGCGGTGGGTGCCGCATAGTAGACCGCGAGTTCGTACTCGCCGGGTTCGGCGACCTCGATGTCCCAGGTGATGCTGTCGGAGGTGCTCGTCCAGTTCGTGAAGTACGAGCAGTTCGGCGCGCGCCCGCTGCGCTTGACCCCGCCGTGCGGCACGCCGTCGCGGGCTGGCAGCAGCGTCATCGGCGCATGGCCAACCGGGAAGGGTCGGTCATCCGGTCCTACGTTGGGGGCGACCTCCGCCAGCCACTCCTTGGCGGCCGCGCGGAGCCGTTCTGCCTCCTCGGGGAACTGATCCGCCGCATCGCTATGCTGCCCGGGATCGTTCTCGATATCGAACAGTCGCCCTTCGGAGTCGAGCCGGAAGCGCTGGGTGCGAATGCTGAGCTGCAGCTGGCCGCGCGCACTGCGCAGCGAGAACAGCATCCGGTCTTCCCACTGGCCCTCCTGCCCGCGCAGCAACGGCACCAGGCTGCGCCCGTCAAGCGGCTTCGTGGCTCCGACCTCGATTCCGGCCAGGTCCGACAGGGTGGGGAGCAGATCGATCGCCCCGGCCACGTTGGAGATGCGCTGCCCGGCCGGGATCTGCCCCGGCCACCGGACCAGCAGCGGCGAGCGCAGGCCGCCCTCGTCAACGGATCCCTTGCGCCCCTTCATGCCCGCGTTCCAGCGCCAGCTGTTGGGGCCGTTGTCGCTGAAATAGAGCACGACGGTGTTCTCGGCGATGCCTAGCTCGTCCAGCTTCGACAGCACCCGCCCGACATTCCAGTCGATGTTCTCCACCATGGCTAGGGCTGCGCGCGTCTTGGGCACGTCCTCGGATTCGGGGTCGCGGTTGCGCATGGCCAATTCCTTGGATTCGAAGCGCTGCCAGTACTCGTCCGGCACCTGCATGGGAGAGTGCGGCGTGTTGTAGGGCAGGTAGGCGAAGAACGGGCGGTCGCGGTTCTGCTCCATGAAGTTCATCGCCTTGTTGGTGAAGTCGTCGATTACGTACCCCTCCCCGCGCACCAGCTTGCCGTTGTGGTCCAGCTCGTAGTCGAAATAGTGGCCCCAGTGCCCTTCCGTGAATCCGTAGAACTCCTCGAACCCGCGCGCGTTGGGATGGTACGGGTGCTGCGTTCCGTTGTGCCATTTGCCGAACGCGCCGGTGGCATAGCCGGCGGCTTGGAAGGTCTGGGCGATCGTGTGCTCGTCGGCGTTGAGCCGTTCTTGCCCCGTGGAAACTCCCCGCACCCCGCCGCGCCCGTGGTAGCGCCCGGTCAGGAACTCTGCTCGCGTCGGCGCGCACACAGAGTTGACGTAGAAGTGCTCGAACATCGCGCCGTCATGCGCCAGCGAGTCGATGTTCGGAGTGGACAGGTTCGTGTTGCCGTGCAGGCTGAGGTCACCCCAGCCCTGGTCGTCGGCCAGAATCACGACGACGTTCGGCGGCTGCTCGGAGCGGCGCTCGCCGGAGCTGCAGCCGGAGCAGAGCAGTGCCGCTGTGGCAAGGACGGGAAATGCAACGATCGCGCGCATGGAAGTTCTCCGCATGGTTTCGGGGACGCACCAGCGTCTGGCGGGTGCTAGATCAAATCGTCGCACAAGCGCTGCCCCAGAAGATGGCGGAGCGCTCGGTAAGTCCGGGCCTGCGGCCTCAGGCTGGGCCCGCTTGCTGCGAGTCAGGGCCGGCCTGCCCGGCCATGTCAGCATCAGTTCGGTTCGCGAGATTGGTCGGGCCGCCGAGATTTGAACTCGGGACCTCTTCCACCCCAAGGAAGCGCGCTACCAGGCTGCGCCACGGCCCGACGTCAAGAACGGGTGGTTCCTTTAGTCTAGCCCGAAGTCTTTTCGAACTTCGACCGCTTGGGCTCGCGCGGCCTGACTGTGTGCTAGATTGATGCCTGTGGCCCGCGAGCAGCTCGAATCGAACCCACTCGAGACCTTGCGTCGTCGGGGCCTGCGGCTCACGCGCCAGAGGGAGTTGGTCTTCCGCCTGATCCACAATTCGCGCACGCATCTGAACGCGCACGAGATCTATGAACTGGCCGCCAAGGAAGACCCCAAGATCAATCAAGTCACGGTCTATCGCACCCTCAAGGTGCTCAAGGAGCAGGGCTTGGTCGACGAGCTGGACCTGATGCACTATGAGGGCGAGCAGCACTATTACGAAACTCGCCTCAAGCGCGAGCACGCCCACCTCGTCTGCATGAGCTGCGGCGCGGTGTCGGAATACTTCGGCGATCCGCTCCGGGAAATGAGGGCCCAAATCGAGACGCAGTTCGGCTTCAAGGTCGCGGTCGCACGCACCGAGGTCGGCGGGTATTGCGCGGACTGCCAGAAGAGCGGCCTCGGCGAGGCCCCGGCGGTCGCGTCGCGAGCTGGGGCGGCCAGCGCGGCCGAAGCACTCTAACGCCTGCCTGTCAAGGCAATGGACGCATCCCAAGGCGCAGACGCGGGCGATTCACTTCCGCCCCTGTCGTTGCTTGTGGAGCCGCCCTCCGGAGAGTGCCTGCAGATTCCGGTCAAGCGCAGCCCGTTCGTCATAGGGCGCCTGAATGACTGCGATCTGACGCTGGCCGACAAGCGGATATCTCGCCGCCACGCCCAGTTGTGCCTGGAGCAGGGCGGCTTCGCCATAGAAGACCTCGGCAGCCGCCACGGGACCGTCGTCAACGGCGAGTCCGTGCGGCACAGCCGGCTGGCCGTCGGCGACCGCATCGGCTTCGGGATCGAGGGCTCCTACGTGATCACGGTCTGCGAGGCCCGGAGCCCGCAGACGAGGCTGCTCAAACAGGTTTCCGAGATCGGTGCGGGGCCCCGCCGGACCGGGGCGTTGGGGCGGCTCTCGGCGGTGCTGGAAGTCGCTCGCACGATGGAGCTCGCCAGCGGCGTGGAAGAGGTCTTCGAGGCGGTCGTGGAGGCCGCGCTGTCGATCGCCCACGCCGACCGTGCCTTCCTGCTGCTGCGCGACCCCAGCGGCCGGTTGGAGGTCAAGGTGGCACGCCAGGCGTCCGGGGAGCGCGACAGCCCCGCACAGCCGGAGCTGCCGCTGGCGCGTATTGCCGACGCGCTTGAGCGACGTTCAGACCTGTTCGCAATGAGTGTCGATCTGACGCAGGGAGGCGGTAGCGCCGGGGACGCTTTGCATGCTTCGCTGTGCATTCCGATCTTGCGCATGCGGATCGGGCTGGACCACGAAACGAGCGTGATCTCGGCGAAGGACGACACATTGGGCGTGCTGTACATGGACGCGGCGAACCCCGAACTCCGGCTGGCGGAGGGCAACCAGGCGCTATTGCACGCCTTGGCGATCGAGATCTCGACCAGCGTCGAGAACGCCCGGCTGATCGAGGAGGAGCGCCAGAAGCGCCGCCTCGAGCACGAGCTCGACATGGCTCGCGGCATCCAGCGCTCCCTGCTGCCGAGAACGCTTCCCAGCGAGGGCTGGTTGGTGGCCAAGGGGCACAGCGAGGCCAGCTCGCAACTGGGGGGCGACTACTATGACCTGATGCAGGTCGCGCCGGGACGCTGGGCGGCTGTGCTGGCCGATGTCTCCGGAAAGGGCGCTTCGGCTTCGATCCTGGCCTCGTCGCTACAGGGAGCCTTCTTCCTTGGATCGGGTCCGGACGTTTCGCTGTCCGGCACGCTGCGGCGCATCAACCGCTATCTCTGCGAGCGGTCGGATCGGGCACACTTTGCGACCGTGTTCGCAGCCACCATCGCCGAGGACGCGACGATGCGCTGGAGCAGCGCCGGACATTGCCCCGCGATCTTGGTGCGTCCGACCGGGCGCTGCCAGCTGCTGGCTCCGACCAGTCAGCCGATCGGGCTGTTCGAGGATGCCGAGTTCCCCGAGAGCGTCTGTCGTCTGGAGCCGGGAGACAAGCTGGTCATGTACAGCGACGGAGTCACTGAGCTGCGCAACAGCCGCTCCGAGCTGTACGGAGAGCAGCGGCTGATCGAGGCCGTTTCCCAGCTTGCGGGGCTGGACACAGGCGACTTCTTCGACGCTCTGCTCGCCCGGGTGGCCGAATTTGGGCGCGATGCCTCACGGGCGGACGACCTGACCGTCCTTGTGCTCGGTTTCGGGGGCCCGCCCGGGCCTTGAGAAGATCGGCCGCGACGCGCAGTCCAGGCCCCTGCGCCGCAGGATTCCCTGGCGTTCTGGGACCGGACAAGTTCGGAGCGCGCTCCCAGCCGCGCTCCCGCCGGACCGTCTCGGACAATTCGCGAAATTCGCTTGACCAACGTCAAGGAAGGCACTAGAATTGATCCTGAGACAGAATATGGAGGCCGTTGCGTCCGGCGGGATTGCTCTACGAGCAACCTGAGCGGACTCGACCGGACAGTGCAGGAGAATCGATGCGAAGCCGAATCTCACCGTGGATCGCGGTCCTGCTAGTGGGCCTGCTGGGGGTTCCTCTGATTGCCCAGGACGCTGCTGAACCGGCCAAGCTCACGGCCAAGCAGGAACGGCGCCGTCTCGAGAGGCTGCGCAAGGAGCTCCGCGGGCCGTTCAAGCGTTGGCTGGACGAGGATGTGCGCTACATCATCACGCCCGAGGAGCGCAAGGCCTTCGTGCAGATGGCGACCGACGAGGAGCGCGAGAACTTCATCGAATCGTTCTGGATGCGGCGCGACCCCACCCCGGACTCGATGGAGAACGAGTACAAGGAAGAGCACTACCGACGCATCGCTTACGCCAATGACCGGTACGCGTCGGGCATTCCCGGCTGGAAGACGGATCGCGGCCGCATCTACATCGCGTACGGACCGGCCGACGAGATCGAGTCCCATCCGTCAGGGGGCCAGTACCAGCGGCCCTACGACGAGGGCGGCGGCTTCACCTCGACCTATCCGTTCGAAATCTGGCGCTACCGCTGGATCGAGGGGATCGGCAGCGACATCTTGCTCGAATTCGTCGACCCGACGATGACCGGCGAGTACCGGCTCACCATGGACCCGTCTGAGAAGGACGCCCTGCTGAACGTGCCGGGCGCGGGCCTGACGCTGTCGGAACAGATGGGCCTGACCACCAAGGCCGACCGGTTCCGGCGCACCGACGGCACGCGCATGGGTACCCCGATCGGCGGTGCCCAGTCGATCCGCTACAACCAGTTCGAGCGCTTGCAGCTGTACGCCAACATCTTCAAGCCCCCGGCGGTGAAGTTCAAGGATCTCGAGGCGATCGTCAACTCCACGATCGACTACAACACGCTGTCGTATGACGTCGATGTCCACTTCGTTCGAGTGACCAACAGCTCGGTCTTGACGGGCATCACGGTTCTGCTGCGCAACGAGGACCTGCTGTTCAAGGAAGAGAGCGGCCTGCACAAGGCGGTCGCGAACATTTTCGGCCGCATCACCACCATGACGCGCCGGGTGCAGTCGACCTTCGAGGAGACCGTCAGCATCCAGACCACTGCCGAGCGCATGCATCAGGAGGTGGGCCGCTCGTCTGTCTATAACAAGTCCGTGCCGCTAGCGCCCGGCATGTACCGCCTGGAACTGGTGGTCAAGGACTTGGTTGGCGAGACGATGGGCACGTATCGCACCGCGCTGCGGGTGCCGGAGTTCGACGACGAGGCTCTGGCAACGTCGTCCCTGATCATCGCGGACAAGATCGAGCGAGTGCCGATCCGATCGCTGGGCACCGGCCAGTTCGTGATCGGCAGTTCCAAGGTCCGTCCGCGCATCGACGATTCGTTCAAGCGCGACGAAAAGATGGGCATCTACATGCAGATCTACAACCTCGGGCAGAGCGAGGAGACCAGTCGCCCAGCAGGCAACGTGACCTATCAGATCGCCCGGCTCGACAGCCCGGACGAACTGCTGCTCAACTTCACCGAGGACGTCAACTCCATCCGCGGAGCTTCGTCGCGACAGGTGGTGATCGAGAAGCTGCTGCCCTTGCAAAGCTTGGAGCCGGGCGAATACCGCCTGAGCCTGCTTGTGCAAGATGACATTAAGAATGAATCCCTAGCGCCTACCGCTACGTTCAAGGTTCTCTGAGGACGTCTTGCCAGTCACCATGCGTCAGCTCGGTCTAGCGCGCCTCGCCGGAGCCGGGCTCCTGGCAGTCTGGCTGCTGTGCCTGCCCGCTGCGGCCCAGGTGGGTGGGAGCATCGCCGGGCTGGTCCGCGACGAGGGCGGCACCGCCCAGATGGGCGCTGCGGTCAGCCTGCTTGCGGCCGACGGCCGTGTCGTGCAGACCATTGAGAGCGACTATCGGGGCTGGTTCCAGTTCGTTGACCTTTTCCCCGGCGTGTATGCGATCGAGGTGCGCCAGGCCAATTTCTCGCTCGTGCGCCAAGCCGAGCTGGCGGTGGAGCCTGGCGAGCGGACCTTCTTGGACGTTTCGCTGCGCGGCGTGTTCGCCAGCCTGCAGCTGGCCTACGGCAGCCAGGTCCGAGACATGTCCGAGCGCTGGAAATGGGTGTTGCGCGCCAAGCATTCCCGGCGGAACGTGTTGCGCATGGCGCCCGCCGAGCATGACGAGCGCGAGCGCTTCCTGCGCAAGCTCGAAGGCCCCTTCGAGGACACCCACGCCTACGCAGAGCTCAGTGCCGGACAGGGCAATCGCTCGAATGGCCTGCACGCCCAGCAGGACCTGGGCAGCGCCTTCGCCGTGGCGACGTCGCTGTTTGGCAGCCACGACCTGACGGTGAGCGGCAGCAGCGGGGCTGGCAGGCCTGACATTTCTGGCGGGTCGACCGCGTTTCGCACCACCTACGCCAAGGAGATCGGCTTGGCCAAGCCCGAGGTGGCGCTGACCGTGCGCCAGCTGCAGGCTTCCTCGGCGGCCACGCGGGGCTTGTTCGGATCCCAGCACGACGGCCAGGGGATCCCGCGCTTGGAAACCTTCTCGCTGGAATTCGGCGACTCGGTGGAATTGACCGATTCGCTGCGGGTTGAGTACGGGGTGCTTTTCGAGTCGGTAAATTTCGTCAATCGGCTGCACTTCGCCAGCCCGTACGGCAAGGCGGTCTACAAGCTGGGTCAGAAGCGCGAGCTGGCCTTCAGCTACGCCTCTGGCGTGCCTCCGCCGACCGCGACGCGGCTCGGCCAGGATGCGGCGCTGCGCAGCAATGTGCGCCAGCTCGGCATGTTCCCGCGCGTGGCGGTTGTGCAGGGGCGCCCGACCGTGCAGCGCTCCGAGCACGTCGAGGTGGCATATCGAGAGACCTTCGGGGACAACATGGTGGAGGCTGCCGTGTACCGCGACTCGATCCGCGACGCGGCCATCTCGGCGGCGGTGCCCGAAGGCTTGTTCGGGGAGGGCGAGGTCGTGCCGGACCTGTACTCGTCAGCGGCGACGCTCAATGGCGGCAACTACAGCACTCCGGGCGTGCGCGTCTCGTACTCGCGCAAGATCCGCGACCGCCTGCAGGCAGCACTGGGGTACGGCTATGGCGGCGTGCTGGCGCCCACGCGGGCGCAGCTGCGCTCGGCCGTGTCAGACGAGCTGCGGCAGGTGTTGGAGGCGCAGGGCGCCCACATGCTGGTGGCCTCCGTGTCGGCCGAGTTGCCCGGCGCGAGAACCGTGATGACGGGCTCCTACCAGTGGTCCAGCCGGGAATCCGTCTTGCCGGCCGACCCGTTCAATGATTTCGCCTCGCGCTCGGCCCCAGGGCTGAATCTGGTCTTTCGCCAGCCGCTGCCCAGCGTCGCGGGTATGCCGGGCAAGTTCGAGGCCAGCGCCGACTTCCGCAACCTGCTCAAGACCGGCTATGTGCCGCTGCAGGTTCCCGACGGGCGGGTGCTGAACCTATTGCAGGCGATCCGGACCTATTCCGGAGCGCTGAGTTACATATTCTGATCGCCGTGTCTGTACTCCGGAACTCTGTCCTCGCGCGCTCGCTGAGCCGGCGAGGTGCCTTGGCAGCCTTGGCTGCGGCCCTGCCGGGAGCGGGGCTGCTGCAAGCCGCCAAGGAATGGACGACCCTGCGGATCCTAGTCAGGGACGAGCGGGGCCGCCCGGTGCCCCGCGCCAGCGTGATCGTCCGCCAGCTGAAGGGAAAGCAGAAGAAGCTGAAGCGGAAGAGCCCCGCCCTCGAGCTGAAAACGAGCAACGAGGGCAGCACGCCGGTGCCGCCGCTTCCACGCGGGCCGATCTTGATCCAAGTCATCAGCAAGGGATTTCGGACGCACGGCGCAGAAGTCGCGCTTACCGAGCCCGAGCAAACCGAAACCATCATCTTGAAGCCCCCTTCGGACCAGATCTCAGTCCACAAGGAATAGGGGGCAGGCCGCTTCCCCGTAGCCTCTGGAGCTAAGCATGCGCTTGTTTGTTGCACTCGACCTGAACACGAAGGTTGTCGCCAACCTGACGGAATTGGTGCGTCGTCTCGCGCCGATGGCCCCCATCCATTGGGTCCATCCGCGCAACATGCACGTGACGCTGAAGTATATAGGCGAGTGGGACGAGGACCGCCTCGACGAGGTGGTCGACACGCTCAGCCGCGTGCGGATCCAGGCCAAGGTGAAGGTGCCGCTGGCCGGGCTCGGTTTCTTCCCGTACCCGCGCAGCCCGCGGGTCTTTTGGGTGATCGCCGAGAACACGCCGCCACTGCGCCAACTGGCCAGCAACGTCGACTCGCGCCTGTCGCGCCTGGGCATCGCACCAGAGGTGCGGCCCTACGTGCCCCACCTGACCCTGGGACGCTTGCGTGGCGAGTGCGACCTGACCGAAATGCACGAGGCAATCGAGGAATTGCCCACCCGCGACTTCGGAGCCATCGAGCCGGACTCATTCTCGCTGTACGGGAGTTCACTGACCGAGAGCGGCCCGATCCACCGCAAGATCGAGGAGTTTCCCTATCAGATGCCGGTCTCGAAGGACTACGCTTCGCGCGTGGCAGTGAGGGCCTAGGCGAGGCGGGCCCGGCCGGATGGGCGTCGTGCTGGACCGGCAGGCCGCAGTGCGGCTGTGCCGGCAGTGGAAGGCGAGCGGCGAGCGGGTGGTGTTCACCAACGGCTGTTTCGACCTGCTGCACCCTGGGCACGTGCGCCTGCTCGAGCGCGCCAGCGAGCACGGCGACCGGTTGATCGTGGCGATCAACTCCGACCGGAGCGTGCGCGACCTGAAAGGGGCGGCGCGGCCGGTGCTGTCGGAGGCGGACCGCGCGGCCACGCTGGCGGGATTCGCCTGCGTCGATGCCGTCACGATCTTCGGCGAGGAGACGCCGCACGCGCTGCTACGCCTGCTGTTGCCGGATGTGCTCGTCAAGGGCGCGGACTGGGCGCACTGGATCGCCGGGCGAGAGATCGTCGAGGGCCATGGCGGACAGGTGCTCGCGATTCCGGTCGAGGCGGGGTATTCGACGACTGATCTCGTGGCCAACATACTCCGGATGCGCCCGACTTGACACCCCGCGGCCTGCGCGACCGATTCGCACGACTGGGGCAGCACCAGGCTGTCCGGGAGGTGGTCGCGGCGCTGCGCCGGCGGGGAGCTTGCCTGCAGCAGATCTCGGGCCTGTCCCAGGTCGCCTGCGCCGCCCATGCCGTTGTCTTGCGCCTGCAGGCCGGGCGGCCGCTGCTCGTCGTCACCGGCAGCCAGGCGGACGCCGAGTCCTTGCACGAGGCGATCACGGCCTGGTTCGAGATGGTCGGGGCCGACGAGAGCGACTTCGCCCCGTGCTTGTTGCCGGCCCATGACGTGACCCCGTTTGACGGGCTCTCGCCACATCCTGACATCGCGCAGAGCCGTGCGATCGCGTTGTGGCGCATGGCCCAGCGGCGGGTGTCGATCCTTGTCGTGCCGATCGCCGCCGCGATGCAACGGGTGGCCCCGCCCGACTCGTACCGTCGCCTGGCCTGGCAAGTGCGGGTCGGAGGGGAATGGCCTCTGGAGAAGCTTGTCCAGCGGTTAGCAGAGGTCGGCTACAGCCGGCACGAGCCGGTTGAGATGGTTGGGCAGTTCGCCGTTCGGGGCGGCATCGTCGACTTGTTCGTCCCCGGCTCCGACTATCCGTGCAGGCTCCAGCTCCTTGGCGACACTGTGGAGTCGCTCCGCGAGTTCGACCCGCGCACGCAGCAGTCGATCCGACCACGCGACCTGGTCGACGTCCTTCCCATGCAGGAGTACCCTGCCGGCGGCTCCGGGCTGGGCTTGTTGCCGCCCGGATGGGAATTCAGCGCGATCGGCCCGCAGTGGCGGTCGGCCTCATTGCTTGATCTGCTTCCCGGAGCCGCTGTCCTCGCGTACCAGCCCCAAGCGTTGGAGCGCGAAGCGGATGCTTTGTGGGAGCGCTTGGACGAGGCTCGCGCGGCGGAGGCGCAACCCGCGGAGGAGGCGCAACCCGCGGACGCGTACTACTTCGGATTCGAGGGCTTCCGGGATGCCGCACGGCAGCGGAAGCTCGTCGTTCTGAACGATCTGGACCTAGGTTCGGAGATTTTCGGCCAAGCGGAAGCGGCCTGGCACGTTCGCTCGCGGCCCGTCCCGCGCTTTGAGGGCGACATCGGCCATTGCCTGCAGGAGATCCGGGGCCAGATAGCGGAACGTTCCAGCGTGCTGGTGGCGGCTTCGTCCCTCGGCGACCTCGAGCGTCTCGCCGACCTGTTCGGCGAGCACGAGGTGCCCTTCCAGCTCGTGCTGCGGGAGCGGCCGGAGGGTCTCAGCCGACAACTCGAGGAAAAGGCCGGCATCTCGGACGACGTGGCGTCGGCGATCATCGTCAAGGCGTCGATCCCGCACGGCTGCCTGCTGCCAGAATCGGGGCTTTCGATCTACGGCACCCAAGATGTCTTTGGAAGCACCGAGAGCCTTCCGCGGCCGGGCCCGCGCAAGGCCGCAAGCGCGGCCTTCCTCACGGACTTGGAGGACTTGCGCGCGGGGGACCCCGTGGTTCACGCACAGCACGGCGTGGGACAGTACCTGGGCGTCCAGCAGGTCGAGGCGGGTGGCCGGAGTGAAGATTTTCTGCTGCTCGAATACGCCCAGGGGGCGCGCTTGTACGTACCGCTCACGCGCTTGGACTTGGTCCACAAGTATCACGGAGCGGGAGGTCCGAAGCCCCAGCTGGATCGTCTGGGCGGCCAGACCTGGGAGAAGACCAAGCGGCGCGTCAAGGCGCGCCTGCTCGACATGGCTGATGACCTGCTAGAGCTATACGCCAAGCGCGAGCTGGGCCGGGATTTCGCATATTCGCCCGACAGCAATTGGCAGAGGGAGTTTGAGGACTCCTTCTTGTTCGAGCCGACGGAAGACCAGTTGACGGCCACTAAAGAGATCAAGCACGACATGGAATCGAGCCGCATCATGGACCGCTTGGTATGCGGCGACGTGGGCTTCGGCAAGACCGAGGTGGCAATGCGGGCCGCGTTCAAGGCGTTGGGCGATGACAAGCAGGTCGCGGTGCTGGTGCCGACCACGGTGCTGGCGTACCAGCACCTGGAGACGTTCCGACAGCGTTTCGCGGCGTTCCCGGTCGAGATTGACATGCTCTCGCGGTTTCGCACACCGAAGGAGATTCGGTCGACGATTCGGCGCCTGCGCGAGGGCACGGTGGACATCGTCATCGGCACGCACCGGCTGCTGTCCAAAGATGTCGAGTTCCGCGACCTCGGCTTGCTCGTCATTGACGAGGAGCAGCGCTTCGGAGTTCGCCACAAGGAACGTCTCAAGCAGGTTCGTCAAAGCGTCGACGTGCTGGCCATGACGGCGACTCCGATCCCGCGCACGCTCTACATGTCGCTGATGGGCCTGCGCGACGTGTCCGTGATCAAGACACCGCCGCAGGACCGCCTGGCGATCCAGACGGTCGTGTCCAAGTACGACGAGCGCATGGTGACGACTGCGATTCAGCGGGAGGTCCGGCGCGGCGGTCAGGTCTATTTCCTCCACAATCGCGTGGAGTCAATCCAAGCCAGGGCCGACCGGCTGGCAGCTGCGCTTCCCGACGTGCGCTTTCGGGTCGGGCACGGCCAGATGGCCGAGCGCGAGCTCGAACGAGTCATGCTCGGCTTCATGCGCCACGATTTCGACGTGCTGGTGGCCACGACCATTGTCGAGAATGGATTGGACATTCCGCTGGCCAACACGATCGTCGTCGACCGGGCAGATCTCTATGGGCTGTCAGAGCTGTACCAGCTGCGCGGGCGCGTGGGGCGCTCCAATCGGCGTGCGTACGCGTACTTGTTAGTGCCGCCGGAGCGCGAACTGAGCGACGTTGCCCGCAAGCGGCTGGCCGCCCTGCGGGAGTTCAGCGAGCTGGGCGCAGGCTTCAAGATGGCCGCGCTCGACCTAGAGTTGCGGGGGGCCGGCAACTTGCTCGGGGGGGAGCAGAGCGGCCAGGTCGCGGCGGTTGGTTTCGAAACTTACACGCAGTTGCTCGAAGAGGCCGTGCGCAAGCTGCGGGGCGAGCGGGTTGAAGACGTAGTTCGGACCCAGGTCAAGCTGCGCCTGGACTTTCACATCCCAGCCAGCTACGTGCCGGAAGAGACACAGCGGCTGCAGCTGTACAAGCGGCTTGCCGCGGTGCGGGACGACGCCGATCGCGATCGTGCCGTGGCGGAACTGCGAGACCGCTATGGCCCGCTTCCGCCTGCAGTCGATAACCTGTTGGCGCATGCCTTGCTCAAGCACCGGGCGGAAGCTATGCGTATCCCGTTGATCGAGCGGCACGGTGACCGCTTGGTCATCAAGCTGCGAGAGGACTCCAAGGTCAGCGCGGAGCGTCTGATGCGCATCGTGGCTGCCACGAAGAGTGTCCGCTTCGAGCCGGATGGAACGCTTGAATGGCCGGGATTCGAAGGTGGCGGCACCGACACGTTCAGCCGCGCTCGGCGCCTCTTGGAAGACATCGCTTCCCACGAGTCGAATTAGACCCACGCGCTTGGCCGGGTGCGCAATGGCTGCGGGCACATGCGTCTGGTCGGGGTTCAATCGCTCGCCCCGATCTTGTCGCCAAACCGTTACAGACCTGTAGTTCGGCCTGCCTCCAGGGCCGCCGGGGCACCTAGCGACACGTCGCGGACCGCTTGCACCGCAGGCGGATAGCTACAATTGGAGCAGGGGAGAGTGCTCGGCGGCCGGACTTGCCGCCGGGCGAGCCTTCCATAGCCGCATGGACCTCTCCTTGATCCGCAACTTCTCGATCATCGCCCACATCGACCACGGCAAGTCGACGCTGGCGGATCGCCTGCTCGAGTCCACCGGTGCGCTCAGCAGCCGGGAGATGCAGGAGCAAGTGCTGGATTCGATGGATCTCGAGCGCGAGCGCGGCATCACGATCAAGGCCCAAGCGGTCCGGATCGCCTACCAAGCGCTTGACGGCGAGACTTACCAGCTCAATCTTATCGACACGCCGGGCCACGTCGATTTCGCCTACGAGGTGTCGCGGAGTCTAGCCGCCTGCGAGGGCGCCCTGTTGGTAGTGGACGCCGCGCAGGGCGTAGAGGCGCAGACGATGGCGAACGCTTATCTCGCGCTGGAGCACGATCTGGAGATCGTGCCTGTGCTGAACAAGATCGACCTGCCGGCCGCGGAGCCGGACCGCGTTCAGGACGAGATCGAGAGCACGATCGGCTTGGAAGCGCACGACGCGCTTCGGATCAGCGCCAAGACTGGGCTCGGGGTGGAGGGTGTGCTCGAGGCTGTTGTCAGGCGCGTGCCGCCCCCGCGCTCGCGGCCGGCGGCGCCGTTGCGCGCCCTGTTGTTCGACTCTTGGTACGACTCTTACCGCGGGGTCGTGATGCTGGTGCGCGTGGTGGATGGCTCGCTCTCGAAGGGCATGAAGATCCGTTTGTGGTCGACTGGGCGGACATACGATGTCGAAGAGCTTGGCTTCCGCACGCCGAAGCCGGTTGCCTGCCAGACGCTCTGGGCTGGCGAGGTCGGCTGGGTGGTGGCCAACATCAAGAACGTTACAGAGACCCACATCGGGGATACGATCTGCGATGAGCGCAACCTGCCGGACGAGCCTCTGCCTGGCTTCGAAGAATCCAAGCCGATGGTGTTCGCGGGGCTGTACCCGGTCGAATCCCACCAGCACGACGTGTTGCGCGACGCCTTGGAAAAGCTGCAGCTCAACGACCGCTCCTTCCAGTTCGAGCCGGAAAGCTCAGCAGCGCTCGGATTCGGGTTTCGCTGCGGCTTCTTGGGCCTGCTGCACTTGGAGATCGTGCAGGAGCGCCTGGAGCGAGAGTTTGACATACGCCTGATAACCACCGCGCCGGGCGTGCGCTACCGTGTGACCAAGACCGACGGCGAGGTGGTGGAAGTCGACAACGCCAGCCGCTGGCCTGCCGAAGCGTCGATCAAGCAGATCGAGGAGCCGGTGTTCACGGTGACCGTGATCACTGCGGACGACTACTTGGGCGGAATCCTGAAGCTGTTCGAGGACAAGCGCGGCGTGCAGAAAGGGTTCGAATACGCTGCCGGCCATCGTGTCGTACTCACCTACGAAGTTCCGCTCAACGAGATCGTGCTCGATTTCTATGACCGCCTGAAGACCGTCTCCAGGGGCTATGCCTCGATCGACTACCACTTTTCTGGCTTCTGGGCATCCCCGATGGTCAAGCTGGACATCTTGGTTGCCGGGGACGCGATTGACGCCCTGTCGATCATCGTGCACAAGGATCAGGCCTATGACCGCGGCAAAGCGCTGATCCAACGATTTCGCAAGCTCATTCCGCGCCAGCAGTTCGAAGTTGCGCTGCAGGCCGCGATCGGCAATCGCATCGTGGCCCGCGACAACATCGCGCCCCTGCGCAAGAACGTGACCGCGAAGTGTTACGGAGGCGACATCACGCGCAAGCGGAAGCTCCTCGAAAAGCAGCGCGAGGGCAAGCGCAGGATGAAGCGGGTCGGACGCGTCGATATTCCACAGGAGGCGTTCCTGGCGGTACTGAGCGTCAGCGACGACGCCTAGTCGAGCTGCGAGGGAACTGGCCCAGGGGGCTGCCGGGATGCATTCGCCGTTCCAGCGCACAGCATGCGGGGCGCTCCTGGCCGCAATGGCGGTCCTCGCTCCGATTGCGGCGCTTGGCCAGAACCGCACTCGCGAGCAAGCGCCGCGCTACGAATTCGGGGCCGAATTGCGGGCGCGTGCCGAGACGCGCGATGGCGGCGGGGATGACCCGACGAAACAGGACGCGTTTACAACCACGCGCCTGCGGTTCGACGCCACGATGCGACCGACGCGCCACGTGCGTATCTTCGTCGAAGCCCAGGACTCGCACGTGCAGGGGTTCGCGAGCGACCGCGATGACCGGGCACTCAAGGATCCCGTCGATATTCGCCAGGGCTATTTGGCGTTGGGGGACGATGACGGCCCGCTAACGCTCTTCGTTGGAAGGCGCGAGCTCTCGTTCATTGACGAACGGATCATCGGCGTCCGCAACTGGAGCAACATTTCTCCGGCCTGGGACGGGTCGGAACTCGTGCTGAGGCGAGGCAAGGACAGCGTCAACCTGCTGGCAGTCACCCAAGTGGACATCAGCGACGGCTTTGATCCGCCCTCGCGCACGCGCTGGGTTTATGGCGCTGTGGGAGTGATCGGCTCCGGCCTCGGCGGCCACCAAATCGAGCCGTTTTTCTTCACGTCGCGACGCCCGGTGGATCTGTCCTCCAATCTCGGTGGGGTGTTGCGCACCGCCGGTTCGCGATTCTCGGGGCTGCTCGCCGAGACTTGGGACTACCAAGTCATCCTCGCGGGTCAAGGGGGCCGGACACAGAACCGGAGCCAGGGCGCTTGGATGGGGGTGTGGGCGCTTGGCAAGACGCTCGAGCAGCGTCGCTTGCGGCCTAGGCTCGGTGTGGAGTGGAGCTACGCCAGCGGAGATTCCGATCCGCAGGACGGACGGATCGGCACCTTCGACACGTTGTTTCCAGGGCCTCACAGGATCTATGGCGTGCAGGACATCGTGTCGTTGCGAAACTTGCGGGCCCTCAAGACGGGCGTGGAGCTGCACCCTCGCAGGGCATGGCAGGTGAATGTGGACTTCCTCGACTTGCGGCTTGCCAGCCGCCACGACGGCCTGTACCAGACCAACTTCGTGGCGCGAGCGCACGCTCCGCTTGGCGGCGCTTCCAGCGCGCACATCGGATCGGAAGTGGATGTTGTTCTCCGCTACGCCCCCACGGCCAAGGTAGAGGTCAGCTTCGGAGTGTCGCGGTTCGCGGCGGGGCAGTTCGTCGTGCGGGAAGTGCCGGGCGGCGATTCCCAAACGTTCCTCCACACGACGCTGCTGGTAACACTGTGAGACTTCAGACCGCAGCGGTTTCGCCGGCGGCAAGCCAGATCGCGGCCTGCGATACAGTTGGAGCATGAGGCCCAACAAGACCAAGGCAATCTTGACGGCAGGCAAGGTTGCCGTCGGTATCGCGCATTCGCAGATCGGTACGGCAGAAGTCCCCAAGATGTTCCAGGCGGCGGCCATGGACTGGGTATTTCTCGATTCCGAGCACAGCCCGTTCTCGTCCGATACTCTGCACGAGTTGCTGCGTGCCTACCGCATGACAGACATCACGGCCGTGGTGCGCGTGTGCGACTTTCAGTACGACCTTGTGGCCCGCGCCCTCGACTCCGGCGCCGAGGGAATCATCTTTCCCCGCTGCGAAGACCCCGATCAGTTGGCGCGCGCTGTGCGCGGGGCCAAGTTCCCCCCGCTGGGCCGCCGCGGCTTCGGCTTGGGACCGCCCCAGATCGGCTACCAGACCGCGCGCTTCGATGACATCGTTTCCCACTGCAACCAAGAGACTCTGATGATCGCTCAGGTCGAGTCCGCCCGAGCCTTGGATCGGTTGCCCGAACTGGCGTCCGTAGAGGGCCTGGACTGCCTGCTGGTGGGTCCGGCGGACCTGTCGATCTCGCTCGGCGTGGGAGGCCAGTGGTACGACACCAAGTTGGTTGGGGCCATTGAGCGCGTGATCGCTGCTTGCGAGGAGCGGGGCATCTGGCCCGCGATCCAGGTGCGCGACGGCGCGCTGGCGGAGTTCTGGATCGAGCGCGGAATGAAGCTGATCGGATGCTCGACCGAGGCGGCGCTGATGTGGGGGGCCGTGAAGGATCTAGGCGGCCGGCTGCGAAGTCTGGCGTCCGATGCATAGGGCCAAGGCGTAGCTTCGCTGGGGTCGCGAGTCTAGGCTCCGCTGATACAATGCGGCCATGCCCGCAGCGGCATTGCCGAAACGCGTACTTGACGTAACCCATATTCGGCTCGCCGCCTTGGCTCTGTTCGCGCTGGGCGCGGGCTTGGGCTTTCTGGGCATCCTCGTATTGCGTCAGGCTCTGGTTTCGATCACCTTGGTCGGCCCTGAGGCTGCCGCCGCGGCGGGCGCACTGTGCGCGCTGCTACCCGGGCGGCGACTGTCTGCCCGTGCGGCTCCCGACAAAGGGACCCGGGCATTCCTGGTCCTGTGCGGGATCGGTTCCGCCGGCGGGATGGTCTACCTCGCGGCGCTGCAGCACGCGTGGGCCAAGCCCGCGTCCCTGGCCCTGCTGGGGCTCGCGTGCGGCGGCTGTCTGCGGCTGAGCGTGGCGCTTGTGCTCGCGATGCTGCCCCCTTGGCGCCCGGCGGCGATCATGGGCATGTGCGGTGCCTGTCTAGGACTGGGGGGCGTGGCCGCGAACTTGATCAGTGCGTGGATCGCGAACCCGGCATCGCGGCTAGACCCGGTCCTGCTGGCCGCTTCCGCTGTTCCGCTGCTACTGGCTCTGACGTCAATTCGCGCCGGGCGCGTAAGGTTCGAAGCCGCAACGGAGCGCTGGGGTGCGGGGCACGCCGACGAGGGCACTCACGCGCGCGGGATCCTGATCGCTGCCAGCCTGTTGCTGCAGGCCACCGCGTGCGGTTTGGCCGTGGCATGGCTGACTTCCTACCTGTCCCGGCGGGCGGGATTCTCGCTTGTCGAGGGAGCGGTTGTGATGGCGGTGTTCTGGCTAGGACTGGCCTTCGGCTGGGCGACAGCGAAACGTCTGCCCAACCTGCGCGACAACCTCTACCCACTAGTCGGGCCGCTGGCCTTGGCGGTGGCGGGCGCTGCCAGTCTGCTGTATGCGGTGCTGGCCGTGCTGGCGGTCGCGGGGGCGCTGCTGCTCGGGCTGGCGACGGGAATGCTGTTATCACTCACTCTGCGCCTAGGAGACTGGCCGGCGACTTTGGGGAGGAGCCTGTGGGTGATGCGCTCCTTGCACGTGTCGCTGGTGGTGTCGTTGGCGGGTAGCTGGGCAGTGGGCGCGCTCGTCAGCATCGTGGGGTTCGGCACGCCGGTGTGGGCTATTCTCGGGTGCATGCTCGCCGCGGTTGGGGCGCTGTTCTTGCTGGTCGTGGACTGCCGCGTCAGCGGGGATGCGGTCATGGTCTGAGCTCGGCCCAGGGAGTTGGATGGCAGTCCGGAGGTCTGATCCGCGCTACATCGCTGTGCTGGCCGTAGCGTGTCTCGTGATCCTGCTGGTTGGCTTCGCGGTCAAGCCCGGCGTCGTGCCGGAGGAAGTCGTTCCAGCGTCATCGGATTTGCCGCAGCTGGCCCGCTACGCTGACCGCCGCATGGTGGAGCGCATTGCGGGGCATTTTTCCTATATCGCCACGCAAGTGGAAGAGAGCGTGGTATTGCTGGCCGGGACCGGCCAGAGCGGGGTGGTCTGGCAGGCGGGCGAGGTCGTGACCTCGGCTCGCCTGGGGCCGTTTCCGGCGCGTGACCGCACGGCGCTCGAAGACCGCGAGGTCGAGCTGCTGACGAGCGTGGCCGCACCGCACCTGCCCTATGTTCTGCTCAAGGCTCCGTTGGACGCTGTCGTCAGCGGTCGCCGCCCGGTGCGCCTCTACCCGTGGGGCTCTTGGCTGCTGGCGGTGTGGCGCTCCAGCGCGGGAGGGCTGCGGTACGCGCCCGGCAATCTATTCGGCGTGATGGAGCGGCGCTGCGGCGAGGTCGAAGTGCTCGAGGTGCTGACGAATCTCGAACTTGGGGCGGCTCAGGCCGGGGCGGGCATCTTCTCGCTCGAGGGCGGGCTGGTTGCTGTAGCGCTGGACTGTGCTGGAACCTTGATCGCTGTCGAGGTCGGTGCGTTGGAGCTGCAGGCGCGCTCGGAAACGGGAGCTCAGGACTTGCTGCCACAGCGCTACGGCATGCGCCTGGCCATGGCCGAAGAGGACGAGCTGGAATTCTTCCGTCGAGAGGGCGGCGTCATCGTCCGCGAGACTTGGTGGGGCCACCGGGCGCACGAAGCGGGACTGCGGCCGGGCGACATGATTCTGACGATCGATGGCGCGCCGGTTTCCACTCTGGACGATGTGGGCAGCCTGGTGCTGCCGGTCTCGCGCGAGCTGTTCGACCTGCGCGTTTGGCGTGCGCGCCGCACGATTAGGATCGCCCTGCAGGCGCGTCCGCTGGCCGAGGCTGCCGTGTCGACCCGCGGATTCGTCGAGCCGCAGGACGGCCTGCTGCTGGGGCCGGTGATGGCAGGGAGCTTGGCAGCGAGCACGGGAGCCCGCCGGGGGGACAGGCTGTTGATGGTCAACCAGAAGCCGGCGCTGGCGTTCTCCGATCTGGAGGACGCCTTCCGGGTCACGGGCGGCCAGGTTCACTTGGTCCTAGAGCGCCGCGGGCGCATGTGGGGCACACTGGTGCGGGTCGATGAATGAGCTCTCCTCGCTGGGGTTGATCCTGCTGCTGGCGCTGGCTTCCGGCCACTTGGTGCGCCTGCTGCGCATCCCGGAAGTGACCGGCTACATCCTGGCTGGCATGGCGCTGGGTCCATCCATGCTGGGCTGGGTGAGCCACGAGAACGTTCAGGCGCTGGAAGCGCTCAGCGAGGTGGCGCTGGGCTTGATCCTGTTCTCGATCGGCGGCGTGTTCGAGTTCAGCCTCGTGCGCCGCATCGGCGGCAAGATCGTGCGGCTCACGCTCATGGAGTCCATGCTGGCCGCCGCCATGGTGCTAACGACGATGCTGGCCCTCGGGCAGCCGTGGCAGGTCGCGCTGCTGCTGGCCTCGGTGTCGATTGCGACTGCCCCGGCGTCCACCCTGATGGTGCTGCGAGAGTGCAATGCGCGCGGGCCGCTGAGCGACTCCCTGCTCGGCATCATCGCCGTCAACAACATCGTCTGCCTGATCGCATACCTGATCTGCGCGGCATTGGTCGACATGGTCGCCGGCTGGGGCCAGCAGAGCCTCTTGCAGACGATTTGGCAGGCCGGTTTCCCGCTGGTCTGGCAGTTGGTCGGCTCGGTCGCGCTCGGGTTCCTGACCGGCCTGATGCTGGCCGGCTGGGCGCGCCAGGTCAGCGAGACGGGGGAGATGCTGATTCTCCTTGCGGGCTCGATCCTGCTGTGTGTCGGGGTGGCCCGGATCGCTGAACTGTCGCCGCTCATCGCAAGCCTCGCCGTCGGCGCGACGATGGTAAACCTCTCGCGACGCAGCCGCCGTCTGTTCAAGACCTTGGAGGGCACGGACCCGCCGTTCTACGCGATCTTTTTCGTGCTGGCGGGAGCGGACTTGGACGTCCAGCGCCTGGCATCGATCGGCATGGTGGGCCTGGTCTACCTGTTCGCGCGAGGCTGCGGCAAGTTTGGCGGCGCCTGGCTGGGCAGCCGCCGGCTGGGCATGGACCCCCGCGTGCAGAATCTGCTCGGGTTCGGGCTGCTTACCCAGGCCGGCCTCGCCGTGGGCTTGGTGCTGATGATCGGCCAGCAGTTCCCCCTGTACTACCCGGTCATCTCCACCATCGTGCTGTCGGCGGTGGTGTTGTACGAGATGATCGGCCCGATCGCGACGAAATTCGCGGTCGTGCGCAGCGGCGAAGCGCGGGTCGGGCGCGATCGCGTGCAGTCGATCTGGGCTTGACTTGCAGGTCTGGCGAACGCGCCGGAATTTTAGCCCCGAATCGCGGAAAAAATTTCGGCCCTATTCTTCGCGCATTGGTGGCGGGATGGTGGCAGATGGGCTTGATTCGCGCAAGCTTACGGTGATTCGGGGCAGTTTTCCGCGCTCCCGGGACGGCCTTGACAGCTGTGTATGCTTGTTGGAGAATCTCTGGGGGATTGCATTCTTTGGGAAGCAGTCTCCAATATCTAGTGCATTTCGCGGAACATATAACAACCAGATGTGCTGCAGATGTGCTAAAGTTGTGCGCGGTATCGCTTGGAGCGAGTCAGCGACGCGACATGCGATTGACGATGCGAGAGCAGCAAGGAGGCCAGTGACGAGATGGGCACGGTAGGAATCGAAACGGTTGTGGCGCCTAAAGCAGGAGTGGCGGCTGCCACAGGGGCGGAGGCCGCCAAGGACGCGGCGCAAATCCGGCGCGGCCTGGCCTTCGAGCGTTATTTCACCAGCGATCTCAAGAATGGCCAGACGCCATATGACGTGCTCGAGTGGGAGCAGCGCTCGGCGGTGATCGCCGACGTGAAGGGCAACATTGTCTTCGAGCAGACGGACGTGGAGATGCCGTCCGACTGGTCGCAGACCGCGACCAACATCGTGGCCAGCAAGTACTTCCACGGCACGGTCGGGCGGCCGGACCGCGAGTCCAGCCTGCGCCAGCTGGTGCACCGGGTGGTGGACACGATCGCGGACTGGGGCGGCCTTGGCGGCTACTTCGCGTCCGAGGCCGACGTGGAGGCCTTCCGCGATGACTTGGCGCACCTGATGCTGACCCAGAAGGCGAGCTTCAATTCCCCGGTGTGGTTCAACGTCGGCGTGCGCAAGGAGTCGCGCGGCTACGGCTGGGCGTGGGAAGAGTCCAGCGAGCGCGTCACTGCGCTGGATCCGGACCAGCATCGGCCGCAGTGCTCGGCCTGCTTCATCAACTCGGTCCAAGACTCGCTGGAGTCGATCCTGGACTTGGCCAAGACCGAAGGCATGCTGTTCAAGTGGGGCTCGGGCACCGGCACGAACCTCTCCAACATCCGCGAGGACGATGCCGGCCTAGCCGGTGGCGGGCGCGCCTCCGGCCCCGTGTCGTTCATGAAGGGCTTTGACGCGTTTGCCGGAGTGATCAAGTCCGGCGGCAAGACGCGCCGCGCCGCCAAGATGGTGATCCTCGATGTCGATCACCCGGACGTGAAGGACTTCATCTGGTGCAAGGCGCGCGAAGAGAAGAAGGCCCACGTGTTGATTCAGAACGGATACGATTCGGCGATCGACGGGGACGCCTACTCGACAATCTCGTTCCAAAATGCCAACAACTCGGTACGGGTCACCGACGAGTTCATGCACGCGGCCGACGAGGGGCGCGATTGGTGGACACGGTCCGTGCTGAGCAAGCAGCCCAAGGAGCGCCACAGCGCCAAGGACCTGCTGAGCGACATCGCCGAGGCCACGCACCAGTGCGGCGATCCCGGAATGCAGTTCGACACGACCATCAACAGGTGGAACCCGGTCAAGAACACGGACCGAATCCATGCTTCGAACCCCTGTTCGGAATACATGTTCTTGAACGATTCGGCCTGCAATCTGGCGTCACTGAACTTGAAGAAGTTCCAATCCGCGAGCGGCACCTTCGAGGTCGAGTCCTTCCGCCGCGCGGTTGGCACGGTGATCTTGGCGCAGGAGATCTTGGTCGACAACGCGGCCTATCCGACGGAGCGGATCGCGTTCAACTCCCACGCCTATCGCCCGCTGGGCCTCGGCTTCGCCAATCTTGGCGCAATGCTGATGTCCATGGGCGTGCCGTACGACTCGGATCGCGGCCGGGCCATTGCGGGAGCGGTCTCGGCCACGATGTGCGGCCAGGCTTACCTGACCAGTGCGCAGATCGCCGAGGTGCGGGGCCCGTTCAAGGGCTTCACGGACAACCGCGAGCCCTTCCTCGAGGTGATTCGGATGCACCGGGATGCGAGCAAGGAGATCGCCGATCAGGGCGTGCAGCCCGACCTGCGGGCTGCGGCCGAAGCGGCGTGGCAGGAAGCCTACTCGGTCGGGCAGCAGCACGGCTACCGCAACGGCCAGGTCACGGTGATCGCGCCGACCGGCACGATCGGGTTCATGATGGACTGCGACACGACTGGCGTGGAGCCGGAGCTTGCGCTTGTCAAGTACAAGAAGCTGGTGGGTGGCGGCGTGATCAAGATCGTCAACAATACGGTCTCCGAAGCGCTGGAGCGGATCGGCTACAGCGAGCAACAGGTTGCCGAGATCGTCGACCACATCGATGCGACGGAAACGATCGAGGGTGCGTCGGAACTCAGCGAAGATCACC
This sequence comes from Terriglobia bacterium, assembly GCA_009841225.1. GTDB lineage: Bacteria > Acidobacteriota > Terriglobia > Bryobacterales > UBA6623 > VXMF01. Next base: position 114,939 of record VXMF01000009.1, on the reverse strand, counting down.
TGCCGGTGTTCGATTGCAGCTTCAAGCCGCTCAATGGCGAGCGCTCGATCCACTTTGGCGGGCACCTGAAGATGATGGCCGCAGTGCAGCCCTTCATCTCGGGCGCGATCTCGAAGACGATCAACATGCCGCAGGAATCCTCGGTGGACGACATCGCCAACGCCTACATGGACGCGTGGCGCTTGGGGCTGAAGGCTGTCGCCATCTACCGCGATGGCTCGAAGGGGGCGCAGCCACTGAGCACGGGCCAGTCGGACGAGGGCGAAGCGGACGCGACCCCAGACACCACGCCGCGGCCGCTGCGCCGCAGGCTGCCGGACGAGCGCGAGTCTCTAACGCACAAGTTCTCCGTAGGGGGGCATGAAGGCTATCTCACGGTCGGGCTCTATCCGGACACCAAGCAGCCCGGCGAGATCTTCATCCGCATGGCCAAGGAGGGCTCGACGATCAGCGGCCTGATGGACAACTTCGCGACGGCCATCTCGCTGACGCTGCAGTACGGAGTGCCGCTGCACACCTTGGTGGAGAAGTTCGGCCACGTGCGGTTCGAGCCGAGCGGCTGGACGAACAACAAGGACATCCACTACGCCAAGTCCATCACCGACTACATCTTCCGCTGGCTGGGCGCGAGGTACGCTTCGCACAACGAGGAGGCTGTCGGCCAAATCGACCAAGCCCTGCCGGCCGCGGCTGCGAGCGCGGCGGCCCCGGCCAGCGTCGCGGAGGAGGAAGGCGTCCAAGCCCTGGACTCGCCCGTGGATGGCCCGCCGTGCACGGAGTGCGGCTCGATCATGACGGTGAACGGCAACTGCTACCGCTGCCCGAACTGCGGCTCGACCTCGGGCTGCAGCTGACGGGCGGGCGACGACCTTCACCAGACCCGCGCGGGCTCGGGGCGTTGGGCGCCGGCCCGCAGCCCCGCTAGCGATCGCTGGCGGGCGTCAGGCCAGCAACGGCTCGATCACGTGACCGGCCACGTCGGTGAGCCGGAAATCGCGGCCTTGGTGCCGGAATGTGAGCTTGGTGTGGTCCAGGCCGAGCAGGTGAAGTATCGTCGCCTGCACGTCATAGACCTCGATTGGGTCCTTGGTGATGAAGAACCCGAGGTCGTCAACCTCTCCGATGGTCTGGCCGGGCTTGATGCCGCCTCCGGCAAACCACATGGGGAAGTTGTCGATGTGGTGGTTGCGGCCGGGCAGTTCCTTGATCTCGCCCATGGGGGTCCGGCCGAACTCGCCGCCCCAGATCACCAGCGTGTCGTCTAGCAGTCCGCGCTGCTTGAGGTCGGTGACCAGCGCTGCCGAGGCCCGGTCCACGTCCAGGGCGACCTCGTCGAGCTTGTCGGCGAGGTTGTTGACGCGGTTGCCGTGGTGGTCCCAGCCGGTGTGATACAGCTGCACGAAGCGCGTGCCGCCCTCCAAGAGGCGGCGGGCGACCAGGCAATTGTTGGCGAAGGTCGACTTGCCCGGCTCGGCTCCGTAGAGGTCCAGCGTAGCCTGGCTCTCGCTGGACAGATCCATCAGTTCCGGACCGCTGGTCTGCATGCGGTGGGCGAGCTCGTACGCGGCGATGCGCGTGGAAATCTCGGGATCGCCGACTTCTGCGAGACGCGCCAGGTTGAGTTCGCGAATGGCGCTGACTCGCGCTGCCTGCCTTTCGGCTGAGAATCCGGGAGGGCTGGACAGATTCGGGATGGGATCCGCGGAGCGGAGGAATTCCACCCCTTGGTAGGCCGTCGGCAGGAACCCGCTGCCCCATATGTTGGCACCGCCCATCAGGTTGCGCTTACCGGAGCGCAAGACGACAAAGGCGGGCAGGTTCTCGGATTCGCTGCCGAGCCCGTAGGTGATCCACGATCCCATCGAGGGCCGCCCGTAGCGCGTCGAACCGGTGCTGAAGAAGAGCTTTGCGGGAGCGTGGTTGAAGTTCTCGGTCTTGAGCGTGTAGATCAGGGACAGGTCGTCCACGATTCCTGCCATGTGAGGGAAGACTTCGGACACCCAGGTGCCGGACTGGCCGTGTCGACGAAAGTTGCGCTGCGGGCCGAGCAGCTTGGGACGCTGCTTGGTGAACTGCTCCATGAATGCGAAGCGCTTGCCGTCCAAGAAGGAGTCTGGGGTCGCTTGGCCGTCGAGTTCCCTGAGCTTCGGACGCCAGAGCCAAGTCTCGAACTGGCTGGGCGCGCCAGCCATGAACAGGTACACGACACGCTTTGCCTTGGGTGCGAAATGGGGGCGCTTGGGTGCCAGGGGGCTCCCTGAGACGGAGCCGGACGCTGCGTGCAGCCCGGTCGGGCTGAGCAGGTCGGCGAGTGCCAAACCGCCCAGGCCCACGAAGCACTGGCTGAAGAAGTGACGCCGGGTGGCGTGCAATAGGTGGAGTTGTGTGCGTGTCATGACGGGTCACTCCCGCGTAACGAACTCGTCAAGGTTCATCAGCGTGCTTGCCAAGGTGGTCCAAGCGGCGAGCTCCGCTGGCTCCTCGCCCTCTCGGCTGCCAAGCGTCAGGATCCCCATTGCTCGCTCCGGATAGGTTTGGAACTCGTCCAACTGAGCGCTGGCGAAGTTGGTCAGCGTCTCCAACTCGTCCGCCGATGGTGAGCGAGCGAGGCAGATTCGGAAGGCATGCGCGGCCCGCTCTGCCACGCCGCTTTCAGGGTGATCCTCTACGACGCGGCGGGCGAGCCCTTGGGCGAATTCGTGGAAGCCGGTGTCGTTCAGCAGCGTGAGCGCCTGAAGCGGAGTATTGGACCGGGTGCGCTTAGTTGCCGTGGTCAGGGCATCGGGGCTGTCAAAGACCATCAGGCCTGGATGGGGGCTGGTGCGCCAGAAATGGGTGTACAGCCCGCGCCGATAGCGGTCCTTGCCCTCGCTCTCCGGCCACGGCTTGCGAATCATCACTCCGGGCGGCTGCGCCGGGAAGACGCTCGGGCCGCCGACCTCGTGGGTCAGCATGCCGCTGGCCGAAAGGGCTAGGTCGCGAACGATCTCGGATTCCACGCGCAGGCGGTTCTGTTGTCCCAGCAAGCGGTTTTCGGGGTCCGCCGCGGCTAGGTCGGATCGGTGTCCGGAGGCCTGTCGGTAGGTGGCCGAGGTGACGATCAAGCGGTGCAGCGTCTTCAAGCTCCAGTCGTTGTCCATGAACTCGGACGCGAGCCAATCCAGTAGGGCTGGTTGGGCGGGAGGCTCGCCCTGCGTGCCAAAATCGTTCTCGGTCGCCACGATTCCCCGTCCGAAATAGCGCTGCCAGACGCGGTTGACCGTGACGCGCGGCATCAGGGGGTTGTCGCGGCGAACGATCCAGCGGGCTAGGTCGAGGCGGTTCGGATTCTCGGCTTCGAGCGGCGGCAAGACAGCGGGCGTACCGGCGGACACCTGCTTGCCCTTGTGGAGGAACTCGCCTTGCAGCAGGATGTGCGTCGGGCGCGGTTCCGGCAGTTCGCGCATCACCAGAGTGCTCGGGATCTTCGGCAATAGCGCCCCGACAGCGGCAATCGCCTTGCGGCGTTCCTGCATGCCGGGGTCCTGTGCTAGGAATTCGTTGCGCACGAACACTTGTCGGCCCTCCAAGCGGTCCTCCGGGGCTTTGCGCAGGATGCGCTGGACACCGAGCGGAAGCTTGGCGATCTGGGCCTCGGTCAGGCTCGCTTCCCATTCGGGCTGCCTAGCGAGGAGTGCCTTCTGGTAGGCGGACTGTTCGGCCCGCATGGCCTCGATCTGCGCCTTGATGGCGTCCCGGCGTAGGTATTCTTCGTCGGTGCCGAACTCGAGCACGGGCTCGAAGGCGCGAGCCCGGCCCTCGTTGTTCCTGAAAGCACCGCTGAGTTCATCGATGTTGTTGAAGAAGGCGAAGAACTCGTAGAACTCGCGCTGCGAAATGGGGTCGTACTTGTGATCATGACAGCGGGCACATCCCAGCGAGAGCCCGAGGAAAGCTATGCCGGTCACGTCGACACGGTCGACGACGGACTCTACCCTGTACTGTTCGAAGTCGACCCCTCCCTCGAGATTTAGCAGGGTGTTGCGATGGAATCCCGTCGCCACGATCTGTTGCTTGGAGGGATTCGGCAACATGTCGCCGGCGAGCTGTTCGATGGCGAACTGTTGGAACGGCAGGTCGTGATTGAGGGCATCGATCACCCAGTCGCGGTACATCCAAATCTCACGGCCAGCGTCGGCGTTGTAGCCGTTCGAATCGGCGTAGCGGGCGATGTCGAGCCAGTGCCGGCCCCAGCGCTCGCCATAGGCGGGCGAATCGAGCAAGCGTTCCACGATGCGTTCGTAGGCGCCGGGCGCGGAGTCTGCGACAAAGTCGCGAACCACCTCTGGAGCGGGCGGGAGCCCGGTGAGATCGAGATGGACTCGACGCACCAAGGTGGTAGCGGATGCTTCGGCAGACGGTTTCAGGCCGGCCTCTTCGAGCCGCGCCAATATGAATCGGTCGATCGGATTGCGCGGCCAAGCCGGTTGCGAGACGCTCGGAGGCTGTGGCCGCGTGATCGGCTGGAACGACCAGTGCCCGGCACCTGCTGCAGGGGCGGGCTTCGCGGAGGGCTCAGGCCAAGGGGCGCCGAGTTCGATCCAGCGTTCGATGGCGGCGATCTTGGCATCCGGCAGCTTCCCGTCTGGCGGCATGCTGAGCGTCTCGGACTGGCGCAGGGCGGCGAGGACTAGGCTCTCTGAAGGCCGGTCGACGGAGATCGCTGGCCCGCGCTTTCCACCCTCCAGCAGGCCCTGGAGGGAAGCCAGCGAAAGGCCGCTAGTGCGGAGCCGGTCGTTGTGGCACTGGGAGCAGCGAGTGTGGAGGATCGGCCGGATCTCGGACTCGAAGAAGCTGATCGCCTCGGCGGCAGGGGGCGCTTGCGGGGCTGCGCAGAGCGACGAGGCCGCTAGCGCGCCGATCAAGCCATGCGACCTGAAACGCATGAATCCACTGCCAAGAGTGAGCACTGCCGGGCAGCCCGATAGACAGCTCCGGAGAATCGCCCTCGCGCTGCCAGTCTATCACCGCGCGGCGGCCGGCAGGTCCATTACCGCTCCAAGCGATCGCGGAGCCTCTCGGAAAGTTCCGCTACCAGGATCGGATTCGAAGCCGCGACATTCACGGTTTCGTGGTCGGCTGACGTGTGGTCGTACAGCTCCGCGAACCCGTCGTCGTGAAGGATCAGGCGGTGTGTCGCCGTGCGTATCGTCCGGGCTTCTCGACGGTAGGAGATGGCGGGGTGGCCGCTTGCGGCCGGATCGTCTAGGATCGGGCGCAGCGAGACTCCCTGCACGAAGTCCGGCTGCGGCAATCCGGCCAGGTCGCAGAGCGTGGGGAACACGTCCAAGGTCTCGACCAGCCCATCCGACGGCACTCCGGGCTGCGGCAGCCCGCCATAGGAGATGACGAGGGGGGACCGCAAGGATTCCTCGTAGAGGGCGTGCTTGCCCCAGATTGCGTGTTCGCCCAAGTGCCAACCGTGATCCCCCCAAAGCAGCACAACGGTGTTTGCCGAAGCACCGCTCTGCTGAAGTCGCTCTAGAAGGCGCCCGACCTGCGCGTCGGCGTAGGTCACGCATGCGGCGTAGTGTTTCCGCACCTGCTGCGCGAATTCGGCGTCCGTGTTCGGATCGCGATTCCAAAGCTGGTACTTCATGAACTCATTCGAAGGGTGCCAAGTGGTCCTTCCCTTCGGCTTGGTCGGATGGGGCGTCGGCGGCAGTTGCTTGTCGGCGTAATGGCTGAGGTACCGGAGCGGCGCACCGAACGGCAGGTGAGGGCGAAGGATTCCGACGGCGAGGAAGAACGGCCGCTCGGAATCGGCGGTCAGCAGGTCCAGTTGCCGCAGAGCCTCGTCGATCGAGCGCCCGTCCGGATAAATCGAATCAGGGCCGTCCTCGGCTTGGTACACGGCCATCTCGGCGGGATTGCCCCGGATTTCTCCGTGAGCCAGACCATGCATCCAGCCGCGTGGATGCTGCCAGGGTCCGGCTGGCAGCAGGTGGCGATCCCACGAGTCGGGCATTTCCAGCTGGCGAGGGTCGTCCCAGTCCTCTCCGCCGAGGCCGCCGGGATGATGAGAGACCTTGCCTACCGAAACTGTCGTGTAACCGTGCCGGCGAAACCATGCGGGCATGCTCGGAGGCACGGTGCTTGGGTCATCCTGCAACTGCGCGGCACGTTCGAACAGCGCGGCGTTACTGGCTCCGCCGTAGCGTCCGGTCAACAGCGTGTATCGGGACGCGCCACAGGTCGGAGCTTGGACATAGTGTCTGCGGAAGGCTCGCCCCGCTGACACCAGCTGATCGATGTTCGGGGACTGAATATACGAGGCGCCGAACGACGCCAGCTCAGGCCGCAGGTCGTCGACCGCGATCATCAGGATGTTCGGTCGCGTCTCCACTGCGGTCTGCGGACCACTGGCGCAGCAGAGCGCAGTGGCGGCGACAAGAATGAGCCGTGTCCTCACTCGAGCGCTCCTTCTATCGATTGAGGCGAAGTCCCCCCGGCGCCGGTCTTGGCAGTGTCGATCGCGCCTTTCTGTCAAGTTCCGCATTGGCCGCACGCCTAGAATGAACACAATGATGGCGAGCGGAATGATACCACCTTCACTGAGGGCGCTTCGCTTGGGCGCAGCGGCGGCCTTCGCGCTGCTTGCGTGTTGGCCACTTCACGCGTCGGATGCTGTCCTGGATGCGATGCAGCAGGAGCTTGACCGCTCGGTCGAGACCCTGTCAGGTCAGCCCACACCGCTGTACTTCCTCAGCTACGAGATCACCGAGGAGCGCACCTCGTATGCGCGAGCGTCTTTCGGTGCGCTGGCGGGCCGTTCCGATAGCGAGCGCCGCTTGCTCGACATTGATCTCAGGGTCGGCAGCCACAGCCTTGACAACACCCGCCCGATCCGGGGCAGGGGCGGGGGCGGCCGGCTCCGCCTCTCACGCGTAGAGGCCCCTGTTGCGGACATCGATGCGCTGCGCAGCACGCTGTGGTTCCAGACTGACCGCAAGTACAGGGAAGCGACGGAGCAGCTCACCAAAGTGAAAACCAATGTACAGGTCACGGTGCACGACGAAGAACTCCTGGCGGACTTCTCGGCCGAGGATGAACAGCGGTCGATCGAAGACCTGCGTTCGTTCGACCTGGATCTGGCGGCCTGGGAAGACAGATTGAAGCGCTACTCGGCACCGTTCGCGCAGGCGCCCCACGTCTACTCCGCCGATGCCGTGATTAGCGGATCGGTGGTGACGCGCTGGTATGTCAACAGCGAGGGCTCGAAGATTCGCACGGCCGAGCCTCGCGTGCGCCTGGTGATTTCGGCGCTGACCAAGGCCGAAGACGGGATGGAACTGCCTCGCTACGAGTCATTCTTCGCGTTCGATCCCAGCGGACTGCCGGACGATGCGACCGTGCTCGATGCTGTGGAGCGGATGATTCGCGATCTAGCCGGCCTCCGCAACGCGCCGCTGGCCGAGCCGTATACCGGTCCCGCGATTCTCTCCGGCAGGGCGAGCGGGGTCTTCTTCCACGAAATACTGGGTCACAGGGTCGAGGGCCACCGTCAGAAGCGGGACCAAGACGCCCAGACCTTCGGACGCATGTTGGGGGAGACTGTGCTACCGGAGGCGTTCTCCGTGATATTCGATCCTACGGTCACTCGCCTGGGATCCACGGACTTGGCGGGTGCGTATCGCTACGACAACCAAGGCGTGAAGGCGCAGCGCGTACCGGTGATCCAGAGCGGCGTCTTGGAGCAGTTCCTGATGTCACGGACGCCCATCAAGGGCTTTGGCCGCTCCAACGGTCACGGGCGCAAGCAGGCCGGGTTCGCCCCGGTCTCGCGACAGTCCAATCTCTTCGTTGAGGTGAGCGAGCTGCGTTCAGAAGAAGAACTCAAGCAGGAACTGATCGCTCTGCTCGAGGAGCAAGGCAAGGATTACGGCCTGTACTTCGAAGACGTTCAGGGCGGGTTCACATTCACCGGCCGCACGGTTCCAAATGCCTTCAATGTCACTCCCGTCGTGGTCTATCGGATCTATGCCGATGGCCGACAGGAACTGGTTCGCGGCGTCGACCTGATCGGCACGCCGCTGACTACTTTCAGCAAGGTCATCTCGGCGGGCGGCGAAGTCGGGGTATTCAACGGCACCTGCGGTGCCGAGTCGGGCGGCGTGCCGGTCTCGGCCGCGTCCCCGGCGATCCTCGTATCCCAGATCGAGGTACAGAAGAAGGCGAAGTCGCAGGTCCCGCTTCCGCTGCTACCGCCGCCAGACGACTCAAGGCCCGCTCCGCAGAGTCTTGAGCGCGGAGGTGTCCGATGACGCCGCAGGCCCGGCTCATCCTGCCGCTGCTTGCCCTGCTCGCGACGGCTCCCGCTCTCGCGCAAGAGTCGGTCCTGATGAGGGCGATGCGGGACGAGCTGCAGCGCACCATGTCCGAGTTGCAACTGCGTGACATGAGCAAGCCGTATTTTGTGTCCTACCAAGTGCACGAAACGACAAGTGCCCGGGCAACAGCCTCGCTCGGCGCTCCGGTCGGTCGCAGCGAGGGCGCCAGCCGCCTGCTGTCGGTCGAAGTTCGCGTGGGCGAGGCTAGCTTCGACAACACCAATCTGTTCACGCGGCCCGAATTCGGCTCCGCGCTCTCGCGAGCGGGATTTCCCACTACGCTGCCGCTCGAGGACGACTACAGCGAGCTGAGGCGCAAGATCTGGCTGGCAACTGACAGCGCCTACAAGCAGGCGCTGGACCATCTTTCCAAGAAACGCGCCGTTCTGCAGAACGCGACGCAGGTCGAGCAGGTGCCCGACTTTAGCGTTCAAGAGCCGCACCGGCACGACGATGCGCGACCGCTGGCGGAAATCAGCGTATCGGCCCTGGAGGCATTGGCACTGGAAGTCTCCGCGGGTTTCCGCGGCCTGCCGCACGTCTCCGTCTCGGAAGTTGAGGTCGAGGCCGCCAGCCGCCGCGTTTCGTATGTCAACAGCGAGGGTACATCGTTCACCCGCCTCGACCCCAGCGCTTCCGTGCGGATCTCGGCGGGAACCCAGGGCGATGATGGAACGACGTTCGAGGATTCGGCCTCGGTGCATGCCCGTGTTTGGGAACGGCTGCCCGACCGAGCCGAGTTGCTCGCACTGGCCGCCGACCTAGCCGAGCGTTTGCAGCAACTTCGCGCCGCGCCGGTCTTGGACCGCTACACCGGGCCGGTTCTGTTCGAAGGGCAGGCGGCAGCCGAGGTGGTCAGGCAGGTGCTCGTCCCGCGCCTGCTCGCGGTCCGTGTCCCGATGGCGGATGACTCCCGCCTCGCCCGTGCCATGGAGCGGGCCGGCAATCCGTTCGTGGACAAGCTCGGCTCGCGCGTCTTGCCGCGATTTCTCGACGTGATGGACGATCCAGCTCGCGAGGAGCACGAACAGGTCGCCCTGCTTGGCGGCTATGCCATCGACGACGAGGGCGTTGCCGCCCAGCAGACCGCTCTCATCCAGCGCGGGATTCTCAAGACCCTGCTCTCGACGCGGAATCCGGTACAGGGCGTTCCGGACAGCAACGGACATCGGCGCGGAGGCGGACCGGCGCCGTCGAACCTGTTCGTGGTCCCGCGGCAGGGGTTGGCGCCGGACGAGTTGCGCAGCGAACTGCTCAGCTTGGTGGAAGAACGGGAACTGGAATTCGGCATCATCGTCCGCCGCGTTGGCAACGCCGCCGGCCGGATCTCCCGAGAACGCGGGCCGGGTTCTGCGACTCGCTCGGGCGAACGCTCGGAGATTGCGGGAGCGGTCGCATACAAGCTGTTCGCAGACGGCCGCGAGGAAATGGTCGGCAAGGTCGTGCTGGCCGGCATGCAAGAGTCCGACTTCCGCGACATCGTGGCCGCGTCGGAAGCCAGCGCCGTGCATACGGCACGGTTTCTGGCAGGAAGCGGCTCGGCGCTTGGATTCGCGGCGGTGAGACGGCCGGTCGTGGTGTCGTTGGTGGTGCCGTCGCTGTTGTTCGAGGACGTCACCGTCAGGCGGCCCTCCGGCAACATCCCCCGGCCGCCGCTCCTGCCGCACCCGCTCGCGGGTGGGTAGCCGGCGACTCGTCGGCGGGACCTGGCACGCGCGGATCAGTGCGCTCCCTTGCCCGCTAGAACGACGGGAATCGTGCGGGCCAAGACCTGCAAGTCCAGCAGCAGCGACCAGCGATCAATGTACTCAAGGTCCATTTGCATCCACTCATCGAAATCTAGCCCGTCACGGCCGCGGATCGCCCACAGGCAGGTGAGGCCCGGGCGCATCCGTAGCCGCCGCCTCTGCCAGATCTTGTACTGGCTCACCTCGGACGGCACAGCCGGGCGTGGCCCGATGATCGACATGTCGCCTTTCAGGACGTTCCAGAACTGGGGCCACTCATCGATCGAGAACCGCCGCAGGAATCCGCCAATCGGCGTCAGCCGGGGATCGTCGCTGATCTTGAAGGCCGGCCCGTCCTTTTCATTAAGGTGCTCGAGCCCGCGCTGCTTCGATTCGGCGTCCGCGACCATCGAGCGGAACTTGTAGCAAGTAAAGAGTCGGCCGTTGAGGCCGCAGCGTTGCTGCCGGAACAGCACCGGCCCACGCGAGGTGAACTTGACCAGGGCCGCCACCACGAGCATCGGTGCGCCAAGCGCCACTAGGCCGGCAGTTGCCAGCAGCGCGTCGGAGACTCGCTTGACGAGCAACTGCAGGTCGCTGGCCGGGGTGATGGAGAACGTCAGCATGGGAAGGTCGCCGAAACGGTCGAAGTGCACGCGGCTGTGCGCGTGCGGAAAGAAATCGGCGACCACCCGGGTTGTCACGCCGTGCTCGTCGCATAGGGCGATTACGTCGCGCATTTCTCGGAGGCGCTCGGCCGGAACCGTGAACGTCACCTCGTCGACAGGCCGCTCGGTCAACAGCGACGGCAGCGCGGCCAGGGGGTAGACGGAGTAGGGCCGGCCAAGGCTCACTCGGGATTCGCTCTCACGGTCGCAATCGATCAGTGCGACCAGCTTCAGCCCGTGGCGCTCGGACGCCTCGATGTCTCGCGCAAGTTCGATGGCGCGCGCTCCGCTGCCGACGACAACGACGGACGTCACGGCGCCAGCCGCTCGGCGCAGGCTGCCGCGAAATCGCTCCACCAGAGATCTCTGGATGAACTGCAGGGTGGCAAGGTAGGCGAAGAACAGAACCAGGAACAAGCGGCTTACAGGTGGGTCGAGATGCAGCAGGTAGAGCAACGTCAGTAGCCCCAGGGCGGCGGCCAGCGTCTGCCGCAGCGTGCCGGCGAGGATCGGGGGACGCTCCGCGGACGACAGGCTCTCGTATACGCGGGTAGCCCTGCCGCTGGCCACCACGGCGAACAGTGCCGTCGCCAACACGACTAGCTTGGCCGTTGGATCAAGGTAGAACTCGCGCAGGGGCAGTGAAGCGCGCGTCCAGTAGGACGCTTGCAAAGCGAGCACAACCAGGACCACGTCAGCGGCGGCGATCAACAGGGCTTCGCTTTGTTGGTGGCGCTGGAACACGTGGGCACTCTGGAACGCGGCGGCCGCTTCGCGCGGCAGTCACACATGCATAATACGGATATGGAACAAAAGCCAACGACCGGAATCGTCCAAGAACAGCCCCAGCCGGACAAGGTCCGCGTAGTGCGGGCCGATGAATACCGGGAGGACTATGCCAATAGCGTGCAGGTGAACGTCAGCGTTTGGGACTTCTTCCTCCAGTTCGGGAGGCTTACTGTCGGTACTGGCAGCGAAGTTACGTTCTCCTCGTTCGTGGGCGTGTACATGAGCCCGCAGCAGGCCAAGGCGTTGCATCTCGTGTTGGCCCAGAACGTCGCGCAATACGAATCGGCCTTCGGCAAGATCCGAATCGACAACCCCAGCCCGGTCCCAGGCGACCAGCGCACGATCGTGCAGTAGCCCCGCGGTCAGGCCTTGCCGGTCAGGGCTTCGATGGCTTGCTTGAGAAAGGGGTCGCCCACTTCTTCTTCCGCCCTTTGCCGCGCCTCCGGTGTGTCGAACAAGCGATGCCTCACCTCGCGGTAGCGCCGCAAGTCCCGTTGGGAGACAGCGCTATCCGGCTCGACGCCCTCGTTGTGGATAGCCTCGCCGCCCGGGCCGTGGTAGTTCGCGACGGACAGGATCAGGGCTGCTCCGTCGTCTAGGCCGATAGTCTCTTGGACTGCGGCCAACCCCGAGGTCGCTTCCCCGACCACCTCGCCGCGATCATTCTGCTGGATGGCGGCCGCTGCGATCTCCGCCCCACCCGAGGTCGGGCGGTCCACGATTACAACGACCGGAAGCTCGGTCACAGCTGAATCGGCAGAGGCGTTGAACAGCTTTGCCGAGTAATTCTGCCCGTCCAGTTTGGTGATCGTACCGCCGGTCAGGAGCAGGTCTGCCAGGGCGATGCCGGCATCCGGGCTTCCCATCGCGTTGCCGCGCAGGTCGAGGATGAGCTTCTCGGCGCCGTCAGCTTCCAAGCACTGTATGGCCGAAGAGACCTGGCCGACGTGGCTGTCGGCCAAGAAGTCCGCATCCACGTAGCCGATCCGGTCTTCCAGCATGCGGAAGGCGACTTCGGGCAGGCTGGGATCCGCTCGTACCAAGGTGTGCTCTACCGGCGACTCGTAGTCGGATGCGGGGCGTACCATGACCTTGACTCCGGTGCCTGCCGCACCGCTCAGCATCGCCTGGAGGTAGGCCGGGGGCATGACCCGCGTGCTAACGTCATCGATGGCGTCCAGCAAGTCGTCGGCCCGGATCCCCGCTTTGTCGGCCGGCGAGCCGGGCACGACGGACAGCACGCTCGTGTAAGCTCCCTGCTTGCGCACGACCATTCCGCTCGCAAGGCCGCTGCCCCTATCGGAATTGCGCGACGCCTCTTGATAGGCGTCGAATTGCTCCTTGGAGAGATAGCTGGATGCAGCGTCGAGATATTCGACCAATCCGTGCAGCGCACCCTGCGTGACTTTGGCGATATCGGGCTCTTCGACATAGTCGCTCTTGATGCGAGCGAGGATCTCGGTGTACACGGCCAGCGGACGATATGCCCCTTCCTGCTGCTCGCTCTTGCCGAGCACCGCTCCCACGACCAGCAGGATCGAGATCAGGCAGGAACTGCAGATCACACTGAGTTTGAGTCGGGAACTCATGGGATGCTTCATCATACACCGGCGCCTGCGGCGACTGGTCGGGAGCGGGGTGTGCGAACGAGACTTTTCTTCTCGCTGTTTTCGGGAGAGCCGTTCGCTTCGAACACCCGACCCCAGGCGTGTCGCGGACGGCTCCCGCGGTGAAGTTGCCGCGCAGCGCTCGGCGGACGTGCGGAACTCTCACGGATCTTCAGGACCTCGGACGGGCCAATGCAGTCACCGTCCTCCGTCGCACCCAGCTCTGCAGTCGCGCCGCACTCCGCCGGACCGACCTGGCCTCTGCACATATTCCAGGGAATTGTCGAGCGATCGCGCGAAATCTCCCGGTCGGTGCTAGCGGCTACGGGCGGTAGATCATGCGATCGGCAGCGGCCAGAGCACTCGGATCAGTACCATCGTGAGCGCGATGCCCGCTGCTGGCGGATCAACATGGGTATCGCCGTGCTGGTGGAAAACCCGCGAGAATCCCTCTCCCGCGAACGCGCCCACGATGCCGAACACGGGGCCGAATAGGAAGTCGCCCGAGGCGAGCACGGCAGCGGCCGCGGGCAGCGCCATATGGTGCGTTACCGGGACCTTGAGACCGAACTGGGCGAACACGAGCGACGTAGCCGCGATGCCGAAGCCGACCACGTCGCCGCCGCGCTCTGGCCCGAGCACGATAGCCATGAACGCCGACAGGAGTCCGACGCCGAGCCCGATCGCAGCGCACTGGGCGGGGCGTTCCTGGTGCCTGACCCAATTCCGGCTCTCGTCGGGCCGGAACTGGCGACTGGCCAGTCCGCTCCGCCCGAACAGCAGGCGCGCGATCATCGCGGAGATCACCACTGTCATCGCGATGGTGTCGGTGTGCGGGGCGAGCCCGACCAAGCGCCAGGCAAGCTCCAACAGGTAGCCAATCGAACCGAAGGCCGCTCCGACCAAGAGCACGTCAGGCCGGTTCAGCCCCATCAACGGCAGCGAAATGTCGCGGCCGCTCGCGACGTAGCCGCGGCGATAGGCGTAGGCCGTCGCCGCCGCGCCGCCGGCGAATGCGATGTGCGGCCCGAACACGGGTCCGAACGCCACCTGCGTTAGCACGTCCGTGCCTCCGCCTGCTGCGGAGACGGCCACGCCGACCAAGACCAGCAGGCCCGTGAAGACGAAGGAGGGCAGCGTGCCGATCGCGGCCGCGAACAGACCGCCGCCGAACGCGCCCAGCAGATGGATCCACTCCAAGGCCATGGGATACGACTCTATAGGCTCGGCTCGCAGGGACGTTGGGTCAAATCGGCAACAGCGCCTGGCTGCCGATTACCGGGCGGCTCACTTCCTCAACAAGGGCCTGCAGGTCGTCGGGCCTGCTGAGGATATCGGTCTGTGCCGCGTCAACGACGATCAGTTCCATCGGATCGTACTTGCTGAAAAAGTGATCGAATGCGCGCACCATCGCCTCCAAGTAAGCGTCTGAAACGTTGGACTCCGGCCCGGTCGAGACCCGTCTTCGCAGCAACTCCGGCGTGGCCTTTAGGTACACCGTCAGCCCCGGAACGGGCAGCTGGCTCTTGAAGGTCCGGTAGTAGGAGTCGTAGATCAAGATTTCGTCGTCGTCGAGATTGAGATAGGCGAAGATCTTGTCCCGCTCGAACAAGTAGTCGGCTACGACCGGGATCTGAGAGGCTTCGATGCCCGCCTCCGAGCACTGGCGGAAGCGCCTTAACAGGAAGTGCATCTGGGTGCGGAAGGCGGCGCCCGGCCTGCCGGTGTAGAATCCGCCCAAGTGGGGGTTCGAACGCTCGTCGAAGATGGCGCGGCCGCGCAGGCGCTCGGCCAGCGCCGCCGCCAGTTTCGACTTGCCTACGCGTAGCGGGCCCTCGATGGCGATGTAATGCAAGGGCTTTCTCACGTGAAGTCCTTTAGTAGCCCAGCAGGCCCTGTGCCCCGCCCGGCGGATCCAGCTTGAAGTACTCGAACGCTTGCAACGTGCCGACGCGTCCGCGATGCGTGCGGTCCAAGAAGCCCAGTTGCATCAGATACGGCTCATAGACCTCTTCGATGGTGCTCGCATCTTCGCCGACCGAAGCGGACAGTGTGTTGAGGCCGACCGGGCCGCCCGAGTACTTCGCCAAGATCGTCTCCATGATCTTGCGGTCAATCTCATCGAGCCCGAGCGGGTCCACTTCCAGCATATCCAGAGCGGTGCAGGCGATCTCTTGGTCGACGCGCCCGTCGGCGCGAACTTCTGAGTAGTCGCGAACGCGGCGCAGCAGCCGGTTTGCGATCCGCGGCGTTCCGCGCGCGCGACGCGCAATCTCCTCGGCGGCCTCTTCCTCGATCTCGACCTTGAGCAGTCCTGCCGAGCGGAAGACGATGCGCATTAGATCGACCGCATCGTATGGATTCAAGCGCAGCACGATGCCGAACCGCGAGCGGAGGGGCCCGCTGATCAGCCCCTGGCGCGTGGTGGCGCCGATCGCCGTGAACGGAGGGATGGGAATGGAATGCATGCGCGCGCCAGGTCCGGTGCCGACGACAAGGTCGACCCGGAAGTCCTCCAGCGAGGAATAGAGCATTTCCTCGATATCGGGCAGCAGGCGGTGGACTTCGTCGATAAAGAAGACCTGTCGGCCCTGGATGGTGGTTAGCATGCCGGTCAGATCTAGCTTCTTCTGCAGGACGGGCCCGGAAGTGTAGTCCGCTCGCACTTCGAGCTCGTTCGCAATGATCGTGGCGAGAGTCGTCTTGCCTAGGCCGGGTGGGCCGTAGAGCAGCACGTGATCGAGTGCATCGCCTCGCATCCGCGCCGCCTCGACCGCGATCGACAGGTTTTCCTTCAGCGTGGTCTGGCCGATGAATTCGTCCAGTTTCTGCGGCCGGAGCGTGAGATCGGACTGGCGGTCCTCGTCTGAGGCTGCCGGACTGACGATGCGCTTCGTGGCCATGTTGACGACCGCTAGCGCTTGATCAGCTCCATCGCTTGGCGGAAGAGCGTCTCGAACTCCGCGGGCGCTCCGTCCTGCCTCGCCTTGCGCACGGCCCTGTTGGCGGCGTCCGCGCTGCAGCCCAGGCTGATCAGAGCGGTGATGACGTCTTCCTCGACCGCGCCGGCACCATCCTCGCCGCCATCCTCGCCGGTCGCGACTGTCCCCAGTTTATCCTTCAGCTCGAGCACGATCCGCTCGCCAGTCTTCTTGCCGACTCCCGGGATGCGCACCAATTTCTTGGAGTCTCCACTTTGGATCGCCGCCAGCAACTCGGCGGTTGGCAAGCCCGATAGGAGCGTCAGGGCGAGGCGCGGTCCAACCCCGCTGACGTCGATGAACTTCTCGAAGAGGCCCCGGTCCCGCGGGCTGTGGAAGCCGTAGAGCGAGATTGTGCCCTCTCGCATGTGTGTATGCACGTGCAACGAGATGTCTTCGCCTAGTTCTCCGACTTGGCTGTAGGTCTCGACAGGGACTGCGACCTCGTAACCCACGCCGCCGACATCGACGACGACCTTGCCTGCTTGCTTATCAGCGATCTTTCCCCGCAAGGACGCAATCATGGCAAGCCAGAGATTATATCGACTGGGACAACCGCTGTTGCCCTGCGGCGTCGTCCGTACAGATTTCGATCACGCGGCCATGGTCGCCGTCATAGTCCAACCGGACCTCGAGCCGAGCCCCGGGCAGTTCGCTGTCGAAGCGCTCTCCCCATTCGATCAGCACGATCGCCTGCTGTTCCCAGATGTCCTCCAGCCCGAGCGTTTCCAACTGCGGCACGGTGTCCAAGCGATACAGGTCCAGATGGTAGACCTTGGGCTCGCCTTCGTATTCGTGGACGAGCGAGAACGTCGGGCTAAGCACTTCTTCCGGCGGCGCTGCCCCCAGTGCCTGCACGATTCCCTTGGCCAAGGTGGTCTTGCCCGAGCCGAGATCGCCGATCAGCATGACGACGGCCGGGGGCCTCAACATGGCGGCGATACGGGCTCCCACCTCGGCCGTCTCGGTGGGCGAGCGAGTGCGGTAGGTCACGCTCGCACCATTTCGAATGCGGCCGCGAGATGGCGGGCGATATCGGTCGCTAGCATGCCTTGCTGGCCTAGGTCTGCCGCGGCCGCTTCGCCGGCAAGTCCGTGCAGGTAGACGGCGGCGGCCACCGTGTGCAAGACCGGACGCTGCGGGAACTGCGCCAAGAGGGCGGACACCATGCCGGTCAAGATGTCGCCTGACCCGGCCGTGGCCATGCCGGGCGTTCCGGTGGGGTTGACGATCACGTCCCCGGTCGGGGCCGCGATCAGGCTGCGGTCCCCCTTGAGCACCGCGTAGGAGCCGGTTGCTGCTGCTAGGGCCCTCGCTGCCCCGATCCTGTCCCGCTGGACCTGGGCCGAAGTCTTGTCCAGCAACCGGCCCATTTCGCCCGGGTGGGGCGTCAGGACGGTCGGGGAGGGTCGGGCCCCCAGATTGATTCCCTTGACCGCAGCGAGCCCGTCGGCGTCAATCACCAAGGGCAGGGAGCACTCTCGCGCCACGTTTCGCACCAGTTCCTCGTTGGCCTCGGATCGCCCGATCCCGGGGCCGATCGCGACCACC
The DNA here is from genome assembly GCA_009841225.1 of Terriglobia bacterium. Lineage (GTDB taxonomy): Bacteria > Acidobacteriota > Terriglobia > Bryobacterales > UBA6623 > VXMF01. The sequence goes on along the minus strand of VXMF01000009.1, from coordinate 97,247 downwards.
GTCTTGCCCTCGTACAGTCGATCGTCGAGCGAGGCCGGGCCCAGCGTCCCGTCGGCAAGCGCGCTAGCGGGTTCCAGCATCAGCTCCGGAGTCGTCCCGATGATTCCGTCCGCGGCCCCGGCCGGGGCGACAACCGTCACCAAGCCGGCTCCGGCCCGCAGGGCCGCTGTGGACGCCATGAGAATGGCTCCGGGCTTGGAACAGGACCCGCCGATGGCCAGCACATGGCCGTAGCTGCCCTTGTGGGAGGATCGGTCGCGGGTTGCGGCGTACTCGGCGACGTCCGCTGGCTCGTTTAGCAACAGTCGCGGCCCGGGCAACGCTTCGATCACGGAATCGGCGGTGCCGATTCTGGCTACCGAGAGGCTGCCGAGGCGCTCGCAGGTGGGGCCGACGATCTGGCTGACCTTTGGGGCCGTGAATGTGACTGTCATGTCCGCCCGCATGGCCGGTCCAGGGCTTTCGGGCGAATCGCTCCCGAGACCGGAGGGCATGTCTACTGCGATCACCCTAGCGTTGCGAAAGCCAGCATTGACGTCGCCGATCACCTGCGCTGCCAGCCCTCTGGCAGGCCCGCGCATGCCCGTGCCCAGCAAGGCATCGACCACCAGGGTCGCGTCCCCGACCCGTGGCAGCAGAGCCGCCCAATCGGCTTCGGCCGTGACTGTCTCGGCGCGGAAGTCCTGGGCCGCGAGCATGTCCCAATTGGCGCGGGTGTCCTTCGACAGCACGGCGCGTTCAGCGAACACGGCCACTGTCAGGTCGAGTCCCGGACAAACCTGTAGGAGTTGCCTTGCCACGGCGAGGCCGTCTCCCCCGTTGTTGCCCTTGCCACACAGCACCACCACCTTTTCGGCGGCTAGGGAGGGGGTTTCCTGACTCAGTTTGCGCGCCACCGCCTGTGCCGCGTTCTCCATCAGCACGAGGCTGGGAATTCCGCGCTCCTCGATCGTGGCCCGGTCCGCCGAGCGCATCTCTGCGGCCGTGAGCGCGCGCAGCATCAGGCACCCTTTTGCAGGTGCAACCTGTCCAGGGTAGTCTTCCGGCCCATGATGACCAGCACGTCGCCCTCGCGCAGGCGGGTGTCCTGCGGGGGGTTAAATCGCATCTCCGCGTCGTGTCTGGACAGAGCAAGCACGATCACGTCGAGATGGTCGGCGAATCCGGCTTCGGCCAGGGTCTGGCCCAACCAGCGGCTGCCGGGAGCGACGGGGAGTTCTATCAACTCGAGCCCCGACGCGGACTCCTCTATGGAGCCGGACACATCCAAGAAATCCGCTGCGTGCGGCCTTGACAGGCCCTGTGCCAGGCGGTAGCCCGAGAAGGCGTAGGGCATGACGACATCGTTGGCCCCGGCTTGCAGCAGGCGCTTCTTCGCGTCCAGCGACGAGGCGCGGGCGACGATCCGGAGCTCCGGATTGAGCACGCGGGCCGAGAGCGTGATGTAGACGTTGTCGGCGTCGCTGGACAAGGCCGCCACCAAGCCCTTGGCGCGTCGCGTGCCGGCACTGTCCAGAGTTTCTTGCAGCGTCGCGTCCTCGACCAGAACAGGCACTTCGATATCGCGCGCCTGCGGCTCCGCCGTACCGGCCTTGTCTACAGCTATGACTTTCTGTTTTTCCAGCACGAGTTGCCGGACCACGGCTTGGCCCACCCGGCCCAAGCCGCAAACGATGTAGTGGTCGGAAAACTTCTGAAGCATGCGTCTCAATGCTACCTGTTGGAACCTGTCGAGAATCTCAAGCCGGATCAAAGCGTCGACCAGCATGCCGACAGCTACGAAGATAACGCTGAATCCGGTAATGATCAGCATCGCGTTGAAGTAGCGCCCATACTGACTGAGCGCTATCGTCTCCTCGTAGCCGATCGTGGTCAGGGTCACGAGGGTCATATAGAAGCTGTCGAACCAGCTCTGGCCCTCGATCAGCCGGAAGCCCACGGTGCCCCCTGCCAGCGCGCTGGTGGTAACGGTGATCAGTATCTTGATCCCGGTGCCCGGGGATTGCTGCCATCTGATCGGCATCAGCGCCTCCGCAGAACCAGCATCGTCATGTCGTCTTGCAGGGTCGAGTCACCGGTCCAGCGGACGACATCGTCCATCACATCTTCGATCACCGACTGCAGCGCCCGGCCGGCGCGGCAGCTTACGGCCTGGCGCAGCCGTTCTTCGCCGTACTCCTCGCCCTGTGCGTTTTCCGGCTCGGTCACCCCATCCGTGTAGGCCACCAAGGTGTCGCCGCTTTTGAGGGCGAGGCTCGCAGCGGAGTATTCGGCGTGCGGAAACGCTCCCACGATCATGCCGTTGATCTCCAGGCTCCTGATCTCCCCGTCGCGCAGCAGAAGCGGCGGCAGGTGTCCGGCGTTGGAATATGTCAGTGTGCCACTGTTGGGATCGTAGGCCCCGAAGAACAGAGTCGAGAACTTTTCCGGCGCCGTTCCCTCGCACAATTGTAAGTTGGCGCGCTCGACCACTAGGCTTGCCGCGCGCTCCAAGCCCTGGGAGCCGCCCGAGCTCAGCAGGGCGACTTGCGTGCGCACGATCGAATGCAGCGAGGCCATGACTAAGGCCGCCGAAATGCCCTTGCCCGAGACGTCGCCAAAGCTGATCATCAGTCTGCCGTCATCGAGATGCACGTAGTCAAAGAAGTCTCCTGACACGGCGCGAGCGGGGCGGCACACGCCCAGCACTTCGAGGTCGCCGAGCTCGGGCGGGCTCGCCGGGAAGAGTCGGCCCTGAACTTCGCGGGCAATCTCAAGCTCGGCCTCAAGCTGCTGGCGCCGCTTAGAATCTTCCATGAGACGTTCCAGCGACGCGGTCATGGTGTTGAACGACCGCGACAGGTCACTGATCTGATCGGTTCCGCGAACGTCGATCTTGTAAGCGAAGTCGCCGCGGTTCACGTGGGTCGTGCCTACGTAGAGATCGTTCACCGCGCGCGTCAGCGTGCGGGTCAGTGAGATCGCGACGACGAGCGACACTAGCAGATTGCCGACAAACAATGCCCCGAGGGCGAAGCCTAGGACCGCAAAGACTCCGAAGGTCATCTCGGTCTCTTGCGAGAAGATCCTCTGCCATAGCGCCGATGGTCGGGTCCGGAGCAAGAATGTGACTGACTGGGCCTGGTCCGTATCCGGATCGACTACGTCCGTTTGGACTGGCCAGTTGATCTGCCAGTCGAGCGCGTTCGCAGGCGGCGGAATGCCCCCGCCGACCGGCAGAGCTCGACGCATCACTGCGGCCGGTCGGACATCTTCTGCCGTTCCGTCCGCCTGTCGTGGGATCTCCAAGATCCCAAGGCCCGGGAGGATGCCGCTCAAGGTCGAAGAAGTTACTGGGACGACTGCGACGACGCGCTCGGACGGGGATCCCTCCTGGGCTACAGCCGCGAGCAAGAATGCGTCGTCCGTGCGCACCAAGGCCCCGCCTAGGGGCAGCTGAGTCGGCAGCACCCCCGACAGCGAGCCTTCGGGAACGGACTCTGTGATGGCGTCGAGTTCGGCCTGCAGCATGAGTCCAGGAAATTGGCCGGTCGCTTGGGCGTGGAAACGGCGCAGGAACGCAGGCCTGTCGCCCGGCGGCAATGCGCGCAACTGCCACAACAGCGGAGCGGCTATAGCTTCTAGGCGAGAGGACTGGCGCAAGAACTCTACGGTGACCAAGTGCGCGGTCACCGGGCCCAGCAAGACGATGATGCCCCATGCCGCGACCAGTGCGCCCAGCGAGATTGGCAAGGCACCGACGAAGAAGAAGACCGCGATCATGCGGTGGCGCACGCGCCACAGCAGCTTGCGCACCAGCCACCGCCCCAGTGCCATCAGGCGGTAGACCACCAACAGGCCGCCCGACAGCATCAGCAGCGCTTGGACCAATCGCAGATGCGGCTCAAGCGCGGAGACGACCGACTGCAGCAGCCAGAGCGCAGCCATCACGACCGCCAGCAAGATCAGGACGGTGTCGGTCCTGCTCGGCCTGAAACGGGGAGAGGCCATCCAGTCTCACCATTCTAGGTTGAGCAGCCAGCGCCCTTGGCGACGACGGGCTGTCGGATACGGGCGATGAGTTCGGTAAAGCATTACACTCTAGTCAGCTATGGCGCGGTTGCTCAGCCAGCTTGTGTCGGCCTGGCCGGCCCGTGGGGCCGTGCTGCTCGTTTCTCTCCTCACGGCCGGCGTCGTTGTGCAGGGGGCGAACCGCGTGATGGTGATCGACTTGGACACGATCGTGCATCCTCTCACGGGCGAAATCGTCGCCGATGGCCTGCGCGAGGCTGAATCGTCGAGTGACCAGGCCGTGGTGTTGCGGCTCAATACGCCGGGCGGGATGCTGCAAACGACCAACGAGATCGTCCAAGCCATCCTCGCTTCACCGGTTCCAGTCATCACCTACGTCTCGCCCAGTGGCGGCCATGCAGCTTCGGCGGGCTTCATCATCCTTGTCTCGGCCGACGTGGCCGCGATGGCTCCGGGCACGAACACCGGGGCGGCCCATCCCGTCTTGGCTCTCGGCGGCGAGCTGAAGGGCACGATGAAAGAGAAGGTCGAGAACGACACTGCGGCGTCTTTGCGGGCTGTCACCGACAAGCGCGGACGGAACAGCGAGCTGGCCCAGCAGGCGGTGTTGGAGAGCGCCTCGTTTACGGAAGAGGACGCCCTTGAGTCCAACCTCATCGAGGTTGTCGCAAAGGACATCGACGACCTGCTCGCTCAGGTTGACGGTCGCACGATTGTCCGCTTTGACGGCAGTGAGCAGACACTGGCGCTGGCGGCGGCCGATACCTACACCTTCGTGCCGAATCTACGCCAGCGCACGCTGCTTCCGTTTGTGGATCCGAGCCTGGCTTTGCTGATTCTGGCGCTTGGCGCGGCTGGAGTGTACATCGAGTTTACGAATCCAGGCTTGGTGTTTCCCGGCGTTGCCGGCGGGATTCTCCTGATTCTGGGGCTGATGGCCCTCTCGCTGCTGCCCATCAACGTTGCCGGCGTCGCACTGACCGTGCTGGCATTGGGGCTGTTCGTGCTCGAAGCGTTTACTCCGACCAACGGGATCCTTGCCACGGGCGGCATCATCGCGATGGTCTTGGGATTGGTCATACTCGTTGACACCGACGTGCCCGAGCTGCAGGTCGGATGGTTCTCGGCTGTCGGCATCACCCTCCCGTTCGCCGCGATCAGCGTGTTCCTGCTGCAGCTCGCGATTCGCTCGTTCCGGCTCAAGTCCGTGACCGGCAGCGAAGCGATGGTCGGCGAGATCGGCGAAGTGCGCGCTGCTCTGGATCCGGAAGGCAAAGTGTTCGTCCACGGCGAGCTCTGGAATGCCCGTGCGGCATCGAGCATTGCTGCAGGCGAGAGTGTTCGCGTGATCGCAGTGGACGGTATGTTCCTCGAGGTCGAGCCGAATCAGAGCTGATGTGTCCGCGCTCAAGGCCGCGATCAGTCCGCACGGAATCGCCGTGGGCAAGAGCCGCGTTGCCTTGCTAGCGAACGCCTAGTATCCTCAGAACATGCCGCAGCCTGCGGATTTCGATCCGCCGCGCCAAGGAGACTCGCATGAATATCACACTATTCCTGATAGGAATCGTTGCACTCTACCTGATCAACTGCATCAAGATTCTCACCGAATACGAGCGTGGCGTGATCTTTCGGCTCGGACGCCTGCTGCCTCAGCCCAAGGGGCCCGGGATCATCTTTGTGTTCCGCCCCTTGGATCGGATGGTCCGCATTCCCCTGCGAGTGGAAACTCTGGAGGTGCCGTCGCAGGACGTGGTGACACGTGACAACGTTACGGTCAAGGTCAGCGCAGTGGTCTTCTTCCGGGTCATGGACCCCACCAAGGCGGTGGTGGAGGTAGCGCACTACATTCACGCCACTTCGCAGCTAGCGCAGACGCGACTCCGCTCGGTCTTGGGCGAAGCCGAGTTGGACGAGTTGCTCAGCCAGCGGGAGCAGCTCAATGCGCGCTTGCAGTCGACGCTAGACGAGCAAACCGGCACGTGGGGCATCAAGGTCCAAGCGGTGGAGGTCAAGCATGTCGACCTACCGGAGCAGATGATTCGGGCGATCGCGCGGCAGGCCGAAGCCGAGCGCGAGCGCCGCGCCAAAGTCATCCATGCGGACGGCGAGTTGCAGGCCGCCACCAAGCTGACCGAAGCCGCGGGCAAGCTCAGCGACCAGCCGGCCTCGATCACTCTGAGGTACCTGCAGACCCTGACCGAGATCGGCACTGAGAAGAACAGCACCATTGTGCTGCCGCTTCCGGTAGACTTGTTCCACGGCTTGGCCAAGTGGACCGCCAGCATGGGCAACGGCGATGACCAGCAGGGCTGAGCGGTAACCGGTACCGACGGACTTCATCGGACAGCTTCCGTGCCCTCCCTCCGCTCGTCGCGGCTGCGCAGAGCGTGTCGCCCAACGCCCGCGCTGCTCTTCGGCGCCGACGGCGTTCGGGCGGCATAGCTCCGCGAGGGCTGAGCCCGCCGTTTCCTAGGCCGGCCCGGCCACCCATCGCGACGGCTGCGGAAGTCGCACAGCACCTTCGGGCTGGGCAAGCCGCGGAGTTGGATTGTTCCGGTCTTGTTGTCGTGGCGCGGAGGGTGCCCGCCGCCGGTTGCGTCACAGACCCCAGATATTGGTCCGCTACGGCACAAATTAGATGAAAATGTTTTAGGGTTCGCTACAATTGAGTATGGCTCGGAAACCTAGGACCAAAGCCGCAGACGAGATTGAAGTCGTCTTTGGATTCAAGCAGGTGCTCGGGCTGATCCTGTTCAGCGTAGCCGCGCTGGGTTTGGCTTTTGTCGGTGGAGTCGAGCACGGACACGAGCGAGCCCTGCGCGGCGATTCCAGCTTGCTGGCCTTCTTGGAGAAGGAGGCCGACGCTCATACCGAGCCTGTGGCGATTCCCGACGTCCTGATCGAGCAATTGGAAGAGGAGCGCGCCAAGGTCAAGGCGGCAAGCGAGGCCAAGCAGTCGGCTGGTAGCGGCCAGCAGCGCCAGCTCATCGAACGGGTCAAGCCCACGGCCGCGGTCAAGCCGCGGTCGACCGCAGAGCAGCCTTCGGCCGCTGACGCGTCCACAGAAGAGCCGTCTCCTGCCGCCTCGCCCGCGTCGCCCGAGCCGACAACCGCGGCGCGCGAGCCCACGTCGCAGCCCAAGGCTGAACTAGGCAAGAGGCTGCACTATCAGGTGGCCGCCTTGAACTCGCGCAAGAACGCCAAGGGCCTGGTCGATTGGCTGCGAGCCCAAGGGTTTCCGGGGCACATCCAGCCGGCCGGTGACGACGGGCTCTATCGCGTTGTCGTCGGGCCGTTTCCCAACGACAGGGAGGCGGAGTCGGCCAAGGTTCGGCTAGCGCAGGATGGCTTTGCGGTGATGGTGCGCAGGCTATAGGGGGCTGCGAGCGCGTCCGTCCGCGCCCGAGCGCCGTTCTGCAACGCTCCGCTGCAGGTCTTCCTGCTCTTGGCGCAATTCTAGGAAGCTTGCGAGGCGGCCAGGGTCGATAGATCCATCTTGCTCTGCGGCCCGGATGGAGCAGCCGGGCTCGCTCTGGTGGCGGCAGTCGCGGTAGTGGCAGGCCTGCCCCAGCCCTGAGATCTCGGGGAACACTTGGTCGACGACCTCAGGACTGCTCCACGGATACAGCTCGCGGATGCCGGGCATGTCCATCAGCAGGCAGCCCTTGGGATGCTCTACCAGCTCGCGCCGCGTGGTCGTGTGCCGCCCACGATTGTCCTGGCTTCTGACGCTGCCGATCGTAAGGTGCTCCGACTGCAGCATCGCGTTGATCAGCGAAGACTTGCCCGCTCCGGACGGTCCTGCGAGCGCGATCGTGCCGCGCTCCGGGAGCTGGTCTTCGAGGGCGCTCACGCCTTCGCCCGTGGTGGCACTGGTCGTGATCACCGGGTAGCGGGGATCCGCATTGCGCAAGGTCCTGGCTATTGCCTCGGAAGTCGGACACTGGTCTGCTTTGTTGAGCACGATCAATGGTGTGGCCCCGCTGGCCAGCACGCTCGTCAGGTAGCGTTCTATCTGCCTGGGGCGCAGTTCCCGGTCCAGGGCCGCCACGATCACGGCGACATCGATGTTTGCCGCCAAGACTTGGCGCTTAGCGGCATGGCCCGGACGGTTGCGAGCGAGCGCATTGCGCCTTGCCAAGATCTTGGTGGCAATCCGCTTCTTCGGATCGAACAGCACCCAATCGCCGACCGCTGCCGCGCCAACGTTTCGCGGAAGGCTCACAGGGACGGTTCGGTCCGCTGCGAACACATCGACTTTCCGCGCCGTCGCCAACCGGACGCGTCCGGTCTCTGCGCCGGGCGGGCCGGGCAGCTGGCGCTGGAAGAACGGCTCCCAGCCATAAGCGTCGAGGCTCATGCCTGCGTGGGTGCGTCGGCAGGGATGCGCCGACTGGCTGCCGCCAAGGTGTTGGACATCAACATCGCGATCGTTAGCGGCCCGACCCCGCCGGGCACCGGCGTGAAGGCGGAGGCGCGCTGGATCACGTCGCCCGGATGGACGTCTCCAACGAGGGCGCTGCCGGTCTTGTCGAATCGCTCCAGCCGCCGGGGGGCGTGCGCGAACAGGCGGCGGACCGTGGCCGCATCCTCCAAGCGGTTGATCCCGACATCGAGCACCACCGCCCCCTCGCCGATGTGTTCCCGCGTCAGCATGGCCGGCCTGCCGGCCGCGGCCACGAGGATCTCAGCCCGCCGGCAAACCGCGGGCAGGTCCGGAGTCCGAGAGTGGCAGATGGTGACGGTGGCGTGTTCGGCCAGCAGCAGCAGCGCGGCCGGCTTGCCCACGATGTTGCTGCGACCGACGACGACGGCGTGGCGGCCCTTGATTGGAATCTGGCTGCGCTTGAGGATTTCTATGAGGCCGCGCGGCGTGCATGGGGCCAGGCAAGACTGCCCGCTCGCGAGCTTGCCTACGTTGACGGGATGGAATCCGTCGACGTCCTTCTCCGGGGAGACGCAGCCGAGCACGCGCTGGGCGTCGATGTGGCCGGGCAGCGGCAGTTGGACCAGGATGCCGTCGATCTGCTCGCGCCGGTTGAGCTCCTCGACCACAGCCACCAGTTCCGGCGTGGTGGTTTCGGCGGGCAGGCGCAGGGTCTCGGAGTGCGCCCCGATGCGGTCGCAGGCGCGGATCTTGTTCCGAACGTAAATCTTGGAGGCTGGATCCTCGCCGACCAAGACGGCCGCAAGGCCGGGGCGGACGCCGCAGCGTGCAGCCTGCTCGACCCGGGAAGCCAACTCCGCTAGGACGCTGTCGCGGATTGCGTTGCCATCCAGAATGCGCGCGGCCATGCCGAAAAGTGAATCTTATCAGACCGCTCCGGACAGGCCGCGGGGCGCGGTTCGGCGGCACCGGCACCGGTGGCGTCGCGAGGCGTCCCGGCCACACTGCCTGTTGGCCAGGGGCGGCGCTGCTTCGGGGGCGGGAGCGCATTCCGGCCCGACCGCGAGAATTCTGTTCAATTCGGGAGGGCTCCTGTGGTCTTCTGGTAGTAGGGAGCACCTCGAAGGGCGTGCTGCCGACACCCGCGGCGATCGGATAGATGAATTTCAACACTTACGACACGGAAGGATTCTACGACGAGCTATTCCATGCCGATGGCACGCCGCGCGGCAAGTTCGGCCTCCTCGTGGACCGGATCAACTCCCTGCCCGAGGGGGACTTCCAGCGGCGGCAACGCGCCGCCGAGCGCAACCTGATGCACATGGGCATCACGTTCAACGTCTACGGCGATGACCGCGGCCAGGAGAAGATCTTCCCGTTCGACCTTGTGCCGCGCTTGGTCACGGCCGAGGAGTGGGAGTGGATCGACCGGGGCCTGCAGCAGCGCATCCAAGCGTTGAACCTGTTCATCGACGACATTTACCACGACCGCAAGGTCATCAGCGACGGCGTCATTCCGGAAGAGATCGTGCTTTCCGCCCAGGGGTTCCGCGAGCAGTGCATCGGGCTGGAGCCGCCGCACGGCGTCTGGTGCCATGTCACCGGCACCGACTTGGTTCGCGACTCCGACGGACAGGTCTACGTGCTGGAAGACAACCTGCGGGTTCCCTCCGGCGTGTCCTACCTGCTGCAGAACCGCGCGGTGCTCAAGCAGACGTTTCCGAAGGTCTTCCGCGGGTTGGGGGTGCGCCTGGTGGCGGACTACCCCGGTCGGTTGCTCGCCATGCTCGAGGACGTGGCGCCACCCGACGCCGAGCGCCCGCAGGTGGCGGTTGTGACACCGGGTCCCTTCAACTCGGCCTATTTCGAACATTCGTTCCTTGCCCAGCAAATGGGCGTCGAGTTGGTGGAGGGGCGGGACTTGGTCGTCGAAGACAGCACGGTCTACATGCGGACCACCGCCGGCTTGGAGCGTGTCCACGTCATCTATCGCCGCATAGACGACGACTTCCTCGACCCGCAGGTGTTTCGCCCCGACTCCCTGCTCGGCGTTCCCGGAGTCATGGATGCGTACCGCAAGGGTCGGGTTACGCTGGTGAATGCGCCCGGCACGGGCGTAGCCGATGACAAGGTGATCTACGCCTACGTGCCGCAGATCATCCGCTACTACTTGGGCGAGGACATCATCATTCCCAACGTGCCGACGTACATGTGCTGGGATCCGCAGCAGCGCCAGCACGTGCTGGAAAACATCGAGCGCCTGGTGGTCAAGCCCGCCAACGAGTCAGGCGGCTACGGGCTGCTAGTCGGTCCGCACGCCAGCGAGAGCGAGCACGAGGAATTCAGGCGGAGGATCCTTGCGAACAGCCGCAACTACATTGCCCAGCCGACGCTGTCGCTATCGCGCGTGCCGACCTTGGTGGATGGCCGCTTCGAAGGCCGCCATGTCGATCTGCGGCCGTTCATCCTATACGGCCGCGAGATCTTCGTGCTGCCGGGCGGGCTGACCCGCGTAGCCTTGCGCGAGGGGTCATTGGTGGTGAATTCCTCGCAAGGCGGTGGGAGCAAGGACACGTGGGTGCTGGCTTCCGGCAAAGACGCCGCAGCTGTGTAGTCGCGCTTGGCCGCGCGCCGGGACGTCTTAAGCCCTGAGACACATGAGATGCTGAGCCGCGTTGCAGAGTCTGTCTATTGGATGAGCCGCTATATCGAGCGGGCTGAGAACGTAGCCCGTTTCGTCGAGGTCAATGAGCACCTCATGCTCGACCTGCCGCCGGGCCTACCGCCTCAGTGGGGCCCCTTGGTCGAGATTACCGGCGATGCCGAGGCGTTCAAGAAGGCATACAGCGCCGCGGACCAAGAGGAGGTGTGCTGGTTCCTGACGTTCGATCCCAACAATCCTAACTCGATCATCTCCTCGATGCGCGCCGCGCGGGAGAATGCCCGCTCGATCCGCGAGATCCTCTCGGCAGCGGTGTGGGGGGAGATCAACGAGGCGTATCTGTACGTCGAAAGCCAGGCCAATACCAGCAACGAACTGTCGTACGACTTCCTCCGCCACGTCGTGCGCGCCAGCCATGGCGTTGAGGGGGCGACCAACGCAACCCTGTCTCACTCCGAAGCGTGGCACTTCAGCCGCATCGGGCGCCTCTTGGAACGGGCGGACAAGACCACGCGTATCGTCGACATTCGCTACTTCATGCTCTTGCCCACGCCCGCCGACGTGGGCAGCCCCACGGACGACTTGCACTGGACGGCGGTCCTGCAGTCTGTGAGCGCACTGGAGATGTACCGGCAGCGGCACGGCATGGTCCGGCTCGACAGGACCGCCGAATTCTTGGTCTTGGATCCGGACTTCCCGCGATCAGTGAGGAATTGCCTGCGGCGCGCCGACGAGTCCCTCCACGCCATCACCGGCACGCGGCCGGGAACCTTCCACAATCTGGCCGAGCGCCGTCTTGGCCGGCTCGCGTCGAGCCTTGACTATACTGCTGTAGATGAGGTGATCATTGCGGGCCTGCACGAGTTTCTGGACCAATTGCAGGTCGGCCTCAATGAGGTTGGCGAAGCCTTGCAGAGTTCATTCTTCGCACCGCGGATCGCGAGCAGGGCCAGTTCGGCGAGGGCTGCCGTGACATGACGTTCTGTCTCGGAATCAACGTGCAAGACGGCTTGGTCGGCATCGCCGATACCAGGCTGACATCGGGTAACGAGTGTCTGACCGCGCGAAAGGTCACCAGCTACGAAACAGACGGCGGCGCGCTCTTCGTCATGACCTCGGGGCTGCGCTCGATACGGGACAAGGCGCTCACGTACTTCGAGGAGGCGCTGGCCGATAGCGAGGAACCCTTCACCAAGCTCTACCAAGTCGTCAACCTCTTTACCGACCAAGTGCGCCGAGTGTCAGGTGAGGACAAGCAGTCTCTGGTGGATGGGGGGCTGTCGTTCGACATGAAGGCATTGATCGGCGGTCAGATGAGGGACGACCAGAGGCACAAGCTGTACCTGGTCTATCCGGAGGGCAATTGGGTCGACACGGGCCGGGCAACCCCGTACCACGTGATTGGCTCGACGGGGTACGGCAAGCCGATCCTCGACCGCACCCTGACGTACGCGGACTCGATGCGGCACGCCTTCAAGGCGGGCTGCCTGGCTTTCGACTCCACCCGCATCAGCGCGGCCGATGTCGACTTTCCCATCGATGTGGTGCTGTATGCGCCGAATTCGTTCCGGGTCGTCGAGCACCGCTTCCAGAAGGACGACCTTGCCGCCATCTCGAACTGGTGGCAGGAGCACTTGCGCATCACGATGCGTGACTTGCCCGGGGAGTGGCTGGAGGAGGCCTTCGCCAAGCTGACGCCTAACGGCGACGGCGAGAGCGGCCCGTCCTGACTCCCGCGGCAGTCTCGAGCATGCGCTTCGTTGCGAGCCACACGACGCGGTTTCGCTATAGCGAGCCGGTATATTTGGAGCCGCACATCATTCGACTCAGGCCTAGGTGCGACAGCTTCCAGCGCCTGCTGCGATACCGGCTCAGGGTGAGGCCGGAGCCGGAATTGCTCAGCGAAGCCTTGGATGTGGAGGGCAACGTCGTTGCGCATGCGTGGTTCTCGGGCCTGACACAGGCACTGGAGGTCTCCAGCGAGTTCGAGGTCGAAACGCTGCGGATCAACCCGTTCGATTACTTGGTCATTGGCGACGGCGCGGGAAGGCTGCCCTTCGAGTATTCCGCGACCGTGCGCGGTCGCCTCGCAGCAGCGCTGGAGCGGCCCGCTGGGGCCGACCCTGCCGTGGATGAGTTCATGCGCCCGATCCTTGTTCGGTCCGGGCGCCAACCGCTGGTGTTCCTCAGCGCGCTCAACCAAGCGATTCACGAGGCATGCACGGTGACCGTGCGCGAGCACGGTGAGCCGCTGCTGCCTGCTCAGACTCTGGTCGCCGAGCGGGTTGCCTGTCGCGACCTCGCCGTCCTCTTCATGGACTGTTGCCGGGCCGTCGGCATCGCCTCCCGATTCGTGAGCGGCTACCAAGAGCAAGGATCTGGCGCCCGCTTCATGCATGCTTGGGCAGAGGTGTACCTGCCGGGCGGGGGCTGGCGCGGCTACGACCCCACGCAGGGCCTAGCGGTAGCCGACCGGCATGTAGCGGTGGCGGCTGGGAATTCGCATCCCGAGGCCAGTCCCATACAAGGCAGCTTCCGCGGGGACGCCGAGGCTGCGCCGCTGAAGGCTGAGATCCGGATCGGCCGGTCCGACAAGGGGTAGCTGGACGGCAGGGCCGAGCGTTGCTGGGCGGGGTTTGCGACGCGATAGCGTGGCGCACCGCCCGCGCGTTGCGGGGTTGCGTGACCGAGGTCTGGTCTCGCCAACTGCGGAAGCTTCCGGCCCATCGCCGGGCAGGCGGGTAGAATAGGCGTCCGTGGCCTCGTCAGATTCTCGCGCTCCCAGAGCGATTCGCTACCAGCCGGACGAAAGCCCTCCAGTCGCGCTGTCACTTGGCCTAGGAGCGCAATATGCGCTGCTCTCCATAAGCGGCATCGTACTCACACCCGCGGTCGTGATCCGGTCGGCCGGCACGGGCGAGGACTACTTGCTGTGGGCCGTATTCGCAGGCCTTTGCGTGTGTGGCGTCAGCACGTTCATCCAGGCCACCAAGGTCGGGCGTATCGGTGCTGGCTATATCCTGCTCATGGGGACCTCGGGAGCCTTCATCGCGGTTTCGGTATCTGCATTGGTAGAGGGCGGCCCGGCCCTGCTGGCAACACTGGTGATCGCGTCCTCGCTGTTCCAGTTCCTGCTCGCCTCGCATCTTTCGCTGCTTCGACGCGTCATCACTCCGCTGGTGGCTGGCACGGTCATAATGCTGATCGCCGTCACGATCGTTCCGATTCTGTTCGACATGTTGGCGAATGTGCCCGAGGGAACACCCGCGGGCGGCGCTCAGGCTTGCGCCGGCGCGACTTTTGTCGCGACCACGGCGCTGGCCCTGCTCGCCTCGGGAGCTTGGCGGCTGTGGGCTCCGGTAATCGGCGTGGGGGCGGGCTGTGTCGTCGCGTCGTTCTACGGGTTGTACGACACTTCGATGGTCGCGGCTGCTCCTTGGATAGGCCTGCCGACAACGGGTTGGCCGGGGATCGATCTGAGCTTCGATGCGTCGTTCTGGAAGCTGTTGCCGCTCTTCGTCTTGGTGACAATCGTTGGTGCCATCGAAACGATCGGGGATGCCATTGGCATCCAGCAGGTCTCGTGGCGCGAGCCGCGCGCCACCGACTTTCGGGCGGTGCAGGGAGCAGTGGCGGCCGATGGAATGGGCAACCTCCTTTCGGGCCTGACGTGCACCGTGCCCAACACCACCTATTCCTCGAGCGTGGCCATTACCGAATTGACCGGCGTCGCCTCCCGCTCGGTAGGCGTTTGCATCGGAGGCCTGTTCGTAGCCGCTGCGTTCATTCCGAAGCTCGCGGCGATTATCCTCGCGATCCCGGACCCGGTCGTATCGGCTTACGTGCTGGTGCTGTTGGCGATACTGTTCGCGCTGGGCATTCGTATCGCGATCAAGGACGGCCTGGACTATCGCAAGAGTGTCGTCATTGGGGTGGCCTTCTGGCTCGGTGTCGGGTTCCAAAACCAGCAGATCTTTGCCGACAGCTTAGGTGAATTCGGTGCATCGATCCTCGGTAATGGCATGACGGCCGGTGGCTTGGCCGCAGTCTTGATGGTGCTTGCGATGCAAGCGACCAAGCCGAAGCGGCTCACTCTCAAGACGACCCTGACGGCTAAATCGCTGCCGGGGGTCGATTCGTTCCTGAGCGAGTTCGCCGAGGAGCGGAGCTGGGACGACGAATCCGCGAGCCGCCTGCGCGCTGCCGGGGAAGAGGCGATCCTGAGCCTGCTGCCGGAAGACGAAGGCGGGGAATCCGGAGATCCTCCGAAGCACTTGCTCTTGGCCCTGTCCGGTGATCGCAATGCCGCGGAGATGGAGTTCATGGCATCGACGGCTGAGCACAATATCGAGGATCGTATTGCCCTGCTGGGCCGCTGGGCAGACCAAGGCGGCGAGGAGCCAATCTCGCTGAAGCTGTTGCGGCACTACGCCACTTCGGTTCGCCACCAGCAGTACCACGACATCGACATCGTTACCGTTCGCGTGGAGAACTAGAGCGGTCCGGTAGGCGTTGAAGCCCCTGCTTGCCAGAGGCGAGCATTCCGGCGGTGACGGTCGCAAGCCGTCCGCCAGAACCACGGCTGAGCGTCTCTCTGGGACCACGCCTTTGGCAACACCGCGCATGCAGATCCGGAACGATTGATCCCGACAGGTTGCTATCGCACTGAGGAGCGAATATCGCGCTCGCGGGCTTCCCTGCCAGTGCCCGAGAGTTGTCGCCGGAGTGCCGGCCATAGCGTATGGATGCTGCGTTGTCGCGTGCCGGAGACCTGCGGTCGAGATGGCGGCGCGCTGCGCTATCGTAGAACTGCGAACGGGCCATGCTCGGCCCGCGGAGCAGTCCTAGCCTGTGGACCAACAAGCGCAGATTCTCGAACGCGAGGTTCTGTCGGGTTCGGTCGAGCGGGTTGTGTTCCACAATTCCGAGAACGGGTTCTGTGTTCTGCGCGTACAGGTTCGCGGGTTGCGGGAACTGCAGGCTGTGGTCGGTCGGACGCCCGCGGTCAGCCCCGGCCAATGGATCACGGCATCCGGCCAGTGGGTGAACGACCGCTCGCACGGGCGGCAGTTTGAGGCCTCGTACATCAAGGCCTCTGCACCGGAATCAGACTCCGGCATCGAGAAGTACCTCGGTTCCGGAGCGATTCCCGGCATTGGCCCGGTCTACGCCAAGAAGCTCGT
Organism: Terriglobia bacterium; assembly: GCA_009841225.1. Taxonomy (GTDB): domain Bacteria; phylum Acidobacteriota; class Terriglobia; order Bryobacterales; family UBA6623; genus VXMF01. Next base: position 81,004 of record VXMF01000009.1, on the reverse strand, counting down.
CTCCGAGTTCAGCGGCGATGTCTTCAAGGTGATAGAGACCGATCCGGCGCGACTGCGGGAAGTTCCGGGCATCGGTCCGGTCCGCGCCAAGCGCATCATCGAGGCTTGGGACGAGCAGAAAGTCGTGCGGGAAATCATGATCTTCCTGCACTCGCACGGCATCGGCTCGGCACGCGCGGCACGGATTTACAAGACGTACGGCGCCGATGCCTTGCAGGTGATGAGCGAGAACCCATACGTGCTTTCAAGGGACATTCGGGGCATAGGGTTCAAGGTTGCCGATGGCATCGCGATGAAGCTCGGCGTGGATCGCGGCTCTCCGGTTCGCATCCGCGCCGGCATAGGCTACGCGCTGAGCGAGGCCACGGGCGACGGGCACTGCGGCTTGCCGCGCGAGAAACTGCTCCGGGCGGCCGAGGAACTGCTCGGTGTCGCGCTCGATCAGATCGAGCCAGCCCTGCGGGCCGAGATCGAGCAGGGTGATGTCGTCGAGGACAGCGTAGGGGAGGAGCCCTGCCTGTTCCTGGCCCGCCTCCACCGCGCCGAGCGAGGGATCGCCAAGGTACTGAGCGCGTCGTTGCGCGGGACGCCGCCGTGGCCCCGCGTGGACACCGATCGGGCGGTGCCATGGGTCGAGCGGCAGATCAATCTCAGACTGGCCCCGAGCCAGGTCAAGGCGGTGTGCTTGGCGTTGCGGTCCAAGGTGATGGTGATCACCGGCGGTCCAGGCGTGGGCAAGACCACGATTGTCAACGCCATCTTGAAGATCTTGCAGGCAAAGGGAGTCGCAATCGCGCTTTGCGCGCCCACGGGCAGAGCCGCTAAGCGCTTGGCCGAGACCTCTGGCATAGAAGCCAAGACGATCCATCGCCTGCTTGAGTTCGACCCCGGTCGCGCGGGATTCCGGCGCAACACCGACAAGCCTTTGGACTGCGACCTGCTCGTGGTGGACGAGACCTCGATGGTCGACGTGTCGCTGATGAACTCGCTGATGCGGGCGCTGCCCCCACGTGCGGCTCTGCTGCTGGTCGGGGATGTCGATCAGCTCCCCTCCGTCGGCCCAGGCCAAGTGCTGGCCGACCTGATCGCGAGCGAATCGCTGCCCGTCGCGCGCTTGGTCGAAGTCTTTCGGCAGGCTGCCAGCAGCCGCATCGTCGTCAATGCGCACCGGGTCAATCGCGGCGAGCTGCCGGAGCTTGACAAGCCGGAAGGGGAAAGCGACTTCTACTTCGTTCCGGCCGGCGAGCCGGATGACTCGATCAGAAAGACCGTCGAAATGGTGCGCAGCCGGATTCCGCAGCGCTTCGGGCTCGATCCGGTGCGCGACATCCAAGTGCTGTGCCCGATGAACCGCGGTGCTATAGGTGCTGGCGCCTTCAACACTGCGCTGCAAGGTGCACTCAACCCGCCCGGGGAGCGAAAGCTAGAACGGTTCGGGTGGAGCTTCGTCCCGGGCGACAAAGTGATGCAAGTCGAGAACGATTACGACCGGGACGTGTACAACGGCGACATCGGCAGGATCGAATCGCTGGATCTGGAAGAGGGGACGATCGAGGTGGAGTTTGACGGACGCAAGGTCAGCTACACCCTGCGCGATCTAGACATGCTGGTTCCCGCGTTCGCCACCACGATCCACAAGAGCCAGGGATCCGAATATCCTGCCGTCGTGATCCCGCTCATGGACCGCCACTTCATCATGTTGCAGCGCAACTTGCTCTACACCGCGATCACGCGGGGTAAGCGGCTGGTCGTGCTCGTGGGCCAGCGCAGCGCGGTCAGGCGCGCAGTGCAGACATCGACGCAGTCGCGCCGCTGGTCCAAGTTGCGGGAGCTCTTGCAGGCCGAGGCCGGCTCGGATCGGCAGGGCAGGCTGTACGGTTCTGGCGAGGCCGGCGTCGCTTAGGCCGATTGGCGCAGCCTGCCGTGATCAAATCTAAAGACCCGGTCGCAAAGCGCGGCAAACGTTGGGTTGTGCGTTGCCAGCAGGATCGCCAGGCCTTCTTGACCCGCCAGCTCCAACAGCATCTTCATGACGGCCTCGCCGGTGCGTTCGTCGAGGTTGCCCGTCGGCTCGTCGGCTAGGAGCAGCCTTGGCTTGCACACCAGCGCTCGGGCTATCGCAACCCGCTGCTGCTCGCCGCCGGACAGTTCGCCGGACTGGTGATCGATCCGTTCCGCCAGCCCCACCCGCTGCAGCCAGGTCTGCGCTTCCTTTTGACCCGAGTCCTCCGCCACACCCGCGATGCGCAGTGGCAGCGCCACGTTCTCGATCGCCGTGAATTCGGGCAGCAAGTGGCAGTTCTGCCAGACGAAGCCGACATCGCGGTTGCGATAGTTGGCCAACTGGGCCTCGCTCAGCGACGCGAGCGGGTCTCCGCGAAAGAGCACCTTGCCCGTCGTGGGCTTCTCAAGCGCGCCCAAGATGTGCAGCAAGGTGGACTTCCCGGCGCCTGACTCGCCGACGAGCGCGACGCTCTCGCCCTGTCGGATTTGGAATGTCAGCCCCGAGAATATGGTCAGCGCTTGCTCGCCGCTGCGGAAGGTCTTACCCAGGCCTTCGGCGCGGATCACTGACTCAGCCATCTGCGCGAAGCCCCTGCATCCATCCTAGCTTGAACACTTCGCGCAGGACTTCTCCAGGCGTCGTGGAGGCATCGATTCTGCAGTCAGCTTGGGCGTAGGACTCCTTTCGGGCCGCGTAGATGCGCAGGAACTCGGCGCGGTCGCTGGCCAGCGGGCGGTGGGACTCTAGCCGCACCCGCTCCCACAGCGTCTCGGCCGGGGCGTCGAGCCAGACGGTGGGGCCGACCTGTCGCAACAGGCTGCGGTTTCGCTCGAAGGCATACGTGCCCCCGCCCAGAGCCACCACTCGCGGCGCGGCGGCGCCGCTCATTTCGGCCTGCTCAAGCAGCGCTGCGTGCTCGAAATCACGAAACCCGTCTTCGCCGTGTGCCGCGAAGATGTCCGGAATCGAGCGCCCCGCGAGCCTCTCAATCTCGGCATCTAGGTCGACGAACGGCCAGCCAAGCGCCCTTGCGAGCCGTTGGCCGACTGTGGACTTGCCGCATCCCATGAAGCCCGCTAAGAAGATCGCTCTCGGGCTTTCCGGCGGCGGTTCCGCGCCGTGCGCGTCAGTGCTCACCCTCGGCCGTCCCTGCGCATCTCGCGTGACATGGCGCTGTTCACCAAGGCCGGGCAGAGACGCTCCGCCGCGATTACAAGCCAGCCGAGACGCGGCAGGACCACGGTGCGCTTGCGCTTGCGAATCCCGGAGTGTATGGCTTCGGCACACTGGTCGGGAGTTAGCGCAAATCTCATGCGTCCGGGCAGCGGCGCGGTCGAAGCACCTTGCAGCATGTTGCCCATGAATGGCGTGCGCACGTAGCCGGGACAAAACGAGAGCACGTGAATCTCGCGCTCGCGCAATTCTCCCCTGAGGATGTTGGCATATGCGTTGAGGGCATGCTTCGACGAAGCGTAAACGCCCATGCCGGGCAGGGATAGCTTGCCCGCGATAGAACTCACCATGACGATGCTTCCGCCCGGTCGCATCAGCGGGACGAGTTGTCGCGTGATCTCCACGGGCGCCAAGAAATTCAGCGCCATCAGGTTCCGGGCATGATCGGGATCCGTAGAGTGCGACGGCGCCAGAATGCCAATGCCTGCGTTATGCACCAGAATGTCGAGAGCTTGCACTTCGTCCAGCACACGAGCGCAGAACGAGGAGCGGGCGGCAGGATCCGTGAGATCCGCGTCGATGATCCTGGCATCGCCGATCAGGCGGGCGGTTTCTTCCAGTGCTTCCCGTCGGCGCCCGTGCAGCACTAGCTGGGCACCGTCGCGGGCGAGCCTGATTGCGCATGCCCGCCCGATTCCGGATGAAGCTCCCGTGACCAGCGCGGTCTTGTCGGAAAGCTTAGCCGCGCGCATGATCCAGCCTCGGCCGACCCGGGAATGGAATACTGTAACATGGGCGGCGGCAACCGCTAGGTGCGGGCGCAGGCGGGCGCGGGGCGCCTGTTTCAAGAGGCTTTTCCGCAGCCCGCGGGTCCCGGGCTAGGCGCTTCCGGTCTTAGCAGCGGGGTTGCTGGCGCTGTAAGAATTCGAACGGGATTGGAGCGTGATACGGATCGCAAACGGCCAAGGATTTTGGGGCGACTGGCTCGAGGCTCCACGGCGCCTGGTGGCGGACGGCCCGATCGACTATCTGGTGCTGGACTATCTCTCCGAGGTCACCATGTCGATCTTGGAGAAGCAGAGGCGGCGCGACCCCGAGAAGGGATACGCTACCGATGCTGTCGATCTCGCAGTGTCCTTGCTGCCGCGCATGCTGGAACGCGGCATCCGAATCGTTACCAATGCCGGTGGTGTGAACCCGCGCGCCTGTGCAAGGGCAATCTTGGAGAAAGCGAACGCTGCCGGCATCGGCGACGCGAGGGTGGCGGTCGTGCTCGGCGACGACATTCTCGACCGTATCGACGAGATGCACTCGCGGGGCGTCTGTTTTGACGAGATCGACACCGGGCGGCCGATCGAGGCCATACGTGCGGATCTGCTCAGCGCCCACGTCTACTTGGGCGGGTTTCCGCTTGCGGCGGCTCTGGAGACCGGAGCGCACATCGTGATTGCCGGCAGGTCAACCGACACCGCCCTGACACTGGCACCCATGATCCATGAATTTCGCTGGTCCGAGCAGGACTGGGACAGGCTGGCGGCGGGCACGATCGCCGGCCACATCATCGAGTGTGGCGCGCAGTGCACCGGAGGGAATTACACGGTAGATTGGCAGACGCTTCCAGACATGGCGAACATCGGATTTCCGGTTGTCGAGGCCGACCCGAGCGGTGACTTCGTGGTCAGCAAGCACCCCGGCACTGGCGGGCGGGTCACGCTAGCTTCGATCAAGGAGCAGCTGCTGTACGAACTTGGCGACCCCAAGGCGTACCTGACGCCGGACTGCAGCGCCGATTTCACAAGCATCACCTTGCGCGACGACGGGCCCGACAGGGTGGCGGTCGAAGGCGTTCGCGGAGGGCAGCGCCCCCCCACGTTGAAGACTTCGATCACGTACGTGGCGGGCTATCAGGCAATCGGTACCTTGGTCTACAGTTGGCCGGACGCAGCGCAGAAGGCACGCGCCGCCGACAGAATCGTGCGCCAGCGCTTGGATGATCTGGGATTGAGGTTCGATGAGGTTCATGCCGAGGTGCTGGGCTTGGACGCTTGTCACGGCCCGGTTGCAGCGCCAAACCCCGATCCGCCCGAAGTCCAGTTGCGCATGGGCGTGCGCGCCGCCGAACGCGCCCCGGTCGAGCGTTTCAGCCGCGAGATGATCCCACTGGTGCTGAACGGGCCGCCTACGGCCACCGGCTTCGGAGACGGCCGGCCACGCGTCAGGCAGGTCGTTGCGCACCATGCCTCGCTGCTGCCGCGCGAGGAGATCAGCACCAGCGTGGAAGTGTTCGACCTGTCGTGAGCGCCCCGCTGCGGCAGGCTAGCGCGGGGCGGGAAGCATGTTGCGAATCGCCGCGATGCGCCATCCGTCGTCAGTGCGCAGGCAGACGAAGGTGCTCCACATCTTGCGGTCCGCGGCCCCAGCGCTGCCCGCGATAACGTAGCGGGCATCGGCCACTGCGACGCTTGGCGCAGGAAACCGAACCGTTTCGACCGTCAGAGTGCGCGTGCCCGGATTGCGGCGCGAACTGGAGAGCATGCCTTCCACCAGAGCCTCGCTGCCCCGGCGCCACACGCCCGACGAGACGAGCTGGTCGGCGTCCGCGGTGAACAGCTTACGGATAGCTTGTGGATCCCTTGACTCGCGTGCGGCGGCGTAGCGGCCCACTAGGGCCCGGATTTCTTCCGAATCGTCCTCGGCCCGCGCGCCGGGCGCGCTGGCGATGACGAATAGAGCGGCAATCAGCGAGACGACAAGCGATTGCGACGTCGATGGCATCTTCGCGAATTTCCTGCCGTACTAGTAGACTCCGACCGTTACCGAGCCCGTCTTGGAGTCTTGGTACGGACGTACGTTGCGCACGCCATCCCACGGGTACAGGTCGATCGGGCGCTCCCGTTCGCAGATGTCGCGCTCGGGGAACCTCGGCATGAAGAATTCCCGCGTCAGGGTGGTCAGCACGGCCCTCCCGGTCGCGCCGTACTCGACGACCTCGTCGAGGTTGTCCGGGTTGCAGACCTCCAGCGCTGCTCGCGGCTGGGGAGGGTAGTAGATGATGGCGTGATCGTCAGCCGGGTCGAACGGCTTGTGGCATGCCAGGCCCATCAGCGTGTTGCCGTAGGTGGCCGCGAAGTACGCGCCTTCGAGCAGCTCTTCTCGCGCGAAGCGATGGAACTCCGGCGTCATCTCGGTGCCGCCGCAGAACACGCCGGTAATTCCGAACTTCTTCAGCGAGATCCGATCGCAGAGACCCTCCAAGAGCTTTGGCGTCGCGAACAGGCAGCGGATTCCGTCGTGCGCCTTCAGGATGGTGATGGCTTGGTCGAGGCAGTGCTGGCGGTAGCGCTCGGCCTCCTCGTACTGGCCGCGCTTGAGCAGCTTGACCACCCAGCGCGGGTCAAGGTCGACCGAGAACGAAATCCCGCCTCGGACATGGGCGAGGTGCTCGACTGCGAGGCGCAGGCGCCGCGGCCCGGTGGGGCCCAGGTGAAGCCAGTCCGAGCCGGGCGGAAAGAACTCGTCCGGCAGCGTCTTGGAGAACTCGGCGTAGTCGGTCTGGAAGTCCTCGACGTTGACCCGCGACTTGGGCACGCCGGTCGTCCCGCCGGTTTCGAACACGTACACCGGCCTGCCCGCCAAGCCCTTGGGCACCCAGCGCCGCACCGGGCCTCCGCGCAGCCACTCGTCCTCGAAGGGCGGCAGCAGGCGCAGATCGTCGAAACCGCCGATTCGGTCGCGCGGGTCCCAGGCCAGGCGCTCCTTGGCGAACTCCAGCCAGAACGGGCACCCGGTCTCCGGGTCGAAGTGCCACGCGACGGTCTCCCGCACGTGCGCGTCCAGCGCAGCCTTGGCGGCTTGCGTCTTGCCTTGTCCGTCGGACATGCCCGGCACTTCAGTCCGCCGCGATCGCATACAGGTGCGAGCGGGTCATGATGAACAGGGTGCCGTTGGCTGCGACGGGAGTGGAGTAGATCACGTTCCCGAAGTTGCTCTCGGACAGCACCTCCAGTTCCCGCCCGGCCTTCAAGACGGACAGGTCGCCGTCCTCGTCGCCGATCATCACCTTGCCGTCGACCACGTAGGGCGAACCCCAAACAGCGGCCAGCATGTCGTGCTCCCACAGCAGCTCGCCCGAGGCCAGATCCAAGGCATGGAAGAATCCCGAGAAATTGGCAGCGTAGACAATCCCTTCGTGAATGGCCACCGTGGAGATCGTACGGCGGAAGGGGTGGTGCCAGACGACATGGCTCTCGGTCACGTCTCCGCTCCCCGAGGCGTCCACGGCCCAGAGGTGCCCCACGCCCTCGCCGTGCTCGGGGTCTTGGCCGACCGCGATGTAGACCTTGCCATCGAGAATGACCGGCGTCGCAATGATGTTGTTGCGGTCGCCCCTCCCGTGCTTCCATTCCGATTCTTTCGGGTTGGCGTCGAATTTCCAGATCAGATCGCCGGTTTCCGGCACGAAGCTGTACAGCCAGCCATCGCCTCCTGCGAAAATCACTTGGTTCTTGCCCCCGGCGGATCCGTATGCTGGCGAAGACCATTGGCCGTGCAGGATATCGCGCCCGGGAGAGCTGTCCTCCCATACGACCTCGCCGGTCTTGCGGTTCAGGGCTAGAAAGCTCGGGCCGCGCACTGACGGAACGTTGATGTGCGATTCGTCCACGCCGTTCGAAGTGCTGACGAAGAGCAGGTCGCCCACGACAAGCGGAGAAGTTGCGGCTAGATTGTGGGGGAACACGCCGAGGTCGTTGTACATGTCCACCGACCAGATCACGTCGCCATCGGTAGGATCCCGCTTGGCTTCGTCCTTGTAAGGGCCGTCGTTCTCGCCATCGCGGAAGCCTTCGGCGTCCAGTGCCATCACTTCGGCCCGGTTGGAAACGTAGTAGACCACGCCATCGACCACCGCCGGCGAGGAGCAAACGCCCTGCTCGGGCCAGTCGTTAACGCGCCCGGCCGCGAGCTTCGCGTGAGTCATCTGCCACAGAAACTCGCCGGATTGCTCGTCAAAGGCCATCAGCACGCCGCGATCGCCGCCATAGGCCGCGTCGCGCAGCAGTTCGTTATTGGTGCCGAGGAATACCTTGCCGTCCGCCACCACCGGGTTCCCGTAGGACTGGGAACCGATTTCGGCCCGCCACTTGATCTGGTTCATCGACTTGATATCCCAGGTGGTCGGAATACCGGTCTCGGACGAGACCATGTTGCGCGACGGGTTGCCGCCCCACATCGGCCAGTCGGCACCTGAGGCCGCCGATGTCAGCGTGGTAGCAAGCGCGAGGGTGAGACAGTGGCTTCGGGTTAGGCGAGCTAGCATTTGGATCTCCGGGTGGCTGCGGTCAGCCTCCGAATGGCGTGACCTTGAGGTTGTCGTAGTAAATGTCGGCCGAGGAGTAGCCGTAGATGCCCGGGCTGCCACGGTCGTGTCCGAGGGCGTCCACGGCTTCGAGCGTCCACGCCTCGGGCTCGGAGTCGCCTTTCGGCCAAGCTTTGCCGCGGATCGCGGTGCTGCCGTCCGCGGCGGGCTCAACGCGCAGCTTGACGCGGTACCAGACCTCGGGGTCCCATTCGAAAGGGACCTCCTTCGAGAAGCGGACCAGCTCCGACAGCCAGGTGCGGACCATCAGGGATTGAGCGTTTCCCATCAGAGCCAGCGTGTAGCGGTGCGAGACCAAGCCCATGTCAGCCATGCGCCTGCGCTGCTCCATGGACATCAGTTCGGCCTCGATCTCGTATCCGTTCTGGCGTGGGTTGCCGACATAGACCGTCGTGCGCCAGCTGCGCGGGTTGCCAGACGGTTTCTTGAGCTGCTTGCCGCCATCTGCATCGACCACTGCGAAGCGTCCGCGTGCCGCAGGCCATCCTTCCGGCACGCTATCTGCCGGGTAGCGCTCGAAATCCTCGGTGAAGCCGCCGTTCGGCCGCACCGCTACACGCGCTTGGCCGGTGAGCTCGCCGATGGTTGCGACAATCAACCCGCCTTGCGGGAACAGGCTGCCTGCCGTGAAGTCTCCATCCGCGCTCAGCTCCCCTTCGAGTTCGCCTTCGATCGACCATGCCGCGCTGCCCTCGCCGATCAGTCGGCCCTTCGCGTCGAACAGCTTAGCCGTGAACCGCGCCCGGCCACCGGGCACGAGGTTGGCCTCGGCGGGCACGACTTGCAAGTGAGCCGGCTTGGCATCGGCTGGCGCCGCGGTCGGCCCTCCGACCACATCCGGGGCGCTGCCGGCCTTGCCCTGCGAATTGCCGATGCAATAGAGCATGTTGTTGGTGACGAAGTAGACCCGGCCATTGGCGATCGCCGGCGGGCCGTTGATCTGGGTCGCGCTCCCATCGGCGTTCTTGAATTCGTCGAGATCGGTTCGTGTTGGCTCCTGCCGCCCAGCGAGCCGCAGGACATGCAGCTGCCCGTCCATGTCCGAAACGTACAGCTTGTTGTCGCCGATGACCGGCGACGAGCGCTGGGCGATGCCAATATTCCGCGCCCACAATTCCGCGCCGGTGGCGGCGTCGAACGCGACCAAGTTGGCGGAGTTGTCGACGTGATAGAGAATGCCGTCTTGGATCGCCGGCGAGGCATAGCCCGCCGCGAACCCATCGACCATCCATAGCTGTTTCGGCCGGCCGTCCGCGACGTCTGCGGCATCCAGTGCGACGATGCGTCCCATCGACGTGCTGCCATCGACGTTCTCCTCGCTGTGGGAAGCGTAGACCGTCGTGCCATCGACGACGACCGACGAGTTGATGCCTCGTTTAGACAGGGGGAACTCCCAGACCTTGATCCCGGTGGCGGCCTGCATTGCGTAGATGCCGCCATCCCCGTTGCCGGCGATCAACAGGCGGCTTCCATCAATCTCGCGCACGACGGGCACGGAATAGGTTGTGTCATAGGGCGCTTGGCCGGGGGTGGACAGCCAAACCGTCTCACCGGTACGTTTGTCAAAGGCATAGAAGCGGTGGCGGGGAATAAAGGTGGAGCCCCAGCCCGCCGACAAGTAGCTCACGAACAACAGGTTTCCGTCCAGAACGGGCGTTACGGTGCGGCCGCCGAAGCCCGAGATGCGCCCGGTCTCCTCGGCGGTGGAGCGCTCCCACAGCACGTTTCCCTTGGGATCGAATGCGATTACCATGCCCTCGATGCCGTTCGCGAAGACATTGCCGGTGCTTGGGTCGCCGACTAGGCTGGCCCAGCCAACGCGGTGGTGCGGAATGTCGGTTTGGAACACATTGAAGCGGTACTCCCAGACCAGTTCGCCCGAATCGGCGTCGAGGCAGACGACCTGTTCCTGCCAGCGTGTATGTGTGTCCGGTTCGGCCAGCCGGATCAGGCAGACTCGTCCGTCGACTACGACTGGCGCCGAGCGACTGCCGAAGGGCACCTTCCACAGCAGGTTTTGACCGTCCGCAGACCAAGCTTCCGGCAAGCCGCTATCAGGCGAGACTCCGTCGGATGCCGGGCCGCGCCACGAGGCCCACGAGTCCGCCGCCGACAGGTGGGGGCTCAACGCCAATGCCGCGGCGAGTGGAAGCAGGGACACGTGTGGCCAAGACTTTCGCGCTCTCATGGGTTCACAAAATGCATCACCGGCCCTCGGCCGAGAGCCAATCCTCCATTATAGGCTTGGGGGCATTTCCACGAATGCTGGCAGCCACTGCTTGAAGCTGGCGCAAGACAAGTTCCATTGACTAAGATGGCCACGATGCCTCCAAGTGCGTCCGTGCCGCCCGTTCGCGTCCTTGTCGCCAAGCCCGGACTGGACGGCCACGACCGCGGTGCCAAGATCATCGCCCGCGCATTGCGCGACGCGGGCATGGAGGTCGTCTACACGGGGCTGCGCCAGACGCCGGATCAGATCGTCGGCGCGGCAGTGCAGGAAGATGTCGAGTTTATCGGCCTATCGATCCTTTCGGGCGCGCACATGGCGATCGTGCCCCGCGTGCTGGCGTTGCTCGAAGAAGCCGACGCAGCCGATATCCGCGTGATTGTCGGCGGCATCATTCCCGACAGCGACGCAGGAACGTTGCTAGGCATGGGCGTGGCGCGCGTGTTCCAGCCTGGAGCTTCGCTGGAATCCATCGTGGACTTCTTGCGAGACAACCGACCGTCGCGCGAATTGGCCTAGCGCGCCGAGCGTCCGTCTGCGCTGACTCGGCACTGTGGCGCGAAACGAGCGCGAAGACCCAGCCAAGCGGCATAATGGCCCGGTGTGTCCCAAGGCTTGACTGTAGGAATCGTCGGCGCGGGTAGTGTCGGCCAGGCGCTGGCCCGCTTGCTGGCCGCCGACTTCGACGTGATCGTCTCATCTCGCAGCCGCGCTCGTGCGGCGGCCGCCGTGGCCGGTATCGAAGCCCGCGCCGCGACTCTCGAAGCGCTCGCTTCCAGCAGCGATTGCGTGGTCGTCGCCGTGCCTGACAGGGCTGTCACGGAGGTCGTTGCGGAACTGGCGCGATTCGATCTCGCGGCGGCTCTCCAGACCAGCGGAGCGCTGGGGCCGGCTAGCTTGGGGCCGCTTCGGAGGCGCGGTGTTCCGTGCGCCATGTTCCATCCGCTCCAGACGTTCCCGACGCCGGACGCGGGAGCGCAGCGGCTGCCAGGTTCGTTGGTGGGAGTTTGCGGCGACGACCGCGCGCTGGCTTGGTGTGAGGGCTTGGCAGTTGTGCTGCGATGCACCACATTCAAGGTCGCTGAGGATCAATTGGCGCAGTACCATGCGGCAGCGGTACTGGCCAGCAACTGCGTGGTTGGTCTGGTTGACGCGGCAGCGACTCTCATGCAGGGTGCGGGCGTCGAGCGCATGGATGCGCTGCGCGCTTTGCGCCCGTTGCTGGATGCCAGCCTCGAGAATGCATCTACAATGGAAGCGAACCAAGCGTTAACCGGCCCCATCGCGCGGGGAGATGCGGTTACAGTGCGGCGCCACTTAGGCTCAATGCGGAATTCGCCGACAGCGCTTGTCGGCCTCTACCGAGCCTGCGGGGAGTACCTGTTGAATTTGGCGCAGAGGCGTGGCCTGTCGGACTCCCAAGCGACCGCAGTGCGATCCGCGCTTAGCGAGGAATGCTGACCGTGCGCAACACCCGCCAAGTTGTGAGAGCCCCTGACCTGCTGCGCATGAAGCGGGCCGGTGACAGGATCGCGATGCTGACCGCGTACGACTTCACCATGGCGCGGCACTTGGACCGCGCTGGGGTCGACGTGCTACTGGTGGGCGACTCGCTCGGCATGGTCGTGCTGGGGCAGTCCAACACGCTGTCGGTCACGCTGGACATGATCGCGCATCACACCGCGGCCGTGTCTCGCGCCGTGTCCAGGGCATTGGTCGTTGCCGACATGCCCTTCCTCAGCTGCCACGTTGGTGTCGCCGAGGCCGTGCGCGGCGCTGGGCGGCTAGTCAGCGAGGCCGGTGCACACGCAGTCAAAGTCGAGGGTGGTCACCAGGTGTTGGAGGTGGTGCAGCGATTGGCGGAAGCGGGCATCCCGGTCATGGGCCACTTGGGCCTCACACCGCAGTCGATTCATCAGGTCGGCGGCTTTCGCAAGCAGGCTCGCGACGCGGACGAGGCGAGGAAACTGCTCGAAAGCGCCCACGCCTTGCAGGCGGCCGGAGCCTTCGCACTTGTGCTCGAGATGATCCCGGACAAGGTTGCAGCGGACGTGACCCAATCGCTGGAGATCCCGACCATCGGCATTGGGGCCGGCCCGTACTGCGACGGGCAAGTGCTTGTCAGCCACGATGCGTTCGGACTCTACGACGAATTCACGCCGCGCTTTGTCAAGCGCTTCGCGGAATTGGGCCGCCAACTCGAGGCTGCCGCCGAAGATTATGTCCGCGAGGTTCGCCAAGCCGAGTTCCCCGTCTCCAAGAAGAGCGTCCTGAGCGGCCACTATTCGGACTGAGCCGGATGGCAACCGAGCTCATCGAGCGCATCGCCGAGATCCGCGAGCGCGTCGCGGCCGCCAAGCGTGGCGGCTTGCGCGTGGGTTGCGTGCCTACGATGGGTGCGCTTCACGCTGCCCATACCGCCATGTTCGATCGGGCTCGAGGGGAGTGCGACCGAGTGGTTGCCACGATCTTTGTTAATCCGCTCCAGTTCGACCGCCAGGACGACTTGCGCAGCTATCCCAGAGACATCGAGTCGGACTTGAGTGTCTGCGGGCGCCACGGCGTGGACATGGCGTTCGTACCGGCCGTCGCGGAAATGTACCCGCGCCCGCCTGCGATGAGGATCGAGATCGAGGGCCTTGCCGACGGCTTGTGCGGCGCGAGCCGCCCGGGGCATTTTCGCGGCGTCGCCACGGTCGTGCTGAAGCTGCTCAACTCCGTGCAGCCCGATATCGCATACTTCGGCGAGAAGGACTTCCAGCAGCTTGCCATAGTGAGGCGGCTCGCCGAAGACGCGTGCCTGCCGGTGGAGATCGCGAGCGTGGAAACGGTGCGCGAGCCGGACGGTCTTGCGCTGAGTTCGCGGAACGCCCTGCTTAGTCGCGCCGAGCGGGCGTCAGCCCCTGTGATTTTTCGCGCACTGCGGCGCGCGCGGAATGCGGTCGAATCCGGCCAGCAAGAAGCTGGGAAGGTTGTGACCCTCGCTAGGCAGGTTCTCGACGAAGAGCCGCTGCTCAAGCTGGACTATCTCGAGATCGTCGATCCGGACACGCTCGAGCCAGTGCGATCGATCCATGGCCCGGTTCGCATCGCGGCCGCTGCGTTCTTCGGCTCGACGCGTCTGATCGACAACATTCATGCGGCCCCCGTGAAGGCGCGATAATGGCGCCAGTGCCCCGGATCGCTGCCCTCTTCGCTTGTTCTCTGCTGTGCTGGCCGGCCGCATCGGCCGCGCCGAACATCGTCTTGTTGTTTGCCGACGACCTAGGCTACGGAGACCTTGGCGTTTACGGCAACCCTACGATTCGCACGCCCAACCTCGACAGGCTCGCGTTCCAAGGACTGCGGATGACGGCGTTCTACTCGGCACCGTCCTGCGTGCCCGCTCGCACCCAGCTGCTATTGGGGCGCTACCCGAGCCGAACGGACGTCAGAGGCACTTCGGTGGGGGGCGATGGCGGGATTTCCGACGAATACGCGACGTTGGCCCAAGCGCTGGGCGCGGTCGGCTACCGGACCGCAATGGCTGGCAAGTGGCACCTCGGCTACGCCCGCGCCGAATACCTGCCGGTCGGAAAGGGCTTCGATAGCTGGCTCGGCCTGCCGTACTCCAACGACATGATCAAGCCGTGGGTCCAAACGGACGAGCCTCTGTGGCTGTACCGTGGCGCCGAGCGTATCGAGCATCCGGTTGACCAAGACCAGCTCACCCTGCGCTATACGGCAGAAGTGGTGGCCGTGATCGGCGAGAGGTCCGACCAGCCATTCTTCGCATATCTGGCTTACAGCATGCCTCACTTGCCGCTTCGCACAGCCGGACGCTTTCGCGGCACGTCGCGAGCGGGGCTCTACGGCGATGTGATCGAGGCCATCGACTGGTCGGCGGGGCAGGTCATGCAGGCTCTGGAGGAGACCGGACAGGCCGACGACACGATCGTGATCTTCACCAGTGACAACGGCCCTTGGCTCAACTTGCCGGACCGCATGCTCTCGGGGGGCGTCGTGCCGTGGCACGCGGGCTCGCCGGGACCGCTCAGGGGGGCCAAGCACACCACCTACGAGGGGGGCGTGCGAGTTCCGTTCATCGTCCGTTGGCCCGGGGTAGTGCAACCGGGCACAGTAACCGCGGAGATGGGCGCGACCTTGGACCTGTACGCTACCCTGCTGGCGGCTGGAGGAGGGGACGTGCCGGCCGACTCCGACGGACACGACCTAGCAGCGCTGTGGGCGGGGCGCACAGCGCAGTCGCCGCGCCGGGAATTTATCTATCACCGGGGAAGCAACGTGCAGGGCGTTCGAGTCGGACCCTGGAAGTTGCGCATCGTCGAGGGCCAGGAGCTGTTCCACCTCGACCGCGATCCCTCCGAGCGATACAACATTGCCGCCGACCATCCCGAGACCGTCGCGCAATTGCGACAGCGCATTGACGAGTTCACATCGCGCGTGGCTGCGGAGATGGGCCAAGCACCCTGAAGCAGGGCGCTAATCTCGAGCGGGTGCGGGCAGCGGCAGTTGCACGGGGCGCTGCTCCCTCGCCGATATCTTCGCGGCTTCCAGAATCTGGACCGCGTCCACGTTGAGGTCGAGTGCCACGATGTGCTCGAGGGGCTGGCGGCTCGTCACGCGGTCGATCATATACCGCACCGGGTGACTTGCGACGGGTGTCAAGGCCGTGCTGTCGACAGGTGTTGCAGCCTTTCGCCCCGCCTGGATAGTCAGCGAATCGCGCGCCAGCGACAGGCTCCCCTTGAGGCCGAAGACCTCCAAGTGCTGGAAGCCGCGCGGCAGGTCCCAGCTTGCCTCGAAAATGCCCACCGCCTCCGGGTACGCGAGCACGAATACAGCGTTGTCTTCCACCTTTGGAAAGCGCTCGGGTTGCAGCTGGCTGACCGTGGCATAGACGTGCTGGGGCAGGCCTAAGTGCCATATCGCCCAGGTTGCGCTGTAGATCCCGAAATCGACAAGCGCGCCTCCCCCGTTGGCATCGGGATCGGTGAGCCAGTCGAAGAACACCTTGCGCCGCAGGTCTCTCGGGGCGGGACCCGAGTTGCCGACAACGCCGTGCATCCGCCACACCTTGCCGATGGAACCGTCGGACACCATGCGGCGGAGCTGGTGGTTGGCGGCCCACCACGCCATTTGGTAGTTGGTCATGACGCTGATGCCGTGCCGGGTGGCGAGTTCGCGAATGCGCAGGGCGTCGGCGTAGCTTCCCGCGAGGGGCTTTTCGAAGATCACGTGGATCCCCAGCGGAGCCAGGAAGTCCACGATCTCGAGGTGGCGGTTGTTCTCGACGAAGGCCCACACGATTTCTGGCCGTGTCTCTTTGACGAAGACGCGGTAGTCCGGTGCGTAGCGGGCGTCGGGCTGGATTTTCTTGGCGGCCTCAACCAAGCCCGGGATGGGTTCGGCGACGCCCACGAAGTCTGCCTCGTCGATGTCCGAGATCTCGCCCAGCTGGCGCCATGCGTGGCCGTGACGCAGGCCGATGAAGCCGATCTTGGTCGCAGCCGCGACGGATTCGCTCAACATTAGCGCCATGCAGGCGCCGACGGCGAAAGGGCGCAGCCCCCCAGATAGATTGTGATGGCGTAGCACGAGAGCCATTTTGGCAGAGCGCAATGGCTAGTGCAGATAGGTGCTCGGGTTACTTCAAGTAAAACGTCGAATCTTGATGAGTGAGGCCTTTCGACCGTCGGCGCCTAGGAGCACCCACCACTTCGTCGGCAGCTTTTCAGAATTCGGGCTGGGAATTCATGGAACTGCGTCTCACCGATTGCGTGGCGGGCGCGAGATGCGGATTGACCGGCTACAGGTATACTTGGTCCTTCGCTGCGGCTTCGGGTGGGATTACCTTCTGAACAACTAGGGGCCGGTTCTAGCCTCAGGCCTTGTGGGACTGTTGAGATCCTCGGTAGAGCTGTTCGGCTGTATCGGGAAAGATTCGGCGTCTTGGTCGGTCTCAGCCTGCTTTGTCTGGCTCTGCCAGAGTGTCTCGAACTGGCGTTGAAGCCGGTTGACTGGGAGAAGCCGGGCCCCTCAATTAACTGGATCGTCTCCGCACTAAGGTTCGTAGGGGGCACCCTCTTCCAAGGTACGGTCATACTGGTCACCGCCCGCGGCGTTCTGGGGGTGAAGATAGGGATCTTGAACGCCCTTAGACAGATGCGGCCTGCATTGTTTCTGAGGATGCTTGGAACGGAGCTCGTCAAAATCATTTTCCTCATTTTCCTGTACTTGGCTCTGGTCGTCCCCGGTCTGATCTATACAGTCAGATGGGCACTTTCTGTCCATGTTGTCGTGCTCGAACGAAGGGTCTACAGAGACGCCTTGCGACGCAGCACGGAATTGATGAGCTACAACTTCTGGCGTTGGGTAGGGCTTACTCTTCCCTTAATCGTCCTTCTCGGGTTCGAACTTCTTGCAGATCGCTTCCAGATAATCGATTTAGAAGAGGGCGTTACGTTTCTGACAGCCACCTTCATACATTCACTGTTGGCTCCAGTCGTGGATGTTGCGATCACCTTGTTGTATTTTGACATTCGAGTGCGGAATGAAGGGCTGGATATTGAGATGATCCCTGCAATGATCGGCCTCGGAAGCGACATGGATGAATCGAAGCTTCGACGGGCTAGCTTGTAGGCTCTCCGGAAAGCGAAACTACAGTCCTCTCCTAGTTCAGCGAGTCATAGATGCGTGGAAGGTAATGGCTCCATTCACCCGGGTGGGAGCAGCGGTGTCACAAGGACCCCAACAAGCTCCGCTCGCGCTCAACGAGGAGGCCGCGCGCGATCCATGGACGTAGCGGAGTCGACCACGTTGCCACACAGCTTCGGCTGCGTGGCGAGATGATCCTGGCCAGCGTTGAGGGCATCAGCCGAATGCAGATTGTCCGGTGCGTCAGCGTCTCCGCGCAGGTCCCAGGCAAGCGGCGAGGCCGCTTCCCTTAGGGTGGGGCGCGGTGGAACTGCATGAACAGCTCCGCCCCTGCCGGACAACGGGCGCTCAAGCTCTCAACTTCACGAGCCTGATCTGGTATTTCTCCGCTAGCTTCCGAGTTTCGCCATCGAATTCGTGCGCGACCAAGATTGCTTCAACGTGACCTGAACCTAGGGCCTCCGACCTTTGAACCTCCAACAGCGCCCGGTACTTTATCGCCTGATGTGCTCCAGGCTCAGGGACAATCGTCTCCACCTCCACAACTGCTGCGTCGCCGTTCGGCAGGTCGAACTTCACGTCTACCCTATCTCCACTCAAGAAGCTGTGCTCGATCTCGGGCTCTGATCCTGCGGGCAGCCCGATCAATTCCGGCTTCGCAGCGACCAATTCCTTGAGCAGCCGGTGCTCGTCACCCTCGCTAGTGCCACTCGGTCTCCCGCGTCCACCTTGCGGGGGTTTGATCTCGATGGCATTTCCCAGCGTGCGTACCAGCATGTCTCTCTCCGAGGTGTCTCCAAGCCGAAACACCAATTCATCGACAAAGCGTTTCGTATTGTCCGTGTCTAGATACCGAAACAAGCCGCTGCCCCAGAAGACTGAACCGTCCTTGTTCGGAGATTGGTAATCCCAATACCGACAGGACATCGCGATTCTCTCCGGCAGCACCAAGTCCATGGTGCCGTCCGATTCGATGTAGTTGCCCCATTTGTCCTTGCCGACGTTTCCCACTCTGTAGCACGCGAAGACAATGCGGTCTCGCTCCATGCGCTGCGGAGCCAACGTCGTCAGCAGCACGATGTCTCCCGCCACGACTTTCCCAAAATCTATGGGGATCGGTTCACCCCTGTGCGGGCCCGACTGATAAGTGCCTGCCCAGAACTTGAACGGCCTCCTTGCGAGTAGCTGGCTCTCGTAGCACACACCGTCATAGACCTGTCCATCCGGGGGTGGCACCTTCGGTCGCGGACCGTTCCGGCCTCGGTCGCAATATTGAAGACATTTGTTGTCTGGATCGCTGCACCATGCTCTTCTGTCGACTTCCACGTTCTGGACGATGATGCGGTCCGAGCAGACGCCCCGGTAGCCGATCAAGCCGCCGAGGGCACCGCCATCGTTGTAGGTCGCTTTGAATGCCAGTCCGTTTGGTCTGCGAGTAGTTGGTTGCGTTAAGGGCACGGGTACCCTCCTCTGGTATTGCTGCTGTGCGATTATTGCCGAAACTCACGCAAGCGCCAAGGCAGCGAGCCCGAGTTCGGAGCCCAACGGGGATCCTAGGGAATGGAGTCGGCTCGAAACGCAATATCAAGCCCAGTTCCTGAAAGCGCTCAGGTTCCTCAGCGACCTATGCGGTTCTGGACAGTCGAAACTGCTGTTCGTACCGAACGAAGCTATTCTCCAGCTATCGGCCTAGCTTCGCTCCAGACCGTTTGCGCTGATTTTGGGTCTTCTTGGACTCTGCGGGCACATGTGGCCTCTTGAGTACGGTTCCGCGCTCGAAGCGGACCGGCTCGCTGAGGAACCGCGCCTTGGAGAATCGGCTTGTGGCATCGGTCACTTCAATGCGTCCGATCTCGCGCTCCTCGGAGCCAAGCACTTCGCCAGTATCTGGATCTTTGAACGGCTCACCCAACTCCATCAGAACCAGCTCGTCGCCCGGCTGGAAGAACACATTGCCATAGTTCAGGATCAGCGTGCCGTCACTCTGGGCCTGAATGATCTTGATGGGGATATGGTCTGTTGCGATTACTTCCGAGATCTTGTTCGCAACCACGCGTAGCACATCCGCGAAGGGATCTGCTGTCTTGTTGCTGCTTTCGATGGATCCGAATGAGAATGACTTGCCCTGAACGACCTCTCCCTCCACGGTATCGGCAAAGACGATTCGAGCATCTTCCACAGCGGTGATCTTGAGATCGACCGCCATCTGCACGGTGAGCTTGGAATGTGCAGATTGACTGTTGCGGGATTGATTCCGAGACAGGAGATTCAGCCCGAATCCCCCAGCGCGAGCACCGAATTTAGTGATCGTTCCGTAGATCACATAATCTACTCCGGTGAGACCCTCGATGGTCCCCCCGCTTGTGGTGATACCAGCCTCTCCCAAGAGACGCTCCCTCATAATTGCGTCCCACTGGTCGCGTTCCAGTACGGTTATCTTGCCCGACTTCACAATGGCCGTTTCGACCATGACGCGAAATCCCTCGGAGAGGTCGGCATTGCAGTTGAATCCTGCATGCCTGTCCCATCCTTGACATGATATGTTCTGCGCTGCTGTCTGTATCTCGTCGATAGCGACTACGGCCTTCTGCGTTTGAGCATGCAGGGCCACCGTCATCGCTAGAGAAGTGAGCACGACGATCTGTTTGTGCATTGATTTCCCCCTTTGTCGGCACAAGGGGTGCCGGGCCCTGCACCAGTCGCGCAAGAGAGCGTGGCCGTCCTGCTTATTCGCCAAGGCGCGGGAAGCTACTCCGTACCGATGACTGGCTGTTGTATTCGGCAGGAGACCCGACGTATCGAGTACCTGCGCGACTGGTGCGGGATCACATTAGCACACTTGTACCCACAAATCTCTTCCGCACAGCGCGTGGCGGGATCCGCCAGACGGATCTGGCGCTCCAATAGCCAAGACGATGTCTCAGTTGCCCATTGGGGCAAGCACCAAATCTGACCAGCACGATGCCCAAGTAGAATGGAATTCTGTGTCAGCCGTCCGCGTGGGAATCATAGGGCTGGGTAACGTGGGCGGCGGTACCCTGCGTCTGCTGCGCAACAATGCCTCGGAGATCGAGGACAAGCTCGGCTTTGCATTGGAAGTCTCGGCGGTGTGCTCCCGCAGCGTGCTGACGAGTCCGAGTGAAGCTGTCAGTCTGCATCCGCAGGCGCTGCGGACTCCCGACTGGAGGGAGGTCGTGGAGAGTCCTCAAGTCGATGTCGTCGCCGAGTTGATTGGTGGCACGGAAGTTGCCAAGCAAATCGTCGAGACCGCCCTAGCAGGTGGCAAGCCCGTGGTCACGGCGAACAAGGAGCTGCTGGCGGAGGAGGGTCCGGAGATTTGGCGGCGCTCGGCCGGCAACGGCGCTACGCTCGGCATGGAAGCTGCAGTGGCGGGCGGAATTCCCGTCTTGAACGTGTTGCGAGAAGGTATTGCCGGCGACGGCATCGACTCCCTGATCGGAATCTTGAACGGCACGTCGAATTTCATCCTCACCGAGATCGAGCGGACCGGCGCCGCCTTCGACAAGGTGCTCAAGGAGGCCCAGGCCCTCGGCTACGCCGAAGCCGACCCCAGCGCCGACATTGACGGCTATGACGCGCGGTCCAAGCTGGCAATCTTGGCAGCATTGGCGTTCGGCGAGCAGGTGTCCCCAAGCGATATCCCGCTACAAGGGATCCGGCGTATCCGCACCATCGACTTCGCCTATGCAGGGCGGCTCGGGCACACGATCCGCTTGCTGGCAACCGCCCGCCGGGAACCAAGCGGATTGCGCCTGGCGGTACGTCCCGCGCTGGTCGAGCGAAACACCGTTCTGGCGGGCGTCACTGGCTCCTACAACGCCCTGTGGGTGCACGGTCGGGGCGGCGACACGTTCTACTACGGCAAGGGCGCGGGACCCGATCCGACCGGCGTGGCCGTGGTAAGCGATTTGATGGCGGCCGCTCGGGATCTGCGCCAGGCGGGAGGCTCGGTCCAGCGCGTTCAGCCATTCGGGCGCACTAGGCTGTCACCCCATCGCCCTGTCTCGAGCGGCACGGAGGAGCGCCAGTTCTACCTGCGCTTCCGCGTTCGCGACCGGCCCGGAATCCTCGCAGCGCTGGCATCCAAGCTGGCCGAGCAAGGCGTCGGCATCGAGGCAGTGTTACAGGAACCCTACTTTGACAAGCAAGACCTCCCCTTCGTTGCGACCTTGGAACCGGCGAGGCGGGCGGCAGTCGAGAAGGCGGTCGAGACAATCAAGGGATTGGATTTCTTGGTGGACGAGCCACTCGCGCTGCCTCTGGAGCCAACCTTGGCGGCGGCCTGAACGGGCTTTCGTCCATTCATGACTGCGCCCATCGCCGCCTGAACCGCTCGAAGGCGGGAGACGAGGAATCATGCCCACAAGATCTATCGGAAAGAGCCTGCGCCTGAGGCGCATCCTACGGCGCGGGCGCGCCGTCGTTGTCGCGATGGACCACGGCAACGCTGCGGGTGCCGTACGTGGCCTCGAACGGCCGGCCGAGCTTGTGGGGCAGCTTGCGTCTGCCGGAGCGGACGCCATCTTGGTGACGCCGGGCGTGCTGGAGCAGGTCTGCGAACATGTCGGCGACCTGGCCATCCTGCTGCGCATCGATGGCTGCGTGAGCTCGCTAGGCGGCGGGCCGATGCTCCTCTACGTGGATGTCGAGCAAGCCGTTTCGCTCGGGGCCGATGCTGTGGTGGTGAATGCCACGCTTGGGGCGGACTTTGAGAGCGATGAGCTCGAAAAGGTCGGTACGATCGCCAGCGAGAGTCGTTGCTGGGGCATGCCCTTGGTTGCGGAGATGCTCAGCCAAGGCATGATGGCCAACCACATGGACATGTCCGGCCGGGGCGGCGACGTTCTGCCCCCCGACATCGACGACGACGTCACGCTGGCATGCCGCATCGGAGCGGAGCTCGGCTCGGACGTGATCAAGACGCGCTACTCGGGCAGCGTCAGCGGCTTCCGCAAGAGCATTGACGCTTGCGGTGTGCCCGTGCTGGTGGCTGGCGGGCCTCGCCGCGGGCCGGGGTTGGACGGCACTCTGGAAACGGTCTCCGAAGTCATGGAAGCGGGTGCGTCAGGTGTCATATTCGGGCGACAGATCTGGCAGTATGCCGATCCTGCGGCGGCCGTCGCCGCGGTCGCGGGCCTCGTGCACGCGGAATAATGACATTGGCGACCCGCCGGCCGGCGGGCGCTAGAATCTCGAATCGTGCCAGCAAGCCTTCTAAGCCGACGCGAACTGGCTGCATTGGCGGCCTCCGGCTGGCTCGTCCCGGCAGCGGGCCAATCGCAGTTCGGTTGGATGCTGTGGGAGTTTGTCAGGGAGTACCTGCGGCTGCTAGACGAGCGCCGGTCGGACCAACTGGCCCGCTTGGAATCTGCGGAAGAATTCGCCGCGCTGCGCGGCAAGGTGCGCACTGAGCTGGGACGGATGTGGGGGCCGTTTCCCGCTCGCACACCTCTGAACGCCAAGCAGATCGGAACCATCGATGCCGACGACCACCTAATCGAACGAATTGTCTTCGAGAGCCGTCCGGGCTTTCACGTGACGGCGAACCTGTACCTCCCGCAAGGGCGGGACGTGAAGACGCCCGCGATCGTCTTTCCGTGCGGTCATGGCAGCGCCGGCAAGGCGTCCGAGACGTACCAGCTCTTTTCTGCTCTGATGGCGCGGAATGGCATCGCTGTGCTCACTTGGGATCCGCTCGGCCAGGGAGAGCGCCACCAGTACGTGGACGCCGGCACTGGCCGGACACGCTTCCGCCCGGGCAGCGGGGAGCACCGGATCTTGGGAGACCGCTGCTACTTGGTCGGCGAGAATCTGATGCAGTACAGGGCGTGGGACTGCATCCGTGCGTTGGACTATCTTGAGTCGCGCCAAGAGATCGATCCACGGCGCATTGGCATCGCCGGCCAGTCCGGCGGGGGGATGGTGACCCTGCAATTTGCCGGTTACGACGACCGCCTCAAGGCGGCGTTCGTCAGTTGCGCGGTCGCGAGCTTCAGAGCCAAGAGCGAGGCCTTGTTGATTGCGGATCCCGAACAGGTGCTGTACGGGACCCTGCGGGCCGGCATTGACCATCCCGAGCTGCTGGCGGCGTTCGCTCCGAGACCGCTGATGATCGGGGCCGCCAAGCGGGACTACGTGCCCATCGAGGGCGCGCGGCGCACGCATGCCGAGTTGACGAGCGTGTACGAAAAGCTCGCTGCTCCGGAGCGCCTGCACTTGGTGGAGACCGATGACACGCATGGAATGAACCGCGAGTTGCGCGAAGCGGCCGCCTCGTTCTTCCTCCGAAGCTTGGCGGGAGAGGATCGGGCCGTCTCCGAGGGAGACGCCCGGCCTCGGCAGCCGGGCGAATTGGCCTGCACGGCATCGGGGCAGGTCGCGGTCTCCCTGCAGTCGAAGAGCGTGGCCGATCTCTGCGCAGCCAAGGCGAAGGCGATCGAGCCAAGTTTCGAACTGCCGCGCAGCGAGAGCGAGTTCGCCGTCTACCAGAGCCTCATCGCCAATCGCATCAAGGATGTGACCCGGGTGGGCTCGTTCAAGGCCGAGTTCGGGATCGAAGTGCCGACGCGGTTCCTTGACGCCGGCGTTTATGCCAAGGGAGCGGTGTTTCTGGTCGCGGAGCAGGGCAAGGACCACCCGATCGTGCAACGGTACCTGGTCGATGCCGTGGTAGCCGCAGACCACAGCCTGTACGGCTTAGACTTGCGTGGCTGGGGCGCCACCAAGCCAGTCATGCCGGAATTGGAAGTAGGCTTCGAATGGGACGACTTCCTCGCCTACCGGAGCTTGGAACTGGGCCGTCCGCTGTTCGGGCAGCGCCTGAAAGACCTGCTGGCTACCGCGCCGAGGCTGACCAAGCGGCGCGAGTGGATCGTCGTCGGGGTCGGAATCGGAGGCCTTGTCGCAGCGCACGCTGCGGTTCTTGACCCGCGCATCTCGGGCGTGGTCAGCGTTCAGGCGCCGATCTCGTATCGGTCCATGCTGGACGACCCCGAGTCGACCCTGCCGGTAAGCAGCCTGCTGCCGGGGGTATTGGGACAGTACGAGGTGCGCGATGTCTATGCCGCGGTCGCGCCACGCCCGCTGCTGCTCGTGAATCCTCAGGATCCGCGCCGTCGAACGATCGCGCGCGGGCAGGCGCAGGCCGAGTACGCTTGGGTGACCGATATGTACGACGCGCTAGAGTCGATCGAATCGCTGCGCATTGAATCCGGCCTCGGCCGCACGGAAGTGCGCTCTTTGGTCGGGGATTGGCTCAGTTCGCTGGCTGGCTGAATGCGGCTCGGCAGTTCATTCCCACTCGATCGTCGACGGCGGCTTGTGCGACACGTCGTACACGACGGCGTGGATTCCGTCGATCGACGCTAGGCGGTCGGCCAGGGCCAACAGGCCGCCGATAGGAAGTTCGGCGACCGACGCGGTCATGCCGTCGACCGACACGACTGGTCGCACGACCACCGTCTCCCCGTCGCCTTGACCCCAAGGCAAGAGTACGACCGGGCACTGCCAGACCTGGTCGTAGAGACTATCGCTACGCAGGTAATCCGTGACGGCGCGATCCGCGGCCTGCAGCAGCCTGACCCGCTCGCGCGTCAACGTCGCCGGCCGAATGCCCCACTGCGAGGGCTCGATCTCGCGCGGCGCCAAGCAGGCTACGACACGGTTGGTGTGGCGAAACTCGTTCGTGATGGCGGTGGACAGCGGCAGCAGCCGCGCGAAGTCAATCTCGCCTCCGTGCAGGACGGTGAGCTGTGCGTAGCTCCGGCTGTCGCCTTGGACTCCCACGCTCCGAATCGGAAGTAGGAAGGCCGAGTAGCCCGCTTGCTCTGCAACCGCTGCGATGCCCGTATCGGGCATTGCTCCCCCCGCGGCGGAAGCGCATAGGCAGCGGATCGCCAAGCCGGGGCCCGGGAAGGGGTGCCGGTCGAGCAGCCTGTTCGGCAGGCCTAGGGCGCGTCCGATCTCCCGAACTTCGTCCTTGTAGAATTCGCTCAACGGCTCGAGCACGCGCCCTTGCAGGAGCAGCTCTTGAATGCGCTCCACGCGGTTGTGATGCGTCTTGATCACGTCGGCGGCCTGCGTGCCCCCGGACTCGATGGTGTCGGGATAAATGGTGCCTTGCCCGAGCATCCAGTCTTGGCTGGCATAGCGGTCGTCTCTGAGGATCTGGTCCTGGACATCCACGAATGCCTGTCCAATGATCGCCCGCTTGGTCTCGGGGTCGGTGACGCCCTGAAGTCGCCCCATGAACAGGTCCCCGGCACGAAACACCCGCAGCTCTCCTAGCTCCAGATCCCGGAAGGCACCCTCGATCTCGTCTGTCTCGCGGTCGCGCATGAAGCCGGTGTCGACGTACACCGCTTCGACTCGCTCAGGGCCCAAGGACCGAACGACGAGGGCGTAGGCGACCGTGGAGTCCACCCCGCCGCTGAGAAATAGCAGGACCCGTCGGTCCCCGGCCGTTTCCTTGATCTTCTCCAGCAGCGCTTGCACGCGGTTCTGAGGCTGCCAGTCCAACGCGCAATCGCAGGCGTTGCGCAAGAAGTTGCGGAGCATCGCGGAGCCGTTGTGTGTGTGGACGACTTCGGGATGGAACTGCAACCCAAAGACGCGAAGCGCTTCATGTCCCATCGCAGCGACCTCGCATTCGTCGGTGGCGGCCAAGATGGCGAAGCCGTCCGGTGGACGGGCGACGTGGTCGCCATGGCTCATCCACACCTGCTGCTCAGGGCGCATCCCCTCGAACAGCGAGCCATCGACCCGGAGTTGCAGCGTCGCGCTGCCGAATTCGTGCGTATCGCCGCGCTCGACCGTGCCGCCGAGATAGCGGGCGATCAGTTGATGGCCATAGCAGATGCCGAGCATCGGCTTGCCCAGCGCGAACAACCCTGCCTGGGGCTGCGGGCTGGCCTCGTCAAACACGCTGGATGGGCCGCCAGAGAGAATGATCCCGGCGTGGTCGCCCAACAAATCGGGATCTACGCCTACTGGGAAGATCTCGGCATAGACGCCAAGCTCCCGCACCTTGCGCGCGATTAGGTGGCAGTACTGCCCGCCCGAGTCAAGGACTGCAATTCGCCCCATCTTCCGTAGCGTCACCGGCCCGCTAGTGTCACTTCCCGGGACGGGTCGACCCCAAGAGTCCATTGTTGCACCCCTGGCTGCGACGCCCGTCGCGGCCATCGCCGTCAGCGATGCTTGCCGGTGGGGTTGGGGCGATGCCGGAGCGGCACGTTGGCTTCGATCCAAGCGTTCAGCTTGACGCGCAGGCTCTCTGCAGTCGCGGCCTCTCGGCCCGCTATGTCTTCGCTCTCGCCAAGGTCGTCCTCGAGTCTGTAGAGCTCCACGCGGGGTGGGTCATAGAACTCGAGCAACTTGTAGGCTCCTGAGAGAATCGCCGCGCCGGGCGCTTGCGCCTGCGGGCTGTAGTGCGGGTAATACCAGACCAACTCGCGCGCAGCCCACGGGCCGCCGTCAACCAGAGGGCCGAGGCTGCGGCCGTCAAGATGGCCGAAGCTGCTCGGAGCGAGCCCGGCAACTTCCGCTATGAACGGGAAGATATCCGCGTTGGTGACAGGGGTGCGCACTGCACTGCCCGGACTTCCGTGCCCGGGCCAGCGCACGATCAGCGGCACGCGAATCCCGCCCTCGTACAGATGCCCCTTGCCTGCGCGCAAGGGTGCATTCGAGGTGACGGAAGCGAGGCCGCCGTTGTCGGACGCCAAGATGATTACCGTGCGGTTCGCGACGCCTGCCGCCTCGAGCCCGTCGAGGATCCGACCGACACTTGTATCGACCGACTCGACCATGGCAGCGTACACGGGACTTCCGCCGGATGCGGACGCGGCGATCTTCCTGCGGTACTTGCGCACCAAGTCGTCCGGTGCTTGCAGGGGGGTGTGGACCGCGTAGTGGGAGAGGTACAGGAAGAAGGGCCGGTCGCGATTCCTGTCGACGAACTGCAACGCTTCGTCGGTAAGCCGGCTGGTCAGGTATTCGCCCTCGCTGCTAGCCGACAGATCGAGGTTCGGCATGTCAGGATTCCACGTCTGGCTGGGCCTCCGGTACGGGAAGAAGTAGCTGGCCGGGCTGCCATGGGTGTGCCCGGCGACGTTCAAGTCGAAGCCGTGCGAGAGCGGCCAATGAGACTCGGCGCCTAGGTGCCACTTGCCGATGCTAGCCGATACGTATCCGGCAGTTCCGAGCGCTTCGGCGATAGTGACGAGCTCGTGTCTGAGGTACATGAAATCCGCAGGCGGCAAAATGGCGCTATCGGCGGGATGGCGATGGCGTCCGATCGCGGTGATATGCCCGGTGAAGCCGACGCGTCCGGGGTATTGGCCGGTCAGCAGCGCGGCTCGGCTGGGAGAGCAGACCGGGCAGTTCGAATACGCCTGCGTGAAGCGCACGGCTTCAGCCGCCAGCGCGTCGATTCGAGGCGTCTCATAGAGGTCGGACCCTTGGCAGCCAAGGTCTCGCCAGCCTAGATCGTCGACCAACACCAGCACTACGTTGAGCGGTGCGGGGGCAACTGGGGAACCGGCAGCGCCGGCTGCCGCGGCCGGCGGCAGCGCGCAGCCGACGAGCACTGCGATCGCTGGCCAGTGCTTGGGGGCTCCTCGGCGGGCGCGCAGCATGTTGACCGGCCTTCCGTGCAGCCCGCGTGCCGGGCTCAGGCGTTGCACGGCTGGTGCCGATTCCGTTATCATAGGGCCATCGGGGCACATGCTCCGATGTGCCTTGGTCGCGTCGGCCGAGCGCATGGCTCCGCTGGCGCTACCCCCTTTTCACACGAACAGGGAATCGCATCGCTTACTGGGCGGGATCTGTGCGCAGACACCGGATCGCGCCACCTACGAAAGACGGAGGAACCATAACACCGTGACAATCCAACCCCTAGGCAACCGCCTCGTTGCTGAGCGCATTTCAGCGGAAGAGCAGGTCGTCGGCGGAATCATCATTCCCGACTCTGCCAAGGAGAAGGGTCAGACTGCCAAGGTCATCGCTGCCGGGCCGGGCACCAAGAAGGATGACGGGAGCATCGTGCCGCTCGACGTGAAGGCCGGCGACACGGTCATGATCGGCAAGTATGCGGGCAACGAGGTCAGCGTTGATGGTACGGAGTACTTGATCCTGACCGAAGACGATGTCCTCGGCGTGGTCGAGGGCTAGCGACTGGCGATCGGCCGCGCTGCGGCCGGACGCCATCTAAATCAGATTCAGGAGGACACAAATTCAATCATGCCAGGCAAGGAAATCGTCTACGGAGAGGACTCGCGTCAAGGCATCTTGGCCGGAGTGAACAAACTAGCCAACACCGTCAAGGTCACGCTCGGACCAAAGGGCCGCAACGTGGTGCTTGAGAAGAAGTTCGGCGGCCCGACGGTCACCAAGGACGGCGTCACGGTAGCCAAAGAGGTCGAACTCGGGGACCAGGTCGAGAACATGGGCGCCCAGATGGTGCGCGAGGTTGCATCCAAGACCTCCGACGTGGCCGGCGACGGCACGACCACCGCGACCGTGCTGGCGCAGGCCCTTTACGCGGCGGGCGTCAAGAGTGTGGCGGCCGGCGCCAACCCGATGGCCATCAAGCGCGGCGTCGACCACGCAACCCGCTTGGTCGTGGACGCGGTTGGCGCGATGGCGCGTCCCGTCGAGGGCAATGCCGTATCGCAGGTTGCAGCCATCTCGGCCAACAACGACGCGGAGATTGGCGAGATCATCGCCATGGCGATGGAAAAGGTCGGCAAGGACGGCGTGATCACGGTCGAGGAAGGCAAGACCATCGACACCGAGCTGGACGTGGTCGAGGGCATGCAGTTCGACCGCGGCTACGCCTCGCCCTACTTCGTCACCGACCAGGACTCGATGGAGTGCGTGCTCGAAAACGCCCTGATCCTGATCCACGAGAAGAAGATCAGCAGCATGAAGGACCTGCTGCCGGTGCTGGAGACGGTCTCGCGGCAGGGTCGGCCGCTGCTGATCATCTCCGAGGAGACCGAGGGCGAGGCGCTGGCCACTTTGGTGGTCAACAAGCTGCGCGGCACGCTGAACGTGGCGGCGGTGAAGGCGCCGGGCTTCGGCGACCGGCGCAAGGCCATGCTGGAGGACATCGCGATCCTGACCGGCGGCCGGGCGCTGATGGAAGAGACCGGGATCAAGCTGGAAGGGGTGCAGGTGGAAGACCTGGGCCAGGCCAGCCGGATCGTGATCGACAAGGACAACACGACGATCGTGGAAGGCGCGGGCAGCAGCGATGCGATCCAGGGACGGGTCAAGCAGCTGCGGGCGCAGATCGAGGAGACGACGTCGGACTACGACCGGGAGAAGCTGCAGGAGCGGCTGGCGAAGCTGGTCGGCGGCGTGGCGGTGATCAAGGTTGGCGCTGCGACCGAGACGGAGATGAAGGAGAAGAAGGCGCGGGTCGAGGACGCCATGCACGCCACGCGGGCGGCCGTCGAGGAAGGCATTGTGCCCGGCGGCGGCGTCGCACTGGTGCGCGGCGGGTCCGCGCTCGACGGCGTCAGCTTGGAGGATGCCGACGAGCAGACCGGTGTCAACATTGTCAGACGCTCGCTCGAGGCGCCCTTGCGGTGGATCGCCCAGAACGCGGGCCAAGAAGGCGCCATTGTGATCGAGCGCGTGCGCAACGAGGAAGGCAACATGGGCTATGACGCCAATGCCGACCGCTACTGCGATCTGGTCGAGGCAGGCATTATCGATCCGGCCAAGGTCACCCGCAACGCCCTGCAGAACGCGGCTTCGATCGCTGGCCTGATGCTCACGACGGAAGCGACCGTGCATGAGATCCCCGAGGAACAACCGGCCGCTCCCGGTGCGCCTCCCGACCACGACTTTTAGGTCACTGGCACAAGCGGGTGCTGCCTCGACAGCGGATCGCGGCGCGCCCGCTTGACACTGGGGAATTCACGCCCAGAGTCTTTGCGAATACGCGGTTCTCCCGCTAGCGCGCGCAGGGTATCAAGGCAAGCTACGTGCCGCGCGAGGAACGGATTCCGCCAGAGCGCGCGCTGAGATAGACCGTGTTGGCCGGGTCGGCGCAGGCCCCTCGCTCCGCGGTCGACAGTTTGAAGTCATCCGTCACCAGCCAATGGAAGATGCAGGTGTCCAGCAATAGTCTCATTCCGGTGCGGCACCACCCTCGAAAGCCTCAATCAGTTCGATGGGCAGTGGTTCGAACAAGCTGTCGGGAATCTTCATTCCACGATCGATTCCGATCCGGCGCGGGGACGTCCGTTCCAAGGGAACAGGCCGCAGTTCGGCGACTGGAATGTTGCGCCTGCAGATCACAACTGTCTCGCCGCTCTGCGCTCGGTCCAGTAGAGACGAAAGCTGGGCCTTCGCCTCGGTAATGTTGACCTTCGTCATACGCCAATAATGGATCATGTTCCTGACATGAACATGACCAAGTTCAGTTACATGTGTCGGGCCTAATCCGACTTGAAGATCGGCGCCAAACTGCGGTGGGCGCTGAACTTTACGCTGGCCGTTCCTAGCGATCCGACGGCAACTCCAGTTCCGGGATTCTCTGTTGGACAGTCAACCAGACGATGTCCAAATCGACTGCGCCGTAGACATGGATCACGCGATTGCGCATGCCGATCATCCGGCTCCATGGAATCGCCGGATGCGTCCTGCGGAAGGATGACGAGACCCGACCCGCCGCTTCGCCGATGATCTCCAATCGCCTGATGACCGAATCCTGCAATTGCACGTTCCGAATGAATGCGCTTTTCGCGACCCCGTCTAGGTAGCTCTGAACTATTCGTGCGGATCTCACGATGTCCACGAGGTGCGGTACGTCACGATCCATAGATCACCTGAGCGGACGCAAGGATGCTGTTCCTGCGCAGATAGTTGTGGCTCGCCTCGACCCCGCGGCGACTGACCAGATCGACCTCGCGCCTGAAGATCTCTCGTAGTTCGAGTTCCATTTCGTCGAGTTCGAATAGCGTGTGCTGGGCCTCGTCCTCGAACTGCACAAGCACATCCACGTCGCTCTCCGGCCCGAAGTCATCTCTGAGCACCGAACCGAACAGTGCCATTTCCCTGACACTCCAACGTCTGCAAAAAGCAGCGAGCTCGTCAGGCGGGATGTGGACATTCGAGCTTATGGCTGGAGTGCCGGCGTCGCGTTGCTGTTGAACGGGACCACCCTCTTGGGAGCGGCCGTCATTCTGATCCACTCCTGAAGCTTCGCTCGCGGGATTCGGAGGCGGCTCGGTTGCTTTCTTAATTCGCGGCATCCCTGTATCCCACGATTCTAAAGCTCTCGATACCCCATTCATTCGGAGACTGAGCCAATGAGCCTAAACCCCTTTGACCGCGGTCTGGCGCGTGGCTGGGCCAGACCGACGCCTAGGGCGACCCCAATTGTCGTCATTGCAACGCTTTCCGAACGCGCTATCCGGGCACCGATCTACGGGTGTCGTACCGCCTCGTGCACTGACCGGCGAGGGCAATACAAGGATCTTATCCTTGCTAGAATAAGGATATGTCGAAGGTCACGAGCAAACTGCAGGTCACGATCCCAAAATCGCTTGCTCTGCAATACTCGATCCAGCCGGGAGATTCGATTTCGTTCGAAGCGGCTGGCGACATCATCCGAGTGCTGCCTCCGAATGCGGTCACTCGTCCCCAGCTTGGCCGCCTCAAGCGCCTAGCGTTGTTCGATGCGGGAACGGAACGGCAGCGCGCCCGCGAGTCCCGCGCAAAGCGACCAGCAGCCAAGAGGCGAGGATGGACGCGCGAGGAGCTGTACCAGCGTGGCAGTACTGATTGATACCAATGTCTTCGTTTACCGCTACGACGCTCGCTTCCGCCGGAAGCAAGAGATAGCCAACGACATTCTCCGCTCGGCGATCGACGCAGGTGACGCTAGGGTGCCGCATCAGGTCGTCGTCGAATTCGTGGCGGCGACGACGCGGGGAACACCGGGCACCCGGATGCTCAGCGCTCAAGAGGCCCTGCGCGAGGCGGATGACATTCTGGCCCAGTTTCCGATCATTTATCCGAACGAGGCCGTGTTACGAACCGCTCTGCGGGGCTTCGCGGCCTACGGCCTGTCGTGGTTTGACGCGCATTTGTGGGCCTACGCGGAGGTCTTCGGCTTGACTGAGATAATCTCCGAGGACTTCGCTCACGGACGGCTATACGGAAGTGTCATGGTGCGGAATCCCTTCGTGAATGCCCAATGAGGTGCCTGTTCGCGGCGCGAACGGTTGCGCCTGGGCGGCCGAGTTCTCTGTCCGGTGGCGGGAATGGATCGGCTCGCTCGACACCTTGGTGGCAGCGGAGGCTAGCCGCTGGCAGCGGCGCGGCCGCGCCCTTAACAGGGTAGTGCCGGCCGACGTAGCGGACGAGACTGCGGGCCGAGGAGTCGCTCATGCGACAGAGGATTCTTATACTTGACGGTACGCGGCCAGGCTCCGTCGCGAACGCGCCATGCCTCTCCCGCCACATTGGGATGAACTCAAGGCGGCAGCCTGGGAGTTGCCTGCCGCGCCCGGCATCTACCAGTTCGTCGGCCGGGACGGCAAGGTCCTGTATATCGGCAAGGCCAAGAGCCTGCGCGACCGGGTCCGCAATTATTTCTCGAACGAAGCCCTGGCCGATGCCAAGCGCGGCGGTCTGCTGTCCGAGTCCCGCTCCATCAGCAACATTCTCGTCAGCAACGAGAAGGAGGCGCTTGCCCTAGAGAACAACTTGATCAAGCAGCACAAGCCGAAGTACAACATCCTGCTGCGCGACGACAAGACCTATCCCTACATCAAGCTGACCAAGGAGAAGTATCCGCGCGTTTACGTCACGCGCCGGCTAAGGAAGGATGGCTCGACCTATTTCGGGCCGTACTTCCCCGGCAATCTCGCCCACCGTCTTGTGCACTTTATCCACCGCCATTTCAAGCTGCCGTCGTGCAGCATCGACCTGACGCGAGCCCACCCGCGGCCCTGCCTCGAGTACCACATTCACCGCTGCTGGGGGCCGTGCGTGAAAGGCCTGGTGTCGGACGATACCTACCAGCGGGCCGCCGAGGACGTGAGGGCGTTCTTGGGCGGGCGGCGGCACCAGTTGGTGCGCGACCTGAGAGAGAGGATGCTTCGGGCGTCCGAGGATCTGGAGTTCGAGAAGGCTGCCAGCCTGCGCAACCTGATCACCACCGTGGAAGAGATCACCGAGCGCCAGCGCATGGCGGCCGCCGAAGGGCGAGACATCGACATATTCGGGGTCCACGCGGAGCCGCCGCTGGTCGCTGCCAACATCTTCCATGTCCGTAACGGCCGGGTAGTCGATCGCCGCGAGTTCTATTGGGAGGACGCGGCCGATTACGACGAGGCCGAGTTCCTCGCGAGTCTGCTTCCACAGGTCTATCTAGGGCAGCGGCATGTGCCCGCCTTGGTCAGGGTGCAGCGGGAATTCGAGGGGATGGCGGCCTTGGCGGAGCTTCTGGCGGAGAACCGCGGGGCCAAGGTGGAGATTGCCGTGCCCCTGCGGGGCTCTAACCGCGCACTATTGGATCTTGTCGTTACCAATGCCCGCAGCTGTTTCGAGCAACGCTTCAGGGTGCGCAAGCCGACCGCCGTCCAGATGGCAGAGGCATGGCGCGACGCCCTGAACTTGCCGCCCGCCGAGGAGGGCGAGAAGTCCAACAACCGCATCGAATGCTTCGACATTTCGCACACGCAAGGCACCGAAGTGGTCGCCTCGATGGTTGTGTGGGAAAACGGGCGCATGAAGAAGAGCGCCTATCGGAAGTTCATCGTCGGCCGGCAAGCCAACGATGACTTCGCCGCGATGAGGGAGGTTGTCCGCCGGCGCTACTCCCGACTCCAGGCGGAGGGGAAGGGATTTCCGCTGTTCGTACTGGTCGATGGCGGCATCGGCCAGCTACACGCGGCGGCTGAGGCGCTCGAAGAACTCGGTGCCGCGGCGCTGCCGCTCGCTGCGATCGCCAAGCGGGAGGAGGTTCTCTACGTGTTCGGGCAGGAAGACGAACCGCTAATCCTCGACCGCTTCAGCCCGATACTGCACGCCGTCCAACAGATCCGCGACGAAGCCCATCGCTTCGCGATCACGTTCCATCGGCAGCGCCGCTCCAAGCGGGCGCTGCACTCCGAGCTCCTCGACATTCCTGGTGTCGGCGAAACCACCGCCCGCAAGCTGCTGACGCAGTTCGGCAGCGTCGCCGGAATCCGCGAGAGCGGTTTCGAAGATCTATCGGCTGCCGTCGGCCGCCAGCGCGCCGCCGCCATCCGCGCTCACTTCGCCGGAGCGGCCGAGGGTCAGGCCCAGCAATTGTAGTAGCCGTCCTTGGTTTCGACTTCGATCGCAGTGCCGTATACCTCCGACAGGACATCGTTGGCCAGCAATCGCTCTTTCGGGCCATCGGCGTGGAGACGCCCGTTCTTCAACAGAACGACTCGCGACACCTCCGGAATGATGTCGGGAAGGTGGTGGGTCACATAGATGAGGCTGGTGCCCAGGGCTGCAATGTGACGCAACGTATCGCGCAGCTCGATGGCAGCACGGAGGTCCAGACCGTTGGAGGGTTCGTCGAGCAGCAGGGCGCGCGGCTCGTTGACGAGCGCACGGCCAATCACCACGCGCTTGGCCTCGCCCGTGGACATGGCGTTGACCGGCTTGTCCTTTAAATGCTCGGCATGCATCAGCCGCAGCACTTCCTCTCCGCGGGCTTCCATGGCGTCGGTGACGGGATGCTGGGGCCATAGCTCGAAGCTGGAATAGTAGCCGGACAAGACTACGCTGCGGCCGGTGGCGCTCTTGGAACACGCCTGGACCATCTCGTTGGACACGACCGCGATCAGTTTGCGCATGTCGTGGACATGCCAGTCGGAGCGGCCGAACACCTTCATCACCGGACCGTAGCGCCGGACAGGATGGTCGTAGCGCATCATCGTGCGAATCAGGGTGGACTTGCCCGAGCCGTTCGGGCCGATGATGGCCAGATGCTGGCCGCACGGGATCGAGAGCGACACGCCGTCTAGGGCCAATGTCTCGCCGCGGTAGACGGTAATGTTGCGGAACTCGAGGAGCGGCGGATCTGGCGCTGCTTCAATCATCTGGATTTCCGTCGGATACCGCTCTGAGTGCAACCGGCGTAGCGGAGCTGTGGATCGCAGGCAGTCGCGCGGAGGCGTTAGTGGGTGTGCTACGGCGTTGCCGTGCAGGCCGGCGCGGCCCGGCGATGCGGCCAGTGGGTGCTCCGATCTGACGTCGTCGCTATCAGAAGTCCATTATGAACAGACGACCGCCGACTCGCGCCACGCCGTTGCTGAGCAACACGCGGCGAGCGATTATTCGCTCTCGCTTGCTGGCACGACTACAAATGTGACCGGGATGGAGGCAAGCGTGTCATGAGTCAGATCATTGGTCGCGGAGTATAGGACCTTCAGGTGGCCGTTGTGGGTGTCAGGGTCCATGCCTGCGCCGAGAGCGCTGACCCTGATCTCGGCCGTGGCCCCGCTCGCAATACTCCGCTGCGGCGGATTCGTGAAGAGCCAGACCCTGTCCCCGACGAAAGCGAAGGATGCAGTGCTGTTCCCGGAATTCGTGACTCGAACGACTTGGGCTGCGGGGTCCGAACCGGGCGGCGCCACGAACGTGAGCGCCTGCGGGCTCGCGGCGGCTGACAAGCGGGGGGACGCCTCTGTCTCGACTTCGGCAGTCAGTGTGCCTTGGATCCTGGTCCGGGGCGAATAGCCGACAAGGCTGACGAAATAGGTGCTGGATGGGTCCAGCGGCGGATTCGAGTCGCGGTTGATGACGACCGTCTTGGTGCTGCCCTCACTATTCGATCGGAATTCGGCATAGAACCTAGCAGGCTGGCCGTCTGCGCCATACTCCCAGTGAACGCGATCCCGGTCAGCATGGACCAATAGGTCGACTTCCACAGCTGGCGTAGACGCCTCGAAACTGAACCGCACTTCACCGGCGCCAGATGGAGGGTCGAAGCGAAACGACTCCTCTTCGTCATGGACATACAGCCTGTAATTGTTCTCAGCGAGATCTACCGCGACAGGTTCGCCAGCCTGAATCCGCTGGGCTTGCGAGAAGAGTGCTGCGGCGTGGGTCGGTTGCTCCATCGCGATCGTTAGATCCGACTCCCGGCTCTCGATGTCGCCCGACCAGCGCACAAACTCCCAATCCGGCTTGGGAACCGCCGTCAGGCGGACGGACGCCCCTTCGCTGTAGTACCCGTCGCCTGATGAAGGCTGGATGTTAATCGAGCCGCCCTCGGATCTTGCGACACCGGTTGACAGGGGATGCTCAGACACGAAATTGGCGACGATCCGGCCGCCCCATCGCGGCAGGGCTAGGTTGTGAGTGCGTGCCTTGCCGTTGCTCCAGCTCTCGAACCGGTAGCGCCGCTGCCCCCCGTGTGGAACGGACCGGACTTCATCTGTGGCGAGTCTGATCAGATTGTTCCTTGCATCGGCCAGGATCGCCGCCGGACCATAGGTCCAGTACTCGGGATTCGAGTCGTAGTAGCCATGGATGCTGACGAAGAACGGCTCGAAGTTTGCACCGATCCGGAAGATCGGACGATTCGTGAAGTAGGCATCGAACACCTTCCCTGGCCGGTCAACAGTCCACGTCGCCGGGTTTGAGGACACTCCGTAGTGACCCCACAGCACACCGCGCCAATACAAGAACTGATAGCTGAGGTCCGTTCCGGGAACTGCTAGGGCTTGGACCTCCGTACGCTCCGTGTAGTAGCCATCCGGTGAGTGAGGGCGCAGCTCGACACTCCCTCGATTCGCTGGATTGACCGCTGTCCCGACCCGGTGCTGCACGATGAAGTTCGCCTCCAGCCACGTCCGGTCGGCTTTAGCGGTCACGCTGCGCGAGCGGGCACTCCCATCGCTCCAACGTCCGAACAGGTACCGGCTTTCTCCGTTTGTTTGGGACACCGGAGCCTCGACAGAATGGTTGCTTCCGTCCGTCCAGTTGAAGCTCGCCGGTGTGGTCACGCGCAAGCCATCAACGACAATTTCCAAGCCGGGCGGATTCGTCGAGATCACTGTCGTAGTCGGCGGTTGCCCGTACAGTCTTGCTACGCCATCGATATCCCCCGGGGAAAGTCCCGCCGAGGGAATGTTCATCCCGGGCGGCAGGGTCTCCAGCACGCGACCGCCGTTCGAAGAGTAGCCGCCAAGTCCGTAGTGCATCACCGAGGAGTAGTTGTAGGGTCCGGAGGCCGGATGCACTGCTGGATACGCGGCTCGGCCACGCTTGTCGAGGTTTTCATATAACACTGTCACGTATGCGTCACGATCCTCGCGTTGGTGCTCGTGCCACAGTCCGACGGCATGGCCAATCTCATGTGCAACGGTATCAGCGTCGCAGCCGTGTGGCGGTATAGAAATTCGTTGTTCCCCGCCGACCATCCCAACCTTCGACCGGCAGTTCCCTGACGAAACGCTCGAGAACTGCACATAGTCTTCTTCCGTCGTCCGCGCGGTCAACGAAACCGCCGTCTTGTCGTTCCATTCCCCAATCGCTTCAAGGATGTCTTGGCGCTGCTCGTCGGAGACAAGCTCGTCGATCACATACGGAACGACACCACCGGGCCAAAGGTATCTCGAGCTTCTTGCGGAGAGATCGCGCCGCCGCAGACCCGGCAGCTCGCGGCTCTTATCCGATCTCTGAGTGACTGCTCTCGGCCCCAACTCGTTGACTCTGCCGAGCACAATGTCACCAGCATGGACGGCCATGCCGTCGATCACCGTGTAGGGAAGCGCCATCCCTCGGAAATTCGCGATCCCGGACACTTCCGACACTGGGTTATCCGGAGCAGCGAAGGGAACCGCTTGTGATCGAACCGGGCCGGGCAGCTTTGAAGTGCCCTCGCGCGGTTGCGCCCCTGCAACCAAGCACGAGGCGGCGATCAGGCCGACAGATCGGATGAATGCACCGCTAAGGCAAGCCCGGGCCAAAGCTCATAATATGGGAGCTGTTGGCACACTGCTGGCCCTCGGCGATTCAGTCAGAGTCCGATTTCACTGATTCGTCCGCTGCCTGCATGGCCCGCCGACCTCGATAGAGACGGGCACCAGCCAGCCCGGCCACGATCAGCCCGGCCCACGCTAGCACTGCGGGCAGCCACTCCGCCCAGCCAACGTCGTACTGCCCCAGGACGTCCCCTCTCTCCATCGTCCAGTGCCATGCCTCGTGCGCCGCGAACGCTGACAGGATGATCGTGCCGAGCCTCTCGGCGACCACGTACCGGAAGAGCAGCGCCAACGCGGGCACCAGCAGAGCCAGTGCGAACAACTGCCCCAATTCAACCCCGACGTTGAACGAGACCAGGGACGTGATCAAGTGCCCTCCGGCGAATTGCAGGGTCTCTCGCAGAGCAAAGGAGAAGCCGAAACCGTGGATCAGGCCGAACCCGAGCGCGACCAGCCAGCGATGTCGCGCGGTGCCGACGATGTTCTCCAAGGCCATGTAGACAATCGAGACGGCGATCAGGGCTTCGACCATAGGCGGGAACCACAGCGCGTCGGGCGCGAAGTCCAGCGCGCTGCCGATCAGAGTGATCGAGTGCGCGACGGTGAAGGCAGTCACGATCAGGACCAAGGGCTTGAAGCGGCGCAGCGGAATGACCAAGCAGAACAGGAACAGCAGGTGATCTGGGCCGTCTAGGATGTGGACAAAGCCCAGCTGGACGAAGTGCCAGGCAGCTTGGAACCAACTAGGATCTAGGACCACTCGGCCGGGGTCTTCCGAAAACTGATAGGCCCGGGTCGTGCCATCGGCCAGATAGAACTGCAGGGTGAGCAAGACCCGCTCCGCGAGGTGGCCCAGTCCGGCCCGAAGCGAGAATTCCGACTCCTCGGACTGGATGGGAAAGTCCAGATGCACATCGAACATCACCTGATCCCAGACCAGCATTTCGGTGTTGGCGGGCTTGGCTTGGGCAACGTGCGCGAGCGCGCGGTCGATGTGTGTGAAAGACTGGTCGGACGGCAGGGAAATCTGGGTTCCCGACACGACGGGCGGCGGCAGCCGCTCGCCGTTTTCGTGGACTTCCACGAACGGCACGATCCACTGTGCGGCCAGATCGGCCAAACGCGGCTCTAGCGCAGCGATGTCTAGGTAGCCAGGCCCGAACTCCGGCACTTCCACATCCCGCATCGAGTTCAGCGGCAAGCGCATCACGAGTTGGAAGCTGTCGCCATCCGCCCTGACCAGCGTCCGCGCGACCACTTCGCTGGGGATTTCGTGGGCCGCGACAGGACTGGCGAGCAGCAGGCCAAGACTGCAGAGGACAAATTTCGCGCGAATCATGGAGTTCTGCTTGCCCTACCTCTACTTAAGCAAGTATGATGGCCTAGGCCGAAACGGGCCGGACAAGACCAATGACAACTGCACTTCGCTCGGCACTTGCCGCAGTGGCCCTTCTCGCCCTGCTGGTAGCCTGCACCACTCCATCCGAAGAGCCGATGGCTGCCGCGGACGGCCCAATGGCTCCCGTCTTTGAGGTCGATCCTCTGTGGCCCAAGCCGCTCCCCAACCACTGGTTGCTTGGAACCGTCATCGGGGTGGACGTCGACGACCAAGACAATGTCTGGATCGTCCATCGCGGCAGTTCGCTGGAACGCAAGGAACTCTACGCGACTTGGGATCCGCCGGCGTCGTACTGCTGCTTCGCCGCGCCGCCGGTGCTCGCTTTCAACCAGGCGGGGGAGCTGATCGAGCACTGGGGCGGCCCCGGCGACGGCTATGACTGGCCGACCTCCAATCACGGCGTTGACGTCGACCACAAGGGCAACGTCTGGATCGGTGGCAACGGCCGCGGCCCATCCAAGGAGGCCGCGGCTCTGCCGCACCACGAAGACGCGATGGGCAAGGGACGCGTCCACGACAGCATGGTGCTGAAATTCACGCGCACGGGTGAGTTCCTGATGCAGATCGGCAAGCCGTTCATGGGCGAGGGCAGCCACGACCTGAAGAACTTCAAACTGCCCGCCAAGACACTGGTTGACCCGAATACGAACGAGCTATACATTGCCGATGGCTACGGCAACCGGCGGGTGATCGTGCTTGACGCGGACACCGGCGAGTACAAGCGGCACTGGGGTGCCTACGGCAATGAGCCGGACGACACGCAGCTGCCGGCCTACAAGCCCGGCGACAAGCCGGATCAGTTCCGTACCCCCGTGCATGGGATCGCGCTTGCGGACGACGGCATGGTCTACGTGTGCGACCGCACCAATGACCGCATCCAAGCGTTTACAGCAGACGGAGAGTTCGTGAAAGAGACGTGGATCGAACCCGACACGCTCGGCGACGGATCGACTTTCGATGTCGCACTCTCGCGCGACCCAGAGCAGAAGTACCTGTACGTCGCCGACGGCGCGAACCAGCGCATCCACATCCTCGACCGCGAGTCCCTGGAAACGCTGACGAGCTTCGGCGATGGCGGGCGGCAGCCCGGCCAGTTCTACGCCGTCCACAGCGTGGCGACCGACTCGATGGGCAACCTCTACACCACCGAGACCTACCGCGGGCAGCGCGTTCAGAGGTTCTTGTACAAAGGGCTGGCCCCGGTCACGAAGAAGCAACAGGGTGTGGTCTGGCCAACCGACTGAGCTGAGTGCCAGCTGAGCTTGGCGGCGCGCCCGCGCATTAGGTGCTGGAGGACATGCTCGGGCTCTGGCCGAGGCGAAGGGCATTGGTGCATTCGCCGAGGATTCATGGGGTAGCGCCATCCAGTGATTGATCCGTCCTATGGGGCTCAACTCGCAAGACGTGTGCACGGAGTGCTCAGGGCCGCAGTTCAAGCCCGCGGGAAGGGCTGGCCGAAGCGTGCGACGGGTGCTGGCCGCCCGTCAGCTCTGAAGCAGTGATGCTGTCCGACGGACATGCCGTAGCCCCTGCTAAGCCGAGTTGGGATTCCTAACAGCGGCCAACTCGTAAGGGCACACCAGTCCCATGCATTGAACCCTTTACACTTAGGCAGGCGTAAACGACTACAGGGAGGGCGACCGCTCGGTCGGTTACATCTCTTCGCCTGCTGCACGGATGGACATTGCCCCGCGCAAATTGCTCGATGCTGCGCTCGCTGATTCGGAAGCGTTCGCACGCATCGTCGACCACACGCAGGCGATGGTGTACGGGGTGGCCTTCGGGTTCTTCTCCAACCGTGCCATCGCAGAAGACTTGGCGCAAGAAGCGTACTTGGAGCTGTTCCGTAACCTCGGCAAGCTGCAATCGGACATGCATCTCGTCAACTGGCTGCGGCAGACCACGGCGCGCAAGTGCATCGACTACTCGCGGCGCAAGAAGCATGCCCCGCACGCGAGTCTGGATTCCATTCCGGAACGCTCGGTCGACCCGGTCGAGCCTGACCCACGCCTGTCCGCCGAGCTTGGCCGCAAGGTAGCCGACCTTCCCACGAAGATGCGGATGGTGATTGTGCTGCGCTTTCAGGAAGACCTCAAGCTCCACGAGATCGCGGAGGCGTTGGACATCCCGGTTAACACCGTCAAGACCCTGCTGCGACGAGCGCTTATTCGGCTCAGGCCCAAGGTCGCCCACCTACGACAGGAGGTTTCCTATGTCCCTGTGGGACGATAGCCGTCATCTCGAGGAAGAGCTCCGTCGCGTGATGGCGCGCTCGCAAGCGCCGTCCGGGCTTGGCCTCCGCGTGATGGCGCGGATTCGCGACGAGGTCCGTCGGCCAGCGGCGGACCCGCTACAGGCGCCCTCTTCCGGCAAGCCCTGGTTCCGTGGCGGATGGGCGCTGGCCGCGTGCGCCTGCGTCGCCTTGCTAGTGACCATCTACGCTTGGCCTAGAGAAGAAGAGGGATTGCAGGCCCATGCGGCGGAGATGGCAGAGGTCGAACGAGAACTCGTAGAGGTCTTGCAACTGGCGGGCAGCCAGTGGAACCGGGCGCAAGAGCTGGCGTTTCCGATCGAACAGGAAAAGAAACATGACTAAGACTTATCCACTCCAAGTCGTCGTGGGCATCGTTGTCACGCTGTTGGCGCTCGCTGCCCCAGCCTCGCTGCAGGCGCAGGGCCAGTCCGATGACGCCGCGTTGGAATTTTCCGACCTAGAGGCGAAGGCTGACGAAGTCGTCAAGGTGAATCTTTGGGGACGCCCGCTCGAGCAAGCCAAGAAGCTGCTCGGATTGCGCAAGAACGTCACCGCATCAGTGCGCAGCTTCATGAGCGGCCTGACTGCCGTGTACCGGCGAACGTACCGATTTCGCAAGGGCGGCGCCAGCGAGGACGACGTTAGGCCCGTGCACCAGCAACTAGCCGAAGACGGCTGGGTGCCCTTGATCGAGGCCGCTGACCGCGACAAGCCGCAATCGCTGTCCGTCTACTCGTACTACGACAATGACCAAGTTGCGGGCATGACCGTGGTCTCAACCGATTCTGACGAAGTAACGGTCCTGAAAATCATCGGACCGGTAGACTTCGAGGCCCTCTCGGAAATCGGCAGCGGCCTCGGCCTGCCCGTGATGAACGTGGCTACGACTGAAATCCAAGAGCTGTCGAGCCAAACCACCGGCAGGTGACTCTCAATCCAATAGCGTCCCCTCTGGGCTGAGCCTGCGGATGTCGGCGAAACCCAGCTCGCGCACGCCGGCTTCGATCTCGGCCAGGTCTCCGACTACTACCCAGACAACGCTATCGGGTTGTACGATCTGCTTGGCGGCGGTCTCGACATCCTTCAAGCTCAGCGCGCGCATGCGATCGGCATAAGTCTCGAAGTAGTCTTCAGGCAGGTCATGCTTGAGGATCTTGACTAACGCGCCCAACACCGCGCGCTTCGTCTCGTACTGTCCGGGCAGCCGCAGCGTCCGGTTTCTCTGCGCCTTTTCCAGCTCTTCGGATTCGGGAGGGCGCGGTCCTAAGATGTCCCGCAGCTCCCGGTCCATTTCGACCATCGATTCC
The DNA here is from genome assembly GCA_009841225.1 of Terriglobia bacterium. Taxonomy (GTDB): domain Bacteria; phylum Acidobacteriota; class Terriglobia; order Bryobacterales; family UBA6623; genus VXMF01. The sequence goes on along the minus strand of VXMF01000009.1, from coordinate 37,591 downwards.
TTGGTCTTGTCGGTCTGAACTGGAGCGTACGCCATGAACAGCCTCGGTCCGACAGCGTCGATCAGAGTGCTCCTGGCGCCGTAGGCCCAGTGCTTGTCCTCGCGGAGGTTCATATTGATCCGAGAGGTGAAGCTCCCTCCGAGAATCGAATTCATTGCCTCGATGGAGATCTCGTCAGGATTGTTGGTCGGCGGCGCCGGCAGGCCAGCTAGGATCACCGACTGCAGCGCGCCAGGCTTGTCGACCAGGTACACGCTCCGCCCGTCGGCGGCCGCCACCTTCGCTATCTCCAACTTCGGCAGCTCTCCGTCACCCGTCCAGCCGCCGAAGCGTTCCTCCAGCATTGGCTGCAGCGTCGCCAGCGGTACATCGCCCACTACGACGAGAGTGGCGTTGCTGGGGCGATACCACGTGCGGTGAAACGAGACCACATCGTCGCGGGTCAAGGAGGTGACGGATTCGACAGTGCCGCTGCCGGTCATTGGGGCCGCGTAGGCGTGATCGTCGCCGAAGATCAAGCCGGGCAAGAGACGCAGGCCGACCGTGAACGGCTGCGCGAGTTCTTGCTGGATGCCAGCTACCCGCAGTCGCTTCAACCGATCGAGCTCTTGCTGCGGAAACGACGGGCGCAGCACAACCTCGGCCAACAGATCGAGCGATTCCTCCAAGCGCTCCGACAACGCGGAGAGGGAAACGCTCGCCGTGTCCAATGAAGCGGACGAGGAAATTCTCGCACCGATGCGGGTCGCCTCATCGCTGATTTCCAGCGATGACATACCGTCAGTGCCCTCATCCAGCATCTCCGCGGTCATCCTGGCAAGACCTAGCTTGCTGAGCCGGTCGGCCGCAAATCCAGCGTCGAAGACGAGCGCCATCTCGACCGTGGGAATAGAGCGCACGGTGGCGTGCACTACCTTCAATCCGTTAGAAAGCTCGGTCTCGTTTGTGTCGGGAAACGCGAATTCCGGAAAACCGGAGGCCGACGGCAGCTTGGAGCGATCCACCTTGCTCTCGGAAATGCGACGTTCGGGGGCCGGGTGAATCTCCAGCACGTAGACACCGTCGGATAGGTATTCCGCAGCGGTCTCGCGAATGTCCTTGGCGGTGGCATCCTCGGCCCAGGCCAGCATCTTCTTGTAGTGGGACGGATCGCCCGTGTACACCTCGTTCCGTGCGAGGATGTCGGACTTGCCGCCGAATCCGCCGATCCGCTCGGCGCCGCGAATGAAGCGCGCCTTGTGGTCCATCTTGGCCCGTGCCAACTCGGCGTCGGTGGGCCCGGACTGCAGGAATCCCCGGAGTTCCTCGTCTAGGGTGGCCTCGACCTCGGCAAGGTTGCCGTCACGATGAGCGGTGGCTTGGAGGACGACCTGTCCGGCGATTTCTTGGGCTTGGATATAGGCTGTGGCGCTGGTGGCGATCTGGTCCTCGTAGACCAAGCGCTTGTACAGCCGCGAGCTCTTGCCAGCGGCCAGCACGTCCGTGGCCAGATCGAGCAGCACGGCTTCGCGAGTGCCCCACTCCGGCACGTTCCAGACCTTCATGACACGTGCCTGCGGCACGCGGTCTTCCACCTTCTGCCTGTGCTCGCCGGTACGGCGGGCGATCCAGGACTGCTGCCTGGCGACGGGCGGCCCGCTGGGGATGCTGCCGAAGTACCGCTCCACCAATTCGCGCGCCTCTTCCGGCGCGATGTCGCCGGCGATCGAGATCACCGCGTTGGCCGCGCCGTAGTAGGTTCGGAACCACTCGTGGACATCCTCTAGCGAAGCGGCATCGAGGTCTTCCATCTCTCCGATCACGGTCCACGAGTACGGATGCCCCTGCGGGAATGTGTTCTTGGTGATCAGTTCGTAGGAGACAGCGTAGGGCTGGTTCTCGCCTTGGCGCTTCTCGTTCTGGACCACGCCGCGCTGTTCGTCCAGCTTGGCTTGGTCCACCGCGCCGAGCATGTGCCCCATGCGGTCGGATTCCATCCACAGGGCCACTTCCAGCGCCGGCTGCGGCACGTCTTGGAAGTAGTTGGTGCGGTCTTCGTTGGTCGTGCCGTTAAGATTGGTCGCGCCGACGCGCTCCATGGCCTGGAAGTAGTCGTCGTTGAAGTTCTCCGAACCGTTGAACATCAAGTGCTCGAACAGGTGGGCGAAGCCCGTCTTGCCCGGCTTCTCGTTCTTCGATCCCACGTGGTACCAGACGTTGACCGAGACGATCGGCGCCTTGCGGTCCTCATGGACTAGCAGCGTCAGCCCGTTGTCCAAGACATACTTCGTATAAGGGATATCGACGTTGGCCTTGATCGGCATGGCCAGCGCGCCCGCCAAGCAGGCAAGCCCCAGGATCTGGAGCATTGGGAGTTTGCATTGAAGTGCGAATTCCATTGCGGTACCTCGGATCGTACTTAGTTCAACATAGCGCCCGGTAAAGCGTCCGTGCTGAGCCCCTAGGATCCCGGCTAGCCGGCGACAAGCACGGACGTTGCGCCCGCGTTGGCGGACACGTGCCAATGCCAGCGTCAGGTCTCGACTTGGTAGTTAGGGGCCTCGGTCGTGATCAGCACATCGTGCACATGCGCCTCGCGGAGCCCGGCTGGCGATATGCGCACGAACCGCGTCTGGCTGCGCATGGCCTCGATCGTGGGGCATCCGCAGTAGCCCATGCCTGCCTGCAGGCCGCCGACGAGCTGATGGACGAGATCTCCCAGCATCCCTTTGTGCGGAACCCGGCCTTCTACGCCCTCCGGCACCAACTTGCCATCGCTGGAGGCTTGATCGTACCGGTCGCTACCCTGGTTCATCGCGCCCAAAGACCCCATTCCCCGGTAGGTCTTGTACGTGCGGCCCTGATACAGCACGGTTTGGCCGGGGCTCTCTTCCGTGCCCGCCAAAAGGCTGCCCAGCATTACGCTGTGCGCACCGGCGGCGATGGCCTTCGAAATATCGCCGGAATACTTGATCCCTCCATCGGAGATAATCGGGACCCCGCTAGCGCTCGCAGCGGCGACGCACTCTGCGACGGCCGTGATCTGCGGGACGCCCGCCCCTGACACGATGCGCGTGGTGCAAATGGAACCGGGTCCGATGCCGACCTTGACACCATCGACGTCCAGCTTGACCAGGTCGCGAGTCGCTTCGCCGGTGGCGACGTTGCCCGCAACCAGTTGGACGTCTGGTAGGGTGCGACGCAGGTTCTTCACCGCATCGGCGACGCTCTTGGTATGTCCGTGGGCCGTGTCGACGACGATTACGTCGACCTTCTTGGCGAAGAGCTGCTGCGCACGCTCAAGATAGTCTCCCTTTGCGCCCACCGCTGCCCCGACGCGCAGACGCCCTTGGTCGTCTTTCGTTGCGTTGGGGAACTTCCGCTTCTTCTGAATGTCCTTGACGGTGATTAGCCCCTTGAGGACGCCTTCTTCATCGACTACGAGCAGTTTCTCGATCCGATGCTTGTGCAGCAGACGCTCGGCGTCGTCCAGTGTCGTACCGACAGGGACGGTGACGAGTTCGTCCTTGGTCATCACTTCCCTGACCTGCAAGTCGAGGCGTTTCTCGAAGCGCAGATCTCGGTTGGTGAGTATGCCGACCAGCTTCGAGTCCTGCGTCACCGGCACGCCCGAGATCCGGTAGCTCGACATCAGCTCTAGGGCGTCACGGATCCGGTCGTCGGGAGAGATCGTGATCGGATCGACGATCATGCCGGATTCGCTGCGCTTGACCCGATCCACTTCCTCGGCCTGCCGCTCGATGGACATGTTGCGGTGGATAATGCCCATGCCCCCTTGGCGGGCGAGCGCGATTGCCAGCCTAGACTCAGTCACCGTGTCCATCGCGGCGCTGAGGATTGGGATATTGATCGAAATGGCGCGCGTGACGCGCGTAACCGTTGATACCTCCGACGGCAGGATCTCGCTGTAGGCAGGGAGCAGGAGTACGTCGTCGAAGGTAAGGGCTAGCGGCGGCGATTCCAAGACCATGCATTATTCTAGCTTGCATAGGCTTAGCGGCTGCGGGGCGTGACTACACACCGATGCGAGGCGATCGGAATGGTCAGCAGTGCTCAGCAGTTCGTTGGAATCGACAGCCGCGAGCACACCTGCGTGCCCGGTTTCTGTGAATCTTGTTCTGCTGCCAGCAGTTCACCGCCGGGTGCCAAAGCTGGCCGCCGCGGCTTAGCTCAGTCAGGCCGCATACCGCATCGGCCAGCGAGCGGCCGCCGCCGTTCAGCGGGCCGTTGCTAGCGCCCTGCCAAGGCGAAGACTGTTTGCTAGCACGGATAGGCTTGAAAGGGCCATGGCTGCTGAAGCGAGTACCGGTGACAGCAGCAGGCCTGTCCACGGGTACAGGACGCCGGCTGCGATAGGAACTCCCAGCAAGTTATAGCCGAAAGCCCAAACGTAATTTTGAGCGATTGCGCGCTGCGTGCGCCTAGCCAGATCAATCGCTCGGTCCACGTCTGCCGGGTTGTTGCGGACGAGGATGATGTCCGCCGACTCCACCGCGACGTCGCTGCCAGCGCCTATCGCGATGCCCAGATCGGCCTGCGCCAGGGCCGGAGCGTCGTTGATACCGTCTCCCACCATTGCGACTCTTTCTCCGTCGGATTGAAGCCGCTCGATTGCGGAGGCCTTGTCCACCGGCAGCACGGGTGCCAGCACGCGGTCGATGCCTGCCAGCGTCGCCGTGGCCCGCGCAACTCTGGCACTGTCGCCGCTGATCATCAGGGTCTTGACCCCACGCCTCCGCAGAGCTGACGTCGCGTCCACGGCATCGTGGTGAAGCGTGTCGCGCAATGCGAACGCGCCCGCTAGGGCTTGGCCTCGCGCCACCAGGACGGTAGTCTTGCCCTCTTCGGAAAGACGATCCAGCTTCGCCCGGGCCTCCGTGATGGCGATTCCCCTGTCTGCCAGCAGCTCCGGCTTGCCGATGAGCCACTCTTGGCCGGCAGACTCAGCACTGGCGCCCGCCCCGGGCAGGGTCTTGAAGTTGCTGACGGCTTCGTCAGCACTCGGATCGAGGGCCGCGATGGCCTGCGCGATGGGGTGCTCGCTGCGACGCTCGATCGCGCAGGCCGCCCGCAGCAAGTCGCCCTTGTCGACGCTTCCGTAGGTCTCGATGTCCGTTACCTCGAAGTTTCCGAGCGTCAGGGTCCCGGTCTTGTCGAAAACGACGGTATCGAGATCTCGCGCGGCTTCCAGAGCCTCTCCATCACGCACCAAGATGCCGTGCTCGGCGGCCCTGCCGATTCCTACCGCCAGAGCTGCGGGCGTGGCTAGGCCTAACGCGCACGGGCATGCGATGATCAACACGCTTACAGCACTGTTCGCAGCTAGGCGCAAACGGTCCTCAGACGGTGCGAGCAGGAGCCACGCCACAAACGTCAATACCGCCAGGACTAGGATCGCCGGCACGAATACAGCGGCGATCCGGTCGGCCAGGCGCGCGGCCGGCGACTTCGAGTTCTGCGCGCGGCGCACGAATGCGATCATCCTGGACAACGACGTCTCGCTTCCGACGCTCTCAGCCCGGACCACCAGGAATCCTTCCTTGGCCAGAGAGCCGCTGAGCACCGCGCTGCCGGGAGACTTGTCGGTCGGCAGGCTCTCCCCGGTAAGCGGCGATTCGTCTATAGCGCCTGCGCCTTCGATCACCTCGCCATCAACCGGCACTCGTTCGCCTGCGCGTACGATTACGGCATCGCCGAGCGCAAGTTCGTCTGTGGGTATCTCAGTTTCGTCTCCTCCGCGCAAGACTCGAACTGTTTCCGGTCGCAGCTCCATCAGACTTCGGATAGCGTTCGATGTCTTGCGCCGCGCTCGCGCTTCGAGCATCCTCCCCAGCAAGACCAACGTCAGAATCGCGGCGGCTGTCTCGAAGTACACCGGGGCCGAGCTGTGTCGCGCGACCCACCCGGGCATGACAGTCGCCACCAGGCTGTACGCGAAGGCAGTGCCCGTTCCTACCGCGATCAGGGTGTTCATGTCGCTGCGAAGGTGCCTTGCGGCGGTCCAAGCAGCCGAATAGAATGGCGCGCCGCCGTAGGCGACAACGGGCAGCGCCAGTGCAAGCTGTACCCAGGCCGAGTCGCCGCCGAGCCTTCCATGGGACATGGCGAGCACGAGCAGCGGAATAGTGAAGATCGCCGAAACGACCAGTCTACGCCGCAACCCACGCTCTGGCCGCTCGCCGCGGAGCCTGTCAGAGTCGTCCCGGTCGACAGCTGCTCCGTAGCCCGCGCTTTCGACGCTTCGCAGCAGGTCCGCGGTGCTGGCAAGTGCTGGATCGAGGGTCACGTGCGCGCTCGCTTCGGCAAGGCTGACCTCGCATGTCTCAACTCCCGGAGTCTTCAGGACAGCCTGCTCAACCGACTGTACGCAGCTCGCGCACGTCATGCCCTCGATGCTCAGCCAGATTGACCTCGATTCGCGGACTTCTGGCTGCTGCGGAGCCACCGGCGTAGCCGTTGCCGCGGCGGCCGGTGAGGCGGCAATGGACAGGAGCTCATCGGGCGGGCCCGGCAGGTACCCCACTTCTTTGACGGCTTGCCGGATCGCCGGAAGATCGGTCAAGAGGGGGTCGAATGCGACCTCGGCTGTCTGGGTAGCCAACGCCGCACGCGCGGCACGCACCCCCTCAACGCCCAACAGGGCCTTCTCGACAGTTGCGACGCAATGGTCGCACGTCATGCCTGCAAGCCCTACTGTCGTCGTCTCGACACCTGCGTGGCTCAATGGACCGTCCCGCCATCCCGCGCGGCACCCGCGCCGGACTCGCCGGCCCCATCCTGAACTTGGTCGGGACCCTCGCGGCCGGGCGAATATTGCCGGGCTTCCTTCATGGTAGGGCGGGATCGCCCGTCAATCCCGACATCGACGTCGCTCGAGTGCGTCCGTCGGCCGCCGTTCTCCGGCTTCGCGCCGCAGGGCGGTGCGATTCCGGGCGCTCGACGGCGTCATTCCGAGCGGGGCCCGGGGAGTTTTCCGGCAAGTTCGAGGGCTGAGGTTCTCCACTGTTGGACGAACCGGTCAAGGCGTGTTAACTTGAAGCTACGGCTAAGCTTTGATCCCGGCCATCAGCCGGGTTCTGCGCAGTTGTTGGACAACCGCACTCCAATCCGCAGCGTGTCCGGCAGAAGCCTTCCGTGATCGACCAGCGTATTCCGTATAGTCACGCTCTTCGTGATGCGGTTCTGTTAGGATTTTCTATCCAAGGGAAGGTTCATGATCATTTCGATGAAGCCGGGCGCGACGCGCGAGCAGGTTGACCGCGTCTGCAGCCGAATCCAGGAGATGGACTTCGCGGTCCGTTCCATCCAAGGCGACGAACGCGTCGTGATCGCAGCGGTGGGCTTGGGGGACGTAACCCACGCGATCGAGGTACTGCGATCCGTCGAAGGTGTCGAAAACGGTGTGCCGATCAGTGCGCCCTACAAACTCGTGAGCAAGCAGGTCAAGAGCGATCGCACAGTGGTGCAAGTCGGCGAGGCTTCGATCGGCGGCGGCGAGTTCGCCATCATCGCCGGTCCCTGCTCGGTCGAAACCGAAGGGCAGATCATGGCTTGCGCAGAAGCCGTTGCCTCTGCCGGAGGACGCTTCCTGCGAGGAGGCGCTTACAAGCCACGCACCAGCCCGTACAGTTTCCAAGGCTTGGAGGAAGAGGGGCTCCGTCTGCTGCGCAAGGCGGGCGACAGTCACGGGCTGAAGGTGGTCACGGAAGTCATGACCGTGACGAACGTCCAGCTCGTAGCCGACTATGCCGACGTGCTCCAGATCGGCGCTCGCAACGTGCAGAACTTCCCCCTTCTCAAGGAAATTGGGGCCACGACCAGCTGTCCGGTCATGCTCAAGCGGGGGCAAAGCGCAACCATCGAGGAATTCCTGCTCTCGGCCGAATACATCGTCACGAACGGCAACCCGAATGTCTTTCTCTGCGAGCGCGGCATTCGCACCTTCGAGTCGGCCACCCGCAACACCCTAGATATCAACGCGGTGCCGGTGCTGAACCAGCTCACGCACCTGCCGGTGATCCTCGATCCGGCGCACGCAACGGGCAAGCGCGCCCTGATTCCGCCGCTGATGCGTGCCTCCGTAGCGGTCGGCGCCGATGGTGCCATGGTTGAGATCCATCCTGATCCGGAGCGGGCTTGGAGCGACGGGGCGCAGTCGATGACGTTCAGCTCGTTCAGCGAGATGATGCGGGAAATCGAGCCGTACGTGGAGCTTTGGAAGGCTACGCGGCTGCAGCCGGCTTGCGTACCCGCGTAAGGACGCCGGTTCCGTGCCGGGCGAGAGCGGCCGAACCGTCGGCAAGGTCGGCTCAATCAAGCTGACTCTGCCTCAGTGCCAGCCCGGGCTGGGCGACGTGATCACTCGCCCGGATGCGCCTGAGCTGATCGACGGCGTCCGGGTCGCGGAATTTCCGCTCTGGCCGGACGACCGGGGGTATTTCCTTGAGGTAGCGCGGTTAGGGCAGGGACTGCCCGCTGGGTTTCCCGGCGACACCACGCAAGTGTCGGCGGCGCTCAGCTATCCGGGCACCGTCAAGGCGTTTCACTATCACACCCGGCAAAGCGACCTGTGGGTACCGTGCCGTGGCATGCTGCAGGTCGCCCTCTGTGACTTGCGTGAAGGCTCTCCGACGCAGGGGGCGCGCAACACGCTCTATGTCGGGCAACTCCGTCCCTGGCAGCTGCTGATTCCCCCGGGAGTTGCACACGGGTACAAGGTGATCGGCGACTCGGAGGCTGTGCTGGTGTACCTCACCGACCGGCAGTACGACCCGTCCGACGAGGGCCGCTTGCCCCACGACAGCCCGGAGATCGCGTACGACTGGGAGACTCAGCGCAAGTGAAGTTGCTGGTCACCGGCGGCGCCGGCTTCATCGGCTCGAACTTTGTCCGCCAGGCCTTGCAACGCGGCCGGCAGGTGGAGATTCTCGTCTTGGATCTGCTCACTTATGCTGGCAACCTGGAAAACCTGGCAGCGGTTGCTGACCTGCCGACCTTTGGGTTCAGCCGGGTCGACATCCGCGATGCGGCGGCCGTTCGCGACGCCTTCAGGAGCTTTCGTCCCGAGGCGGTCGTGCATTTCGCGGCCGAGTCCCACGTGGATCGCAGCATTCACTCCCCGGCGGAGTTTGTCTCGACGAACGTAACGGGCACTGGCGTGCTCCTCGAGGCGGCGCGCGAGTGGCCGGTAGAGCGATTCCTTCACGTTTCCACGGATGAGGTCTACGGGAGCATCCCAGCACCGCATGCCGCCGATGAGGAACGGCCGCTAAGTCCGTCGAATCCTTACTCGGCGTCCAAGGCCAGCGCCGACCTGTTGGTGTTGGCATACGCGAAGACGCATTCTCTTCCGGTGCTCATCACGCGAGCGTCCAACAACTATGGCCCGTATCAATTTCCCGAAAAGCTCATACCGCTGATGATCACCAATGCCCTCGCCGACAAGCCGCTGCCTGTATATGGCGATGGGCTTCAGGTGAGGGACTGGTTGCACGTCCACGACCACTGCCGAGCGATCGAAGCGGTCCTCGCCGCGGGTCGCACCGGTGAGACGTACAACATCGGTGGCGAGTGCTCGATGCAGAACATCGAGGTTGTTCGGCTCGTGCTGGACTGCTGCCGCAAGCCAGAGTCCTTGGTCGAATATGTTCTGGACCGCCCTGGCCACGACCGTCGCTACGCGCTCGACTCAATGAAGATCAAGAGCGACACGGGCTGGGAGCCTAGCATAGACTTCGATTCTGGATTGCGGGAAACGGTGCAATGGTTCCGCGACAACCCGCAGTGGTTTGCGCGGGTGCGCTCGGGAGAGTGCCAGAACTTGCACGAACTGAACCACTCCCAACGGGGCGAGCTGCCGTCCGCGTGAGATTGCGGGCCGCTGACGTTTGCAGCTTCAGAGCTTCGGGCCTAAGCGAGCAAGTTGCGGAGGCCAGCTTGTCGAGGCTAGGATTATCTTGACCATAATTATTTTTGACTAAATAATGTTATTATGCATAATTAAGCCATGGAATTCCTCGGCCGCGACAGCGAGGTCCGGCGCTTGAACAGGGAATTGGCCCGAACGGGCTCGTTCTCCGTGATCTGGGGCAGACGGCGCGTCGGAAAGTCGCGTCTCCTCATCGAGGGGTGCAGGCACTGCGAAGGACTGTATACCGTTGCGGAGAATTCTGCGCCTGAGGTGCAACGTCGCTACTTGGCTTCCGCTGTCGCGGAGCGGTTTCCCGGCTTTGCGGATATCGAGTACCCAACCTGGCGGGCGCTGTTGACCCGGCTTTCGGTGGAGGCCGATCAGGCTGGGTGGCGGGGGCCGTTCATCGTGGACGAACTGCAGCACTTGATGGCTGCTGATCCTTTCTTTGCCGGCCGGTTCCAAGACTGGCTCGGCCAGCCGGGCAGGAACCTGTGCGTCGCAGTCAGCGGATGGAGCCAGAGCATGATGCATCGGGTAGTCGTAGATGCCAGTGCCCCGCCGCTCGGCCGGGCAGTCGAATCTTTCGCCTTGCGCCCCCTCAGAGCCGGCTCTCTTGCGGACGCCTTCGAGTTTCGTCGGTTTAGCGACTTGGTAGGAATCTACGCTCTCTGGGGAGGGATGCCGCGCTATTGGGAATTGGCAGTCCCCTTCGGCGAGGATCTCGATGAAGCGGTCGATTCTCTTGTTCTCGATCCTTGTGGCCCGCTCCATCACGAACCGGAGCACCTGCTCTACGAGGAGACTCCCCCGGCGACCTCTCTGCGTCCGCTTCTCGACGTCGTCGGCTCAGGCGCGCGCCGCCTCGGCGAGATCGCCGGGAGACTCGGCCGTCCGGCAACGAGCCTCGCCAGGCCGATCGCCGCGCTCATGGAAATGGGTTTCGTTCGCCGAGAACTCCCATTCGGCAGCGATCCGCATTCGGGCAAGCGCAGTCTCTACCGCATTGATGATCCATTCTTGCGGATGTGGTTTCGCGTGGTCGCCCCGCACCGCGCCGCGCTTACCGCCTCCCCGCCCGAATCGCGCCTCCGCTACTGGCATCGTTACAGGCGCGACCTGGAAGCCGTAGCTTGGCAGGAACTGTGTAGCGCTGCCGTGCCGAAGCTGCATGAATCTGACCATCCTCTCGCTCGATTCGGCCCCTTCGAGCCTGCGCAGCGGTTCTGGCACGGAAGCGCCCCCGAGCGAGACATCGTCGCGCGTTCCATTGACGGAAGCCGGGTCTTGGTCGGCGAAGCGAAGCGTTCGTTGGGCTGCAAGAATGTCGGAAGATTGCTGGCGGGGCTTACCAACGGTGCCCTGCCGGGCACGAGGGATTGCGACATCATTCCCGTGCTCTTCGTTCCTCAGGCGGACGATCTGCCCCGTCAGAACGAACTCGGCTTTGTGGTGGATGCCGAATCCGTGTTGAGTGCTCTGCGGTGATTCGCCGAGCTGTCGGGTGATTCATGGAGGGGCGCTCGCTCTGCCAATGCCATGAGCTATCCGGGCACGCTCGCGTCGGCCGTACCGGTGGGGGTGCGCCTGCGACCGATCCCTCTCCAGGCCCCTTTGGGAACAGGTCCGGCCGAGGCGGGATCAGCGCTCGTCGCCGACGTCGCGGGCAGGCTTGTCCGGCGGCCGGGCGTCGCGCTCGTGTTCTTCGCCAAGTTCGCGAAGACAGGCTTTGATCCGCTCTTCGCTGCGCCAGGGAATTTCATCGTGCGGGTACACCGCGCGATGGAGGTCGCGCACCTCTTGCATCGTGGCAATGCCGATCTGCCGCATCAGCAGCTTGATGTCCTCCAGATCGCGCGTTCGCGCAGCGCGCACTTTCATCGCAAGGATGTGACGGGCGGACGCGCCGGTGACAACGAGGTTGGGGGAATCGAACAGGACCTCTGCCCGTGGGTCCGGCTGCGGCGGCAAGATCGGAACCCATCGTACGTCGTCGTTCAGCCAATCGTCCGGCAGCCCGTGCTCTCTGGCAACAACTCGCGCGCTCGCCAACACCACTTCGCGGTGGTCGATCGACAGCGCGTCAACATCCATAGTGGTCTGGCTGCGACGGTGCGCCATCATGAGAGCCGCGCTGCCAACGATGTAGACGTGTGCCCTGACGCCCTGTGACGCGAGCTGTTTTTCAAGGGCCTTGAAAGCGCGTGTCAGTGCCTCGTGATCGAGGGGGCGACCCGGATCAGGGGACCCAGGCATGTTTCTCGCCCCCCCTAGCGTCGAGGTCGAGGGGATCAGGAAATACGCTGTGTCGGATGAACGAAGCCGGCGCGTAGAGAACGGAATCCGCCGCGATCACCGGATTTGTCGAGATCACCCACGGGACGGTCAGGAAGCGGTCCGGCTCGTTTACCCAATCCGGCACATTGTGGCTGTGCAGCCTCGCGATGTGTTCCACGACGGCGGCTAACAGCGCATCCCAGCGGGTTCCCGTCAATGGCGGCCGATCCGAGAGCGCGGCGGCCTGATCGGCTGCTGTTAGCTTATGGAACTGCCGAGGGAGCTGGTGCATCAGAGCGCAGTAGCGGTCCATGTCGTCCAAGTCGGCCGCGATCGTCCGACTGTAGGACGCCAAGCTAAACTGCGCTTGCATATCATCATTATGATCCTACGTCCATGTAGACGAGGATCCGCGGTGCTTCCGCCGCGAGCACAAAGAGCTTCGCCCGGCCCGGGGCGAAGCCGGACGCGTCGGCACAGACTTGCTCGCGCGCCAAGAGCTGATCGTCTCCAGATGTCAGGATCGGCGACCGTGTGCCGATTCCCGACGTGCTCGTGTTCCCGGATCGGCGATGTCCGGCGCCTAGGGCGGGCGTTCCATCCGTCTCGTTAGAACCACCGCTGTTTGTCAACCACGTTGCGCAACGGCTCTCCCCGGACGAACCTGCCCGCGTTGTCGAGCAAGACTTCGAGGTGCCTCTCGGCGATGGCTGGGGAGTGTCCTGCGATATGCGGCGTGAGGATGACGTTCTCTTGGTTCCAGAGGGGATGCTCGGGTGGCAGCGGCTCAACCTCGTATACGTCGAGCGCCGCACCCCCGATCTCGCCCCCGTCCAACGCGCTACACAGATCGTCTAGATTGACGATCACGCCGCGCCCGATGTTGATCAGCACGCCGCTGGACTTCATCAGGGCGAACTTGTCCCCGCGAAACAAGCCCTCGGTGTCAGGAGTGTGAGGGGCGGCGATCACGACATAGTCGCTCTCGGCCAGCAGGTTGTCCAACCGGTCCGTGCCCCAAGGACCGATGACACCAGCAGGCGCATCGCGGGGGTCGGAGTCGACTGCCACGACTCGCATCCCGAAGCACACGCCTCTGCGAGCGATCTCGCCGCCGATCGATCCCAGTCCTACCACTCCCAGTGTCGACCCGGCCAGCGTCGTGTGGGCGAGATCGACGCCTGTTGTCACTGCCGGGCCGCTGCGGAACGACTGTCCCTGCTTGCTCCCGCCATAGGGCTTCCATTCCCTTCGCTGCTGTTGACGGATGTAGATGTGCAAGTTGCGTGCGAAGCAGAGCATGCAACCGAACACGTGGTCTGCGATGTTGTCGTGGAACAGGCCACGCATGTTGGTCAGTTTCAGGGGATGCGCGGCCAGCGCCGGAAATATATAGTGTTCGAGACTGGCGGTCGGCGATTGCACCCACCTCAGCTGCCGTGCCGCAGCTAGCATCGCAGGGGTGAGCTTGCCGAAGAATCCGTCGGCATCGGCGATCTCGGCAATGGCCTCGGCCTCGCTCGTGCAGTTTACGACCCGCATGGGTGCAGCGGCCGCCGCTATTCGCCCGAGCCGCGGAGTCTCCACCTCGGGATGGAGCACCAGCTTCATCGGACTTCCTCGCTGACCACTTCCCCTTCGATAATCACGGCCACGCAATGGGTCGAATACTCGAACGGATCCCCGTCGTACAGGGCGATGTCTCCGTCCTTGCCGACTTCGATGGACCCAATCCGATCGTCGACTCCGAGCACGCGCGCGGCGTTGATCGTGATACTGCGCAGCGCGTCGTCGAATCCAAGGCCGTGGGCGGCAGCCACGCCGGCCTCGAACAGGACCAAACGGCTCTTCGGCACGTACGACTCGTAGCCGCCCTGCAGCGCCATCGGAATCCCTGCGTCGCGCAGCCTTGCGGCGGTCTCGAAACTCAGGTTCTCCGTCTCGCCTTGGGCCCGCATCATGGTCGGGTGCACGATGACCGAGACACCGGCATCACGGATTTGGTCCAGGACATCGTACGCTTCCGCGACCCCGTCGAGCACGACCGGGATGTCGAACTCTTCGCGAATGCGCAGCACAGTGAGGATGTCTTGGGTTCGTTGCGCGGTGACGAGCAACGGAACGTTGCCCTCTAAGACTTCGCCGAGGGCTTCGAGCCGCAGGTCGCGATCCGGGTGCTCGTCTTCGTCTTCCGCCGAGCGCCGGTCAAGGTATTCGCGCGTCTTGATCAGTTCCGCACGCAGCATGGCGGCCATCTTCGCCCGTGTCCCCGGGGCCTTGTTCCCACGCTCTCGCGCCCCATCGCCGACAGTCGCCGCGATCATGGCCAAGGGCTTTACGACAGCCTCTTCGACGGTCAGCCCGCGCGTCTTTATCACTGCTGTCTGGCCGCTCACGAGTGAGCGCGGTGCATGGCCCGTGTGGACGGTCGTCACGCCGTATCCGCGTACCCACTCCACCAACGCTTCGCGCGGATTGTAGGCGTCGATGGCGCGCAGCTCGGGCTGCATCGGAGCGGACGCCTCGATCTGGTCTTGATCGTGCTCTTGGTTGAGGTACCCGCTGAGCCCGATCGTCGAGCGAGCATCGATCAGCCCGGGCGTCACCACGGCGGCAGTCATGGTACGAAAGCCATCTGGAATCTCGATCTCGCTGGCCGGCCCCACTTGGCTGATCTTGCCGTCCTCGATAACCACCACGGCGTTCTCGAGCGGCTCGCCCGCGGCCGTGTGAACGGTCGCGCCGGTCACGGCGATCTGGCCGAACGCGGCACCGGACGAGGCGATGCCCGCGACCAGTGCCGCGAGTCTCTGCCGGCGGGTCATTCGTGTTCTCCTTGGGCGATTCCGTGAAGGATGTGGCCTTGGTCGTGGCTAGCCCCGAAACCGCCTTCTGCATAGAGTCGGTCTTGAGGATCGCTCCGGTCGAACACTTTCGTGCCGTCCACCCATGTCTGCAGCACCTGCGTATACACACTGAGCGGGTCTCCGGAAAGCACCACGAGGTCTGCATCCTTGCCCACCTGCAGGGAGCCGATGCGTTCTTCTAGGCCGAGCATCCGGGCGCCGGCCATTGTGAGGCCGTACAGCGCGCCCTCCCGTGACATTCCGGCCCGCACTGCCAGCGCTGCCATCCTGTTGAACAGCCTTGAATCCGTGATCGGATCGTCGGTGTGGAATCCCGTCACCACGCCGGCTTGCTCCAAGATCGCCCCGGTAGGGAGTTGGTTGTCCTTGGCTTCGAGCTTTCCGCCGGGACTGTCGATCAGAATGAGCGAGGCGCCGAGCACCTGCGGGGATGCGGCGATCTCGTCCGCCACCGCCCAGCCGTCGCTCACGTGCTGCAAGACGACCTTGAAATCAAACTCGTCGGCGAGTCGGAGGACGGTGAGAATGTCATCGTGCCTGTGGGTATGGAAATGCACTACGCGCTCGCCCGCCAGGATTTCTCCCAAGGTCTCCAGGCCCAGGTCGCGCGGCGGCAGCTCGTCTGCCTCGCCCGCCGCCTGCGTGACCTTGTCGCGATACGCGATGGCCTCTAGGAACCTCTCGCGGACGATTGCGGCAGACTTCGCTCGCGAGCCGGGGAACGGCGGATCCTTGCGGGAGTTGGTTCCGTTGGCCATCTTGACTCCGTACGCGAGCGACCCGTCTGCTTGGCGGATCAGCAGGTCGTCGATGACCTTGCTGTCGCGGTGCTTGACATAGAGCGTCTGTCCGCTCAGCAAGTGCCCCGAGCCTGGCATGATGTTGGCCGTGGTGATGCCTCCGGCTTGGGCCTTCTGAATCCGTGCATCGCGCACGTTGATCGAGTCGAGAGCGCGCGCGTCGGGGTGCATGGGACCGCTGCCGTCTCCGCCTTCCACGCTGCCGGCGTGGCTGTGCGTGTCCACGAAACCCGGCAAGACCACGGAGCCGCTAACGTCGTGCTGCACGGCATCGGCGGGAATCTGGACTGCGGGCGCCGGACCCAAGGCGACGATCTTGCCGTCATGGATGACGAGCGTGCCGCTTTCGATGGGAGGCCCGGTGATCGGGTACAGGGACGCGCCAACAAATGCCTGTGGCGTCTCCTGCGCGCCCGCTGCCGCCACGAGCAGCGCGCTGAGAAGCAAGCTTCGAAGCATATGAAGATTCTAAGGTCTCGCCAGCAAGCGTTCGCGTGCTTGCCGGGACCGCTGAACCGGGACGCGAGCTTTATCACTACGCTAAGAAAGGGTCGGGCATGCAACGTCTGCTTGTACGCGCCACGAACTGGATCGGCGATGCCATCATGTCGATCCCAGCTCTGAGGGCGATCCGGCGCGCGCACGCAGGCTGGCGGATCACGATCCTGGCTCTGCCGTGGGTGGCGGGCCTCTACGAGGGTGAGGGGTTCTGCGACGAGGTCTTGATCTACCAGAGCGATGGGGACCACAGCGGGCTTTGGGGCAGGGAAAGGCTTGCGAAAGAGCTGCGATCCCGCCGCTTTGACCGCGCCATTCTGCTGCAGAACGCGTTCGACGCGGCTTGGCTGGCCTGGCGGGCGCGAGTGCCCGAGCGGATCGGATACGACAGGGACGGTCGCGGGCTGTTGCTAACCGGCAGGGTGCCAGTGCCCTCTTTCGGGGAAATACCAGAGCACCAGCGCTTCTACTACTTGGAATTGCTGCGCAGGGCGCGGCTGATCGAGCGCGTGCCGGCCGACACCGCCGCCTGCTTTGACCGGATCGATGAGTTGCGCCGCAACGGTGCGGCACGCTGGGAGGGCCGCGGCCTGTCTTCAGGGCCGTGGATCGGAGTCAGCCCCGGGGCCGCGTTTGGCTCAGCCAAGCGCTGGCCAGCCGAGCGCTTCGCCAGCGCGGCTACGGATCTAGCAGAGGAGCTTGGCACAGGCATCGCCGTGTTCGGATCGGATGCTGAACTGCCGCTGGCCGCAGAAGTCGCCGCCAGGGCCGGGAAACGATCCGTCTGCTTGGCTGGCCAGACAAGCCTGCCGGAGTTCTTGGAGCTTGCCTCGACATGCCAACTCTTCCTGACCAATGATTCGGGTTCGATGCACGTGGCTGCCGCGCTGGGTGTTCCCACCGTGGCCGTCTTCGGTGCCACCAACGCTGATGCCACTGGTCCCGCCTCGCCGTGGGCACGGATTGTGCGGCACCCCGTCGATTGTTCCCCGTGCCTGCTGCGAGAGTGTCCCATCGAGGGGCATCCGTGCATGGCCGGAGTCGAGGCGAGCATGGTCGTCTCCGAGGCACGGTCTTTGCTGGTCGGCTTGGGGGACCCCGCGTAGCGGGTTCGCGTCGTAGCCGTCGCCGGTCCGTGGCCGGGTGTCCTGTTCTGGCAAGACCGCTCGTGCCGGGCCGTATCTAGAATGAGCTAGATGGACGGTGCCATCGTCTTGGACAAGCCCGCAGGGATGACCTCCTTTGCGGCCGTGCGCAAGATCCGTCGGCTTGTCGGCGGGGCGAAAGTCGGCCACCTGGGCACCTTGGATCCTGCAGCCACCGGCGTCCTGCCCATCGTGGTGGGCCGTGCGACGCGGCTGGCGCGCTTCTATCTGGGCCACCGTCGTGAATATGTGGCCCGCATCCGGTTTGGCTGGTCGACGTCCACGTACGACGCCGAAGGCGTCCAAGTCGGCGAAGCCCAGCAGGTCGAGCTGGACGAGTCGGCGCTGGAGGCGGCGTTCGAGGCGTTTCGCGGCCGCGTCAGGCAGGTGCCGCCGCCGGTCTCTGCCAAGAAGGTCGATGGCGTCCGGGCGTACAAGCTGGCACGCCAGGACCAGCCTGTAGCGTTAGAACCGGCGGCGATCGAAATCCACGCACTCGAGTTGCAGGAGGTGGATGGTCCTTTTGCCACGGTTCGGTGTCTTTGCTCCGCCGGGACGTACATCCGATCCTTGGCCCACGACTTGGGCGCTGTCTTGGGCTGCGGGGCGCACGTCTACGGGCTGAACCGCACGAAGGTGGGGGAATTCGAGCTAGACGATGCGCACTCTCTACAGCGTCTGGAAGAGTTTTGGGCAGACGATCGACTCGCAGAGGCCGTCCGGCCTCCTGCGGCTCTGGTTCCGAGCCTTCCGGTCGAGCGGGTCGACTCCGTGACCGCCGCCAGGATCAGGCATGGCCAAGACTTCAGCGTGAGCGCGTTTGGCGAGTGCGCAACAGCGCAGCTGGTGAAGGCTGTCGATCCACAGGGCCACCTTCTCTGCGTAGGCGAGGCCATCGCCCCGGGATGCTTCCACCCCCTGGTGGTCTTGTAGGCACGCGCCTCTGCCGAGGGCCGGGCGACGGCTGTTTCGGTGAGGCCGAGTCGGTTGCGCGGACCAGATCTGGCGCGGGCGGCGTGCCTGCGCGAGGCTGCCTCAGCTGACAGGTTCGGTGGGGGCGGTCGAAAACCATAGCGTGGCCAGGACTAGCAATGCGATCGCGAACAGGTATGCCGAGAATCGCTTGCGCATCGTCTCCGGCTTGGAACGCAGCGCGATCCTAGGCCCGATCTGGGAGCCCGCTAGGACGAACGCTCCAAGCAGCAGCGGATGATGCCACTGCACAGCTCCCGTCGCGACGTGGCCGAGCAGCCCGCCTGCCGCGGTCAGGCTCACCATGAACGCCGACGAGCCGAAGGCAACCTTGATCGGAACGCCGAACAGGCGCACCAGCATGGGGATCTTCAGGAAACCGCCGGCCGCACCGGTAAGGCCCGACATGATGCCGATCAGAAACGACAGGGGCAGCCCCTTGCCGAGATGGATGCGATAGGTCTGCCCGGCGCGAAACCGGACCCACTCAAGGCGCGAGCGGGGGCCGGAGCTGGCCGCCCGCGGGCTCAGGTCCGCCAGCATGACGATTCCCGATGCGACTAGCAGAACGGCAAGCCCTATGGACAGCGTTGTCGAAGAGAACAGCCGCGCGAAGTACCCGCTGCCGAATGCTCCGAGAAAGCTGGAAGACTCCAGCACCACCGATAGCTTCCAGTCCACCTGCTGCTCCTTGCGGAACAGCAGCACCGCCGATAGAGCGGTGAGGATCGTCAGCCACAGACTCTGTACGGCCGCTACATGGAACGGGACGCCGAAAACAAGCTGGAGCGGGGTGTACAGCACGCCGCCGCCCTGGCCGTGCATGGAGAATCCCACGGCTCCGACGCCTACCATCGAGGCTAGGATGAGCGAGCGGGGATTCACAAGACGACCAATCCAGGCGGCTGAAGTCGCACGACCGCGGTCGCGCTTGATCGCCGCTGTGGCCCCCCAGTATCAAAGGGTGCGCGGGAGCGGCGGGCTGACGGCCTAGCTGTCACTCCTGCCCGAACTCAGATCAGATATCGGCCCGGAAGCAACCGCGCGCCAGCGACTCCGCAGGCACGTCCCGGTACGCCGTTTCACCGTGCGGCGGGCCGACATCCTCGGGATATTCGCCGCTGAGGGCCTCCATGAATGCAATCAGGTCGGCTCGTTCTTGCGCGCTGAGATGGTCCAGTTCGTGGATTTCCTCGTCGCGAAAATCGTTCGAGTTCCCCGCGCCCACATAGAAGTCCACCACCTCCTTCAGTGTCTTCAGGTGCCCGTCGTGCATGTACGGCGCGCTGTCGGCGATGTTGCGCAGGTGTGGTGTCTTGAATGCGCCCTTGTCAGTCTCGACTTGGCTAACTTCGAAGCGCCCGATATCTGCCATCGAACCGTCGAGTTCCGCCCCAACGCCGAGATTGTGGAACTTGTTGTCCGTGAACAGGGCATAGCCCTCCTCTTCGTTGATCTCGTGGCAGACTTCGCAATTACCCTTCTCCGGGTCGGTGAAGACATCGAGGCCGCGAATGGCGTCTTCGCTCATAGCCTCCTTGTCGTCGCCGAACATGTAGCGGTCGAACGGGGAATTGCCAACCAGCACGGTGCGCTCGAAGCTGGCGATGGACTTGGCCACCATTTCGAAGGCGATCGGTCCTTCGCCCCACGCTTCCTTGAACAATTCCGTGTATACCGGGTCCTCGGACAGGCGCTCGATGACGCCCTCATGCGTGAACGCCATTTCGATGGGGTTCTCGACCGGTCCGCCGGCCTGCTCTTCCAAGCTCGCTGCACGGCCGTCCCAAAACTGCGCGGTGAAGTATGCGGCGTTCATGACCGGCGGCGCCTGCCGTCCGCCGAGCTCGCCGCCGACACCCTCCGAGAACTGGTTCGGGTCTGCGAATCCGGCCCCCGGGTCGTGACAGCTCGCACACGCGATCGAGTTGTCCACCGAGAGGGTCTTGTCGTAGTACAGCTGGCGTCCGAGGGCGACGGTCTCGGCGGTCGGCGGGTTATCCGCCGGGACGGCCACTTCCGGCAGCCCCAGCGGCGGCTCGATCGCCTGGCTCTCGCCCACCGGCATGATCGGCCCGCTGGGCGGTTCCGGCCCGCTACAGCCGGCCACGGCCAAGACTGCGACCGGCAGCAGTGCCTGGCGACACAGATTCTTCATGTTCCTAGGTGCTCCTTGGACTCGCCGGCGTGCGAACGCAGTCAAGCCTGGAATGATTGCGCTAGCCACGCAATGATCAGACGTTGCGCCAGCGCCATTCGGAGACGCCTGCTGAGCGACAGACCCCCTCTTTCAGCATAAGAAACCGCAGCGGCTAGACGCAACGCATGTCCGCTCGGTTGGCCGATTCCGAGCGTGTTGTTTGGCTCGGCGGCACACGGGCAGAGACCGAGACCGCGACTTCCGGCAGACCCCAGTGCGTCCGCTCAAGCAAGCGGCCTGCCCAGGCTGTGGGCCAGCGCCGCTGGCGCTTAGAATGGCAAGTGATGACCTCACATTCTCGAACAACGTGGCAGGCTTGCGTCGGTGCCCTCGCCCTTGCGCTTGTCGGGGCCTGCTCCCCGAGTCCGCAATCGGAGGCCGACAAGTTCCTGGCTACCTACGAACAGATCCTCGGAGGAATGTATCCCATCGTGGCCGAGTCGTTTTGGAAGTCGTCCACCGACGTGACGGACCTTCACGTGGGCGAGCGCATCGGTGCGGAGCAGGTCATGGCGTCCATCACTGGCAATCCGTGGGTGATCGAGACGGTCAAGCGGTTGCTCGGGCGCGAGGACCAGCTTGACGACGCGACCAAACGCCAGCTGCGCAAGGTGCTGATGGCGGCCGCCGAGTATCCTGGCACGATACCGGAGGTCGTCGCTGCGCGCGTGTCGGCAGAAGCCGAGCAGAGCGCGATCCTAGACTCGTTCGAATTCTGCGCCGAGCGCTCTGGCGAGCGCTGCATCGAGGTCGTGACGCCGAATCAGATCGACCAAGTGCTGGTCACCTCCGAGAACGAAGCCGAGCGGCGCAAGATATGGGAGGTCGCGAAACAGACTGGGCCAGCCTTGAAGCAGGGCATCGGCAAGCTGCGCGACCTTCGCAACGATGTCGCCCAAGAGATGGGCTACGACTCATTCTTTGCGCTGCAGGTGGACGACTACGGCATGACCGTGGACGAAATGATGGCCATGATGGAGCGTTTCAACGAAGACCTCAGGCCGCTCTACGAGCAACTCCACACCTGGGCCAAGCACGAGCTGGCAGGACGCTACGGCCAGCCGGTCCCGGACAAGATTCCGGCCCATTGGATCGGCAATCGCTGGGCGCAGGCCTGGCCGGGGCTCGCCAGCGGCATTGATCTCAACGAGCTGGTCAAGGAGCAGGATCCGGAGTGGATCGTCCGCCAGGCTGAGGCGTTCTACACATCGCTGGGGATGCCCTCGCTGCCGCAGTCGTTCTACGAACGGTCAGACCTCTACCCCTTGCCGCACGGGGCCGAGCGCAAGAAGAACACCCACGCATCGGCTTGGCACATGGACCTGAAGACAGACGTGCGCTCTCTGATGAGCGTCGAGAACAACTGGCGCTGGTTCGAGACCTCGCACCACGAGTTGGGGCACGTTTACTACTACATGGCGTATAGCAGCGGCGACGTGCCCTTGGCGCTGCGGGAAGGTGCCAACCGGGCCTTTCACGAAGCGGTCGGCGACCTGATCGGGATCGCCGCCCGCCAGCCTGCGTACCTGAAGGAGATCGGACTGCTTGAGGAAGATGCGGAAATCGACGAGATTGCTTGGCTGCTGGACGAGGCGCTGGATCAGGCCGTAGTGTTCATTCCCTTCGCTGCCGGGACGATGTCGTTCTTCGAGCACGATCTCTACGAGGAAGATCTGCCGGTCGGCGAGTTCAACCAGCGCTGGTGGGAGCACGCCGGGCGGTTCCAAGGGATCAAGCCACCCGGTTCGCGGGGCGAGGAGTATTGCGACGCTTGCACCAAGACCCACATCACCGACGATCCGGCACAGTACTACGACTACGCAATGGCGTTCGTGATCAAGTACCAGCTGCACACCTACATCGCCAACAACATCCTCAAGCAGGATCCGCGAAACTGCAACTACTACGGCAACGAGGAGGTCGGCGACTTCCTCTGGGATCTGCTCAGTCTTGGCGCGACGCGTGATTGGCGCGAAGTGATGCTCGAGAAAACTGGCAGCGAGGTCTCCACTAAGGCGATGCTGGATTACTTCGCCCCGCTGGTGGATTACTTGGAGCAGGCGAACGAGGGCAGGCAGATCGGCTGGTAGGAGCCCGGCTCCCGGCGCGAGGCGCTACGCTGAGAGGAGTGCCGGACTCTCTCGTGGCGGTGGCGATGAGCGGCGGGGTGGATTCCTCCGCCGTAGCCGCGTTGTTGCACAGCAAGCGTCAGCCCATCGTGGGCATGACCATGCAGCTGTGGGACCAGCAGCGCATGCCGCAGCTGGTTCCCGAGGATGGCTCGTCTGGCAGGTGCTGCTCTCTGGACGACGTCTACGACGCCCGCTGGGTCGCGCAGCAGCTGGGGATTCCCTATTACGTCGTCAATTTCGAGGAGAGTTTCGAAAGGCAGGTCGTGCGGCCGTTCGTGGCGGACTACCTGGCCGGGCGGACGCCGATTCCCTGCACGCTGTGCAACAACTTCCTGAAGTTCGACCGCTTCTTGGAGACCGCCAGCCAGGTCGGGGCAGGCACGGTAGCCACGGGACACTACGCGCGGATCGAGTTTGACCGCGAATCCGGACGATATCTCCTGCTCGCCGGCGTTGACGAGTCGCGCGACCAGTCCTATTTCCTCTTCGGCCTGACACAACAGCAGCTCGCGCGCACGATGTTTCCGCTTGGATCCATGGGCAAGGCCGAGGTGCGCGAGCTGGCCCGGGACCTCGGCCTCGATGTCGCCGGCAAGGCGGAGAGCCGCGAGATCTGCTTCGTGCCTAACGGCGACTACGCTAGTTTCGTCGAAGCGTACCGCGAGCAGAGCGCCGAACTGGGCGCGGCCGAGCCTGGCGAGGTAGTGTCCGAGGATGGCGCGGTCCTGGGAGAGCACGGGGGCGTCCACAACTTCACGGTGGGCCAGCGCCGCGGACTCGGCGTCGCCGTCGGCCGGCCGGTCTACGTGACCGAAATCCGAGCCGCCGATCGCAAGGTCGTGGTTGGGCCCAAGGAGTCCCTGCTGCGCGAGGCCTGTAGGATTCGCGATCCCAATTGGATCCGTTTCGATGCTCTGCGAGAGCCAGTGCGGGCGCAAGCCAAGATCCGCTATCGCGCACCCTTGGCTTGGGCCGAGGTCCGACCGGTAGCTGGCATGCCAGATCAGGCCGACGTCGTTTTTGATGAGCCGCAATGCGCAGTCACGCCCGGCCAGGCCGCGGTCTTCTATGCCGATGACTACGTATTGGGAGGCGGCTGGATCGTGTGACACGGAGTGTCGACCCAGTTGGCTAACGCTTCGGCCGTTCGGTGCGTCCAACCATGAGGAAGGACAGTGCAAAAGTGCAGGCAGCCAAGGCGGAGAGTCTACACTTCGGATTGAGCCCGGCCCGTGACGACCTCACCGAGCGGCGTCTGGTGGAGGCCGCCCAAGACGGGGACCAGGGGGCGTTTGCCGAGTTGGTGCGGCGTTACGACCGCAGCGTGCTGCGGATCGCCCTGCGGCTGCTGCCATCGAGCGAGGACGCCAAGGACGCCTATCAGGACGCCTTTATCAAGGCCTACCGCAGGCTGGACACGTTCCGCTTCCAGTGCCGCTTTCATACCTGGCTCTACCGCATCGCCACCAACGTGTGCTTGGACCACTTGCGCCGGCGCAAGGCGCGTCCCGAATTCGGCGTCTTCGAAGCCGACCACGAGACCGGCCGCTCCCCGCTGCAGCTCGCGGCCGATCCGCGCCCCTCGAGCTCCCCGGAGCAGATGCTGGGCAGCGAGGAGATCTCCCGTCGCATCAACGTCGCGCTCGACACGCTCTCGGATCGAGAGCGCCTGGTATTCACGCTGCGCCATCACGAGGGCATGCGACTGCGCCAGATAGGCGAGACCTGCTCGATGAGCGAGGAGTCCGCCAAGCAGTGCTTGTTCCGCGCCACCAAGAAGCTGCGCAAGGAGTTGCAGGATGTCCGCGGCTGACGATCGCGCCGCCCTCGAGAGCGAGCTGTTGCGGCAGCGCATCCGCCTGTACCTCTACGGCGAGCTGGGCTTGGCCGAGCGCAAGGAGGTCGAGCGCTTCCGCGACGAGATGCCCGAATTCCGGGCCTTGTTCGAGGAGGAACAGGCGTTCTTGCTCTCGCTCAGCGATTCCGACGTCGACGCCGAGGCCGAATCGCTATTGGACGATTGCCGCCAAGATCTAGCGCTGGCGGTTGCCGCCGAAGGAGGCTTGGGCCGGACCGCTTCGCCCTGGCGCCGGCTGGGCCGGCGCATGCGCGACGTGAGCTCGGCACTCGCTGCCCGCCCGTTGGTCTGGCAGCCTGCCGCGGCGGCTGCCCTGCTGTTTGTTGGTTTCTTGGCCGGCCGCGACGTCCGTCCGGCCAGATTTCTCGCTCCGGAGCCTGTGGACGGAGCCAGCCTGATCGAGTCATTCTCCCTTGACGCCAACCGCACCCTGACAGGGATCGAGACCGTCCAGCTCGACCCTGTCAGGGGCCAAGTGCAGATAGTGTTGGAAGAGCGCAGGGTCGTCAGCGGCGAGTCGTCCGATCCATTGATCCGAGCGATGCTCATGGACACGGTGCGGGAATCGCACCCCGGAGCGCGCCTGTCGTCGCTCGAAGCCCTGCAGGGGCACGCATCCGACCGCGAAGTGCGCCGCATCTTGCTGCGCTCGATGCTGGAGGACCAGAACCCCGGCATCAGGCTCCAGGCGCTGGAAGCGGTCAGAGGGCAAGTTGAGGAACCGGACGTGCGGGCGGCTCTTGTCGAGACGTTGCGCTCGGATCCGCTCGACGGCATGCGGATCCATGCGATTCAGCTGCTCGGCCAGCGTCCCGGCCGGGACTTGGCAGGTGCGCTGCAGGAGTTGGTCGAGCGCGAGCAAAACCCCTTCGTGCTGCACGAGAGCGAGCGCATCTTGGACGTGCTCGACGCGTCAATGGAGCGTTTCTGAGGCCATGCCCATTCGAAGGTGCAGGCCGGTCTTCAGCGCCGTTTGCGCGGCCCTGGCTTTGGCCGCCGTCCTTGCGGCGCAGCCGCAGAGGGACGGGCGGCATTGGACTCAGGAGTGGACCGGTGAGGCGGCGGCGGCAGAGCGGATTGAAGTGCGCGCCAGCGGTCAGGTCGTGGTGCGCGGCACGGACCGCGACGACGTGCGCTACACCCTGACTACCCGCGCGAGGTCCGAGCGCGGCGGCACATGGGTGCCGGTTGTGTTTCGGGAGTCCGGGGTAGTCTTCGAGCATCGCGCAGACCGCACGCTGGCTATCAATCTCCGGGATCCGGTCTGCGGCAATTGCAGGGTTGGGTTCCGGCTCGATATCGAAGTCCCCAAGGCGACTGCCGAGATCGACTTGGTGACGCGAGCGGGCGGCATTGTCGTCCAAGGCATTGCCGGCTCGGTCACCGCCCACACCGTTGGGGGCTCGATCGCAGTCGACCAGGTGCAGGGCGGCGTGACCGCGACCACCGAGGGCGGCAGCGTGCGGTTGGGCAGCATCGGAGGCCCGGTGAATTGCGAGACTGCCGGGGGCAGCATCGTGCTGGCCCGCGCCGGCGGGCAAGCGCGCCTCGTCACTCGTGGCGGCATGATCCAAGCCGCCGCGGTGGCGGGCGACCTCAGAGCGGAGACGGGCGCCGGCAGCATCGAGATCGGGCGCGTGGATGGGACAGTTCAGGCTAGGACGGGCGGCGGAGTGATCCGCGCGGCTGACGTGCGAAAGGGCATGCGGGCTGAAGCGGGAGCCGGGGACATCCGCATCGGCAAGGTGCGCGGGACTCTGGTATTGACCAGTGGAGCCGGCGACATTGTGGCCGCGCTGCAGGAGGGTGCGAGTCTAAGCCACTCCGAGATCTCTACGTCGGTAGGCACGATCATGCTGTCGCTGCCGGAATCGCTGGCACTCACGCTGGAGGCGAGCATCGACCTGGCCCGGGGCCGGCACGGGATCGTCAGCGATTTCCCCTCCATCCAAGTCCAGCGTTCGTCGCGCCTGTTCGGACCCGTTAGCGAGCAGGCCGCCGGCGAGATCAACGGCGGCGGATCGGTGGTGAGGATCCGCAACGGCTTGGGACGGATCGAAATCAGGAAGAGCCGCTAGAGGCCACTGTGTGACAGGAGGAATGATCGTGCATACGCAAATCCAGAAGACCCTGATCGTCTGCGCCGCTCTCGCGTGCGCAGCGCCTGTCGGCGCGGCACCGGGCGTGCACGGACACTTCGCGTTCGCTCCGGCCAGCTACATCGGCGTTGGAGTGATGGATATCAACGACGAGACTGCCCGCGAGATTGGTCTGGTCGAGGCACACGGGATCGAGATCAGCAGCGTCACCGCTGACAGCCCCGCCGAGCGTGCCGGCCTGCGCGAGGGCGACTTTATCCTCACCTACCGCGGCGAGCGTGTGCACGGCTACCAGCACTTCGCACGGCTGGTCCGCGAGACTCCGGCCGGCCGCGCCGTGGAACTGGGCGTCGTACGGGACGGCCAGCGCACTACGCTGACAGTGGAGATCGGAGAGCGGGAGGCATTGAGTGCCACGAAAGAGACGATCGAGGCGGTCAAGCAGCAACTGGAGTCGGTCAAGGATAGAATCGGCTCTGCCCGCCTGCGTCTTGAGGCGGACGGACCTCCTTGGCGTTCGGAGTTCACGTGGGACTTCGATGTCCCGCAGGTCCAAATGATCGCCAGGAACCGGCGTTTGGGCACGGAACTGGAGGGCTTGGACGGACAGCTTGCGGAGTTCTTCGGGGTTGAACGCGGTGTGCTCGTGCGCAATGTGCGATCTGGGTCCGTTGCAGAGATGGCTGACCTGCGGGCCGGTGACGTGATCGTCTCGGTTGACGGGGAGCCCGTAGACCGTCCGGTGGAAGTAGGCAAGCTGGCGGTGGCCTCAGATGATCGCCTGGTAGATGTGGAGATCGTCCGCGACCGGGATCGAAAAACGCTTCGCTTCGATGTCGCGTCGGAAGCGGCGCCGCATCCCGCTAATTCGGTTTCGGATCCGAACTAGGCCTGCCCGGCAGGTGCGTCACGCCAGAGTTCGCGCAGGGCTTGGACTCCGCGGAGCTGCGCTTCGATCTGGGCTTGGGTGCGCTGTAGCAGGAACCGCTGCAGCGCGAAGCCCGATCGCTCTTGCCACAGGGAGACATCCAACTTGTCCAGCCTCTGCTTGAGCATGGCCGCGGCCAGCGCGCGCGCCTCGCGCGGGAGCGCCCAGGAGTTGGAATCCTTGAACTCGGCGCGAAACAGCCCTTCCCGATCGGCCCCGAAATAGGCCGGTTCATCTTCGGCGAAGGCTTGATTCGACTCGATACAGTGGCCCAGGGGCGGAAGCCAGCCGCCCAGCCGCGCCGACCACAGCAGGTAGTACACCAAGGCCCGGTGCGCCCAGGGCTGGACCGAATCGCTGGAGTCCCCCTCCGCAATGCCCCGGCGGAATTCCTCGACGACCAGCCGCAGCAAGCGGAAGTGGGCGTCGTTGGGCTGTTGCTCTGGCAGTAGCAGGTCCGTGGTCTCGGCGATCACGTCTAACACGATGCTCGTCGGGTAAGTCGCCTTCCACAGGTTCGACGGGCCGGCCAGTTCGGCGCGCTGGACCGTGACGAGATCTCGGTTCTCCTTCTGCAGGTAGTAGACATGGGAGAGCGCCAAGCGCTCCAATCCGATGCCGAACTTGTTGTTCTTGGGCCGGCGCACTCCGCTCGCCACGCCGCGAAGCTTGCCTCGCTCGCGTGTGAAGAAGCTCACGATGAGGTCGGCTTCGCGGTACGGGTAATTGCGCAGTATCAATGCCTCGCTGTCCCTGGATGGCATGAACTAAGAGATCTGCTGCCGAGACACGGTGATACGCGCTGGTGCTGCCCGGCATCGCCTAGCCGGGTGCGTTGCTAGAATACCAGCGTCATGGTAGCGCACCCCTCTCGCAGAGACGTCATCCGGGCATTGACCGTGGCAGGCGCGTCCTCGGCCGGCGCGCAACAGCCGCGCAAACCCAACGTGCTCTTCGTGTTCAGCGACCAGCACAGGGCCTGTACGATGCCGGGCGAGCCTTACAACGATGCTGAGACCCCCGCTCTCGCCCGCCTCGCATCGCAGGGTACGACGTTTACCCATTGCGTCTCGAACTATCCTGTCTGCTCGCCCTACCGGGGCATTCTCATGACCGGCCGCTGGCCGTACCAGACTGGCGTCATCGACAACGCGTATCCGCTGCGAAGGTCCGAATACAGCCTCGGCGAGGCCTTCCGCGACGCCGGCTATCACACCGGCTATGTCGGGAAGTGGCACTTGGACGCGCGTGGTGCGGAAGGGCACGCGCTCAAGCCGCAGGGGGAGGCGCGCCACGGGTTTGCGGAGTGGCGAGCATGGTACAACACGAATCCGCACTTCGACCGCTCCCACACGTATGACCAGGCCACCGGCCGGCAGCAGGTGCCGGCCGGGTATAACGCGACCCTGATGACGGACGACGCCATCAGCTTTATCGAGCGCAACAAAGACCGCCCGTGGATGCTAGTGCTTTCGCTGAATCCCCCGCATCCGCCCTTCGACGACGCTCCGCCCGAGCTGATGCGGAAATACAGTGGCGGCGGTCTGCGTTTGCGCCCGAACACCGTAGACACCGTGACCCGCGGCGTCGGGGGACGCGGTCGCGACGTGCAAAGGGACACCGCCGGCTATTGCGCCCACGTGGAAGGCGTGGACATCGAAATCGGACGGCTGATGGAATGCTTGGACCGCACCGGCCTGGCCGACAGTTCGATCGTGGTCTACACCTCGGACCACGGCGAGATGCTCGGCGCTCACAACCGCACTGGCAAGCGACTGCCGCACGAGGAGTCGTGCCGGGTGCCGTTCGTGGTGCGCGGCCCAGGCGTGTCGGAGGGCCATCGCAGCAGCGCGCTGCTTGGAGCGATCGACCTATATCCGACGCTGTGCGGCATGGCAGGGATTTCCGTGCCCGACGCTTGCGTCGGCCGGGACTTGTCAGCGCTGGCGCGCGGCGCGGCCGTGGACGGCCCGGAGCACCAATTCCTGATGCACATCTCCAAGTCGCATGCCAGCGCCGGAGTCAACCATACATCCCCGATCTTTCGCGGGATCCGCACCAATCGCTACACCTACGCGTGCGGCGAGATCGGACGCTGGTGCCTGTACGACAACCGAGAAGACCCTTACCAGCTGCGCAATCTGGCCGATGACGCCTCTAGGGCTGGCCTGATGAGCGAGCTCGATGGCGAGATATTGGACTATCTCCGGCAGGCTGGGGACCGCTTCCCGTATCGCGTGGAACTCGGCTAGCCGCGCGTCCGCGCTGGGCCGGGACAGGCCTGAGGTGGATTCCCTCGCCTTGGTTGCTCGGACTGCAGGGGGAAGCCTGACGCAGCGATTCAGCCGGCAGGTTCGATGCTCCAGCTCGCCCGCTGGACGCGGCTTGCGCCGGCAATCGATCGCCGGTTTTCTAGCGATGAACCGTGCTTGCCAGAATGCTGCTACACCCTGGTGAGGTAGTCTTGGCGGCCGCCATCGGCCATCATGAATTGTCCGGTGATGAACCCGCTCGCCGGGGAGCACAGAAATCCCGTCAGGTGTGCGATGTCCTCCGGTTCTCCTGTCCGTCCGACCAGAGAGCGCTCGGCGACGCTTTGAAGCAGCCGGTCTAGCTCGTCCCGCGACTTGCCGGACATGACCATGTCGGTCTTCGTGAATCCCGGCAGCACGGCGTTCACCGTGATGCCCTTTGGAGACAGCTCGAAGGCCATGCGCTTGGTGAGCGTGAGCACCGCTCCCTTGGTCACCGCGTACAGCGTGGTGCCTGCCATCGCCGTCCCAATGGCCGCGTTGGAAGCCAGGTTCACGATCCGACCCCAGCCCCGCCGAATCATTTCGGGCGCCACAGCCTCGGAGCAGTACATGACTCCCTTGACGTTGGTCCGCCACATCCCGTCGAACTCGTCCTCGCTGTAGTCCAGCAGCTCTCCGCGATGCAGGAGCCCGGCGTTATTGACCAAGATGTCGGGCGCGCCCAATTCGGCCTCTACCTGTTTCGCCATCGCGCTGACTTCCGGGCGCCTAGAGACATCGGCTTGGATCGTCAAGGCGGACACCCCAAGGTCGCGCACCGCAGCTGCTGTTGCCTCCGCCTCCGCCGCGCGGCTTCGGTAATTCACCGCCACACGGGCTCCGCGAGCGGCCAGCTCTAGGCAGATCGCACGGCCGATCCCCCGTGACCCGCCGGTAACTAGAGCGGTCTTGCCCCCCAAATCTTGCATGCGTATCGGCCCAGCCAAGCCGTGCGAGTCGCGGCCCTCGAATGTCCAGAGGCGTGGTCTACGACCCCCTATTCTCCGTAGCCACTGTCGTCATCCTCATCGCCGTACTGTGAGTATCTGGGCCTGGGACGATCCCGTTCGAAGCTGCGGTCCCGGTCGCGGTCGTACGGCCCGCGACCGCGGTTGCCGAACGCCGGACGGCCCCTGTCCTCGAACGAACGGCCGCGCCCTTCGAACGGGCGCTGCCCGCGGTCCTCGTATTGCCGAGGAGGCCGGTCGAACGCCGGGCGACCCCTGTCGCCATACGGCGGGCGCGACCCTCGGTCGAACTGTGGACGGCCTCGATCCTCGTAGGATGGGCGGGGGCCGCGGTCGAATGTTGGCCGCGGACGCATTTGCGTCTTGCGCAGCTTGGACTCCGACTCGCGCATGCGCCCCTCGATGGATTGGTTCTCCTCGGTGAGGGATTGCTGGATCTCTAGCGCCAGTTTGAGCTCGTCGCGCAGCATCGCCACGTGCCGCGCCGAAGCAGCCAGCTGATCGGCTGCGCTGGCGCCGTTTTCGGCCAGAGTTGCGCTCTCGAGATCAATGCTGGGAAGCATGGCCGAAACGAACGGGATCACGTCGTGACCCAGCCGCCAGCCCCGCATGCTTTCGCGCGCTGCCATCCAGCGCAGCAGCGAGCCCAGCTTGGCCGCCGTCTCGGGGGTATCCATGCGATGCGGCATGAACAGGTCGTGGCCGCCTTCCGGATCGGCCCTGTCGTTGAAGCCAGACAGGTACACCCGCATGGCTCCGCGGTAGACCGACAGACGCTTCCCGAAGCGGTTCGTGAGCTTCCATGTGTACTCGGCAGGCAGCACGATCACCTTGGCGATGCCCAGCGTGTCCGCCGTAAGCGGCATCGGGTCCAGCAGCGGGCGGACGGGATCCTCCGATTCTTCCGGCACCGTCAGCACGAAGGCTGGCGTGCGCCGGTCGGGATCGACCAAGAACTCCGCCAGGTTCGCCGCGTCGTACTCGGACTCGACGACCCACGGCTCCTTCTCGATCTTGGCGGCACCTTGTTCCATGGTGCATTCCTTAACGACGTGCTCGAGGAATCCTGGCACCCTCGGCTGCACCCGCATCTTCGTTTCCGTGGATTTCGCCAGCGTGCGGAGGCAGAACTCGGCGTCCTCCCCGGGACGCTCACGGATCGCGACCTCGGTGGTCCACTCTCGCTGGATGTCACCCTCTTCGGGCTCAACGAAGCGTAGCGCCCACGTTTGTACATCGTCCTCTTTCGCGCGGACGGCCGTGAATGCCCGCTTCTCAGCTTCATGGTGGAAGGCATTGCCGGACCAAGCCTCGTCCGGCAGCTCGGTCTTGGACGCGCTCTCCAGCCACTCCAAGGTGATCTCACGGGCGGTGTCGGTCTTGTCCAGATGAGCCGCGATGCGCAGGATCTCGCGCGTCCGAGGCGCTACTTTCGTCCGGCTCTCGTCGTAGGTTGGTTTATCGTGGTGTAGCATAGCTCGCTCTTGATTCCAGGACTGTTCTTTTCGCCCGCCTCCAGAGCGGGCGTTCCCGGGATACCGTTCTCGCCGCCACGTCCAAGCGCACCCGGCTGCGCCCGAAGCGACGCTTGTCCGCCATCGGCCCTAATCACGTGCTTGGGCGACTTGCGGGGACTGTACGTCGGCTCACTTCCGAAACTTCTGCATTTCTAGAAGAATAGCTGTGAGAAATATACCAAATTAGCGTAGCACGTAGTGGGTTTCGCGCTCAGCCACCGAATGTGGCCACCGAATGTGGACGGTCTCGGGCGGCGGCCTCCGACTGCCCCGGCACTGTGGAAGCCGGCGCTGTTTCGGTCATAGCGGGCTGCGGACACGGGCTGAGGAGCCTGCCCGGTCACGATCCTATGGCTTGCAGGCACGCGTCCGCGCACCGCCTCCCCTCGCATGCGGACTTCTTCGCTGCCGCACCATGGCTGGGCAATTCTGTTAACCTTCGGTGCAGTCCCGCGGCTGACGAGCAGCCGCGGGTTTGATGACAATATCAGGAACGGCTGGAAGCGGGCCGAAAAGAAGGAACGAAATGAGTGAAACCATCCCAGGGGCCAAGTGGCACCAGCAGCTGCATTGGCGCATCGCCATTGCGATGGCGCTCGGCGTGATCGCCGGCTTGATCGGAGGAGAACCGTTCGCCGACGCAGTCGGCTGGCTCGGGACACTGTTCATCAAGATGCTCAAGATGATCATCGTGCCCTTGGTGTTGACCTCGATCGTCACCGGCGTTGCATCGGTGGGCGCGGGAGCTGGGCTGGGACGTCTGTTCGGCAAGACGATGGGCTACTACATGCTCACGAGTGCCTGCGCGTGCATCGTGGGGCTGGTGATGGTCAACCTGATCCAGCCCGGCGTAGGCGCCGATCTCGGCACGGCCGAGACCGAGGAGCTGCCGAACCTGACCGTGATTCAATCACCGGTGGATCTGATTCTCGACATCGTGCCGGAGAATGTCTTCGCGGCGGCGGCAGGGGCGGACATGCTGGCGATCATCTTCTTCTCTATCGTTCTGGGCATCACCATCAGCACGCTGCAGAAGGCGCATCGCGAGCCGCTGCTGGGCTTCTTCGAAGCGGCGTTCGAGACGATGATGCGCCTGACCGGCGGCATCATCCGCCTGGTCGCGCCCATCGGGGTGTTCGCCCTGATTGCCAAGCTGATGGGCACGACCGGTCTCGGAGCGTTCAAGGCGCTGGGCCTGTACGCCCTGATGCTGGTCGCGGGTCTGACTGTTCACCTGCTGGTGACGCTGCCGCTGATCTTGCGCTTCTTGGGCCGCATCAACCCGGTTACGCACTTCCGCAACATGATGCAGCCTATCGTGATGGCCTTTTCCACGAGTTCTTCTGGCGCGACCCTGCCGGTCACGATCGATGCTGTGGAAAACAAGGTCGGTGCCTCCAACCGCGTCACTTCGTTCGTGTTGCCGATGGGGGCGACCGTCAACATGGACGGAACGGCTCTTTACGAGTGTGCTGGGGTGATGTTCATCGCACAAGTGCTAGGCGTCCAGCTTGGCTTCGAGCAGCAGCTCTTGGTGGTATTCACTGCCTTGCTGGCATCCATCGGCGCTGCGGCCGTTCCGTCAGCGGGACTTGTTGTGATCTTCATCGTGCTCGAGGCCGTCAACCTAACCGGGCCACAGGTGGAGCTGATCGTCGGCGCGATGCTAGCGGTCGATCGTCCGCTGGACATGTACCGCACCGTCATCAATGTCTTCAGCGACTCTTGCGGCGCGGCGATCATCGCCAAGTCAGAGGGCGAGGAGAGCATCGACGAGGACGTCTAGGCTGCATAGCCTGGCGCTGGGATTTCTTTCCGGCTCGCCGTTCTGCATTGCGTAGGCCGCGTGGTGACGCGCCCCATCCAGCGGGGATGTGCCGGGCTGGCGTTGATCCTGCAGATGAGCTCAGTTCGATCGAGCTCGGCGCGACCGGACAAGCATGCGTCCCCCCTCATCGACCGGGCACTGGCGCTGCCGAAGACATTGGGCGCGCTGTTTCTCGGTCCGTCCTGAATCACCTAGCCATCGTTCGGGTACCATGCAGGGCATGCCGGATCATTCCGATTCTCCTAGAGCCCAGTGGAACTCGAGGACCGGGTTCATTCTCGCTGCCGCCGGCTCCGCCGTCGGCTTGGGCAACATATGGAAGTTCCCGTACATCACGGGCGAGAACGGCGGCGGGGCGTTCGTCTTGGTCTACTTGGCTTGCATCCTAGTCGTAGGCGTGCCCGTGATGATGGCCGAGGTCATGCTTGGACGGGCCTCGCGGTCGTCGTCGGTCACTGCCTACCGCACGCTGTCGGACCCGAAGTCCAAGTGGGTGGTATTCGGGATTCTGGCAGTTGTGGCCGCCTTCCTCCTGCTGTCGTACTATTCCACCGTTGCGGGCTGGGCCCTGCACTACACTTACCTCTCGCTGACCAATGCCATCGCCGGCATTGACGCCGGTCAGGCGGAGGGCCTCTTCGGCCAATTGACCGGCTCGCCGCTAATCGGCGTCGGCTGGCAGTTCGCCTTCTTGGTATTCACCATGTGTGTCGTGGCGGCGGGTGTGTCGCACGGCATCGAGCGCTGGGCGCGGATCATGATGCCCGGGCTGTTCGTGATGATCCTGATTCTGCTGGGCAAGGCAATGACGATGTCCGGCTGGGGCGAGGCGATGGACTTCCTGTTTGGCATGAACTGGGAGAAGCTGACTGCTGCCGGCGTGCTCGAGGCTCTTGGTCATTCGTTCTTCACGCTCAGCCTGGGCATGGGCAGCATGATCGCCTACGGCAGCTACTTGCGGTCGCAGGATGACCTCGCATCTGCCTCGCTCGCCACTGCGGGTGCAGACACGCTGGTCGCCTTGGCCGCGTCATTGGTGATCTTCCCCATCGTGTTCACGTTCGGCATGGAGCCGGGAGCAGGGCCGGGATTGCTCTTCGTGACCCTGCCCACGGCGCTCGCCCAGATGACAGGCGGGGCGGTCTTGTCAGTGGTGTTCTTCGTGATGCTCGTTTTCGCCGCTCTGACCAGCGCCATTGCGATTCTCGAAGTCATTGCGGCGTATCTGCTAGACAACCACGGAATCTCCCGAGTCAAGGCATGCGTGTCCGGCACGGTCTTGGTGGCGCTCTTCGGCGTGCCGGCCACGACGAGCGGCAGTTGGTTCAACGCCGTGGATCATTTCGTGTCGAACTGGGCCTTGCCGCTCGGCGGCCTCGGCATCGCCTTGTTCGTCGCTTGGCGCATGGACGGCGCCCTCAGGCGCAAGGAGTTCGAGTCCGGCAGCGCCTTGGCCAAGTTCTACGGCTCGTGGCTGTGGATTCTTAAGTATCCCGTGCCGGTCTGCATCCTCATCGTCTTCCTGCACGCCATTGGCGCGCTTAGGTGGATCGGCGGGCTCTTGGCCTAGAAGCGGGCGAGCGCGCTATAGGTCGACGATCTTCGACCCGGGAGGTGCCGCGGCCGGGGCCTCCTCGTCCTCGCGCCTAGCTCGCATCGGCATGCGGGTCCTGATAGGGATCAGCGCGTTGGAGATCGGGTCCTCGCTGTCTTCCGCAAGATCCATGGACCGGTTGACGTAGCTGACGAACTCGCGCATCTGCCGCTGCATGGCGTCCATCTTGCTGCGCATGTTCAAGATGATCTCCACGCCCGCGAGATTGACGCCGAGGTCGCGCGTCAGCGACAGGATTACATCGAGCCGGTCGATATCCTCGTCGGTGTAGAGGCGCGTGTTGCCGTCGGTCCGGGATGGCTGCAAGAGGCCCTCGCGCTCGTACATGCGCAGCGTCTGCGGATGCACGTCGAAACGTTCCGCCACCACCGAGATCGTGTAGCTGCCCTTGGTCTTGTGCTGTCTTGCCATGGTCAGACGCCGAGTGAGTCGCGCGGGTTCTCGGGATTGCGCTCCGCGTAGCGCCGCATCAGATCCTTGGTCGATTCGTCCGGGACCTTGGGCACGACAATCGAGATTCTAACGAACTGGTCCCCGCGCTTGTCGCTCCGCGGGTCGGTGACGCCCCGCCCGCGCATGCGGAAAGTCTTTCCCGAACTTGTCGCCGGCGGAATCCGCATCAAGGCGGTGCCATCGATCGTCGGCACTTCGATCTTTGCGCCCAGCACGGCCTCGGCCGGCGTGATCGGCACCTCGATGCGAATGTCGAAGTTGTCGCGCTCGAAGAACGGGTGCTTGCCCACGTGCACGAGGATGTACAAGTCGCCGGCCGGGCCGCCGAGGATCCCGGCGTTGCCCTTGCCTTGCAGGCGGAGCCTAGCGTTCTCTCGCGTGCCCGGCGGGATCCGCACGTCGATGGTGTTGGTGGCCAGCACTCGCCCCTCGCCAGCACACTGCGGGCACGGCGTACGGGCCTGCCCGGTCTGTCCGCATTCCGCGCAGGGAACGCTGAAGCGCATGTTGCCGGCCATGCGCTGTGACTGGCCGCTGCCGCCGCAGGCCTTGCAGACGCTTGGCGGCTCTCCCTTTGCGTTGCCCGATCCGGAGCAAGGCGCGCACGGGACCTGCCGGCTGATCTTGAGGCGTTCGGTCGCGCCTCGAATCGCTCCGTCAAAGCCGATCTCCATCTCGTACTCGAGATCCTCGCCCTGCCGGCGCGTGGCCTGGCCGCGACCGCGTCCCCGGCCGCCGAACATTCCCTCGAACAGGTCGCCGAGATTCGTCCCGGCGGCTTGGCGCCCTAGGTCGCTGAAGTCAAAGCCATCGAATCCGAAACCGTGGCCTTGGCCGGCGGAGGCCTGCTGGCGGGCCTGCTCGGAATAGAATCCGTAACGGTCGTAGATGCCCCGCTTCTCCTCATCGCTGAGGATGTCGTAAGCCTCCTGGACATCCTTGAAGCGCTCCTCGGCGGCCTTGTCGCCGGGGTTGACGTCGGGGTGCAGCTTGCGCGCCAGGTGCCGGTAGGCTGTGCGGATCGCGTCTGCCTTCGCGTTGCGGGGCACTCCCAGCGTCGCGTAGTAATCTTTGCTGCGGTTGGCCGCCATGCCCATCTAGCCTAGACGGTGGCGGGGGGGGGGGGGGGGGGGGGGGCGGGGCCCCCCCGCCCCCCGCCCCGCCAGCCCCGCCGGGGGGGGCGGGGGGGGCAGGCCCCAACCCACAAACCAACGCAGAAGGCAAGAAACA
>VXMF01000021.1:11170-263805 GCA_009841225.1 Terriglobia bacterium | reverse complement strand
TTTGTTGGTGGGGGCTCACCGCTGGGGTTTTTTTTTTTTTTTGGGCGGTGGGCCTCCCCTCCATTCAGTTCCTCGGGGGGGGGGGCGGGGGGGCGGGGGGGGGCCCCCCCCCGCCTCACGACTTCGGCTTCTCGTCCGCGTCTTCGAACTCTGCCTCCACCACATCGTCAGGTGCGTTTCCGCTGTCCGCTTCGCCGGCGCCATCCGAGGGAGCGTCCGAACCATCGCCGCCTTGCTGAGCCGCGTACATCGCCGTGGCCAGCGCGTGGGAGGCCTGGTTCAGGTCCATCACGGCCTTGCTGATCTGCTCGGTGCTGCCGCTCTTGACGGCTTCGCGGGCTGCCTCGATGGCCTGCTCGATCTTCTTGGCCTCGGCCTCGTCGACCTTGTCGCGGTGTTCGCCCAGGGTCTTCTCCGTGGAGTAGATCACCGCCTCGGCTTGGTTGCGGGCTTCGATCTCTTCCTTGCGCTTCTGATCCTCGGCCGCGTGCTCTTCCGCGTCGCGCGCCATCTTCTCTATCTCTTCCTGGGACAGGCCCGAAGAGCTGGTGATCGTGATCTGCTGTTGCTTGCTGGTTGCCTTGTCCTTGGCCGACACGTTCAGGATGCCGTTGGCGTCGATGTCGAAGGTGACCTCGATCTGCGGCACTCCGCGCGGCGCCGGCGGAATTCCGACCAACTGGAACACGCCCAGCAAGCGGTTGTCTCCCGCCATGGATCGCTCGCCTTGGAAGACCTTGATCTCTACCGAGGTCTGGCTGTCCGCCGCCGTCGAGAAGACCTCGGACTTGCGCGTCGGGATCGTGGTGTTGCGCTCGATCAGCTTGGTGAACACTCCGCCCAGGGTTTCGATGCCGAGCGACAGCGGCGTGACGTCGAGCAGCAGCACGTCCTTGACCTCGCCGCCCAAGACGCCGCCCTGCACGGCGGCGCCAGTGGCCACGACTTCGTCGGGGTTGACGCCCTTGTGCGGCTCCCGCCCGAATAGCTCTTCTACCCGCTTTTGAACCATAGGAATGCGGGTCGAGCCGCCGACCATCACCACTTCGTCGATGTTCGACGGCGACATCCCTGCGTCTGTGAGGGCCTTCTTGCACGGCTCCAGTGTCCGGCGCACCAGCGGGTCGATCATCTGCTCGAGGTGAGCTCTGGTGAGCTTGCGAGCGAGGTGCTTGGGGCCGGTCTCGTTGGCAGTGATGAAGGGCAGATTGATTTCTGTCTCCATCAGGGTCGACAGGTCCCGCTTGCTCTTCTCGGCCGCTTCGCGCAGCCGCTGCAGGGCCATGGTGTCCTTGGACAGGTCGATACCCTGCTCCTTGCGAAACTCGTCCACCAGCCAGTCGATCAGCACGCTGTCGATGTTGTCCCCGCCGAGGTGGGTGTCACCGTTGGTCGCCTTGACTTCGACGACCCCCTCGTCGACTTCTAGGATCGAAATGTCGAACGTTCCCCCGCCAAAGTCGTAGACGGCGATCGTCTGGTTCTGTTTCTTGTCCAAGCCGTAGGCCAGGGCCGCCGCCGTCGGCTCGTTGATGATGCGGCGCACGTCCAGTCCCGCGATCTTGCCCGCGTCCTTGGTGGCTTGGCGCTGGGCGTCGTTGAAGTACGCCGGAACTGTGATGACCGCCTCGGTGACCTTCTCGCCGAGATAGGCCTCGGCCGCCTCCTTGAGCTTTCCCAGCACCATGGCCGAGATCTCCTGCGGCGAATAGCTGTTCTCTCCGACCGTGACCTTGAGCAGATCCCCCGCCGCGCTGATCTTGTAGGCTACGTTCTTTGTCTCTTCTGTGACTTCGGAGCTGCGGCGGCCCATGAAGCGCTTGATCGACGAGATCGTGGCCTCTGGATTGGTCACGGCCTGCCGCTTGGCTGTCTCGCCGACCAAGCGGTCGCCATTCTTGCTGAATGCCACGACAGACGGTGTGGTGCGCTCCCCTTCCTGGTTAGCGACGACTTGGGACTGCCCCGCTTGCATGACGGCTACGACCGAATTGGTGGTGCCGAGGTCGATACCAATGACCTTTCCCATCTGTGACCCTCCAAATCCCGGGATGCTCTGCGGCGGATCCCGCTAACCGCCGCCCGCCCGCGGGCGCGCGACGATTGATTGAATGAACTCTTAGTATACTATCATGACTTTACTTTAGTCAGCCACTGTCAACATTGCAGAGCCAGCAGTGCGACGTGGAGCGGGCAATGAGGCGCTATTACATCACCGATCGCAGAACCTGCCCCGGCAGCTTGCTTGATTGCATAGGAAGGAACGCCAGGCGCGGCTGCTCTTGGATCCAGCTCCGAGAGAAGGATCTGGCCCCCCGGGACCTGCTCGATCTGGCCCGCGCCGCCTTGGCTCGTGTCCGACCCCACGGGACCCCGATCCTGGTCAATAGCCGCTTGGACGTCGCGCTGGCTGCCGGAGCGCACGGAGTCCACCTCCCGGCGGGCTCGCCCGCTCCTTGCGATCTCAGGCCTGTCGTTCCACCCGGCTTTCTGATCGCGGTGTCCACGCATACCGTCGACGAAGTCTGCCGGGCGGAGCGGGAGGGGGCCGACCTGGCCGTCTTTGGCCCGGTGTTTCCAACGCGGTCTAAGCCGGGCCAAAGAGAGATACCCGGCCTTGGCGGGCTGCGCGACGCTTGCTCGGCGAGCTCGTTGCCGGTGGCTGCGCTGGGGGGCATCACAGCGGAACGGATCGCCGCCTGTGCGGACGCCGGCGCGGCGGGCATCGCCGGAATCAGCATGTTCCAGTCCTCGTGCGGCTCTGCTGGCTCCTTCGGGGAGGGCTGAGCTGGCCCGCGCCGCACCGTTCAGCGACTTTGCCGCATCTTGACCGCCCAACGCAGCGGTGGTATCGGCTCGCCGCGCGAGCTGCACTCGATCAGGGTCTCGAGCCTCTTTTGGCGGGTCTGTTCCCGTTTCGCGCTGATGATCCAGTGTGCGCACTGCTTGCGGTAGGATGGCGTCGCGCCGGCGAAGCACTCCCACGCCTCTGGCACCGCCTTGATCCTGCGCTCGTATTCCCCCGGCAGAGCCACGGCCGCGAGTTCATGGGCGGCTGGCGCCCTGCGTGGGCTGTCCGCCGATTCGAATGCCGCCCGCGCGCTCTCTTCGACCAGCCCGGCCTCGATCAGGGATCGCATGCGCTCGACGTTCCTGGCGCTCCAGCTGCTCCCGGGACGACGGGGGGTGAAGCGCACCCTGTAGCTGCGCTCGTCGATCTTCTTGCGAATCCCGTCGATCCAGCCGAAGCACAGTGCCACATCGACCGATTCCGGCCAAGTCACGCTCGGCATGCCAGTGGCAACCCTGTAGTAGCCGATCCATTGCTCGTCGGCCGTCTTGTGGTTGTCGCGAAACCACTCCCTGAGTTCGTCTGGGTCGGAAAAGAACAGTATGGGCATGCTGTTGCAGCTCCCTTTGGACACGAGCCGGCGCTGGCGACAATTCGGCCGACCGCCACTATAGCGTGGGCCAGGATCGGCATCTCGAGACTACGACCGAGCCGTTGCGTGGATCGCGCGCCGAGGGCGGCTCGAATCCCTATTTCATTGACAGAGAATAGGGCGATTGTTAGCATCAAGAGCAGCAAGGGCATGGCTAAGATTCTCATCCCAACACCTCTCCGGCAGTTCGTGGCCGGCCATGACACCGTCGAGGTAGACTCCGGCACCGTCGGCGAGGCGTTGCGCGAGCTGGTAGCCGCGCACCCGCAGGTCGAGCGCAACCTTTTCAACGATCAGGGCAAGCTGCGCAGCTTTGTCAACGTCTACGTCGATGACGAGGACATCCGCTACTTGGACCGTGAGGACACCGCGCTCGGCGCCGACACCACCATCAGCATCGTGCCCTCGATTGCCGGTGGCGCAACGCTGGCCCCGGCGATTGACGTAGCCGAGCCCGCGCTGCCGGAGCTGTCCAAAGAAGAGATCCTGCGCTACAGCCGCCACTTGATCTTGCCGGAGGTCGGCCTGGAAGGACAGCGCAGGCTGAAGGGCGCCAGCGTGCTGATGGTCGGGACCGGCGGCCTCGGCGCGCCGCTGGGCCTGTACCTGGCTGCGGCCGGCATCGGCAGGATCGGGATCGTGGACTTCGATGTCGTCGACGAGACGAACTTGCAGCGGCAGGTGATCCACGGCTCGAAGGACGTCGGCCGCCCCAAGATCGACTCGGCCGCCGAGACGATGCAGGACATCAACCCCCGTCTGGAAATCGACAAGCACCAGACTGCGTTGACCAGCGACAACGCGCTCGAGATCCTGGCGGACTACGACGTAGTCGTTGACGGCACCGATAACTTTCCGACGCGCTACCTGGTCAACGACGCCTGCGTGCTGCTGGGCAAGCCGAACGCTTACGGCTCGATCTTCCGCTTCGAGGGCCAGGCCACGGTATTCAGCCACCAGGGCGGTCCGTGCTACCGCTGCCTGTACCCGGAGCCGCCGCCTCCGGGACTGGTCCCCAGTTGCGCCGAGGGAGGCGTGCTGGGCATCCTGCCCGCTGTGATCGGCAGCATCCAGGCTACGGAGGCCGTCAAGATCATCCTCGGCAAGGGCGATTCCCTCAGCGGCAGGCTGCTCCTCTACGACGCGCTGAACATGCGCTTCCGGGAACTGCGGCTGCGCCGCAATCCCGCTTGCCCGGTCTGCGGCGACAATCCCACGGTTCGGGAGTTGATCGACTACCAGCAGTTCTGCGGGATTCCGCAGCAGGCCGCCGAGGCTGCGGCGCAAGAGCGGCTGCCCGA
Source organism: Terriglobia bacterium (assembly GCA_009841225.1). Taxonomy (GTDB): domain Bacteria; phylum Acidobacteriota; class Terriglobia; order Bryobacterales; family UBA6623; genus VXMF01. Next base: position 259,061 of record VXMF01000021.1, on the reverse strand, counting down.
GATTTCGCCGTCAGATCTGAAGTCCCGGCTGGACAGGGGGGACGACGTCTTCGTGTTGGACGTCCGCGAGCCCCACGAGTTCGAGATCGCCAAGATTCCCAGGACCACCTTGATCCCCTTGGGCACGTTGCCGGAGCACGTTCACGAACTCGACTCCACGGCCGACATCGTGGTCCACTGCAAGAGCGGCGTGCGCAGCGGCAAGGCCCAGCGGTTGCTCAAGGAGATGGGATTCAGCCGCGTCACCAACCTGGCCGGCGGCATACTCCGCTGGAGCGACGAAGTCGACCCCAGCGTCCCCAAGTACTGAGGCCCGGCCGAAGCGGCGTGCCCGGCCCGTCAGTACGTGCGCTCTTTGGCACGCGTTCGCCGGTAGGGGCTGGCGAGGTACTTGCTGGCCTCGTTCTGGGCGTTCTGGGTGTCGTCACGCGTCCTCACGGCGAGCTGGTACTCGTTGACGGCGCGCTCCCGCTGTCCGGTGATATCGAAGATCTTGCCGAGGTTGATGTGCGACCAGACCTCGACCCAGGCGGGGTCGCGGTCGCCGTTGAGGGCCTCGCGGAACTCGTTGGCCGCTGACTGGAAGTTGCTCTGCAGGAAGAACACCTCGCCCGTGCGGTAGTGCGCCAGAGAGCTGAAGCGGTTGATGTCCAAAGCCTGCTGGTACTCAAGCAGAGCTTCTTGGTAATACCCCAGTTCGACCAGCTGCTCGCCGCGCCGGATCGCGACGCGCACCCGCGTCTCGTCGTCCAGTCTCAAGATGCGGTGGTTGGGGTCCAAGATGACCTCTCTGGGCTTTCCGAACGTTTCCAGCCTGTAGTCTGAGGCCTCGCCCGCCACTTCGACCACGAAGAACTCGGGCTCGCCCTCGGTCTCGATCTTGAGTTCGACCGGCATGCTGAAAGTGTCCATGTCTTGGTTGATCTTGCCGATCACGCGGAACCCCTCGTTGCCGCCCAGCCTGTAGATGGTGTACTCCTGCTGGAACTCCGGCGTGATGTTGGTTTCGGTCCACTGCAGGAAGAACCCGTCGAGGTCCTTGCCGGTCGCGTCTTCAAACAGCAGTCGGAAATCGTCGGTCGTGAGGGTTCCCCAAGTGTGTCCGCCGATCAGTTCTTGCAGGATCTCGAAGAACGGCTCGTCGCCGACGCGCCAGCGGAGCATGTGCAGCACCATCGCCCCGCGAGCTGATGTGAGCGCCTTCATCTGGGGCGAGAAATCGCCCACGCGGCCGGACTCTCGCAGCGGCACCTCGTCGAAGGTGAGAGCTTCGATGCGGGTGTTCTTCAGCGCGTCCCGAAAGGCTTCCTCGCCCTCCGACTCCTCGATCTCCAATAGCGCCGAGTATTGCGCGGTGCCGTCCACCAGCCACAGGTGGTTGCTGTTGCCAGCGCCCACGATCGTGCCCCACCACTGGTTGGCGACCAGTTTGCCGAGCAATTGCCGGTTTAGCGCATCCCGCCGGGCGAAGGGGCTCAACAGCACCATGCCAGGCGCCCAGTAGCCGTCGGGAGCGTATTCGCCCATCTCTACGATGGCAAGCGACTTCGAGTAGGGAGCTCCGAAGGTGTCGGAGTAGAATTCGACCATCTCGGCTGCGGCCTCGCCGTATTCCAAGGCGAGATTCTCCGACGCTCCCGGCATGTACACGGAACTCGAGGCGGAGCCGCTTGATGCTCTTGCGGGCTCGTCGGCGACCACCGCGATGGTGCCCGGGAAGGACGGATAGTTGAATTCAAAGAGGTGCTCGACACCCTCCAAGGCCTCGGTGCGAGTGCGGGTGCCGCTGCCCAGCACCTCAAGCCCGTCAGGCACCGTGATGCGTATCTCGGACGTGAAGCGGTCCGCCCCGTAGCCGTTGACTGGAAACCAGCGCCCGGCGTAGAGCAGGATGGCGCGGTCGGGCATGATCTCGGCCAGACTGTAGCCTTCGGCGGGGGATTCCTCGTAGCTGATCAGGCGGCCGCCGTAGCGGAACCTGATCACCTGGGGCTGGTCGACCGGAAGCGTCTCCGGAAAGCTGACGTGCACGGTCGAGTCGGCGCGGTAGCGGATGGGATCCAGGCTCGTGCCGTCCTCCATCTCGGCGAAGTCGACGTTGAGCGAGTTGTGCAGCTCGAAGAAGGCGTTGCCGGCCGGGTCGCGCGGAATAAAGTGCACCTCCGCGGTGGCTTCGAGCAATTGGGCGTCCATGTTCAACTTGGCGTCGATCTTGTAGTGCTGCACGTCCAGCAGGGGGCCGACGGTCCCGTCCTGTGCGCACAGGCGGGCGCTTGGCCCGACAGCTGCAATCGTGGCGATCAGAGTCGCGGTGGCTAGCCGATGGAGAATCGTTCGCATATCACTGCTGCGGCCCTGTGTGCCGCTGGGGTACTGGATTGGAGTGTGCTGCGAAGGCTCGAGAACTCCGCGATCATGCGGCAGCGCTCGCCCTCCTGTTGTAGGAGACGAACGGCCTCGCTCGCTAGTTTCGCACCCGTGCATTCGTGCTGAATGCACTCGGCAATGACCTGCTTGCCGGCAAGCAGGTTGACCATGGTGTAGTATTGCACGTCAACCAAGAGCCGGGCCAGGTAATAGCTCGACCACGACAGCCTGTAGAAACTCACCATCGGCGTTCCCAGCAAGGCCGTTTCCACGGTCGCGCTGCCGCTTGCAACCAAGGCCACGTCCGCGTGTCCTGCGCAGTCTTGGAAGCGGTTCTCGACGATGCGAATCTCGGGGCCCTGCCAGCGCTCGGCGAAGAACTGCTTGCCGGTGGTCGCTGAGGCCGGCAGCACGAACTGCCGCACGCCGGACTCCGTGAGCCGGCGCGCGGCGTCCTGGAGGGCGGGCAGGTGCCTCAACGATTCGCCCTTGCGGCTGCCCGGCAGCAGGGCGACCAGCGGCTCGGACGGGTTCACTGAGTGCCTCGAAAGAAAGTCAGCCCGATTCGAGCTGACCTTCGCCAGGTCGCATAGCGGGTGCCCCACGAAGCGGGCGTCCACGCCGCGCTCGCGGAAATAGCCTTCCTCGAACGGGAAGATCACGAGCAGCAGGTCGACCAATTCTCGAATTCGGTGAATGCGCCGCTTGCGCCAAGCCCACACCTGGGGCGCGACATAGTACACGATTGGGATCCCTGCCCTCCGCAGCCGCGCCGCAAGCCGGAGGTTGAAGTCCGGGGCGTCGGTTAGGATCGCAAGATCTGGCGCCAATGCCGCAGCGGAGCGACCAAGCCTCCGGAACAGGCCGTAGATCCGCGGGATATGGCGGGCTACCTCAAACAGGCCGACCACCGCAAGGTCCTCCGTGCGGACGATGGCTTCGACGCCGACAGCCCGCATCCTCGGTCCGGCACAGCCGAAGAAACGCGCATCGGGCAGGCGCGCCGCGAGCGCCTCTACGAGGCCGGCCGCATAGCGGTCGCCGGAAGTTTCCCCCGCCGAGACAAGGATTCGCATCGGTGCTGCCGGCCCAGCCCTTCGCCGGGCACGTCGAGAAGGGGCCGCTAGCAGCAAAACGCGACGCCTCCGCGAGTGCCTTAGTCTAGCGCGGGCAATCAGTTGGACCCGCCGGGACTGCGGATCTGGCCGCCCCTTCCCGGCTGCGGGGATGCTTGGCTCGGCAGCTTGCGAGCTCCAGCGGGTTTGGGGCGCCTGCCCCGCCTACCGTCAACCGCCCTTCAGGCCCGCGGCGGGACGATCCAGCGCCCCAGGCACCGCTAGCGAGAAGTCGTCGCCGGGCTCGTTGGGGCGGGACGCTGTTGTCGAGCGGCGATACAGCCTTGTCCGATCACGACTTGTTGCGGACAAAGCCGGGCAGTTGCGTTTGCTGGCGCTATAATGTGCAGTGTTGGCGGCCTCCGCTGCCGGCCGGATCTCCCATGCAGACTCGATTTCTCGGCAAGACTGTGCTCGTTACTGGCGCCTCGGCCGGCATCGGAGAGGCGATCGCTGTCCGCTTCGCTCAAGAGGGCGGCAGCGTCGTGGTCAACTACAGCCGCAACGATGCGGGCGCGGCTGAGACGGCCGAGCAGGTGCGTCAGGCGCACCGCGCCGGCGGCTTCGGCGATGCAAAGGTCTTGGTGCACAAGGCGGATGTTGCCGATGAGGCGGCGGTCGCTGCGATGTTCGACGAGGTGATAGGCGAGTGGGGCCGCTTGGATGTAATGATCAACAATGCCGGCATCCAGAAGCCCTCGCCCAGCCATGAGAGCGCGGCCCAGGACTTCGACAGGATTCTCGGCGTCAACCTGCGCGGCTGCTATCTCTGCTGCCGGTCGGCGATCAAGCATTTCTTGTCTCGCGAGGGCGGGGGCGTGATCGTCAACAATTCCAGCGTCCACGAGATCATCCCAAAGCCTGAGTATCTGCCCTACTCGATCTCCAAGGGCGGGATGGAGAACCTCACCAAGACGCTGGCGCTGGAATACGCCGACCGGGGCATCCGCGTCAATGCGGTCGGGCCGGGAGCGATCGTCACCCCGATCAACATGAACTGGATCAATGATCCCGTCGCCAAGGGTGTTGTCGAGTCCCACATTCCCATGGGCCGTGCGGGCGAATCGGCCGAGATCGCGGCGGTATTCGCATTCTTGGCCTCGGACGAAGCGTCTTACATCACCGGGCAGACGCTGTTCGCTTGCGGCGGCTTGACGTTGTTCCCGGAGTTCCGGACCACGTGGTCCTCGTAACGGCTCGCCTCCCCAACAGACCTGTCCAGGCATGAGGCGCATCCCAGCCATAGCGGCGCTGGCGCTCTGTGTGGCCGCCATCTTCTGGCGATTGGACGGCGTGCCCCTGTGGCGCGACGAAGCGACCACAGCCGTTTGGGGGCGCTTGATGGCCGCGAGCGGCGATTGGCTGCCCTACGCCTTTGATCGCGAACTCGGCCAGTTGCTGGTCCAAGACGACGACGGGCACGACATCAATTCGCACCTGTTGCCGGCGATGCAGAGCTATCTGCAGTTCTATGTCTCCGCCGCGGGGCACCGGCTATTTGGCAGCGGCACGCTGCCAGCGAGGTTGCCGTTCGCGCTGTTCGGCCTCGGATGCCTTGCGCTGCTGTGGTCGCTGGGACGACAGCTTGGAGGTCCCCGCTGGCTGCCCCTGGCGCTGCCGGTCATTGCGAGTGTTTCCATCTACTTCGTGCATGCGGCTCGGCAGGGTCGCTATTACATCTTGGTGGTCTTCGCCACCCTTTTGCTGTTGGCGCAGGTGGCGCGCTACTTGCGCGATCCTGCCTTGGGCCGAAAGTGGTCGTTTCACTGCCAGCTTTGCTTGGTCGGATGCCTGCTCTATGCGGGAAACTACCTTAGCTTCGCGGCGACATGGCTGGCGCTGGGCCTGTTCCTGCTCCTGACGGACCGACCGACCTTGGCCCGGCTGTGCGGGGCCTCGGCTGTGCTCGCAGTTGTCCTCGGCGCCGAGTTCTGGCTCCTGCACGCCGAGTACCTGACTGAGTGGCGGCCCGGTAGCGAGAACGCGTTTTGGGAGAACTTCCGCTACGTAGTCTCGCGGCGCGGCGCCGACTATTGGCGCTGGGTGCCATTCGTGGTGCTGGCACCTGCGATGGCCTTGCTTGGTCGCTGGTCCAAGCTTGACATCCCGCGCGCCGGCTGGGCCTTGGCTGCTGCAGGTGCGGCGGCCCCGCTGCTTGGATTCGTCATCAGGGAGCCATGGCTGCGGCGCACGCCGGACTGGACATTCGTGCTGTTCGGGCTGGTGTTTCTTTGCCTGCCTGCGGCGGGTATCTACCTCTGGAGCAGAATCGAGAAGCCGGGAATTCACGCCAAGATGGCCCTGCTGGCCGGACTCATCGTCGTGGTCTGCCCGCTCTTTACGATCGCAGTGGCAGGGCGGGCGACACTGCCGCGCTACTACTATCAGGCCTGTCCCGCGGCCATTGTGCTGGTCGGGTTGGGTGCCGCGGGCCTCGATCGTATCGGCCGTCGCCGGACAGCCCTGGCCTGCTTGGTCGGCGCCAGTCTCTGGCCGAACCTCGAACTGGCCGGCGGCGGGACGGAGCAAGTTGTGCTGCGCCAGTTTCTGCGCTACGACCATCACAACGGCCCTCTGCTGGAGTTCTTGGAATCCAACACCAAGCCCGGGCAGACCATTGCATACGTGCGAAACGTCAAGGGAATGGTGGGCAACTATTACCTGCCCGACCGGCGCTGGGTGAACCTGCTCGACTCAGAGATCGCGTACAACCAGCGCTTCCGAGACTTGCTTCCGGCGGATCAATTCGACGACTCGCCCGATCCCGACTGGGTCGTGATTTGGGATGCCAAGGGCAAGCACCCGAAGGCGTTGGACAGCCGCTATGACCTAGTGTGGGAGCACTCCTATCGCGAACTGCGCAGCTACTGGAACCTCGATCGCGAGCCCCGCGAGCGCGGGTATGCGATCCATCGGCTCAATCGCGGCGCCTCAAGTGCGCGTGGTGATGCCGAGTCTGGATTGCAGCCGTGAGCGCAGCTCGGCGGCGAACCCGTTGACTTCCTCGTCGGTCAGGCTCTCGTCCAAACGCTGCCACCACGCTCGCAAGAGCAGGCTATAGCTGCCCTCCGGCACGTTCTTTCCGCGGAACACTTCGACGGGCTCCACGCTGTCTAGGTCGGGCATCTCGCCCACCGCCTCGGTGATGCTCGCGAAGTCTACGGCGTTCGGCACGAGCAACGAGAAGTCGCGGCTCACCGCGGGAACCTTGGCCAGCTTCCCATGGATGGGTCGGCGCAAGCCCCTGCCATACACCTTGTCGAGAAAGATCTCGGCCACCCAAACCGGCTGGCGAATCTTGCGCTCGCGGGCGAGCTTGGGGTCGAGTTCGCCGAACCAAGCCAGCACTTCGCCGTCCGACTTCAGTCCGACGGCGTGCTTGTCGCGGTAGTACGGCGGCACTCCCTCGGTCACGATGTCGGGGGCGTCCGGAAAGAATGGTGCTAGCAGGACCGCGATATCTGCCTTGATGTCGTAAAAGCCGACCTCGCGAGCGGGCTCGGCCCAAGACGCTTGGCGGGCCGTGCCGCTCGCACCGAGGGTCAGCACGCTGGGCTCATCGTAACTAGCCCCCGACCTCTGGTAGATGCGACCGAACTCGGCTAGCCGCACGAACGGCTGATTGCGACGCAGGTTCCATTCCAAGGCCCGCACCATTGTCGGCACGGCGCTGTTGCGCATGACGTCCCAAAGCTGCGAGAGCGGGTTGCGGAGGCTGACCGGATCGCCCGGCCCGAAGCGTTCGGCTTCGTCCGACGAGATGAACGCGAACCCGATCGTCTCGTCGTAGCCGAGACCCCGCACTGCCGAGCGCATGCGGGCGTCCTCGGCCGCGAGCGGAGTTGGCTCGGGCGCCGCCCCGACCAACGGCAACGTGGCCGGGATGTTGGCGAAGCCGTGGATCCGCGCCACCTCTTCGATCAGATCGATCCCGCGCTCCACGTCCAGGCGATGGCTCGCCGCCGGCACGGACCACCCGGACGTGTCCGGGGACGGTTCGAACCCCAGCGCTGACAGGATCTCTTCCACTTCCGCATCATCCACTTGGATTCCGAGGTGTCTAAGAATGTGCGCGCGCTCGAGCCTGATCGGGCTCAGCTTCGGCTGCCGCGGAAAGCAGTCGACCTGCCCTGGCAAGACCTGCCCGGGCCCTGTCTGGGCCAGCAGGGTGGCTATGCGATCTGCAGCCCGCGGCGCAGCGTTCCAATCGGCGCCGCGCTCGAAGCGATGGGACGCCTCGGTGAACAGCTTGAACCCGCGTGCGGCGTTCCGGATCACGCTGGGCCGGAACCAGGCCGCCTCCAGCAGCACGTTTCGCGTCTCGGCTGTGATCTCGGTCGCCTGTCCGCCCATCACCCCGGCTAGCGCGACAGGCCTTTCGGCATCGCAAATCGCCAGATGCCCCTCCGTCAGATCTCGGTCCTCGCCATCTAGCGTTACGAGCCTCTCCCCGTGGCGGGCACGGCGGACGACGATGGCCGCCCCTGCGAGCCTGTCAAGGTCGAAGGCGTGCGTGGGCTGGCCGATTTCCAGCAGGACGTAGTTGGTCAGGTCCGCCAGATTGTTGATCGAGCGGACTCCGCACAGCTCAAGCCGGCGACGCATCCAGTCGGGCGATGGACGCACCTCCACGGCGGTAAACACCCGTCCCACGTAACGGACGCACGCGTCGGGATCTTGGATCGCCACGCTTGCCATGGAGGCTGCGGGCGGGCCCGACTCGGCGCAGGCCGTGGAAGGCGCTCGCAGGGGACGGCGGTAGATCGCAGCCACCTCGCGCGCCATGCCGAAGTGGTTCATCGCGTCCGGGCGGTTGCTGGTGATGTCAAACTCGAAGACGGTCTCTCCGGCCTCGCTCTCCACGGCGTCGACGGCCATGCCCGCCATCGTGAGCGCGTCGGCGAGTTCGCGCGGAGATTCCTCGATCTCCACGAAGTCTCTCAGCCAGCTGAGCAGGATGCGCATTTATCGGAATTGCCTCAAGAAGCGTGCATCGCCTTGGTACATCAGCAGGATGTCGTCGATGTTGTACTTCAGCATCGCGAAGCGATCCAGGCCGAAACCCGCCGCGAAGCCTTGGTAGCGCTCTGGATCGAGTCCCGCGTTGCGCAGCACGTTGGGATCGATCATCCCGCAGCCTAGGACCTCGATGAAGCCGGTCTGCTTGCAAATTCGGCAGGCGCCGTCTGAACAGAACGGGCACGTGATATCGACCTCCGCGCTGGGCTCGGTGAACGGAAAGAAGCTGGGCCGGAAGCGAGCCTGGGTCTGAGGGCCGAAGAAGCAGCGCACGAAGTGCTCCAACGTGCCCTTGAGGTCGCCGAACGTGATGCTCTCGTCCACCGCGAACATTTCCAGTTGGTGGAACATTGGGCTGTGCGTTGCGTCCGGCGTGTCGTTGCGGTAGACCTTGCCGTGCACCACGTAGCGCAGCGGCGGGCTCTTGGACTCCATGATGCGGATCTGGCACGGCGACGTGTGCGTCCGCAGCAGGGCTCCGTCCTTGAGGAAGAGCGTGTCCATCTCGTCCACCGACGGATGGTCCGCCGGAAAGTTGAGCGCCTCGAAGTTATAGAAGAATGTCTCGATCTCCGGTCCCTCGGCCACGCTGTAGCCGAGCGGGCGGAAGATATCCAAGACCTCCTCCAAAGCCAGTCGAACGGGGTGGACGGCGCCGCCGCCGCGTTCCGGTCCGGGCAGGGTCGTGTCCAAATCCGGCTCGGCCTGCACCTGTACCCGAGCCGCGGCCTCGGCCGCCGCCTTGACCGCGGCCTCGAGGTCGCGGCGCAGCAGGTTCTGGAGCTTGCCCACCACCGGCTTGAGCTCGCGCGGGGCGGCCTTGAGCCAGTGGTCATTGATTGCCGAGAGCAGGCCGCTGCGACGCCCCAGCCAGCGGTCCCGCAGGGCCTGCCCCTGTTGCGGGGTCAACGCTGCGCTGCATTCCCGCTCGAAGGCGGCGCGCAATTCTCCGTAGAGTTGCTCGGGATCCTCGCCCTCGCGGATCAACTCGCCGATCGGCCGACCCGTCTTGCGTTCGATCGACACGGTAGCTTGCGCTGGCGGGATCCGCGTGTCGACGCTAGGCGCTCGCAGTCGGCTGTTCGGCGAGGGCCGCCTTGGCCTTGGCGACCAGTTGCCCGAATCCCTCGGGGTCGCGCACGGCGATGTCAGCTAGCATCTTGCGGTTGAGGTCGATGCCGGCGTCCTTGAGGCCGCGGATGAACGAACTGTAGTTGATATCGTTGGCGCGGGCGGCCGCGCTGATCCGCGTGATCCACAGCGCCCGGAAGTCGCGCTTCTTCAGCCTGCGGCCGATGTAGGCGAACTGATCGGCGCGGTTGACCGCTTCGCGGGCGTAGCGGTGGAGCTTGCTCTTGGCGAGGAAATAGCCCTTGGCCTTCGCCAGCACGCGCTTGCGCTTCTTGACGCGGTTGTTGCCTCGCTTGACTCTTGCCACGATTTCCTCCTAGGGGCCGCCGCGAAGGCGGTCCCGATGCATTGCCCTGACCTAGCTGCCGCTCGCAGTACCTACGTGGAGATCATTCTGCGCACGGACTTCGCAAAGGCTGCGCTGACCGTGGTCCCCTTGCGGAGGCGCCGTTTCCGCTTGCGGGTCTTCTTGGTCAGGATGTGATTCATGCTGGCATGCCTGCGCCTGACCTTGCCCGTGCCGGTCAGTTTGAAGCGTTTCGCTGCACCGCGATGTGTCTTGAGTTTGGGCACGGTTAATCTCCCCGGAGGCGCTGCCTGCTACCGCGGCTTTGCTCTTTGAGATCGGCTGCCCGGCGTGGGCGCGCGGTCTAGGCGTGAGGGTCCGTCGCCCTCACCTTCCTATTATGCACGAAAGCGGCGGCGCTACGGGAGCGCGCCGCCGCCCCATATCCTACTCCTGCTCCCCACCGTCAAGCGACAGCCTGCCCTTGGCCTCGCTGACGGCGTAGGAGAACTCCACTGGCGGCATCGAGCCAGCCCTGAGGGCCTTGCCGTGGAAGGAGGTCAGGCTGAAGTCCTGCGTGGTCTCTTGGTAGTGGGCGCGTAGCAACTGCCAGTTCTTCCAGCCAAAGTAGGCGGTGGCAGACTGCGTCGGGTTCACTTCCAGCGAACGGAGCAGCGCGCGGGCTGCGCTGCTTTCCATGTAGGCCCGCCGCGTGAGGAACTCTTGCGCGTCGTCCATGGTCAGATCCCCTGCGTGCAACTGGATGTCGACCAGGGCCGCGGCGATGATCTGTAGCTTGTACTTGCGCCAGATAAAGTCGACATCGCCGGTGTAGTGGGTCCCGACTGTGGTCTCGGTGATATAGATCGGCCAGCCGTGAATGAACCCGGGTAGGGGCTCCACCATGTGTGTCAGCTTGGCCTGTTCGCTTTCCATGTCGGAGGCGAGCGAGCCGATCAAGGCGTAGCCGGGGATGCCGTAGAGCATGGCCAGCAGCTTGAGCTGGTAGATGTTGTTGGTGGTCAGGCGCGAGCGCAGCTCGGCGCGGGACGCGTCGGCCGGGGCGGGGGTCAGCCACACCACGGCGGTGTTGTCGGAGGGCGCGGCGCTGGGGCCTAGGCCGCCGGCGAGGGGAACGGACACGCGCATGAACTCCGGAGTCTCCACCACGCGCAGCTGCAGCCTCTCCGGCACCGGAGCGATCTCTTCCTCATTGCAGATATCGCGCGCCTCGTCGGTGTCCTTGGCCATCTGTTCCAGCATGCCGGCGTTGTTCCGGGCGCGGTTCTCACCTTCCAGCACCTCGAGCACGTCATTGATCAGCCGATAGTCGTCCCGCGGGCGGCTCCCTCCGTAGATGCGCCGGTTAATCGGCTCGGCCGCCGACACCAGCGAAGAGTGCGAGGCATCAAAGTCCGCTTGGACTCCCTCGATCAGTATGTCGATGGGGGCCAGCGGTCGCCCGGTGTCGAGTTCGAGCTTGCGATGCACGAGTTGCGCCCCGGCGCGCCAATCGTCGTTCGACGGCAAATTGCCCAGCGAGTTGCGGAAGGTCTCCAAAGCCGCGATGGCGATATCGGACACGCTGTCGAAGTTCGCCTTCATCCCGGCGGGAATCTGCTGCGCGATATCGCCGCGAATCAAATTGATGACGCCTTGTGTGGCCTCGCGGGCGGCGTCGACGCGGGCCTGCGAGGAGGACTTCAAGTTGGACGTCGCGGTCTGCAGGTAGCCGGGCATCTCCTTCAGGCGTTCCACGATTGCGTTGTGCCGGTCCCCTTCGGGCGCATAGTTGAGTTGCAGCGGCGCGTAGAGAAGCAGGCCCAGCCGCTCCACGTACTTCAGCGGATTCGTTTCCGGTTCCCTTTCGTCACGAATACGGAACATCATTCGCTCGGCGCGGTTGAGCAAAGTTCCGTACTCGGTCCATAGGGCCGGCGGAAGCTTGCTGCTGTCGAATCCGATTTCCGAGTCGCTCGGGGCGGTGAACGGTTCGATCAAGGCTTCGTAGGTTTGCTGCTGGCTCGCCAGGGCATCGGAGCCGAACTTGGGCAGAGAGGCGAGCAACTGCACTTCCGTGCCCCCCTCGAGCACGCCATCGGACAGGTTGAATACCTGGCCCTGCTTCACACTCGTTGTGCCCGACATCAGAACGCCGAACGGGTCGAAGGCGGCGCTGTCGTAGATGAATGGCTTGGCTAGCTTGTTGTGCTCGTCAGGCGGATAGCTGCCGACGGTGCAACCCGCCGCAGCCAGAACCGCGGCCGCAAGGGCAGCCGCTGGAATCTGCGTGTCGTGGCGATGTTTCATTGCGAACCTTGTTGCTTTGTTGGTGAGTTTACGTCCTGATGGCGACGCGAACGAAACGAGACGCGCGGCCGTTGCAGCGGTCACTCGCGAAGCCGGCATCATTCGTTCACCGCTGACGGGCCGAGACCGAATCGATCAGCGCCCACAGGTCTGTATGCGTCAGGGTCCGAGAGGCCACAGTCTGCTGCGAGATTTCGGTGTCGTAGTCACGGCCATGGGCCTCTTGGAACAGCTCCGGGTAGTGCAGTTCGTCCATTGCCTGCAGCGAGGGGAACTCAGTCACTGTGACGTACTGGTAGTCAGACTCGCCGCCGGGGAAGTGATGGCCGTACAGACGCCAAGAGGTGATGTAGCCCTTGTCTACGCGCAGTTGGTGAACCGGCTTCCACAGTTCGGTCTCCAGATTGCGGTAGCGCAGCGCCTGGCCATCGGGGATCCTCATGTAGTCGATCCGCAGGAAGTGGCGGCCGCTCTGGGTCTCGGCCGTGGGCACCATGGTACCTGCCAAGAACGCGGCGGCTAGGGCTAGAGAAAGCGCCAGTGCTCGAAGAATCATTCGTGTGCCTCCAATCACAGAATATAACCCAACTGCACCCTCTTTCACCAACCCGTGCGTCGCTTTCGCTTCCGGTGTAGCATAGCCGCATGACACTTGGAAGACGCCAATTCGTCCATCTGGCCGCGATAGCGGCTGCTTCGGCGGGGTGCAGTCGGCAAGACCGCGCGCCCGCCTTCACCACCGATCCGTTCACGCTGGGGGTGGCCTCGGGCGATCCAAGCCCGGACGGGTTCGTGCTCTGGACGCGCCTTGCGCCCGATCCGTTGAATGGTGGAGGGATCGATGGCGACGTTGGTGTGCGGTGGGAGATTGCCAGCGACGACGCGTTCCGCCAAGTTGTGCGGTCTGGCACGGCCACAGCCTCTGCGGAGCTGGCGCATTCGGTGCATGTCGAGGTCGCCGGGCTTGAGGCCGACCGCTGGTATTGGTATCGCTTTTCCGCAGGGGATGCTGTGAGCGCCACGGGCCGGGCCCGCACCATGCCGACACCCGAGGCCATGCCGGATCGGCTGTCGCTAGCGTTCGCTTCGTGCCAGCACTACGAGACAGGCTTCTACACGGCTTACGAGCACATGGCCGCCGAGCATCCGGACCTGGTATTCCATCTCGGCGACTACATCTACGAAGGCGCCGCCAGACCTCGCGTTCGGGCGCACCGTGGCGAGGAGCTCGCTTCGTTGGAAGACTACCGCAACCGCTACGCGCTGTACCGCACCGATCCCGATCTCCAGCTCGCCCACGCCGCCTGCCCGTGGATCGTCACATGGGACGACCATGAGGTGGACAACAATTACGCCGCAGACATATCCGAGCAGCCCGACGTCCGCCGGGAGGCGTTTCTGGAGCGTCGCGCCGCCGCCTACCAGGCGTATTACGAGCACATGCCGCTGCGGGCATCGCAGATCCCAAGCGGGCCGTCGATGAGGCTCTATCGCAAGCTGTCCTACGGGCGCTTGGCACAGTTCACCGTGCTGGACACCCGGCAGTACCGCACGGACCAGCCGTGCGGCGACAGGACCCAGCCCCCCTGCGAAGGAGCGTCCGATCCGGCTGCGACGCTGCTGGGTGATGGCCAGCGCCGCTGGCTGTTCGATGCGCTGCGCGAATCGTCGGCCGAGTGGAACGTCATCCCGCAACAGGTGATGATGGCCCAGGTTGACCGGATGCCCGGAGACGACGTGCGCTACAGCATGGACCAATGGCCGGGCTACGCCGCGTCTCGCGACAGGCTGCTGGGTTTCTTGGCCGAGAGCCGGGTGCGGAACCCCGTCGTCCTCACCGGCGACATCCACACCAACTGGGTCAACGACCTGCTGGTCGACTTTGGCGATCCCGCTTCGCCCGTGGTGGCGACCGAGTTCGTCGGCACGTCCATCAGCTCGAGCGGCGACGGCGGCCCGAATACCGAGTACGCGGAGGGCGTAATGCGCGATAATCCTTTCGTCAAGCTGCAAAACGCCCAGCGAGGCTACGTGAGTTGCGAGGTGACCCGAGGCCTCTGGACCGCGCGCTACCGCGTGCTCGACCGCGTTTCCGTGCGCGGCGCGGCGCGCCAGACGCTAGCCGAATTCGCCGTCGAGGCGGGCCGACCGGGAGCGCAGCGGGTCTAGGCGGAGCCGCAAAGAAGTCGAGATCATGCCGATTCGTTCCATTTCGCTGGACGACAAGTACGCCTTGGAAGCAGGCTCGGCCTACATGTCGGGCATTCAGGCGCTTGTCCGCCTGCCGATCGAGCAGATGCGCCGGGACCGCCGCCAAGGCTTGCGGACAGGCTGCTTGATCTCGGGCTACGAGGGCTCGCCCCTGGGCGGCTACGACTTGGCGCTGGAGCGAGCCAGCGGCTTCCTCGATGAGCACGAGATCCGCTTCGTGCCCGGCGTCAATGAAGAGCTCGCGCTTGCGACGGTGATGGGAAGCCAGCTCTTCCAGGCTTTTCCGGATCCGCTCTTCGATGGCGCTGTCGGCATTTGGTACGGCAAGGGGCCCGGACTGGACCGCAGCGGCGATGCCCTGCGCCATGCCAATTTCGCGGGCACGGGGGAGCATTGCGGGGCAGTCGCCCTGGCCGGCGACGATCACATTTCCAAGAGTTCCTCGATCCCGCACCAGAGCGAGTTCTCCCTGTACAACAGCGCCGTTCCGGTGCTCAATCCGTCCTGCACCCAGGAAGTCCTCGACTTCGGCCTGTACGGCATTGCCCTGTCCCGCTTCGGCGGCTCCTGGGCTGGGCTGAAGCTGTCGACCGACATCTGCGACGGAGGCGGGATCGTGAGCTTCGGCCCCGAACGCTGTCCGATCGAGATTCCCGCGTTGGAAATCGATGGCGAGCCCTATAGCAAGGCCATGGGTCTGATGCTGGTGGTGCCCTACAGCCTCCAGCTCGAGGCCGAGGTCTTGGAGCACCGCCTGGAGGCGGCGCGGGTGTTTGCCCGCGCCAACAGTCTCAACAAGATCACCGTTGAGCACGAGACGGACCGCCTGGGCGTTGTCACGACAGGCAAGAGCTACGCCGATCTGATGTCAGCCCTACGGTTGCTCCGCGTAGGCGAGCGCGAACTGGCGCTCGCCGGAGTCCGGATCCTCAAGCTCGGGATGGCCTTTCCGCTCGAGCCCGGCATCATCGCGGAATTCTCCCGTGGCCTCGAGTCCATCGTGGTGGTCGAGGAGAAGCGCTCGTTCGTCGAATTGCAGCTGCGGGAGCTGCTCTACAACAGCCGGCATAGCCCCAGCGTGTATGGCAAGCGGGACGCCGAAGGCAAGACCCTGCTGCCAGCTCCGGGGGAGCTCGACGCGGAAATGATCGCGCTGGCCCTCAGTCGGTTCCTGACGGATGTGGCCGTGCTGCCCGACCGGCCGCCGCGAAAGGACTCGCTGCCGGCAGGCTTTCGCTCGGCCCGTGGCGCCCGCACGCCGAGCTACTGTTCCGGCTGTCCGCACAATCGGTCAACATTGCTGCTAGAGGGGCAGCTCGCTGGCGGCGGGATCGGCTGCCACGGAATGGCCGGGCTGATGCGCGACGTCGGCCGAGGCATCGAGTTCCTATTCCAGATGGGCTCGGAGGGAGCGTCGTGGATTGGGGTGTCCCCGTTCACCGGCACTCAGCACCTGTTCCAGAATCTCGGTGACGGCACCTACTTTCACTCCGGACGCTTGGCGGTACAGGCCGCCATCGCTGCCCGGGTCAACATTACGTTCAAGATTCTGTACAACGACGCTGTGGCCATGACCGGCGGCCAGCACGCCGCCGGATCGATCCCGGTGCCCGCGCTGACGCGCGAGCTCGAGGCCCAAGGCATCGCCAAGATCGTCGTGCTCAGCGAGGATCCCGCCAGGCTTGGCCAAGGGGCTGGTCTGGCCAAGTCCGCCGAACTCCGCCCGCGGGAGGACTTGGAAGAGGTGCTTGCCGAACTGGCCGCCACCAAGGGCGTGTCGGTCATGATCTACGATCAGCTCTGCGCGGCCGAGAAGCGGCGGCGGCGCAATCGCGGAATCTTAGCGCAGCCCACGCGCCGCATCATGATCAACGAGCGCGTCTGCGAGGGCTGCGGCGATTGCGTGCAGCAGGCGAATTGCGTCTCGCTGCTCCCGGTGGACACCGAGTTCGGTGCCAAGACTCGCGTTCACCAGTCGTCGTGCAACGCCGACTACACGTGCACGTGGGGCGATTGTCCGTCGTTCGTCTCGGTCGAGATCGAGGCTGGCAGCGGCCTGCGCCGCAAACCGCTGCCAGCGCTGCCCTCCCTGGCCTTGCCCGAGCCTGCCCGCAAGGTTGCCGCCGGCGATGGCTTTCACATTCTGATGCCCGGCGTGGGCGGCACGGGCGTGGTGACGATCAATGCCCTGCTTGCCACCGCAGCCCACATCGACGGCTTGCAGGCGATCACGCTGGATCAGACTGGCGTCGCCCAGAAGGGAGGCGCGGTGGTTGCACATATCACGATCAGCGAGTCTCCCATGGAGGCCTCGCAGCGAATTCCCGCCGGCAGTGCTGACCTGTTGCTCGGCTTCGACCTGGTCGGTGCCGCGTACCCGAAGAACTTGCAGTGCTGCGATTCCGAGCGGACTGTCGCTTTGGTGAACTCGAAAGAGATCCTGACCGGCGAGGCGATCCGCAAGGGCCTCACGGTGCTGTCTCCGGACGGGGGTTACATCGAGGCGATCCGCAACGCGACCCGACGCGCCGACAGTGAGTTCGTCGACGCTTCCACCTTGGCCGAGACGCTCTTCGGCGGGCACATTTTTAGCAACATGATGCTGTTGGGCGCGGCCTACCAGAAAGGCTTGCTGCCGCTGTCGGCCGAGGCGATCGAGAGCGCGATACGTCTCAACGGCGTTGCGGTCGAGCGCAACCTGGAGGTGTTCGCGTGGGGTCGCCAGTATGTCTGCGATCCGGCGACGCTGCGACCGTACCTGCCCGCCTCGTCCGCAGCTTCGGTGCCGCAGTCACTGGACGCCCTGATCGAGAGTCGCGAGAGCGAGCTGACCGCCTATCAGAGCGCCTCTTACGCCAGCGGCTACCGCGCCTATGTGGAGAAGGTGCGGCGAGTCGAGGCTCGCGTGCGTCCCGGCAGCGAGAGCTTGACCCGAGCCGTGGCGTGGAACCTGCACAAGCTCATGGCCTACAAGGACGAGTACGAGGTAGCGCGCCTTCTGACCGACCCGGCCTTCGATGCTGAAGTTGCCGAGACGTTCGAGAAGCCGCGCCGCTTGGTCTACCACTTGCATCCGCCGCTGCTGCGCCGCCTCGGCGTCCAGCGGAAGCTGGCCTTCGGGCCGTGGTTGCGGCCGCTGTTGCTCGTCCTGGCTCGCGGAAAGGTCCTGCGCGGCACGCCGCTGGATCCGTTCGGCTGGCTGGCCAGCCGACGCCAGGAGCGCGAGCTGGTTTCGTGGTACCGCGAGCTCGTCGACGGCCAGCTGGAGGGTCTGGACGCGCAATCGCTCGCTGCAGCGACCGAGCTGGCCCAAGTCCCGCGCGAGATTCGCGGCTACGAAGGCGTGAAGGCGGCCTCGGTTGAACGCGCCAAGGCATGGGTCGCCGAGCGCATGGCCTCGGTGCCGGTGCGGGAAGCCGCCTGATCCCCCTAGCCCACCTCGGCCTTCGCGCAATGGGCTTGGTAGGCCTCTTGGAGCGAGCGCGAGATCGCAGCGGCCTCGCGGCCCTCGATTTCGTGCCGGTGCATCATGTACACCGGCTCGCCATCGCGGAAGAGCGCAAATGACGGCGAGGATGGCGGGTACATGGACAGTCTCTCGCGAAGATGGGCGGTAGCTGCGATGTCTGCGCCGGCAAACACCGTGGCGACCTTGCTCGGACGGACCTCTCCCTGCAAGGAGAGCACCAATCCCGGCCGCGCGCAGCCGGCGGCGCAGCCGCAGACCGAATTGACGACCATCAGGACGTCTCCGCTGCCGGGTGCGAGGATGCGGTCCACGTCTTCCGGAGTCCGTGCCTCTTCGACACCGTGGCGCGTGAGTTCCTCACGCATCGGATGGATCATGAGTTCTGGATAGGGCATGGCTGCATCTGTCTCCCTCTGTCTACAGTAGCGCGAATGCGCCGTCTGCGGCGCCTTAGTGGACAACGGCGGCGGTCCCGAGCAGTATCTACTTGGGCGGCGGCCCCTCAGCCACGCCGAACGCCAGAAACACGTTTCCCGGCATCGATCCGAACGCGCCGTACCCGGAGTTCACATACAGCATGCCGTCAACGACAACCGCGCCGGGTCCGTTCAGCGAGCCCCCTCTTGCGGCGACGCCGTTGACCGTGTCGTCATAATCGCGGACGGTGTCGAAGTCCCACAGGATGGAGCCGTCCCCGGCCGCATAGGCGCGCAGATGGCCATCGAGCGAGCCTGAGAACACAACGCCATCGATCGCCGTGACCGCCGCCGAGTGGGCCGGCGAGCATTGGGGACGGTCGCGAGGGCAGGGTGCGCTGGGCACATTCCAGAGCTCCTGCCCGTCGGCAAGCCGGTACGCGACCAGCCCGCCCACCGAGTCAGGTCGCGGCCCGCGATAATCCGACACGGCCACGTACACGTTGCGGCCGTCGGTAGCCGAGCCGTATTGGATTCCGCCCAGCTTTCCGCCCGCGCCTGCGCGACTCTGCCACAGGATTGCCCCGTCTTGATCGGGATCGATGGCGTGGACCATGCCGGACTTCTGGCCGGCTACCAGAGCACGCTTGCCATTGTCCAGCTTGACTAGGATCGCCGAAGAGCCGAAATCAAAGTCGGGCCCGTCAGCCTGCGGGCAGTTCACGCCGTCGGCGTTGGAATTGCAGGCCATGTTGTAGGCGTCGCCCTCGGTGAATTGCTGCGACCAGAGCCGCTCGCCGGACTCGAGGTCGTAGGCGATGATTGCGTCGCTGTCGTCTGTCGGCGGATCGGAGTAGTTGTCGCCAGTGGTGACGTACAAGCGCCGCAGCTTGGCGTCGATCGTTGGCGCGGACCAGATGCCCGCTCCGGCGGGGCCAACTTGCATGACTCCCTTGGCATTGCGCCACCGGGGTTGCGGCTCTTCCGGAATCGTGTGGGTCTTCCAGATCCTCTCCCCGTTGGAAGCGTCGACGGCTTGGACACTTCCGCGAAAGCTGCAGCAGGAGTATTCTGCGAACCTTCCGGTGAACTCTTCGATCGAACTGACGCCGAGATACAGCCGTCCCTCGAAGAGCACGGGCGAACCCGTGAGTGTCGCCGATCGGTGGTCGTCGACCTTCGTCCTCCAGATCTGTGCGCCGGTGGCAGCGTCGATTCCGTAGAGGTTTGCTTTGGTGTCGCCGAAGAAGAGCAGGGTGCGGCCTGCATCGTCGGGAGGGGAGACGAGGATGGCCGTTCGGATCTCGGATCGCGCTGCGAACTCCCACACCGTGCAGCCGGACTTGGCATCCAACGCATAGAGGTGACCGCTGCGAGAACCCACGAACACCCTTCCGCCGGCGACTGTCGGGTGGCCGCGGGCGCGGGTGGCGTCGGGCAGGCCGAAAGCCCACCGGAGCTCCAGCCGCGGCACGTCCGCAGCGGTCAGACCAGCCAGGTCTGACGGCTGATAGCGCGAATTGCTCAAATCTGCGCCCCAGCCGATCCAGCGCGGGCCGCGCAACGGGTTGCTCCATTCAGCATCCGGGCAGCTTCGCCGCGTCAAGATTGGCAGCTCCGCCGTGCCTTGGCCCAAGTACAGGGCGACCGTTTCGACCTGGCCATCCCCAAGCGTCTCACCCACGTACGCCATGACGCCATCGCGCAGCGATTCGAGGATCGCGTCGGACGAGAGCTGGCGTAGCACGTCGAAACTCGGAGCGCGGCTCTCGCCGCCATCGTGGCAACTGCTGCAGGCTTGCGCGTAGATCTGCTCTCCCGTCGGCTCGACTGCTTGCAGGCAAATGGCCCAACCCAGAACAGCGGCTGCGACCCGAACGGCCATGCCAGATATGATGAACCTCTGCGCCACGTGCTTCAGGCCGCTCAGTCCGGCCACGCTCATTGTCGCAGCTTCCATTTCCCAATCGCCTAGTCGCAAACGGGCCGCTTCCGCGCATCCGTTACCACGCGCGAAGGGAAGGCAGATCATCCGAATGACGACCACTCGCTTCGGCTCGCGATGGGCCATGATGCTCGCCATGCTAGGCATGGCCGTCGGCACTGGCAACATCTGGCGCTTTCCCCGCATCGCGGCGAAGAACGGAGGCGGCGAGTTCCTTGTCGCTTGGATTGCCTTCCTGCTCCTATGGTCCGTACCCCTGATCCTGTTGGAACTCGGATTGGGCCGCAAGACGCGCTCCGGCCCGATTCGCTCATTTGTCGCGCTAGCCGGACCACGCTGGGCCTGGTCCGGAGCGTTTGTTGTGTGCGTCGCCAGCGCGATCATGTGCTACTACTCCGTGGTCGCCGGTTGGACCCTCCGCTACGCCGTGGCCGCGTTCGGTGGCGAACTGCTCGGAAACGCGCCCGGAGCGTTCTGGGAGGGGTTTACCTCTTCGGCTTTGCCAGTGGCGACCCACGGAGTGATGCTCGGATTGGCCGCCATCGTCGTGGCCCGCGGCGTCGGGGCGATCGAGCGGGTCGCCAAGGTCCTGATGCCCACATTGATCGTGCTGGTGGCGATCTTGGTGGTTCGCGCCCTCTTGCTGCCGGGCGCCGCAGAAGGGATGGGCTATCTCTTTTCGGTGGACTGGGGTGCACTGACCAATGCCAGGATCTGGATCGAAGCCTTGACCCAGAACGCTTGGGATACAGGCGCAGGCTGGGGCTTGGTGCTGTGCTACGCCGCCTATCAGCGCGAGCGCGAGGACACTGCGCTGAATGCGTTCTTGCTGCCGGCCGGCAACAATCTGATCTCTCTTCTGGCGGGGATCATGGTCTTCTGCACGGTTTTCTCGGCGGTGCCGCCACTGCTCGAGCGGGGAGCGACGGATCCGTCCTTGCTGCGCGGTTTGGGGGGGCTGGAGCAGGCGGCCCGAGAAGGCGAGCCCTTTTCGGCCGAACTGATGCAGACAACCGTGTTCGCCGAGGGGAACACCGGCATCACGTTCATCTGGATGCCTGAGCTGTTCGGGATGATCCCCGGCGGGCAGGTCCTGATGGCGTTGTTCTTTGCCGCCCTAGCCGTGGCGGCGTTCACCAGCTTGATCTCGATGGTAGAGGTGGCTGCTCGGGCCTTTCAAGATGCCGGTTTCCGGCGCGAGCGGGCTATTTGGTGGATAGCCGGAGTGGGATTCTTGCTTGGCGTGCCTTCAGCGCTGCACATGGGCGTCTTCGACAACCAAGATTGGGTCTGGAGCGTCTCGCTCATGCTCTCCGGACTCTTCTACGCCCTGGCCGTGAGTCGCTACGGGGCGGCGAAGTTTCGCAGAGAAACGATCAACCACGAGCATTCCGACATCCGCGTCGGCCGCTGGTGGGATGTGGTCATCCGTGTCCTGGTGCCCATCGAGGCGGCCGGGCTCGCGATTTGGTTGCTGTATCAGGCTTGGCGGGATGATCCGGGCGGCTGGATGCGCCCGTTCGGGCCGGGGGCCGTGTTCAGCGTCGGCACGGTGCTGCTGCAAGTTGGAATTCTCGTGGTGATTCTTGCGGTTTGCAATCGAAGATTGGCTGCGACCGCCGCCGGGGGTTCCCGATGAGGGTGATCGGATCGGAAGAGATCTCTCGCGCCTTGCCGATGGGCGCCGCCATTGCCGCCATGCGGCAGGGTTTCGCCGCTCGTGTCGAAGGCCGGGCGGACGAGCCGCCCAGGACGGTTCTGCATACCGGTTCCACGAACGGTGCGACGCTCGTGATGCCAGCCGCGCTGGATGTTGGCGACGTTCCCCTCTTGGTCGTCAAGGTCGTGTCGGTGTTCCCCGCCAACCGGGAGAAGGGCATGGCGTCGATACACGGCACGGTGATCGCTGTCGACGCCGAGACCGGATTGCCGATCGCGATGCTGGACGGGGCCTCGCTCACGGCCATTCGGACAGCTGCTGCGTGCGGCTTGGCGACCGACCTGCTGGCCCGCAGGGACAGCGCGGTGCTGGCTGTTTTCGGCAGCGGCGTGCACGCGCGCACGCAGGTGCAGGCGATGCGCGAGGTACGATCCATCCAAGAGGTTCGGATCTACAACCCCAATACGGAGTCTGCCGAGGCGATGGCGGCGGAGTTGGCCGGCAGCGCAGTCTCGACGTGCCGCTTTCGCGTCGCGGATTCCCCCGCGTCCGTTCTTGCCGGGGCCGACATCGCTTGTGCGGCCACCACGTCCCGCGTTCCGGTGTTTGAAGACCGCGCCGTTCCGGATGGCCTGCACATCAACGCGATCGGGTCGTTCCATGCCACGGACCGGGAAGTTCCGGCAGCGACCGTTGCTCGGGCCGGCGTGTTCGTGGACGACCGCGAGGCTGCTCTTGAAGAGGCGGGCGACTTGATCATGGCGATCCGCGAAGGGCTCATCGAGGCCGGTCATATCCGCTCGGATCTGGGCAGCTTGGTGCTTGGCAAAGCCAACGGGCGGCGATCCGACGACGAAGTGACGTTCTTCAAGTCCGTGGGATTGGCGGTGCAAGACGCCGCTGCCACGCAGGCCGTCTTGCGGGCGGTGCGCTGATTCCTGAGGCGGATGCGGGCTAGTCGATGACTAGGACCGGCTCGCCCAGCACAGCCGGGTCGGGCTGCAATCCAAGGCCCGGTCCGGTCGGCGCGGCCAATCGCCCCCTTTCGCGGCGTGGCGGATTCAGGGCCGTGCTGACCGTGACGTAGCTGTTGAAGTCGGTCGAGGTAAACAGCGCTCGCGGCGGCGTGCTGTGCGCTAGGTGGGCGATCGCCGCGGTGGTGAAGTCGCCGCCCCACGTGTCCTCGATCGTCATGCCGATGCCCAGGCTCACGCATAGATCGCGCATCTGCTTGGCCTTGGTCAGCCCTCCCACCTTGCTGATCTTGAGGTTGATCACGTCCATCGCGCGATCGCCATTGGCCCTCAACAGGGCGCGGATGCTGTCGATTGACTCGTCGAGCACGAAGGGGTGATCCGTGCGCCGGCGTATCGAAAGGCACTCCTCGTAGGACACGCAGGGTTGTTCGATGTACACATCGAGATCTCGCACCGCGCGCACGACCCTCATCGCATCGTGCATCAGCCAGCCCGTGTTGGCGTCCGCAATCAGGCGGTCGCCATCGCCGACCACCTCGGAGGCGCAGCGGATCCGCTGGACATCTGTGGCGACATCGGAGCCGACCTTGAGTTGGAATCGCGTGTAGCCTGCGGCACGGTGGGTCGAGACGAGTTCGGCCATGCGCTCAGGGGTCTCCTGCGAGATTGCCCGGTAGAGGACAAAGTCATCGCCGTAGCGGCCGCCCAGCATCTCGCACAGCGGCAGGCCGGCCGCTTGCCCCAGAATGTCCCAGCAGGCCACGTCGATGGGAGACTTGACATAGGGGTGTCCCTTCAGCGCCGCGTCCATCGTCTCGTTGAGCGGCCCCAGCGCTATAGGATCCAAGCCAAGCAGGGCGGGGCCGATCTCTGCGATCCCTGTCCTTGCGCCTGCGGCGTAGGCGGGCAGGTAGGCGGGCCCGAGCGGGCAGACCTCTCCGTAGCCGCTCAGGCCCTCGTCAGTGTCGATCCGCACTATGGTGCTGTCGAAGACCGTTACCGTGTTGCCCCCGGACCAGTTGTACGGTCCTTCTACCAGCGGCAGGTCCGCTTGGTAGGCGCTGATCCTGCGGATCTTCACGGCTGAGCCGCCTCCGTCGCGGCGCCGTCGCGCTTCGAGCGTTCCCGGAGGGTGAAAAAGATCGTTCCCGCGACGAAATAC
This sequence comes from Terriglobia bacterium, assembly GCA_009841225.1. Lineage (GTDB taxonomy): Bacteria > Acidobacteriota > Terriglobia > Bryobacterales > UBA6623 > VXMF01. The sequence goes on along the minus strand of VXMF01000021.1, from coordinate 234,993 downwards.
AGCAGGGTCGGGATCGGCAGCTGCGTATGCAGCTTGGCCAGCATCGCCCGGTAGCTCTCCACCGGCGCGGTCAGCGTGCAGTACCCCAGCCAGACGCAGGCTACCAGTGCCAGCGCGGCAACGATTCCCGAGATGGCCATCCGTCGGTCGACAGGTGAGCGTCGCGTCACGGATGCGGCAGGGACGGCCGGCGGCTCTTCTGGCGCCGCATCGCTCTCGGCGATGTCGCTCCCTCCCGCTCCCATCGCTTTGGCCAGCAGCCAGTACGAGACCATGCCGCAGCCATAGACCGGCAGAAACAGGTAGAACAGGTGCATTGTTCCAGTGCGTTCCAACACGACGGCTAGGGCCACCGAGATGGTCCACGCCAGCAGCGCGGCCCAGTTGATCGCGTGGCCGGCATGGCTAGACCAATAGCGCCGCAGCCCGGTGCGCGGAAAGATCCAGTGCTCGGTGACCACGATCGCGCCGATTGGCGAAATCAGCAGGCCGTAGACGGCGACGTAGTCCAGCAACCCAGTAAACACGAACGGGAAGCAGGCCACGATGGTGGTGACCACTCCGGCTACCAGCGTGATCTTGGCGCGGGACCAGTTGGGCGTTACCGCTTGCAGTGCCAACCCGACGCGATACAGGGTCGGGTTCGAGGTTGTCCAACCCGCGATCACCACTGCCAGCGCACCCGCCCAGCCCAGCGCTTGGAAGCCGACCTCGCCGGCGTCTAGTTGCACCAGCGGGCTTCCCAGCAATACGGCGGCGCCGGCTCCCATCAGGCCCGCGCAGATCCATGCGAGGTAGTGTCCGAGAAACATCCCGAACGAGGAGAACAGGCCGTACGACTTCTTCCGCGCAAAGCGGAACAGCGCCATGTCCGACAGCGCCCCGTGCATGCCGAGGTTGCAGATCCACGCAAAGGCGGCGACTTTCCAAAAGCCCATCGGCTCGCTGCCGTCGGGGGTCTGGCCTGTCCAGACGGACGTGCGGGCCATTTCGAAGAAGCCCTGCTCGCCCGAAGAGGCGAACAGCTCGGGCAGGACCGCCAGGGCGCCGACGATGAACATCAGGAACATCCATGGCGAGCACACCGTGGCAAACGTGGCCAGCCTCTGGAAGCCGAGGACCGCCAGAGTTACGACCACTGCCCCCACGGCAAGCACCACGAGCACGAAGCGGACATCCGTCGGATACCAGTCGAGTTGCGGAGGGATTCCGAACGGGATGCGCACCGCTGAAGCTGAGACCGTGATCATGCAGCCAGCCATGATCGAGTACAGGCAGGCGTTGACCACGCTGTAGATCGAGTTCAGCCGCGGCCCGCCGATCTTGCGCAGGTACCAGTACAGCGTCAGGCGGGTGTCGACCGCGATCGGCGCGCAGACCAGAGTCCAGGTCAGCACCGCCATCAAGTTGCCGATGACTAGGCCGAAGAAGATGTCTTGGACGCTCGCGCCCCAGTTGACGAACGTGACGCCGATGACGAATTCCGTCGCGGCAACATGCTCCCCGGCATAGGCGCCGGCAAAGTATCCCGGTCCTAGCAGCCGCGATTTGGGAATCGGCTCCCTGTCGAATTCGTAGAGGAATTCCGGGTCGTGGCTGGCGGCAGTCGTTGTTGTGGTATCGCTCATGGTTCTTGGTTCTGGCCCGCGCTAGGTCTCGCGCTGGCTCAAGACCTCGGATTCGTATGTGCGGATCTCCTCCAGCCACGCGGACTCCGAGGGGACGCCGCTGCTCTCGCAGAATTGATCCCAGACTGCGCCCGACGGCATCGTGCGCAGCAGTTCCAGCAGTGCCAGACGACCCGTGAAGTCCCCATCTCGCTCCAGCTGGCGCAGCCGCTCGGCCGGCTCTAGCAGGGCCAGCAACAGCGCCTTTTGGACAGCCCGCGCACCAATCACCCACGCCGCGACGCGGTTGATGCTGGCGTCGAAGAAGTCGAGCCCGATATGTACCCGGCCCAAATAGTCGCCGCGCACCAGTTCCTTGGCGATTTCCCTCACCTCGTCGGACAGTATGACCACGTGGTCGCTGTCCCAGCGCACTCCCCGGCTGATATGCAGCAGCAAGCGGTCCAGCCATAGCAGCACCGCTGAGATCTTGTCGGAGACCACTTCGGTCGGATGGAAGTGCCCCGCGTCTAGGCAGAGCAGCTTGCGGCGGGTGATCGCGTAACCGAGGTAGAACTCGTGCGAGCCAGCCACGTAGGATTCAGAACCAAGACCGAACAGCTTGCATTCCACAGAGTCGAGGTTGCAGGCCGGATCCAGGGGCTCCGTGAACACCTGATCGAGCGCCTCCACCAAGCGCTCGCGCGGGATCTTCCTGTCGGCTGGCAGGTCCTTGTAGCCGTCCGGGATCCACACGTTCGTCACGCAGGGCGATCCTAGTGCCTGCCCGAAGGCTGCGCCGATTTTCCGGCAGGCTCGGCCGTGCTCGATCCAGAAACGGCGGACACCCTCGTCTGGGTGCGCCAGCGTGAATCCGTCTTCAGCCCGAGGATGGGCGAAGAAGGTCGGGTTGAAGTCAACTCCCAGGCCGGCCTCGCGCGCCCAATCGATCCAGCCCGCGAAATGCTCGGGCCGGACTTGATCGCGATCGACCCGCGGGCCGGAAGACTCAGCGTAGATTGCGTGGAGATTGATGCGGTGCCTGCCGGGGATCAGCGAGACGGCCTTCTCGAAGTCTAGGCGCAATTCGCCTGGGGTGCGTGCCCGGCCGGGATAGTTGCCCGTGATCGCCAATCCCCCGCCGACTTCGCTCGATAGCCCCTCGAAGCCACCGATGTCGTCGCCCTGCCAGCAATGCAGCGAAATCTGGACAGACGCAAGTCGCCTTAGCGCAGCATCGCAGTCAACCCCTATCGCCGCATAGCGCTCTTGCGCTTGGGCATATCCCGTGGGCGCGGGCAAAGTGGAATCAAGGATACCCGATCCGCTGTGCCGCTGCCGCTGGCAGCGCGAGCGCGAAATCAGTCGTGGCGGATCTGCTGCGCCAGGTACAGGCCGAGGCCGGTGTCCTTGATGATCTGCAACTGCGACTCAAGCCAGTCGATGCGGTCTTCTTCTTTGGTCAGGATGCTCTCCATCAACTCGCGAGAGGCATCGTCCCCGCGTTCGGTGCAGGTGCTGACGCCTGCATTCGCGCAATCGGCCGTCTGCTTGGCAAGCTTCCGGTCGTAGCTGTGCATCTCGCCGATATCCGAGCCGACCTTGACCGAGTAGGTGTCGCGCAGGTTCGGCATGCCCTCAAGGAACAGAATCCTGTCGATCAACTGCTCGGCGAAGACCATGTTCGCGATCGAGTCCTTGCGAATCCTCTTGGCCAGGCTGTCGTAGCCCCAGTCCAGGCACATGCGGGCGTGGAGGAACGACTGGTTGATCGCTGTCAGCTCGTACTTCAACAGCTGGCGCAGGACCGCCAGGACTTGTGGATCGCCACGCATTGGGGTGAAATCTCTGCTAGGTCTCGCCGACAGCTGGCCCGCCGGTTCAATCTTGTGGCAATCATAGCCTACTCAGCTCGCTCTGATGCCTTGGCACGACTCCGACAGTGGCGGCCAAGCTCGCGCACATACAAGAAAGCGGGCACCCGTGAGAGTGCCCGCTGGGTAAGTCTTTCCAGTGCCTAGACTAGAAAATCCACTTCAAGCCGAACTGGATGCGTCGCGGCTCGGAAGCGGTAACGATTCGGCCTGCGGCGGGCCTGCCAATCTGCGTGTTCGGGCGGCCGAATACCGGAGTGTTCGTGAAGTTGAAGGACTCGAAGCGGAACTGCAGGTAGTCGCCTTCCCACGGTAGGTCGAATCTGCGAGACAGCGAGAAGTCCAGCGCCCGCGTTCCCGGGCCCCAGATCAGGTTCCGCCCCGCATCGTCGATCACTCCGTCGCCGCCGGGCCCGATCGCGTCGGTGTTGAACCAGCGGTCGATGGTTCTCTGGGACTTCGGCAGATTGATTTCGCCGATCACATTGCCGCGATTCGCGCCGCCCACGTTGGTCGTGTTTTGGTTGAATGAATGGCTGTCCGGCGTGCCCCCCAAGAAGTTGAGGATGCCGCCAACCTGCCAGCCGCCCAAGATCCACGCCCCGGGGCCGCTCGTGAGCGCCTTCTTGCCGGGGCCGAAAGGCAGTTCGTATACGAAGCTGGTGACCCATGCCAAGCGGCGGTCCAGCGATGCGTTGCCGCGCTCAAGGCCTTGGTTGTACGTGAATCGCTGCTGCGAGGTCGTGCCCGTGGTCAGGTTCTCGTTGACCACGTCAATGTTGTGGGCCCAAGTGAACGAACTCAGGAAAGTGAATCCCCCGGTGAACCGCTTCTCGCCCTTGACGGTTAGCGAGTTGTAGTTTTGGTTCAGGAAGTTCACCCCGCGCAAAGACACGTTGTTGAAGAAGGGCCGAATCTTGCGGCTCTGCCAGCGCGCTGTCGGGTGAGGGGTCATTGGCCGGTTGATCTGGATTGAGCCGTGGATCTGCGAAGTGGACGAGCCGTTGTAGCCGATGGTCAGCAGCGTGTCGCCTGGCAGCTCGCGCTGGATGTCGAAGAACCACTGGGCCGCGTAGAAGCTCGGCCAGACGCCGTCCTTCTTCACGTTGACGTTCAAGCCCGCACGCGGAAGGCCCGCCCGGGTCGACGGCGGGAAGCCCTCCCTGGTAAAGAACGTGCTGTGCGTGCGCGGCTGATTGTTGTCGAACTCGTTGGACTGCGGCGCTCCGGTGTTGAAGCGTGCCGCCTCGCCACCCGTATTGTCATGCTCGCCGTAGAACATGCCAACGCCGACGCGGACGACGGTCGCGTCGTTCACGCGATAGGCGAGGCCGACGCGCGGCGCGAAATTGTTCATATCGTTCTCGCAGGCGCAGTCGGAACCGCTCGAGGGCGTCTGGAAGTGTGGCAGGTACTCTGCTTCGCCCCAACCACCGTTGCGCACAGTCATGCGTTCGCCGGGGTCGATGGCGCGCCCGTTGACCTCACCGATGAAGCGCACAACCGTACTGTTGAGCGTATGGTTCTGCGGGTCGGGGAAAGTCGGCGTCAAGAAGAGTTCGTAACGCAGGCCCAAGTTCAACGTCAGTCGCGAGGTGATCTTCCAGTCGTCTTGGATGAAGGCTCCCCAGTAAGGAATGACCTGCTCTTCGCCGTTCGGCCAGCCCCAGCGACCGTTCCTGTTCCAACCCAGCAGGCCATCCGCGACAGAATTGCCCGTCGCCCCTCGGCTGGCGGCAACGAGTGGCATTTCGGCCGTGTATTCACCCGTGTACTGGAACCGGCCTCGCCGGAAACGCGACGGAGAGCGGGGAATCTGTGTCCGGCGGTACTCGGCGCCGAACTTGATCGTGTGACTGCCCTTGACCCACGTGAAGTTGTCGGAAATCTGGAGATTGTCCATCTTGTTCACGTTCGGCCAGAAGGCGCGCGGGCCAACAGACTGGAAGCCGCTCAAGGTGGAGAGCGCGTAACCGTGGTTCAGCCCGTCGTCGATGGAATCGCCGGGAGCGCCCAAGACTCCGAACGTCGGGTTGAGCTGTTCGGTAAACGGGATGTCGAAGCGGGTCGGGAAGAACGTGTAGCCAAAGCGCAACTCGTTGAACTTCGTCGGCCCGATCGTCGTATTGAGCGCCGACGCCCAATTCTGCCCGGGCAAGTCGATTGTCTGGCCGTTGCCGCCGTTTGCGGGCAGCGGCAAGCTGCCGTTCTGCAGCACGAACTCGTCCCTGATCGAGTAGCGCGCGAACCAGCGATTGTTGTTGTTGATGTTGTAATCGAAGCGCATGTCGTACTGGTTGTGATCGATCGTGTCTGCGGGAGAAAAGAAGTGATTGTTGCGCAAGTGTTCGCGGCCTGAGATGTTGGGTGCCGGGTAGTTTCCGAAGAGCGCTGTCGAGACGGGGTCGAAGCGATCTCTCGGGATCATGTTGTTCGGGAACTGGCTGCGGACATTGTTGTCGTCCAAGGTCAGCGGATCAAAGATGTCGCGGTCCGGGTGGGGCTGCTGGGAGAAGTCGCCGCCCAGCGCAGCGGCGCTCGGCACCGAAGCCGTGAAGCTCTGGCCCGCCCGGTCCTTGGTGCCTTGGAAGCTGAAGAAGGCGAACAGCGTGTTCTTTACGATCGGGCCTCCGGCAGTGAATCCGTACTGGTTGCGTCGCAGCGTCGGCTTGCCTGCGCCGACCCGGTTGGCGAAGAAGTTCGTCCCGTCGAGCTTGTCGTTGCGAATGAACTCGTAGAGCGATCCGTGGAATTGGTTCGTCCCGGACTTGGTGCTTACCAAGACCTTGGCACCCATGCGGTAGCCGTACTCGGCGGACATGTTGTTGGTCACGACCTTGAACTCGCCGACGGCATCGACGGACGGCTTGGTCGCTTGGGCTTGGAAGCCCAGCGCGCCGCCGGAGTTGCGGGACGAGTTGTCGGCGCCGTCGAGCAGGACGTTGGTTTGGGCCGCGTGCATGCCGACTGCCAGAATGCCGCCCTCGCCGCCGCGCACGCCGTCGTGGCGGGTGCCCTTGCCCATTTCGCGGGACGGCAGCACGCCGACGGAGAACTTCGCCAGCTCGAGGTAGTTGCGCCCGTTGAGCGGCATCTCGAGAATGCGCTTGGAGTCGATGACCTGGCCAACCTCGGTCTTCTCGGACTGGATCAGTATGGCGGCCGCATTGACCTCCACGGTCTCGGTGACAGAGCCGACCGACATTGCGCAGTCAATGCGCATGGTCTGCTGCACCTCAAGTCGAACTTCCGGGTACTCCCTGGTCGCGAATCCGTCCGACGAGCAAGTGACTGAGTACAGGCCTTGGTTCAGGCCGGGGATCGTGTAGAAACCGACCTCGTTCGTCGAGATGGAGCTCTCCGCACCGGTCTCGAGACTGGAAACCAACACCTGGGCGCCGGGAATTACCGCGCCGGAATCGTCGGTGACGGTTCCTTGGATCGTGCCGCTGGTCTGGCCTAGGGCCAGCGCGGCAACTAGCATGCCTGCTGCGAGCAGGCGGATTACCAATCGCATGAGTTACTCCCCTGATCATCTGGCCAAGCCCACCCCGCGACCGCTCGCGAGCGCGCCTCAGCCCGCCCATCAGCTTACAGCCATTCGACTCACCGGTCAACTGCTGGCCGTTGGCACGGGTCAACGCTGTCTCCGCCGTCAGGGCTCGTGACAGAGCACGAGGGACCGTGTCAAGACACCCGATTCCTAGGGCATGCCGATCGCCGTGCCTGGCTCGCGGCCAAAAGCCCCCGAAGTCAGCGCCGCGGTGTTGCGGCACTTGTCCCGTCCAGCGGGCGTGGCAGTGCCGGCGCAAGACCAATACTCCGACGATTGGGGACAATCGTGTTGAGGGCTCGCTCGTCCGTCGAGTCGGTGCCGAAGAGTGGGACGTCGATTGGCAAGAGGCCTTGCGCAAGCGGCCATCGCCAGAGGAGAGCCGTTGGCTTGGTTTGAGGAACTCTATGCCAGAGCCGAGTCTTCGGGCCTCTCGCTCGTTCCGTGGGCGGATCTGGAGCCGAATCCCAACCTCGTTGCCTGGCTCGACCGGGAAGATGTGGATGGCAAGGGGAAGAGCGCTCTCGTTGTGGGCTGCGGGCTGGGTGACGATGCCGAGGAGCTGAGTCGGCGCGGCTTCCAAGTGACCGCGTTCGATGTTTCGGGCTCTGCCATAGCGATAGCGGCGAAGCGCTTCGCGAATTCAGCAGTCGAGTACGTGGCTGCTGACCTGTTCCAGCCGCCGGAGGACTGGGCGTGCAGATACGACTTGGTCCACGAAGCCTATACGCTGCAGGTCCTTCCCGGCCGGCTGCGCCAGAAGGCGCTGGGACAATTGGCCGGGTTCCTTGCGCCGGACGGCAAACTTCTGCTGATCGCGAGGGCGCGGGACGACGCCGAAGATCCCGGCGATCTACCGTGGCCTCTGACACTCACCGAACTTGATGCAGTGACCGGCTTTGGCCTCGACAGGATCGCCGTTGAAGACTATTTCGACAACGAGGTGCCGCCTGTCCGACGCTTCCGTGGCGTATACAGGCGCCCCTTGAATCGATAGGCGCGAGGCTCGGTTGACCTGTGTAGTCCCGACATGTGGAGTTACTCGGTAAGTTCGCGAAATCTTTGCATGGCCGCCTTGGCGAGTCCCTCGCGGTCGAGACGTCGGTAGACCGACACCAAACTGTACTGGACGGCCGGATCGAGTGGCGACAACTCAGCGGCGCTCTCGAGTGCTTCGGCGGCAAGGCGGAGCTTGTTCGCCTTTAGGTACACGACACCCAGTTCCTGCTGAGCGGGGGCATGGGTGCGGTCCGAAGTCACCGCAGCTTCCAGAGCTTCTTCGGCGGCTTCCAAGTCACCTAGGTCGTGCAATAGGCTGCCCAGGTGGTAGTGCGGCCAGGCAGACGCCGCGACGGCCTCGCGGCTGAGTGAAATCGCCTGCTCGTAGGCCACCATCGCCGCTTCGTTGCGCCCAAGCCCTTCTAAGCTCTGCCCCCGCAGATCGTGCACCTCGACCCCTGCGGGCGACCCCTCAAGGATTCGATCAAGCTGAGACAGCGCGGCTGCGAATTGCCCTTGATCGTAGTGAACACGAGCGAGCGCTAGCCGGTAGCTGCCCGAATCTCCATGCGTTGCGACCAGCCTTCCCAACTCCGCTCGGGCCCAGTGTCGGCGCTCGATGCGTATGAACGACCCGGCCAGCAGGAACCGCGCCTCGGGATCGAGCGGCGCGAGCGCGTCCGACCTCTTCAGGGCCGATCCAGCCGAGAAATAGCGACCGGCTTGGTAGTGCGCGATACCAAGAGCTCGGAGCAGTGGCGCGCTGTCGGGATTGCCGCTGGCCGCCTCGAAGAGGATGCCCTCGACGCCGCGCCAATCCCCTGCCGCAATGACCGTCCGGAGCGTCTCGGTCGTGGCAGGTGGCAGCCCGAGTTCCTCGGCGTGAAGCGAGACTTCGTTCTCACTGCCGAGCAGCCGAGGGGTGAAATGCGCCGCCGCCAGAGCCAAGGCTACGGGGACAAGCAGCAAGTGCGGTCTTGCGGGCAAGCGACTAGTCTCCCCCGCATCCCGGCGGCAAGGCCGGGTTGATCTGGCGTAACTTCGTGCAGGCCCTTTCTGCGCTGGCGGCGTCGCCGCTCGACCGCAAGAGCAGCAACAGTGGTTCGTATGGGCTCACGAACCACGGGTCGGCTTGCACGCTCTTCTGGAACGCTTGCAATGCACTGGATGCATCGGCAAGGGCTAACTGCAGCCTTCCGATCTCGAACCAAGCCTGCGCGTACGCAGGATACGCTCGCACCGCGTTTCGCAGATGGTCGAGGGCCGTATCGATCCCTCCCTCTGTTTCTTGCTCCAAGACCCTTACCGCGGCATGGAAGTGCCTCTTAGCATCCGCGGGAGCGGAGAGGTGTGTCACGCTGATGCTCTCGCCGTGGTTCTTTCCCAAGCGGTGCAGGACGGCAATTGGAACTAGCGGGTTCGTCGGCGGCGCTGCCAAGTTCACGCCGGCTGTCCTGTAGCCCCGCGCGGCGACGATCGCGGAGCAGCGGAGCGGATCGGGGAGATTCGAGAACTCGAACCAGCCCTCCAGATCGATCCCCACCTCGGACTGCGCCGTCGCGCCGCAGCGCAATGCCACTCGGGCTGACGCCGGCAGGGGCATGCCGTCATCAGTGACGATGCGGCCACGGACCGAGTCGCTGAGCGCCGAGGTGGCCGCTAGGCCCAGCAGCACCACTAGCTTCGCGCCCATGCGGCACCATCATACTGGGGAGTCGATGCTGCCGATTCGGATCATGGCCTGCGTGCTCGCTCTCGCAGCGTGTGCGGCACGGGCGCAGCAATTCGATGATGTCCGCGCCAGCTCTGGCATCGATTTTGTTCACGCCGCGTCGAAGACGCCGCGCAAGTATCTTCCGGAGACCATGGGCGGCGGAGTTGCCCTCTTGGACGCTGATCTTGACGGGCGGTTGGACGCGTTCTTCGTCAATGGAGCCCGCCTCTCGTTCCCGCATCCCGAGGGCGTCGAACCGGACAAGTCCGATCCCAAGTTCTGGAATCGGCTCTATCTCAATCAAGGCGACTGGCACTTTCAGGACGCCACCGAAGCATACGCCCTGCAAGGGCGTGGTTATGGCATGGGCGCGGCGGTTGCCGACTACGACAACGACGGCGACCCCGACCTGTTAGTGACGAGCTTGGGCACGGGAGACTCGCCTGCCGCTCAGCTTTACCGCAACGACGCCGGGCGCCGCTTTGTTGAGGTCACGCGGGATGCGGGTATCGATGTGCGGGGCTGGGCCACGAGCGCGGGGTTCTTTGATGCTGACAACGACGGGGATCTAGATCTGCTGATCCTGCGCTACATGAGGTGGAGATTTGATGTCGACCACCGTTGCGGCATGGAAGCCAGCCACGGCCGCTCGTACTGCCACCCCGATCTGTTTCCGCCCGAATCGAACGTCTTCTACCGCAATAACGGGGATGGCACTTTCAGCGATGCTAGCGTTTCCTCGGGTATCGCCGACCATGCGGGCAAGGGCTTGGGGCTCGCCTTTGCCGACTACGACCAAGACGGCTGGATGGACATCGCCATCGCGAATGACTCTCACCGGCAGTTCTTGTTCCGCAATCTTGGGAATGGCAAGTTTTCCGAAGAGGCGCTGGTGGCGGGCACCGCCTTCGACGACCACGGAGCGGAATTCGCTGGCATGGGCATCCTGTTTGAGGACTTGGATGACGACGGCCTCGCAGACGTGCTCATCACAACGCTCTCGCAGGAGCGCTACGCGCTCTTCTTCAATGCCGGCGGCGGTTTGTTCGACTACTCCACGGGGCGCTCGGGGCTCGGCAGCGCGACGCAGCTCTTTGCAGGTTGGGGCCTCGCTGCCTTTGATTCAGATGCGGACGGACGGCGCGAGATCTTCTTTGCCAACGGACACGTGATGGACAACATCGAGCAGTCCCAACCGCACATCAGCTACCGTCAGCCGCCTTTGCTGTTTAGTCTGGACAGGCGCGCGCTGACGGATGTGTCCAGCGCCGCGGGGGAACTGTTTTCAACCGCATGGGCGAGTCGAGGCGCTGCTGTCGGGGACTTGGACGACAACGGCCTGCCGGACCTTGTGGTGTCGAACCTCGGCGGCGTGCCGTACGTCGCGCGCAACGTATCTGGCGGGGACAACGGTTGGATTGGGGTGCGGCTCGAAGGCTGTGCGAGCAACCGAGACTCCATCGGTGCGAGGCTAGTGTTGAAGAACGAGCGCGGCCGAGCCCAGCGTCGCACGGTGACCCGCAGCGGCAGCTACTTGGCTGCTCGGGATCCCCGAGTCTTCTTCGGAACCGGCCCGCGGCAGGTGCCGGAAAGCCTCACTGTGACTTGGCCGAGCGGAGCTGTATCGACGCACGAGGATCTGCGAGCCGAGGCCGTAAACGTGATCCAGGAACCGCCTGGCTGTCGTCCGGACCCCCGCTGAGTGCGCGTTGCTACTCTGCGGGCGAGCAGGAAGTGCCTGCTTGCACCGAGCCGAGGCCAGCTTGGTAGACTCTGTTTCGCTCCGCCAATCGCGAGTTTGACCGCCATGCAGTTGATCGTACGATGCGCCATCTTGGCCGGAATTCTCGCCGGCTTGCTCCCAGCCGCCACTCCGCCCCCCAATGTGATCGTCGTGCTAGTGGACGACTTGGGCTGGATGGACCTAGGCTGTCAGGGCTCTGACTTCTACCGCACGCCGAACATCGACCGCCTGGCTGCGACAGGCATGCGGTTTACCGATGGCTACGCCTCGTGTGCGGTCTGTTCGCCCACGCGGGCCGCCCTGATGACCGGACGGTCGCCGGCCAGGCTTGGCATCACTGACTGGATCCGCGCCGAGTTCCAGCTCAGCGCGCGCCAGTGGCCGAACGTCCGGGACAGATTCGGCTACCACCGCACGGGCAGCGCCGATCGCGAGTTGCTCACTCCCGTGAACGAACTGCAGCTGCCGCACAGCGAGATCACCCTGGCTGAGCTGCTCCAGCCGATCGGTTACGCCAGCGCCTTCATCGGGAAATGGCACTTGGGAGGACGGGGCCACTTGCCGGTGGACCAGGGCTTCGACGAGAACTATGGCGGATGGGACTATGGCCAGCCGCCCTCGTACTTCGACCCGTTCGTGGAGCTTCCCCGTTTGCCGATGGGCATCCCTACGCTCGCGCCGCGGCAGCCTGGAGAGTATCTGACAGATCGCGAGGCGGACGAAGCCGTCAAGTTCATCGAGCGCAACAAGGACCGGCCGTTCCTGCTGTACCTGTCGCACTACGCGGTGCACACACCGATTCAGGCCAAGAAGGATTTGAGTGCCCGGTATGAGGCCCTGCGCGATGGACAAGGGCAGGACGACCCCGTCTATGCGGCCATGGTGCACAGCGTCGACGATGCTATGGGCAGGCTGCTCGAAACCCTTGACCGGACCGGGTTGACGGATCGCACGCTGGTTGTCTTCACAGGCGACAACGGCGGGCTCGACCGTCAAGGTCGCCCGACCGAGAACGCGCCCTTGCGCAGCGGCAAGGGCTACGCCTACGAGGGAGGCCTGCGGACGCCTTGGATTGTGCGATGGCCGGGCGTGACCGAAGCCGGAGCGGTCTCGCGGGAACCAATTGCCAGCATTGACCTGTTGCCCACCATTGCCGCGGCAGTCGGCACCCGGCCGCCGGCCGACCGTGCGATCGATGGCGTCGACTTGGGTCCGGCGCTGAAGGGCGGCAAGCTCCCGGACCGGGCGCTGGTGTGGCACTTCCCGCATTACAGGCACGGTCCGGGGCACGATCCCTATTCGGCGATACGCCAAGGCGATCTGAAGCTGATCCGGTTTTACGATCCGCCCAAGACCGAGCTATACAATCTTGCCGACGACCTCGGCGAAACCAACAATCTGGCAGGTTCGATGAAAGCCGAGGCCAAGCAGCTCGAAGCCCTTTTGGACGATCACCTGCAGGATGTCGGCGCGCGCTTGCCGATTGCTCCGCAGTAGGCCCCTTGCCTCAGTTGCGCTCCGCCTGTCCGAGCAGCTCCAAGAAACGGGCTGTCGAGGCAATGCCCATGTGGAAGTTCCGCAGGCTGAACTTTTCGTTGGGCGCGTGCAGCGCGTCGTCGGGCAGTCCGTAGCCCATCAGTGCGGTGGGTATGCCCAAGTGTTCCTGAAAGTCGCCGACCACTGGAATAGAGCCGCCCGAGCGGATGAAGACTGTTTCGCTCCCCCAGACCTCTTCGAGCGCGCGGGCGGCAGTGCTGATCGCCGGGTGGTCGGTCGGGGCGAGCGTGGCCGGGGCCGTGTGGATCAGGCGCACCTCGACCTCGATGCCTGCGGGGGCGCTCGCGGCGGCGAAGTCTTGCATGAGACGGAGGATCTCTTCCGGATCTTGGTCCGGGACGAGCCTCGCGCTGACCTTGGCCGTTGCGCTCGCGGGGATCACCGTCTTGGCGCCCGGTCCCATGAATCCCCCCGGAATGCCGTGAACCTCGAACGTAGGCCTTGCTCCGAGGCGCTCGAACACGCTGTAGCCGGGCTCGCCGGTAAGGGTCGAGGCGCGAACCTCCGTGCGCCTGTAATTGTCTTCGTCGAACGGGATGCGATCCCAGCTGGCCTTCTCCGTTGTTGAGGGCTCTTGAACCCGGTCGTAGAACCCCGGAAGCAGCACGCGGCCGCCTGCATCCTTGCACTTGGCCAGCAGTTCGACGAGACCGAAGACAGCGTTTGGAGCGACCCCGCCGAAGAGGCCCGAGTGCAGATCGCGCTCCGCGCCCTTGGCGATCCACTCGGTATACACCATGCCGCGCAGGCCGGTGCAGATGGTCGGGGTTTCCGCTGCATACATCGCCGTGTCGGAAACCAGAGCCGCGTCCGCGGCCAGCCGTTCTTTGTTGGAAGCGACGTAATTGGCGACCATTTCTCCGCCAACTTCTTCTTCGCCCTCGATCAAGAACTTCACATTGACCGGGAGCTCGCCGTGAGCCTTACGAAGCGCTTCCAGCGCCTTGATATTGGCCAAGACTTGGCCTTTGTCATCAGACGCGCCGCGAGCGTACACTTGGCCGTCGCGAACGGTGGGTTCGAACGGCGGCGATTTCCACTGGTCCAGCGGATCGACTGGCTGGACATCGTAGTGGCCGTACAGCAGCACGGTGGGCTTGCCCTCCGCTCCTAGCCATTCGCCATACACCAAAGGGTGCCCGCTGCCTTCGATCAGCTCAACCGATTCCAAGCCCGCTAGGAGGAGCTGCTCCTTGGAGAATTCGGCCGCCCGTGCGATGTCGGGTTTGTGCTCAGGCAGGGTGCTGATGCTGGGGATCCGCAAGAAGTCGAATAGCTCGTCCTCAAAGCGTGAGCGCTGGAGATTCGCGATGTCTGAGAAGGATGGCATTAGATTTCTTGGCGCTCCGAAATGTCATTGAGTTTCGCAACCGAAGCGCCGGTCTTGTTGGTCTGATGAGAAGCCTCGCTAGAGATCCTGCTCCGGTGGCGAGGGATGGGCCGGGGCGACGCCGAATCGCTCCTCTAGTACCCGCACTCTCTCCTGCGCTGCCCGCAACTCAGCCTCTGCCGCACTCGCCCGCTCCTCCGCGCTCCTTCGCCTCCGCTCGGCGGATTCCACTGAGCCATCGAATTCCTCCCCAGTGCGCGGGTCGGAGAACACCACCACAGCCCCCCGGCCCTGGCGCTCGCTGCGGAGATTCAGGCCCAGCACCCCGCTCTGCAACCGGCCCCTGACCGGCTCCACCCGCTCATAGCTGGCCCCTCTGGCGACATATCCCTCCAACGGCGTGCCCATAGAGGACCCTTCTGGATCCAGCCTCCAGTACTCACGCACCCCGATCCGGGCGTACTCCTGCGCCTTGTGGAACGCATCCTTCTCGGCCGTCGACGGCGACGCCACCTCCAGCACGAAGTCTGGCGGCTTGCCTTCCTCCCAAATCTTGAACGAGCTGCGGTCGCGGTCCTCGACGCCGAACACCACCTGCACGTCCGGTTGCAGCTTCGCCTTGTTGTCGCCGCGCCGGTTGTACACCACCAGCTCCATGGCCACGAGCACGTCCACCCGGTCACGGAAGTGGTGTCGCAGGGCAGTGGTTGCCTGGCCAACTGCGTCGCCGTGGGAGACGCTCTGCGCGACCCAATGCCCTTCTGGATACTCGACGTCGTCCGGATCCGCCGCGACGGCGTCCGCTGTAGTAAGGGCGGGCAGTTCAGTCGTTGTCGCCGTCATTGATCGGTATCTCGAATCGAACTGCGTGGGAACGCCATTCCATGGTGACACACGGCCGACACGACGGGGTATGGCCCGTCGCACAGGGCTTTTCAAGCCGGGGAGAGAGGCCTGCTCGCGAGGCAGCCAACAGTCCGCCACGGCATGCCTAGCGCGCTTCAAGAAAGAGACTGAAATTGGGCGATTACTGCCTTTACTTGGGTGAGTTGTAGCTCGGCAGCTACATTCCGAAGCGTGGAGAGAGGTTGCGCAGATCCGGCGCCCTAGGGCGAGGCCGCCATCCCATTCGGCCCCAGCGGAAGGGGCTCGTGCTTGGGGAGAAGCAGTCGCCGGGGTGGTTGCGCCGCCCTGAGCCTGGAATCTGCGCGCGTGGCAAGATGGGACTCGTACCGGCATGAAGACCGCCATCATCGGCTTGCCGCAAGTGGGCAAGACATCGCTCTTCAAGATCCTTACCGGCGTTGTGTCTGAGAGCAGGGTCGGCGCAACCAAGGTCCAGCTTGGAATGGCCAAGGTGCCCGACGAGCGGCTCGCTGCCCTTGCCGAGGTCTTCGAACCGCGCAAGGTGATACCGGCCACGGTGGAGTATGCCGACATGCCGGGGCTGTCGCGCGAAGCGCTGCGCGAACCGAGCTACATCGGCAGTCTGCGTACCGTCGATGCTTTCGCCCATGTGCTGCGGTTGTTTGACGACGATACCGTCATGCATGTCGAGGGCTCTTTGGACCCATTGCGGGATTGGGCCAATATCGACCTGGAACTCGTCGTGAACGACCTGCAGGTGGTGGAAAACCGCCTGTCGCGCCTCGCCAAGGATCTCAAGCGGGGGAAAGACGCGACGCTGCTGGCTGAACGCGAGCTGCTGCAGCAGTGCCACGCATGGTTGGAACAAGAACGTCCGCTGCGCGAGATGGACTTGGGGCCGGAGCAGTCCAAGCTGGTTAAGGGCTTCCAGTTCCTGTCCGAGAAGCCGATGCTGCTCGTACTCAACATCGGCGAGGAGCGCGCGGACCAGATGCAGTCATTGCAGGCCGAGTACGAAGCGGAACTAACCGCCGGGCGCGAGAATCTCGCACTCACGGCCGTTTGCGGCAGCGTCGAGTCCGAGCTGGTGGACCTCGACGAGGATGACCGGCAAGAGTATCTCGAAAGTTACGGGCTGGCGAACTCCGGCATTGAACGTCTCGTGGCGGCGACCTACGAGCTGCTGGGGCTGATGTCGTTCTTGACGGCGGGCGAAGCCGAGTGCCGCGCCTGGACGATTCGGCGGGGCGCTTCCGCCGTCCTAGCTGCCGGCACCGTCCATACCGACTTTGCCAAGCGCTTCATCCGGGCGGAGACGATCCAGTGGGACGCGCTTGTGTCCCACGGCGGCTATGCAAAGGCCAAGCAGAGCGGCGAACTGCGCCTCGAGGGCAAGGACTACGTCGTGCAGGACGGAGACGTGCTGGTCTTCCGGCACGGCTAACGCGACCTTCAGCCGCTCTTGTCAGCGGGGGTCGCGGACGAAACCGTCCCGATTCGGCATGACGACTTGGGGCAGGCTCTCGCGATCCAACACGTCGTCTTCCGCTACGAGCCCGTTCAGGTGCAGGATATATGCGGTGACGGCGTAGACTTGGTCCGCGCTCAGGGATCCGGGCTCTTCGAACGGCATGGCCCGGCGAGTGTAGTCGAACAGGGTTGTCGCGTACGGCCAGTAGCTGCCCACGGTCTTGAGTGGCGGGGTTTGCTTGAGTTGTTCGGGCTTGCCCACGAGCCCGGCGTGGTCGCCGCCCACGCCTTGGTCGCCGTGGCACTCCTTGCAGCGCACTTCGTAGACCTGCGCGCCGTCCTTCGCCGTGCCGCTGCCGGCGGGCAGTTCGCGCCCCTCCGGCCCGATTGTCACATCCCAGGCTGCGACTTCGTCGGCAGTGGCTGGGCGTCCTACGCCGTAGGTCTGGGCTACGAGCGTCGGCGCTGCGCAGGCGACCAGGGTCGCGATCGATAGCAAGCTAGACTTCTGCACTGGTCACGCTCCCGTCGGCGGCGATGTGCCACCCTTTGATCCGATTGCAGTGGTAGGCCGACTTCCGGCCGCGCTGTTCGATCAGTTCCGCCCGCCCCGGTTGTAAGTACCCGGTCTCGTCCCGGCACCGCGACAACAGGACAGTCTCGCTCCCGTCCCAAGCCCACGGCAGCCGAAAGCGTGTGAACGCTTTGGAGTAGACCGGCGTCTGCAGCTCTGCTTCAGTCCAAGTCTGTCCTGCGTCGGTCGAGACCTCCGCCTGCCTGATCTTGCCCCGGCCCGACCAAGCCAGCCCGGAGATCTCCAGGAACCCCGGTCCGTCGACCATGTGTCCGCCCGAGGGTGCCGTGATGACGGATTTGGCGTCCATCTCGAACGTAAAGATCCAAGCGGTGCCATCTTCCATCAGCTCGGTGTACTTGGAGGTCTCGTCCTTGACGTACTGCGGCCCCGCCGTCAATTTGATGCGTCGCAGCCACTTGACGTTGGTATTGCCCTCCCAGCCGGGCAGGATCAGCCGCATTGGGTAGCCCTGTTCGGGACGGATCGCCTCGCCGTTCTGGCCGTAGGCCACGATGCCCTCTTCCAAGGCCTTTTCGAGGGTGGCGCTGCGCTGCATCAGGCATGCGTCGGCGCCTTCGGCGAGAATCCACTTCGCCTCGGGCTGGATTCCGGCCTCTTCCAGCAGGATGCGCAACGGGACGCCGGTCCACTCGCTGCAACTGGCCAAGCCGTGGCTGAGCGCGACGGTGGGCGCTCCAGCCGGACTCCATTCGCCGCCGCTATTGCCGGAACACTCGACGAAGTGGACCCTTGAAACAGATGGCAAGCGCTTGATGTCGTCCACGCTGAATGCCATCGGACGGTCTACCAGCCCGTGAACGAGCAGCTTGTGGGTCGCCGGGTCGATTTCCGGCACGCCGGCGTGGTGGCGCTCGAAGTGCAATGCCGAAGGCGTGATGATGCCGTAGGTCTGGTCCAGCGGCGTCCGGGACGATGCCGCCTCCGGAGTCTGGCTCTCGCGCACTCCCCGCGCGGCCTTCTCGTGCGGGCTGCGCTGCCCGTAGCGACTCACGGGCGTGCCGAGCGACGATGGTTGGTCCGGTTCCGCCGGTGCTTCGGCCTCCGGCGCGCTGCAGGCCGTCCACGCCGCGCCCGCTAGCGCGCCGGTGCCCAGAAACGACCTACGGGTTGCGTCTCGTGACTTCATGAGTGGCTTGATTCTAGCGCGGGCGGCCTGCCGGGGTCGGCCTTGCCGTGCTGCAAAGTGTATCGCTGCCGACCAGCTAAGGCTTCGCACGAGGCTGGCATTTGGCAGGTCTTGCCTCCGCGCTGGCGGGACTTGTCGGGGTGATAGCAGGCTGTAGCGCATAGATTCTGGTTTCCATCTGCACCCGCGAAATGCAAGATGGCTTGGCCGAGGGCAGCTTTCCGCTGGCCAAGGTAGGCTTGGGCAAAATGCCTATTGGCGGTCAGGAGCTGCCAGAGTCAGAGATTGGCCCGGTCAGCGTATGGATCGACTAGTCTGGCCGCTCTGGCACTGCCGCTGAGGAGCTCTGCGTGACCGAATCCGACTTGCTGCCAAGCTTCCAGATGCAATGCCAGACCAGCCATGGCAAGCGTCGGCTGGAAGGAGGTTTGGATCTGCGCAGCTTGGCCTGGCTGTTGAGGGGCGGGGCGTGAGGCCGCATTGGTACTGTGAGTTGGGCGATTCGATTGCTGTTGCGGAAGGCTGGCGCCTGACAGGCTAACGCGTCG
Organism: Terriglobia bacterium; assembly: GCA_009841225.1. Taxonomy (GTDB): domain Bacteria; phylum Acidobacteriota; class Terriglobia; order Bryobacterales; family UBA6623; genus VXMF01. The sequence goes on along the minus strand of VXMF01000021.1, from coordinate 216,006 downwards.
AGACAGCTCGAAACCCCGACCGCAGGCCGCTGCGGACGATGATGTTAACGACGGTTAGGGACAATCACTTGCCCTTACAGATGGCTGTCCAAAGCATTGAGACGGGCTGACAAGACTGGAAGGACAGGCTTGTGGCGCTCCCGGGCGCAGATGCCCTTCGTAGCAATCCAAAAAAGAGAACCGGGCCCGTTTCGAGAGCTTACGGCACCAGAGGACATTAGGGTTCAGGGGACGCTCAGCTTCTGCGAGAGAGTCATTGGAAGAGCATTACATTACACTGGATTGTCAGCGATCTCCTGACCGTGTTGGCGTAGGAGAGATTCAGCTTACGTCAGGCCGGCCCCATTGACCATCGCGCCCGCAATTACACAGCGCTTTCCTGAACTCAACGATGCCCAGCGGACGATCATCGGCCATCTGGCTGGACCTCTACTGGTCATTGCCGGTCCTGGTTCCGGAAAGACTCACAGCATCGTCCTGAGAGCACTCAATCTTCTACTGTTGGAGCAGGTACAGCCTAAGCAGCTCGCGCTCTGCACTTTCACCGAGAAGGCCGCCTTCGAGATGCGGGACCGCGTAGCGACCGCCGCTCGCACCGTCGGCTATGCAGAAGATCTTTCGGATCTGACGATTTCTACGATCCACGGCCTCTGTAGCCGGGAGCTCTCCCAGCATCGCCACCTCACTGAACTTGGCCCGGGTTTCGATACGCTTGACGACCTCACGCAACTTCTCTTCATCCTCGAACATTTCGACACAATCGTCGGCCCTCCGGAGAACGGCTGTTTCCTGCACCGCTGGAGGACTCGATGGACAGCAATCGAAGGGGTGCGCCGCTACATCGACAAGGTCACGGAAGAACTCGTAGACCCCAGTCAGCTAACCAGTTCCGGCGACCCCTTCCTCGTCGCCATTGGCAACGCGTGCCGCCGATACGAACGGGCGCTGCTCGATTCCAATCGAACCGACTTCGCGCACTTGCAACGCTATTTTTATGACCTGCTCGTCGGTAGCAGCACTTCCGAAGCTGTAGCACGTGACCTTCGATTCGTTCTCGTGGACGAATATCAGGACACCAACTACATACAGGAGCAAATCCTTAGTGAACTCACCAAAACAAGTCGCAACCTTTGTGTTGTAGGGGACGAGGACCAGAGCCTCTATCGCTTCCGCGGGGCGACAGTGCGAAACATTCTTGAGCTTCCGCAGAAAGTACCGGCCTGTTCCACTGTTAAGTTGACGACAAACTATCGTTCCCATCGGGCAATCGTGGAACGTTACGACCGATGGATGGCTTCAGCCGACTGGTCGAACCAGCACGGGGCAAGCTTCCGTTTCGACAAGAAGATCGAGGCCAGCGCCACAGCAACCCATCCTGACTACGCATCCGTCGTTGCCATCTGGGGCCGCGACCGCCGCGACGAAGCGACACGGCTTGTGGACCTGATTGAGTTCCTGAAGAAGAATCAAGTCATCAAAGATTACTCCCAGATCGCCCTCCTCCTACATAGCGTGCGTGAAGATCACAGTTCCCCGTATCTTGCCGCGCTGCACGCTAAGGGCATTCCCGCATTTTGTCCCCGGGCCCGTGCGTACTTCGAAATAACGGAAATTCGAGATCTTGTTGCGTGTTTCGCCGTACTGTTCGGCTGGCACGGCGTCGGGCGCGGACAGGTCAGCGGCACCGTGGCTAAACTCGCCGCGTACGTGGATGACACCATCGTTAGGCTTGGTCGCCGGTTCGGTGTACCGCATTCCCTGGCATTTGCTCTCCAGCAGTGGACTGGCGAGATTGCTGCACTCCAAGAAGGTGAAGCACTCGACCTGCGGCCCACCGACTACTTCTACCGCCTGCTTGCACTCGATCCGTTCAAGCATGCCGTACGCAACGAGAACACCGCCCGCAATGTCGCGATTTTCTCGAAGCTTCTGAACGTTTTTCAAAGGTACTATCACTACACCGTTATCACACACCGGAACCGGGAATCCCTCCGCTTCCACTTCTTCAACAGTTTCCTGCGCCTCCTCTACGATGGCGGCATCAACGAGTACGAAGACCCCGATCAGCCCTTTCCTAAAGACCACGTGCAAGTGATGACCATCCACCAGGCGAAGGGCCTCGAGTTTCCGGTTGTCGTGGTGGGATCACTGTCAACACAGCTTTCAAGCCCCAAGCAGATTGATCGGGATCTCGGCCCTTATTACCATCGGCCTCCTTTCGAGCCTGAAGACCGCATCACTACCTTCGATCGCATGCGCCTACACTACGTTGCTTTCTCGCGGCCCCAGAACTTGCTGGTGCTCACAGCGCACGAGCCACCTAAGGACCACTTTGCGTCAATCTGGCACGGGTTACCACAGTGGCCATATGTGAAGAAGGACCTCCTGGCCGCCCAGCGATTCGAAGAACGGGATCGGACGCCAGTCAAGAAGACGTATAGCTTCACCGGTGACCTCAAGATCTATGAAACCTGCCCACGCCAGTATCAGTTCTTTCGTGAATATGACTTTACGCCCTCGCGTTCGGCGGTTATCTTCTTTGGGCTGCTCGTGCACCAGACTATCGAAGAGATCCATCGGATCGCTCTCGAAGGCAGTCTCGACATGATCGACGAGCCGTGCATCGAAGGTCTGTTTGACCGCACATTCCGATTCCTCACTTTGAGCGACGTTCGTCCGATCGGCCATGAGGCCCGTGACGCCGCACTCATGCAGGTGCTGAACTACTTCAGTCAGAATCGTGACGAAATGAGCCGGTTAGTCCAGACTGAAGTCGACGTCTCGCTAGAGAAGGATGGCTACATCCTATCTGGAAAGGTGGACCTAGTGCTTGGCGGTGATGGCAAGTTAGAGCTTCTGGACTTCAAGACCTCACCTCGTCCGCGCGACAGCCCCGATTTGATCGCGGCGTACGAGCGTCAACTCTGCACCTACGCTCATATTCTCGAACGGCGCCACGGGCGGCATGTGGACCGACTGATGCTGTACTGGACATCGGAACCGCTCAAAGAGAATGCCCTCATGGTCTTACCCTACGATCCGCAGCACGTCGAAGAGGCGGGCCTTTATTTCGATGAGACGGTACGCCGAATCCAAGCACGTGAGTTCGCGGTGACGGCCACACCCGAAACGACAATCTGCAAGGAGTGCGATTTGAAGAAACTGTGCCATGCTGACGGCATCATTTCGAAGGAGGCGAGCAACTGATGTCCTGCGACTATCAAGCCATTCGCCATGACAACGAACGACGGTACGGAACCGACATTGGCCGCATTGGGCCGATGCTCTTGGCCAACCGGTACGCTGACCGCACGCACTTCATTTTCGAACTTCTGCAGAACGCAGAGGACGCGCTAGCTCGTCGCATCGACTGGCGGGGTTCGCGCGCCGTTAGGTTTCACCTGACTGGCAAGATGCTACGCGTCAGTCATTTTGGTCTTCCATTCGATGAGCGGGATGTCCGTGGCATCAGTGGAATAGCGGAGAGCACGAAAGATCTAACGGCGATCGGACGTTTCGGGATCGGCTTCAAGTCGGTCTACGCGTTCACAGACCGGCCCGAGATCCACTCCGGTTCGGAAGCCTTCGCGATTGAGAACTACGTCTGGCCGGTCGCCGTGGCAGAGACCGACCGCGATCCAGACGAGACCGTCATCAGCATCCCCCTTGAGTTAACTGGTGAATCCAAGCAGGACGAGATCGTTCGCGGACTCGGGAAACTCAACGCCTCGGTGTTGCTCTTCCTGCACGAGATCGAGGAGATCCAGTGGAGAGTTGAGGGCGGCGATCGGATGGGACACTATCTCCGGGAGTCAAGAGAGATCGAGGAAGGGATCCGTAAAGTAACTGTAATCGGTCAGCAACGAGGGCAACCGGACCAAGCTGAAGAGTGGCTAGTCATCTCGCAAGCGGTCCAGACGGAGAACGAGAAGTTTGCGGGGCATGTAGAGCTCGCGTTCTCAGTGGCTAGAGAAGACGACTCGCAACGAGATCGCATTCGACGCGTTGGCAGTTCCCCGCTCGTGGTGTTCTTCCCGACAGCAGTGGAGACCCACCTCGGCTTCCTTGTGCAGGGTCCCTACCGGACGACTCCGAGCCGGGACAACGTACCAGACAGTGACGGATGGAACCGGCACCTCGTAAACAAGACCGCTTCGCTTCTTCGGAAAGCTCTTGTCTGGCTGCGGGACAATGATCTTCTCGATACTGCCGCACTACAGTGCCTGCCGCTCGATCCGCTGAGATTTCCGGAGTCCTGTATGTTCGCGCCGCTCTACGAAGCTACGAAGTCAGCACTCTTGTCAGACCGTTTGCTTCCGCGTTTCGACACCGGATACGTGGCCGCCACATGCGCACGGCTAGGCCGTACTCAGGAAATTCGAGAGCTGTTCACGCCGGCACAGCTAGCAGCGCTTTGCGCAGAGGAAGGCCAACTTGTCTGGCTGAGCGGTGAGATCACGCAGGATCGGACACCCGAGGTTCGCTCCTACTTGATGCGCGAGTTGGATGTGGCTGAACTGACGCCGGAGGCAGTCATCCAGCGCCTCGATCACGAGTTTCTTGAGGCGCAACCGGACGACTGGGTCGGCAAGCTTTACGAATTTCTAGACGGGCAACCCGGCCTGTGGAGCCGACTCAAGAGCCTACCACTAATTAGGCTGGAGGACGGCTCGCAAGTCCCTCCTCGGTCGGACGGCCACCCCCAGGCATTTCTCCCAGGTCCTGTCGATACAAGCTTCCCGGTCGTGCGTAAGGCTGTGTGTGTCAGTGAGAGGTCACTTAAGTTCCTGCAGTCACTTGGACTGACGCAGCCCAACCCTGTGGATGACGTTGTCTACAACATTCTGCCGAGATACCAGCGGCGAAAGGTCGTTGCGAGCGATACAGACTACGAAGCGGATATTGGTCGAATCCTGAATGCGTATGGCACAGATTCAAAAGAGCAGCGGGAGAATCTGCTGGACGCACTGCGAGAATCGGCGTTCGTGAAGACTGTCGACGCATGCGATGCGTCCAAGTCATTCTCGAAGCCGGGCGACGTCTATCTGGCAACGGAACGCCTCAGGGAGTTGTTTTCCGAGGTTGCTGGCGTGCTTCTGGTGGACAACGCTCATGCGTGTCTGCGTGGCGAAGACATCCGTGAACTGCTCGAAGCCTGCGGTGTGACGCGTTACATCTGCCCGATCCGCTGCGATGCCGACCTCGATTGGGAACAACGCCGAGAGATTCGGGCAAGCGCAGGCTGCGAGGACATGGCGGGCGAGCAACCAATTCAGGATCAGACACTGCGAGGGCTAGAAAGTCTCTTGGCACTCCTTCCGCACTTCGACTCGGAAAGTCGTTTGGAGAAGGCAAGGCTGCTCTGGGAGTCTCTCGATGAGCTACAAGAGAGGCGTGGCCGTAGCATATTCTCGACGACGTATCGCTGGTCATACTACCAACCTCGTAGTTCGATCTTGGACGCCGGATTCGTGCGGAAGCTAAATGAGACGGCTTGGGTACCAGACGCGAACGGCGATCTGCAATACCCTAGTCTCGTAACCTTCGAGGCGCTCGGCTGGAAGTCAAATCCGTTCTTGCTCTCCAAGATTTGCTTTAAGCCGCCGATCCTCGATCAGCTTGCGAAGGAGGCTGGCATCGAGCCGGGGGTCTTGGACCTGCTGAGGAATCTAGGGGTTACAAGCGAGGCTGACCTTCGAGAGCGGCTCGGCGTGCAGGGGGAGCACGATACTCAGAACGGAACTAGTCCTAGCGACGTCCAGAACGCAGTGCAGAATCTGCTTGGCGGCGTCACAGAGCCGCCTACACCCCCCGGTGTGGAGCTCAGCGGAGTGGAACCTCGACCGGTGGGAGGCCGCGAGTACAGCCGTAATGGAAGCGGCACTGCGTTAACTCGTAGGCGCACTTTGGGAAGCGTAGGAGGACGGCCGTTCGTTTCATACGTCGGGACGCACTGCGATGACCAGGACTCTGACCCCGATGGCTTGGACCATCCTATGCGTTTGGCACTTGAGAAGAAGGCCATTGAGTTGATACTGTCGGTTGAACCCGAATGGCTGCGGACACCGACGCACAACCCGGGTTTCGATCTCTACAAGATCGGACTGGATAAACGGCCGAGCCAGTGGTGTGAAGTGAAGGCTATGACCGGCAGCCTTACCGACCGTCCGGTCGGACTGTCTCGAACTCAGCTCGATTCTGCCCGCAAGCACGGCCATGCGTACTGGCTCTATGTGGTCGAGAGGGCGAATTCAGACGATGCCCGAATCGTCCGCATCCGGTCCCCGTACGACAATGCCCGTACCTTCACTTTCGACCACGGCTGGCTCGAGATAGCCGAAATGTACCCGAAGCAGCACACCGAGAGATCTGACTGATATGGCAAAGATCAATATCACCAAGACGGAGTTGATCTGGCCAGGCAAATACAGCGAGGACGGCACGCTAAAGGAAGTGCCACGCGTGAGCTTGCCTCTCCAGGTAATCGAGACAGTGAATGAGAGTCGCGCCACACGCGAGGCCGCCAAGAGAAACGTGCAGCACACTCTATTCGACATCTACTCGGGCGAAGAAGGAGACACATTCGAGGCGGGTTGGCGGAACAAGCTCATTTGGGGGGACAACTTACTTGTGATGGGATCACTCCTAGAGAAGTTTGCGGGGAAAATCGACCTAATCTACATCGACCCGCCCTTCGCGACCGGAGCGGATTTCTCGTTCAAGACCGCCATCGGGGACTTGAACGAGGAGCTCGTCAAGGAACAGTCGGTTATTGAGGAAAAAGCCTACCGTGACACATGGGCTCGCGGAACTGAATCATTCGCGCAGATGATTTATGAACGCCTAATCTTGATTCGAGAGCTGCTATCTGAAACCGGTAGTGTCTATGTACACATAGGCCCAAATATCAACCATTTAGTCCGTATACTCTGTGATGAAATATTCGGCGAAGATCATGCATTAAATGAAGTTGTATGGCGCAGAGCCTTTGGGCACAGCGATTCACGCCGATATGGGATGATTCACGATGCAATTCTTTACTATTCAAAGGGAGATAATTGTATCTGGAACGAATTGCGTCAACCCGCTGAGAAGGAATATATTGATAGGTTTTTTGACCAATTTGACGACGAACGTGGGGAGCGGTACCAGCGCCTGAGCCTATCAGCAGGGGGACTATCGGGTGGCGGATACGACTATGAATACAAGGGAATCCGTACCAATTGGCGGTGTCCTGTTGAGACCCTCGAGAAACATGATCGAGAGGGAAGGCTTCATTGGCCGAAAAAGAAAGGGGGTGTGCCCAGACTCAAGAAGTACGAGAGTGAGCACGAAGGTGTGCCACTACAGGATATTTGGATAGACATCAGCAAGATCCATAATCAGTCGGGTGAACTGACTGGGTACGCAACTCAAAAGCCAGAAGGGTTGCTGGAACGGATTCTGCGAGTATCATCGAATAAAGGTGACCTAGTCGCCGATTTCTTCTGCGGATCAGGTACGACTCTGGCAGTAGCTGAGAAACTCGGCCGCCGCTGGATAGGGTGTGACTTGGGCCGCTGGGGTATCCACGTTACACGCAAGCGGCTGCTCGCTATCGAGAACTGCAATCCTTTCGAGGTGCTAAACCTCGGCAAGTACGAGCGTCAATACTGGCAGGGCGTAACCTTCAATGAAGAGCGAAGCAAGTCACTCACCGAGCAGGCGCTATACGAATACCTCGCCTTCATCCTCAAACTCTACGGTGCTCAACCGCTTGTTGGCTTGGCCCACCTCCATGGCAAGAAAGGCAAAGCCGTGGTGCACATCGGTGCGGTGGATGCACCGGTGACGATCACGGAGATCGATGCTGCTGTGGCCGAGTGCAGAAAGCTCAAGCTGGGCGAGTTGCACGTGCTGGGTTGGGAGTGGGAGATGGGCCTGTACGACCTGATGGTCGAGGCCACGAAGAAGCAGAGCGTAGAGCTGCGGCTGCTTCAGATTCCCCGGGAAGCAATGGAGCAGCAGGCTGCTGTCAAGGGCGACGTTCGCTTCTTCGAACTGGCGTATCTTGAGGCCGAGATCGAGCATGTGGAAAGTCTCACCGTCCAAGTCACGCTCAAGCACTTCGTCATCCCAAACAGCGAGCTGATTCCCAAAGATGTTCGCGGCAAGGTGCAGAAGTGGTCGGACTACATTGACTACTGGGCGGTGGACTGGGACTTCCACAACGACACCTTTATGCAGGGCTGGGTCACCTACCGCACCCGCAAGAATCGCAAACTGGCGCTGGCCTCCGACCTCCGTGTATACAGCGGACCGGGCAAGTACCGAATCCTCATCAAAGTGATCGATATCTTCGGCAACGACACCTCGCAGGCCTTCGAAGTGGAAGTTAGCTAACGATGGCCAACGCCGTCATTGCATACGACAAAGACCTGCCGGAAGTCCCGGGTCGTCGCCCATGGGAGAAGCCGACTTCTTATCTTGTCAAGGACGAGGCGGCAGCTACGGGATGGAGGGTCGACTATTCCGGTCGGCGACCGAGCCAATTGCTGCTCGTACCGAAAATCCGCATTGAGGTCGACGCTTGGAGAGACAGCGGCTATGAGGGCGCATCAGAAGTCACCCGTCGGCTGTTTGAGTACTGGTTTGAGGAGGATCACGAAGTCAAGGGCCTCAGCGTACCCTTCCGCTACTACTATTGCCAACGCGAGGCGGTCGAGACGCTTGCTTGGCTGGTGGAGATCGTCGGCGAACGTGACGCTGCAAAGCTGATTGAAGCCCACGCGACGATTTTCAAGAAGGACCTCTTCCGCAACAACATCTTATTTCAGACCACCATCGACGGGCGTCGGCAGCTTCTGCGCTACGTGCCAGAACTTGATGTAGACGGTGTTCAGGATCTTCCCCCTGAGAATCTGCGTCGCTTCGCCTTCAAGATGGCAACCGGTTCGGGCAAGACTTGGGTGATGGCTATGGCAATCGTCTGGGCTCGATTCCACAAACAGAGAGTTCCTGGCTCGGAGCTATCGACAAACTTCCTGATTGTTGCACCGAACGTGATCGTCTATCAGAGGCTCGAGCGTGACTTCGCGTCCAATCGAATTTTCCATGAGTTGCCGCTGATTCCTCCTGAGTGGCTGAGTGCGTTTTCCCAAAAGGTGATCCTGCGCGGTGAAACCACAGAGCCCGACCCGTCCGGAAATCTCTTCCTGACCAATGTCCAGCAGCTCTACGAATCGCGTGATCAGGCATGGACTCCTCAGAACGCTATCGAGTCGCTGCTGGGCAAGAAGCCCGCTAAAGACCTCACCACTACGGGCTATCGCTCGATGTTGGAGCGGCTAAAGTCACTTCAGGACCTCGTGGTCATGAACGACGAAGCTCACCACGTGCATGACGACGACCTCCAATGGACTCAATCGCTTCAGGCGATCCGTCAGGCGTTACCACAGGGGCTGGGGCTCTGGCTTGATTTCTCCGCCACGCCACGGGATCAGAACGGGATGTTCTTTCCGTGGACGGTGTGCGACTACCCGCTAGCCCAAGCCGTCGAGGACCGCATCGTCAAGGCACCGCTCATTGTCACCAAGGAGGACGACCCTGAGCAGCCCGAGAACGATCCAGACAATGTCACCAAGAACAACATAAGTGAAAAGTACGGCTATTGGTTGCGAGCGGCGGTCCAGCGTCGGCACGAGCACCACAAGGTCTACAAGGATCTCGGCATGAGGCCGGTGCTCTTCATCATGACCGAGAAGAATGTCTACGCCGACGTGATCGGCAAGTACTTGCTGACGACCAAAGAGTTCGGCTTCAAGGGGACTGAGGTTCTGGTGATTCACACCGATTCGGCGGGTGAGATCACTAAGAGGGATTTAGAAAAGGCACGCGCAGCGGCTCGCGACATAGACACGGCCGAGAGCAACGTCAAAGTGATCGTCAGCGTGATGATGCTGCGCGAGGGCTGGGATGTCCGAAACGTTACCGTCGTCCTTGGCCTTCGCCCGTTCACGGCAAAGGCCGAGATCTTGCCAGAGCAAGTCATCGGTCGAGGGCTACGGCTGATGACCCAAGTCAGCCCGGACAGAACGCAAACGCTGGAAGTACTCGGCACCCGCAATCTGCTCAATGTCCTTCGCACACAACTTGAGGCTGAGGGCGTGGGCGTAGCCAAATCCAAAACCGATCCGGTGCCGTCAATCATCATCTCGCCAACTCAGGAACGGCTTCACTACGACATCGCGATCCCCCTCACCAAACCCAGTCTCAAGCACGATGTCCGGAAACTCTCTAAGTTGAGAGTTGAGGCGCTAGACGCAATCTACGACCAGAACGACCTGGCTGAGCCATTTCGTGTGACGCTGAGGCTAGAGTTCGCTACGACGGAGACCGAGGTCCACCAAATTGACATGGCCCACGGAGAGCCGCCTCGCTCACACGAGCTCTTGGCCGCCATCACCAACAAGGTGACCGAGCGAGCCAAACTGCCAAATCGGTTCGCAGAGGTGTACCCTACGGTCCGGGGCTATGTCGCTGCCCGGTGCTTCGGCCACTCGGTTGATCTCGAAGATCCAGCACTGCGCTCCCACCTCTCTCGCCCAGAGCTGCAGGAAGGTATCGCCAAGTACCTCGCCCGCAAGATCTCTGAACTCACGATCGAGCGTCGATCTGTCGAGTTCGAGAGAGCCGATTTCCACCTATCCGAGACAAAGCCCTTCGGCTGGCGCCGGAACCTGCCACCACTCGAAGCCAAAAGGACCGTGTTCAACTACGTTGCCACCTACAACAACTTCGAGCGTCGTTTCGCAGAGTTCCTAGACAGCATTGCGACCGACGTGCTCCGTTTCGCCGCACTCGGTACTACTGAGCAGGGCGACTCGGGCACACAGTTTCGAATCGACTACCTTAAACTAAGCGGTGCCATCGGCTTTTACCATCCGGATTGGGTGATTGTACAGAATACGACAGACGGGGAAGTCAACTGGATCGTCGAGACCAAGGGACGTGTCTGGGAAGACACAGAGATCAAGGATGCTGCGATGAAGAACTGGTGTGACCGCGTATCCGCCGCAACGCAAACGACATGGCGATACGTTCGTGTAAACCAGGCGAGCTTTCATGCCCACCACGACACGACTCTTCAAGATGTCATCGCTCAACAATGATATGCGCCGTCCCTCTTTCGCCAAGCCAGCCCGCTGACTGGCGGCCGCAGCGATTGAAACGTGCCCGTAACCGTTCCGAACAGCCTCAAGTTTCGCTGGTCGTGGCATCGCGTCGTCACCTGAGGTGGTTGATCTACCGGAGAGTGCACCCCGATTCAGAGCTTTTCGCTCGCACAACGTACTCTTCATCCGCTCTCAGAACAAGTCGGCGTCCCGCACGGTCCCGCGGTACTTGGCTGCCGCGAGAGCCCGCCCAGCACCTCGCCGGAGTCCGGCAGCGCGAGAGGCTGGGAGCCAGTAAACTACGGGAGGATGACTACCCGTTCATAGTCAGGCGAGTGTCAGTCAGTCTAGACGTTAGTTCTACGCCGTGCGACAGTGGTATCACAGCATCCGAGGTTGTCCTGTCGATTCTTCCTCGTTTGCTCCAGCCTAGCCTGCACGCAACCAACAGCCCTTTCCAGCATTTCGCGGTGTGTTCGATGCACTTAGAGCTCGTGGTTTGTCTACCCATTGCGACGGCGGGGGGACTGGCCCTTCTAGCCGAATCCCAAGCAACGTTGCTAGCTGTGGGCTAACTGAGATCGCATGTAGATGTTAGTGATGGCCGAACCTGATTTTATCGGCGAACTAGAGGCCAAGGTTACCGAACAACTGCGGGCACAGCGTGTGGCGTACCTGCTAGGGGCGGGCTCGTCGTACCTAGACAACACCGGATACCCGCTCACGTTCGAACTTTGGGACCTCATCAAGGACGGAATCGCTGATACTCAGAAGCGCGCCGACATCCAAGCCAAGCTGGATGATGGGGCGACGGGTATCGAATACGCCCTAGATCAGCTCGATGATGGAGGTGCCATGGAGACACCGTACCGCCATCTAGTTACTGATGCCATCGCGGACCATTTCATGCCCATGAAGCCGAATCTCGACCGACACATTGATTTTGTCCGTCGACTGTCCTACCGCGCTGACCCGAGCGTGAAGGTGTTCAACCTTAACTACGACCCACTTGTCGAACGTGCCGCAGAGACTGCCAGAGTTCGGCTCTCTGACGGATTCCTTGGTGTGGAGCGTGCCTATTTTGCTCCAGAGGTGTTCGAGGAACGCATCGGTCAGATCCGCGGCACGTACAAAGGACGGCAGTTCGACGAGACTGTCAAGCCAATTCATCTATTGAAGCTTCACGGCTCACTGGGTTGGTATGAATGTCCTCAACAGGGGGTACGACGTTGCCCATACGGATTGTCGCCACCAAGCAACTCGAAACGACTGATGATACCCCCTCAGCGCAGGAAGGCGAATGAAACCATGCTTCAGCCTTATGCGGCGCTGTGGTCGGCGTTTCGCGGTTGCTTGGGTCAGGATGCGAATCCGATCAACAGATTGGCCTGCTTCGGCTACGGCTTCGCCGATGAACATGTGAATGCGGTTATCGAGGCTGCATTGGCACGAACGGACTTCACTCTGCTGATATTTACCAAGACACTGTCGAACCGGGCGTGGGGCCGTTGGAGCAAGAAGTCGAATGTGATCGTCGTGACGGAGAATCGTTGCTCGCTCAATGGAAGGACCGACCGTGGCCATTGCGACCTATGGAGCTTCGAGCAGCTCTCAGGGATGGTTTGATTGATGCCAGATTCCACCAATACTGTGATCGGCCACGTCGTAGACGTCCAAGGCGACCTTCTCATGGCAGCACTGGTCGAGGACGAACAAGGTCGAGTGCCAACCGTCACAATCGGCGACGAGGACGTGCTGGTTGGGCAACTAGGCTCATACGTCGCCGTCAAACAGAACTTAGTTCACCTCATCGCGATCGTCAGTCGGATGACCGAACAAGAGGCCCTTGCCGTACCGACCATCGAGACACCAGGGGATACACCCGCTAGGTTGCCGTTCGCCAAGCGAGTAGCTCGACTAACGCCTGTAGGGTCGATCGTTGGAACTGGTGAATTCGAACGCGGCGTTGCACGATACCCGACGACGGGTGCGCAAGTCCATGCTGTTGGTGCAAGAGACATCGCAAAGATGTTCGACCGCTTTCAGGCCAAGGGCCTTGCGGTTGGAAGCCTCGCATCGCACCCTTCAATGAACGTCTACCTCGATCCCACAAACTTGTATGGTCGGCACATGGCTATTTTGGGACAGACCGGGTCGGGCAAGTCGTGGACAGTCGCTTCGCTTGTCCAGAAGACCGTAAGCGTCATGCCCAAGGCCCACATCATCATCCTAGACATGCATGGTGAGTACTGTTGGAAGCGAGATGACGGAACCCGCCACTTCGCGTTTGCCGACTCAATAGTCCGACATGTGGATGCTCGAGACCTTGAGATCCCCTATTGGCTGATGACTTATGCCGAGTTGTGCGACCTGTTGATTGACCGAACTGAGCAAGCGGCACACAATCAGACAGCCTTCTTCCGCGACACGCTTAGACAACTCCGCGAGAAGGAAATGGCCCCGCTCCGACTCGAAAGGGTTACAGTCGATACGCCAGTCTACTTTTCTCTTGAGGAACTTGTCGAGGCTGTCAGATCGAAGAACAGCGAAATGGTTACGGGGCAAAGGGGCCCAAAGCGCGGAGAGATGTTTGGTGCGTTTGATCGATTCCTCGTCCGGCTCGAAAGCAGAATGAACGATGTTCGATACGATTTCTTGCTCAAGCCGAAGGAACGCACTTCCTCCGCCTCGCTAGGAGCACTGTTGCGTGATTTTGTTGGCTTGGGTGAGCCGAGAGCTGCCATCACCGTGATTGATCTGTCTTCAGTGCCGTTCGATGTCCGACCGACGGTTGCGGCTCAGATCGGGCGTCTCGCATTCGAATTCAACTATTGGAACCCGGAGTATCGAGAGTTCCCTATCCTCCTCATCTGTGAAGAGGCCCACGCATATATTCCCCGCACCAGTGAGACTCAGTTCGCGGGGTCGCGGAAGTCGATGGAGAGAATTGCGAAGGAAGGCCGGAAGTACGGTGTTGGTCTTGCAATAGCCAGTCAGCGTCCACACGAGGTATCCGAGACGGTGCTTGCGCAGTGTGGCACGTTTATCTGCCTACGTATCACGAACCCGAACGACCAAAACTACGTCCGAAGTTTGGTGCCCGAGAGTGAGGGTGACTTGGTCAGTGTCTTGGCGGGGCTGGGACGTGGCGAGGCGCTTGTCCTAGGTGAGGCAGTTCCCCTACCCACGCGCTTACAATTCCAGAAGCCGAATCCGACGCCAAATAGCGACGATGTGGACTTTCACGAGAAATGGAAAGTCGGACTCGACGATTTGGACGTGGAGGCAATTGTTAATCGCTGGCGCAGCCAAGAGCGGTGAATAGTGCCCGTGACTCCTGAGCTATATTCGTTTGCCCACGTGTTCGGCGGAGACCACCCCAAGGATGCCTCCGTTGGGCTCTGCTAGGCCCAATAGTTTATGGAGTACGCCGCTTGCCCGCCATTGCTGAGCGAAGAAGATGGAACTGGTCGGAGCGTTTCTGTCGCGTCTATCGCGGGGCTCCACGAAGTCCCGCAGGTGCCATTCGGAGCGTTCGAGGCTCGTGCCGTGGCTGGGAAGGGACACAGAACTTGGGACCATAGAGACTGCTTGGTCGAGGCCCGACGCTCTCAACTGGACATTTCGGTAAGAGTTGAATCGAAGGACGACGTGTCGCGAAGTAACGGCACGGGGCCGCAGTATCAGGTAAGCCGCTGCTATGCCGACCCGCATGACGGCACTTGCTGGGCCATTCGGGTTTCCATCCGAAGGCGCGAAATGTAAGATGGACTTGGCAATGTCCCGCCCTCGCAGATTTGGCAGGTGGCTGGTCGCAGCTGCGGCGTGGTGCCTCGCTGTCAGCGCCCAGGGGGGGGACTTCGAGTCGACCGTGCGTCCGATCTTCGAGCGGCGCTGCGCGGCCTGCCATGGCGAACAGCCTCAAGGCGGCCTCAAGCTCGACACGCAGCGCCACGTCTTGGAAGGGGGACAGTCAGGCGCTGCGGTGGTGCCTGGGTATCCCGATCGCAGCCTGCTGTTGGCCAAGGTCGTCTCGGGGCAGATGCCCATGGGCGGTGAGAAGCTTCCCGAGTCTGAGATCGACACGATCCGCGCCTGGATTGACGAGGCTGGCCGCTCTGACGCCGTCGCTGCAGAGCTGCGCGTGACTGAGGCGGATGTGCTGCCGGTGTTCCAGATGCGATGCCAGACCTGCCATGGCAAGCGACGGCAGGAAGGCGGATTGGATCTGCGCAGCTTGGCGTCGCTGTTGGAGGGCGGGGATTCGGGCACTGCGCTGGTGCCGGGCAAGCCCGAGGACAGCCTCTTGATGCAGCGCATCGTTCGCGGCGAAATGCCCCCGCCCGACATGCTCTTCGAGAACCATGTCAAGACTCCGACCGACGCCGAGGTCGCGCTCCTGCGAAAGTGGATCGCCGATGGCGCTCTGGCGTCCGAGCACGACGAACCGGTCGCAGACCGCCCGCTGAGTGGCGAGGCACTCTCCCATTGGGCGTTTCAGACTCCGGCGCGCACCGAGCCACCCGAGGTCGAGAATGCCGACCGGGTGCGCAATCCGATCGATGCCTTCCTGCTGCGCAAGCTGGAGGCCAAGGGTCTCGCGCTGTCGGCGGATGCTGACCGCGTCACTCTGCTGCGCCGTGCCTATCTGGACCTAACCGGCGTGCCCCCGACGCCCGAGCAGATTCGCGTTTATGCGAAGGACTCGCGGCCCGACGCATACGAGCGGCTAGTCGACCAGCTTCTCGATTCGAAGGAGTACGGCGAGCGCTGGGCACAGGTCTGGCTGGACCTTGCGGGCTACGCCGATTCGGAGGGCGTGATCGACGAGGACAGGTTGCGGCTGCACGCCTGGCGCTACCGCGACTATGTGATCCGGGCACTCAACAGCGACAAGCCCTATGACCGGTTCCTCACCGAGCAGCTGGCAGGCGATGAACTACTGGACCACGAGGGGCTGGAAAGCGTTACTCAAGAGCACGTCGACACCTTGGCTGCCACCGGATTCCTGCGGATGACGCCCGATGGCACCTACGGATCAGCCACTGGCTCGATTGCCGAGCGCTTCAACGTGGTTGCGGATGAGATCGAGGTGCTCAGCTCCGCTGTCATGGGGGTCACTGTCGGTTGCGCCCGATGCCACGATCACAAGTACGATCCCCTGTCCCAACGGGAGTACTACAGCCTTGGAGCGGTGTTTCAGTCGGCCTTGGATCCGTACGACTGGCTCGATCCCACCGAGCGCTTCCTAGAAGTCGGCCTGGCCTCGGAGAAAGAGGCGGCGGCAGAGGCAAATGCTCCGCTGGAAGCCGAGATCGAGCTATTGCAAGAGGAATTCGATGCATTGGTCACGCCGTTCTTCGAACGCGAGCTCGAGCGGAGGCTGGCCGAGGTTCCCGCGGAGCTGCGAGAGAGCTTGCGGAACGTCGCGCACACTCCCCGCAAGACGCGGACGGCCGCCCAGAAGAAGCTCGCTAGCGAGCACAAGGACCTGCTGCAGATTCCCAATGCCGATGGCGAATGGCACCAGATCGCCGAGGCGTTTCCGGAACTCAAGGACACCGCCGGGCCGGTCAACACCAAGATCAGCGAACTGAAGGCCAAACTGATTCCGACGCCGAAGATTCGGGCCGTCTACGACATGGGCGGAGAGCCGTCGCGCACGTACTTGTTGCAGCGAGGCGACGCACAGGCTATCGGGGAGCGCGTCGGGCCCGGAGTGCCGCGCATGCTAGGCGCTCACACCGAACCGTTCAATGCGGTGCCCCCGAGGCAGGGCACGAGCGGCAATCGCTTGGCGTTCGCGCGCTGGCTCACCGATCCCCGGCACCCCCTGACTTCCCGCGTGATGGTCAACCGAATCTGGCTCAGCCACTTCGGACGCGGCATCGTCTCGACGCCCTCGAATTTCGGCCTCACCGGGGCCACCCCATCACATCCCGAACTGCTGGATTGGCTGGCAACCAAATTTGTGCGCGAGGGCTGGAGCATCAAGGCCATGCATCGGTTGATCATGACCTCGAGTGCCTATCGGCAAACGTCCGGGGTGGCCGCGGAGGTTGCCGCGGCGGATCCGGAAAACCTCCTCCTGTCCCGCATGCCGTTGCGCCGGATGGATGCCGAGGTGTTGCACGACTCGATACTGCGGGCGACGGGAAGGTTGGATCCGACGCGCTTTGGGCGCCCGGTCAAGGTCACCAAGAAGGAGAACGGCGAGATCGTCCCCGAGGCAACCGACGATGGCTGGCGGCGGGCGGTCTACGTACTGAAGAAGCGTCGCACTCCCGTGACGTTGCTAGAGGTATTTGATGCCCCGAAACCCGCGCCCAACTGCACCGAGCGACGCGAGTCCAACGTGGCGCCCCAAGCGCTGCAGATGATGAACGGCGAGGCCGCCCACGAGCATGCCAGGTTCTTGGCGGGCAGGCTGATTGACGAGCATCCCAATGATCGCGCCTCACAGGTGGACGAGGCGTACGAGCGCATCTTGTCACGACGGCCCACTGCCGCCGAATCCGAGCTCGCCGTGGAGGACTTGGAATCCTTGGACCGGCACTGGCTAGCCCACCTTGACGAGACGAACCATGTCGGGCCGCGCCGCGAGGCGGCGCGCTGGATGGCCTTGGGATCGTTCGCGCATGCCCTGTTGAACTCTGCGGAGTTCCTGTACATCGACTGAGATCCGTCATGCAACGACCGAACCGCCGCGACTTCTTCTCCCGCATCGGAGACGGTCTCCACGGGGCCGCGCTGGCGTGGTTGCTGAACGGCGAACTCGCGGCGAGTGAGACGCGCAGCACGTATGACCAGAAGCCGCGACAGCCGCACTTCGCGCCCAAGGCCAAGTCTGTCATCCACCTGTTCATGAACGGCGGGCCGAGCCAGGTCGATCTCTTCGACCACAAGCCGGAGCTGGAGAAGCATGCCGGGGCTGCGGCTCCGCGCGATATCGCCAACCAGCTCGAGTTCACCGACGAAGTCGGCACGCTAATGCCGTCCCCGTACGGCTTCAGCCGGCGCGGCCAGTGCGGCATGGAGATTTCCGATCTCCTGCCGGGCCTGGGCAGCGTCGCGGATGACATCACGCTCATCCGCTCGATGTACGGCGAGCATTTCAACCACGAGCCCTCGCTGTATTTGATGCATTCCGGGCGCACCCTGCCGGGGCGTCCGGCCTTGGGAGCCTGGGCGGTCTACGGGCTGGGGACCGAGAACCAGAACCTGCCTGGCTATATCGTGCTCGACGATCCGCTCGGGTATCCGATCAACGATCTCCAGAATTGGCAGTCCGGATGGCTGCCGCAGGTTTACCAGGGCACGAAGTTCCGGGCCGAGGGTCCGCCGGTGCTGAACCTGCGCCGGGAGCAGGAACTGCCCAGCCCCCTGATGGAAGCCGAGCGCGCGCTCGTGCGGAGGCTGAACCTCGCCCATCGGGACGCCCGGCCGTTGCAGCCGCAGCTAGACGCCCGCATCGAGAGCTACGAGCTGGCGGCGCGCATGCAGATGGCTGCCACAGACGTCGCTGACCTCTCGTCGGAGAGCGAGGCGACCAAGGAAATGTACGGCATGAACGACGAGCGCACACGGGCATATGGAGCGCGACTGCTGCTCGCCCGTCGCATGGTCGAGCGAGGAGTGCGCTTCGTGCAGGTCTTCATCGAGTACCAGATCTGGGACAACCACCTGAATCTAGATCGCGAACTGGGCTATGCATGTGCCAAGACCGACAAGCCGGTCGCGGCGCTGATCAAGGATCTCAGGCAGCGAGGCTTGCTGGATTCCACCCTAGTGATCTGGGGCGGGGAGTTCGGGCGCATGCCTTTGGCTCAAGTCGGTCAGGCCGGCACCACCGGTCGTGATCACGGCCCGGCCGGCTTCAGCATTTGGATGGCCGGCGGGGGCGTCAAGGGCGGGCACGTCCACGGCGCCACGGACGAGATCGGCCACAAGGCCGTGGAAGATCGCGTTAGCGTGCATGACTTTCATGCCACCATGCTGCATCTGCTAGGCCTAGACCCTGAAAAACTGGTCTATAACGTGCATGGTCTCGACGAGCGTCTGATCGGCCAGTATCCGGCCCGCGTGGTCAAGGAGATCTTGGCTTAGTCGTCTTGGTTCCGTTGGGAGAGCGTCAGGACCGGCTGCTAACACTCCGAGGTGAAGAACTAGTCAACGACGAAGATGTACGCAGAAACGTCACGGTGGAATCTCTGGAACTCCCTCGGGACGGTCACTTACTTGCGAAACCGTTCAGAACTTGCCGACCAGCGACCGCCTCTAGGCCTACGGATGTCGAAGTATGCCTTCGACCACAGCTTTGCCAAGTGCGGCCAAAGCGAGTCATATATACTCCCTCGTACTTGAGACTACTGTTTGAGAAGGAACTAGCGGGATAGAAGTGCGAAGGGTAGACCGTTGCCGATCCGATACATGGGAACAAAGAGATTGCTCGCGCCCGCCGTGCGTGATGCGGTCAGGTCACTGGACACTCGCGGTCGAGTGGCCGACCTCTTCGCTGGAATGGGTAGTGTCTCGGCCAACTTGGCTTCGGATCATCCCGTGCTTGCCAACGACGCACTCATGTTCGCAGCGTCCATGCTTCGAGCTCGATTCACCGACGGTGAGCGGGCATCTGCCACGACGTTGGCTAGGTGCCTTTGGCCTCGATTTGAGCGCGCACATTCTCATCTTCGGGAGGAATTCTCCAGCCGAATCCACACTGAGCAGGAGGTGCTGCGATGTTCGGCGCCGAATTCCCTCGATGCCCACATGCGCGAAGCAGATCACGTTGGCAATTCTGACGCTTGGCGTGGCAGGGCAGAAGAAGCGTCACGCCGAAAGGGAATTGAGCGCTATAAGCTTACGACCCTGTACTTCTCGGCCGGCTACTTCAGTACCGCTCAGGCGATTGAGTTGGATTCGATACGTTACGCGATCGACCAGTGCGAAGTTTCAACCAGTCGTGACGGACTCCTGAGCGCCTGGATCGCTGCAGCCGCCTCGGCAATCAACGCTCCCGGACATACGGCTCAGTATCTGAAGCCCCGAAACTCTTCGAGCTACATCAGGGTCCGCAGACAATGGCAGCGCAGAATCTGGGCGGCCTTTTTGAGCAAGCTCGAGTCCCTTGAAAAGGTAGGGACCAAGAATTGGAGGCTCGGGAACGTAGTAACGTCAGAGGATGCACTCAAGCTCTCCCAGAAGTTGCACCGGTACGACGTTGGAGCCGTGTACGCCGATCCTCCGTACACTCGAGATCAGTACTCAAGGTTCTATCACGTCTATGAAACGCTCTACCGTTACGATTATCCAAGTTCAAGCGGAGCGGGCCGATACCGTTCGGATCGCTTCGTCACACCGTTCTCTCACGTGACTACAGCAAGACGATCCTTTGAGCAGCTCTTCAGCCTAGTCGCTGAGGCTCAGATCCCACTTGTGTTGTCCTACCCTTCGAACGGCCTACTCGAAATGAGGGGCTGCCCCGTACTGGAGCTCCTTCGGAGCAACTTTTCTTCGGTAGCCAATACCTCCATCGACCACTACCATTCGACGCTTGGGGCGTCGAACGGAAACAGATCCAAACCGGCCAAGGAGAACATCTATGTCTGCATCCCCTGACACCCATGCGCCAAGCATGATGCCTCAGCTGAACCGCATCGAGACTGAGCTAATTGACGCGAATCCTGGAAATCCGAGGCTGTTGTTTCCTGAAGAAGAGATGGAGCAGCTGGCCGAGTCGATCGCCAACGAGGGGGTCCTCGTTCCCATCGTGGTTTACAACCAAGGCGATCGCTTCGTGCTCATCGACGGAGAACGTCGCTGGAGATGCGCGAGGCAGCTCGGTCTGGAGGAGGTACCGGCGGTCATCGTGGATGCCCCTGATGAGCGTCGGACACTAATCCAGATGTTCAACATCCACATGGTGCGACAGTCATGGGCCGATATGCCGACAGCGTGGGCCCTCAAGAAGCTAATGGAGGAAACCGGGATTGAAAGACCTCAGGAGCTCTCGGATTTGACGGGGCTGTCACCTGAGCGGCTCAAGCGCCTCAGACACGCATTGGAACTCCCAGATCAGTACCAGAAATACATCCATGACGGCGATATCCCGCTGAATTTCTTTTGGGAGTTGAAGCGCAATGTGATTGATCCTCTCGCCAAGCAACGTCCCCGACTTGCGGCCGAGTTTGGTGAGAATGAAGTACTTGATGCCTTTGTCCAGAAGCGCCTTCATGAAATAACAACGGACACAGTTTCACTTCGCAACGTCAGACCGATAATCAACCTCGCTGCCGAGGACGCCGGAGAAGTCGATGCAGACTCTGTCCTCGACGTTGCTATCCGAGACCTGATCAAGAATCCAGATGCAACCATTCAGGACGCATATGAAGACACCGTAATGGTGATCGTCGAAGCAGATAAATTGCAGCGGCGCAGCGACAACATGCTCAAGGCCTTTGAGCGGCTCCTTGACAAAGCGCGTTCCGATGAAGAGCGGACTCATGTAAGGAATGTTGGCACTGGCCTTATCAATAAGCTAATGGCACTGATAGCGGGCCAAGTGCAATGATCGCCGACGGGAACGAGATACCGATCTTCCCGACGGACGAGGATGTAGGCCATGTAGTGAAGACTATCGAAGCCCAGGATCCAGAATGGAAACTAGGTCATGCTCTTAGCCTTGACTCCGATCTGAGCTGGAAACCAGATCTCATCAAGGGTAATGACACTGTGCTGAGTGTTCATCTTGCGTCACGGATCAGGCCCTACCTGCGAAGAAGACTCAAGCTAGCATCCGTCTTGGGCAAAGAGGTCCATGTTGCGATGCCGCTTGAATCTCTCTTCGACGAGGATCTTCTCAGGGATCTCACGGCTATCGATGCGCAGGTCCACCTCGTGGAAGACCTGTCTTCGGTGGGGAATCCTTCACCGGTACTAGCGCAAGTGGCAGATCATCGCATCTCCCTCGGAAACAAGACGCGTCGTTCCGTCGCAAGACAAGCGTGGGATCTGTGCCAAGAGCCCGACCTTGCGCCACACGTCAAAGGACGACGTCTCGAAGGCCTAGTCTGCCTATTGCTCAGTCAGATTGATGACTTTCTGGTAGTTGAACGGAACCTCCGGACTGAAACAGAAGAACTCGATGCCGTAGTCCAGCGGAAGCGATTGAATGGGGAACGGTGTTGGTCCCAGTTGCCCGCCCCCTTCATCTTCGCTGAGGCCAAGAACTGGTCGTCGCGTGTGACGCAAGCTGAGGTTTCGGTCTTCCGAGTCAAGATGCAGGGAAAACGAGGCAGCGTCCGACTTGGGCTGTTCTTCGCAACCAACGGCTTTACAAGTGACGCTTACGCCCAGGAGCTACGATTCGCATCGGACGATATTACGATCGTGCTGATTGATCCCGAAACTATTTCGTGCTGGGTAGATACCGAGGATGCCGATGCATACCTTGAGAAAGTTGTTCGTCGGGCGATGCTACGTTGACGCAGAGGGTTCCCGCAATCCCCACTTGGGTGCCTCTGGGATTCGCAGGGGCCGGAGACGCAACCGTGAACCTGTCGTCGGCCGCTTTCCGCACAGGCGGGCCCAACGTTGCGTCCGATGGTGCGGTCGACAGCTTCACGATCGGCCCTGCGCCTGAAGTGGCACAGGACGGAATTCGTATCAACGCGGTACAGCCTGAGATCCCCCTTGCTGGAACCCATCTGGCAGGTGGCCCCCAAGTCGGGTCGAGGGATCGCAGAATACACTGCCTATGGGGCGAGGAGGTAGTCCGGGTGAAGTAGTTGCGACGATACTGTGACTCTTGTCCGACGAGGTTTCTTTCGTGACCGGCTCATTCGCGGATGTAGCCATTGGAAAGTATGTGAGCTCAAATAGTCCGGGACAGACCGCATATGTCGTCTTAAGTCGTGCTAAATTCTGTGCTGCCCCAACTCTTGCGGGGCGACTTCGAATCCGATCAACGCGTTCCACTTCAACACCGCCATGAGAATCTCGATAACTCGAACACACGTCACAGCCTTGCTCGCCGTTTCGGTCGTTTCCTGTACGTTGGCTGTAGAGCCAGCGCCCAAAGACATTTCGCTCTCAGAGCTGCGAGACAAGATCGCAGGGGGCTGGGCCGGGCAGATGATCGGCGTCACCTACGGAGCCCCTACGGAATTTCGCCACTTGGAGAAGATCATCGCCGAGGAAGACCTGCCGCAGTGGGATCCGGCCATCGTGGAGAATGCGCTTCGCCAAGACGACCTGTACGTTGACATGACGTTCGCGCAGGTGCTGGACGACAAGGGGCTGGATGCGACGACAGACGATTTCGGTGCCATGTTCCGAGACGCCGGGTACCATCTCTGGCACGCCAACCTGGCTGCCCGCAGGGCGCTGAAGCGCGGTGTGCCGGCCACGCTCAGCGGCACGCCCAAGTACAACGCGCACGCCAATGACATTGATTTCCAGATCGAGGCCGACTTTGTCGGCCTGATGTGCCCGGGCCTGCCGCAGGCGTCCAACGACCTCTGTTACCGGGCCGGCCGCGTCATGAACCACGGCGACGGGATTTATGGCGGCATGTTCGTCAGCTGCATGTACGCGGCGGCCTTCTTCGAAAGCGACCCAGCAACGCTGGTGGAGGCCGGACTTGCCTGCCTGCCGTCCGAGAGCCCGTACGCGAAGACGATCGCAGACGTGCTCGCTTGGTCGCGCGAGCATCCCGACGACTGGATCAAGGTTTGGAATCTGGTCGAAGACAAGTGGAACGCCCGCGAGCCCTGCCCTGCGGGTGCCGCGCATCCGTTCAACATCGATGCCAAGATCAACGGGGCCTACATCGCATTGGGCATGCTCTACGGGGAAGGTGATTTCGGCAAGACAATGACGATTTCAACCCAGTGCGGCCAAGATTCTGACTGCAATCCGGCCAGCGCTGTCGGTGTTCTCGGAGTGGTGCTGGGCTACGAGGGTATCCCTGACGAGTACAAGAGCGGCATCGACGCCATGGCGGACGAAAAGTTCAGCTACACCAATTACTCGTTTCGCACGATCGTGGATAGCACCTATGAGCGTGCCATCGCCATGGCGGAACGCCACGGCGGGGGTGTCAAAGGGGACCGGCTGGTGGTCATGCCCCAGGATGCCGTCCCGGCCGAGCTGGACATCTGGGACGACTATGGGTCACCCGTCGAGCGCATTGCGGTCACTGACCCGCGCTGGTCTTGGAAAGGCGAGTGGGCCGAGTCAACGGTGACACGGCGGACAGCCTATACCGTCAAGACCAGCTCGCAACAGGGAGCTGAGGCACTGGTGGAGTTCGAGGGCACCGGCGCCATCATTGCGGCCTCCTACCTGCCGACAGGGGGCCAAGCCGACATCTATCTCGATGGGGAGTTGGTCGGCACTGTCGACGCATACCCGGACGAGGATCGCTTCAAGCGCAGCGATTCCCTCTGGCATGACTACTACCTTGAGGATGCTAAGCACGACCTGCGTGTCGTAGTGCGGGGCGAGCCATACCCGGGATCGCAAGGCTCCGACATCGCTCTTGTCGACCTGGTGGTCTTCCGCTGAACTAGGCGGCTTTTTCCGGATACGCGACCTTTGGGCTTAGCCGCCCGATCCCAATGAGTGCCACTTGGGGCGGCGGTGGAGCTAGCGATTGAGAACGTACTTCCAATTGGGGCAGGGTGTTCAGGGCAATCGAATCAACGCCGCCGTCAGATGGGGTTCCCTATCAGGCCGCCGCTCCACAAGCGCTTGGCAAACTCGAGGGCAGGCAGGACCTCGATGCCGTCACCGGTGCGCCATGGCTTGGGCTCCAGGCACACTACCATCCGCCGTGTCTCGCGAGGTAGTTCTTGCGCCAGCGCCTTCAGCCCTCTCAGGTGACCGCTGTGGATGCGAGAACTAGCCTTCGCCTCGACCGCGAGATCGATGTCGTCGACCACGAAGTCGACTTCCAAGCCGCTTGGAAGGCGCCAGTAAGCCAACGCGGAATTTGGCCTAGAGTATGCGAGGTAGCTCCGGAGCTCGTGATGCACCCAGTTCTCGAACGCCTTGCCGAACGATTCGGACCCCGGACGCACCTGCCCGCGACGGGCGAGAGTGTTGACCACCCCCACGTCGGCGAAGTAGAACTTTGGCGACACGGCGAGCCGACGCTTGACGCGCTTACGGTAGGCGGGCAGCCAGGATCCGATCAAGGTGTCTTCAAGAATTTGAAAGTAACCCTTGGCAGTCTTGTTCGAGACTCCGCAATCTCGCGCGATGCTCGTGTAGCTGACCATGCTGCCATCGCTCAAGGAGGCCGCGTCGAGGAAATCCGAAAACGAGGGCAAGCTGCGAACCAAACCCTCGGCCGCGATTTCCTCTCTCAGATAGTCCGACACATAAGCGTTGAGCCGTTCTGCCGGTCGGCCTGATTCGTAGATCCGAGGCAGGTAGCCGTGGTTGAGGACCCGCTCCAAGTCGAATGCGGATCCCAATTCATGCGCTGTCAGGCCGCGCAGCTCGAACCGCAGGGCGCGGCCCCCAAGAAGGTTGGCCGCCCCTCTCCGGACCTTTCTGGCACTGGAGCCGCAAAGCGCGAAGCATAGTTTTCGATCTTCGATCAGCCCGTGAACTTCGTCCAGGAGGGCGGGCACCTTTTGGATTTCGTCGATGACGATTTGCCGAGCAGGGTCTGGAGGATCCGCCTCAATCTCTAGTCGGAGAAGCTCGGGGCGCGTAGCATACCGTCTGAATTCGTTGGCCCTTAACAGATTGATCCAGCGACCTCGGGGGTAGCGCTGCTTTAGCAGCGTGGTCTTCCCTGTCTGGCGGGGTCCCCAAAGGAAAAAGGTCTCGGTCCCAGCAACGGGCAGATTTAGGGAACGACTGAACACCTATTCCAAAATATCATGAAATAATGCACTAACGCTCCCAGATTATTCGATTTCGGAGCTGCGGATGGCCGTCTGAGTCGCCGTATTCTTGGAAACCTAGCATCAGGAATGCCGCTATTCGGTTCGCATGGCGCTGGCTAATGGCGGCTCGTTCAGATCAGCCGCTGCTTCGTTCCAGGCGGGATGGTGCCTTCCGATTAGCTCGACGAACCACTCGCCGTGGGTGGGTTCGATGAACGGCGGGATCTCGTAAACCGCTACATACTCGAGCACGTCCTTCAGACTTGTCACGAGTTCCGTATCTCTCCATACGGAACACGCGCGATATTCGCAATGGCCCGCTTGATCTTCATCCTGTCGCTGAAGTAGCGCCCCACGTCGAGACCCGGCTTCGGCTACAATCGCCGCGATGCCGCCGATCGACCGCCGAAGGTTCCTACAGCAAACTGCGGCCGGGGTCGCGGCCGCCAACGCAGGCTGGGCGAGCGCAGCGCCAGACGGGCTTCCGCCCCATGCGGAAATCTCCGTGCCCGGAGTGCATGCCTACGCGCAGCGCAGCCTGGACGCCGGAGCGAACGTCGACTTCCGGGTCAGTAGCGACACTCCGTACGAACTGACAGTTAGCCGGGCTGGCACCGAGGAGGCCATCGCGAGGCTCCGCGAGCCGCGCCCGTCAATGCAACCGATTCACGTCGGTTCCTACGCCCACGTGGAGCGAGGCTTGGCAGGAAAGACAGTCGATGCGCTGACGATCGAGGTCTGGGTCCGCACTTGGTCGGCGGAACGCAGGCAGGGTATCGTCACTGCCTGCGATGGCGACCGGGGCATTGGATTGTTCGTGTCCGCCGGGGGGTGGATCGAGTTTCTGTTGGGGAAGCGGCATGTCGCGCACGTGCCTCTGCATCGGCGCCGCTGGCGACATGTCGTGCTGGCTTGGGATGGAGCGCTGACCAGCCTGTACGTCGATGGCCTGTTCCAGAGCAGTTGGAAGCAGGCTGAGGCCATCGCGACAGTCGAAGCGCCGCTGCGCCTCGGAGCGTCCGGAGGTGGCGGTCGGGCTGCCGAGTTCCTCGATGGCGACGTCGCAATGCCAGCGATTTACAGCAGAGCGCTGTCGTCCGGCGAAGCGATGGCGCGCTTCAGATCCGGCGGGCTTGAGCCCCCTGCCGGAGATGTGTTGGCCTGCTGGCCTCTTGACGAAGAGCGCGGCGATCGGATTCGCGATATCGGCGGTGACGGCCTCCACGGAGTGATCGTCAATCGCGCCACTTGGATGATCGGCGGGCCGTCGTTCGATGCTGGCTCCGTGCCGCGGTACGGTGATTACCGCCCAGCGAGCGATCCGAAGCGCGGGCACGGACTCCGATTTGCCTCGGACGATCTTTATGACTGCCGCTGGGAGCCTAGCCACAGCGTCAATATCCCCGCAAGTGCCAAGCCCGGGGTCTATCTCGGCCGTTTTGCCTTCCGCCGCGAGGGCAAGCCGCTCCACTACGACGTCACGTTCCTAGTGCGCCGTTCTCCCGCTCGTCCCAAGGCGCCGATCCTTGTGGTTTGCTCGACAAATACTTGGCAGGCCTACAGCGCCACACCATTCGCGGTGAACTCATTGGAACCGTTCTGGGAGACGACGGGCCAGGACAACGCCCACCCGGATGCGCCGGCCTATTGCTGCTACCGCAATCACGCACAGGGGCAGCCGACGTACGCGATCGGGATGAAACTGCCATGGCCGGTGGCCGGGCCAGAGGTGATCTTCAGCCGGGGGGATCTCAACT
Organism: Terriglobia bacterium; assembly: GCA_009841225.1. Lineage (GTDB taxonomy): Bacteria > Acidobacteriota > Terriglobia > Bryobacterales > UBA6623 > VXMF01. Next base: position 188,196 of record VXMF01000021.1, on the reverse strand, counting down.
ACAGCCACCTCATGCGTGGCGAGCTCTTCGCCCATCGCTGGCTGGAGCAGAACGGCTATGAGTTTGACGTGGCCAGCGATCACGATCTGCACCTCGACCCCGATCAACTCCGGGGCTACAAGGTCGTAGTGATCAACGGTCACAGCGAGTATTGGTCCGAGGAGTCCTACCGGGCCGTGGACGAGTTCCTGCGTTCGGGTGGTGCCGCAATCGTCATGAGCGGCAACACCATGTTCTGGAGGGTGTCCTACGATCCGGACGGCTCTGCAATGGAGTGCCGCAAGCACGGCATCGACATCGGTGGCAGGGAGGGTGCCGACATTGGCGAGATCTTCCACAGCCACGACGGCCGCCGCGGCAGCTTGATGCGTTTCTGCGGCTTGCCCGCTTGGAAAGTGCTGGGCTTGGAGTGTATTGGCTGGTGGCCAGTTACCGAGGCCTACTTCGGGGCCTACAAGGTGGTCCGTCCCGACCACTTCCTCTTCCACGATCCGGAAGCGGTCGGGCTGCGGGCAGGAGAGATGTTCGGGCAGGCCCCGGATGGACAGCCGCCCCGCGTGGGTGGTCACGAGTCCGACGTCCGTCCAAGCCTGATCCAGGCGATCACGCAACAGCACCCAACGGGCGCGTCAGTTCCGGACGATCCGGCGGGCATCGTGCCGCTGGCGCAGATTGTGGACCGCGACCGCCGGGGAATCGACTACTTCGGGCGCTGGGAACCGCTCGGGCACGGCGTGTACGCCGAAATGACGTACTGGGAGCGGCCGCAGGGCGGAAAAGTGTTTCACACAGGCTGTATCGCGGGGGGCTGGGCACTGTCGGCCGACCCCAAGATGCAGGCGCTGATGAGGAATGCGCTGCACCACTTCGGCGTCGAGCGCGCCTAGCCAGCGGCCTGGCCGAGTCCTCGCGGGTGGTGTGCTTGGTCCCGCCAGAGGCGGATATTGGATGGCGTGTGTGGCCGACTGCGAGCGCGAAGAAACAAAGCACAATGCCTCACCAGAACCAGTCGGTGCCATTGTGTTGCTGCGGGGAGAGCGGCCATTGGCGCCATCGCCGAGCGCGGCTACCAACTCGCTGTCATGCCATTACTGCCGCCTTCATGCTTGTCCTGCATCCCTCACGGCCCACGTTCGGTCTTGGCCGCACGTGCGACCCAGAATCAGTTGGTGCGGCGAGTACCCATAAACCGCGCCGCAAGGCCCCTCTGTCCCAAGATTTGTAAGGTTAGCCCGTAAACTGACATATATGACCAAGACGCAAGTCTATCTTCCAGATGAGGACCTGGAGGCGCTCCGCTCCGTGGGAAGACGAACCGGGAGGAGCGTGGCGGACTTGGTACTAGAAGCAGTTCGTCGTGTCTGGCTGCGTCCCGATTCAAGTGGCCCGGTCGCCCTATGGGACGGAACGCCGGCTACGACATCTTTCGAACACGATGCGATCTACGATGAGGCCTGATACATTCTCGTTCCAGGGTACCTGTTGATACCAGCGCGTGGATCGCGCTTGCGCTTAGCTGGAATCCACTCCATCCCAGAGCATAGACTGCATGGGAGCAGCTGGCGGCTAGCCACGCTCGCATCGTTACGTCCGTACCTGTGATGCTCGAAACCGTTACGTTCCTCGCCCGCCATGCGACGCGAGATGTCGCCCTTCAATGGAAGGACGCTAGACTGCTGCGCCACCTCTTGGCTTCAACCGCGAGCCTATGCAGCGGCAGATAGCCGCTGGCGCGCTTGCGCCAGATCGTAGCGGGCTTGACGCCATAGCCAAGATTCCGCGCTGCCCCATCCCACGGACTCCAATCGCACGGCCATGTCCGGCGAGACCGCGCAATGGCCGTGGATGACGCGGGATAGCGTCTTGCGATCCACGCCAAGCCGCTCAGCAGCCGCCCTCACGCTCGCCGCGCCGCCATGCTGAACTGCTTCCGGCCCGATGCAGGCGTCCGCGATGGCTGCGCCTGGATGCTGCGGGTTCAGCCGCTGCCACGCGTCTTCTCTCGCTTCGATCTCGTCCACAGGCGCCCCCTATCAGTGGTGGTAGTTCTCATAGAGCACGGCGCGCACGTCCTCGCCGTCCAAGCGGAAAGTCACGCGCCAGCCTTGTGAAACCCGGACACTCCAATCGCCCGCCCGTTTGCCGTGTAGGCGATGCAGCCGGTATGTCGGCAGCGAGAGTGCCCGTAGCGGCTCGGGCCCGTCCAGCGCGTCCAGAATGTCCCGCAGCCGCCGTACATGCGCCGGATTGATGTCCCGCGCGTCATTGCGATTGAAAAACCGTTCGGCCGCGCCACGCTTGAAGCTCCGTATTGCCAGTTACCGAAGTGTACCACGATAAGGTACAATCCATCTAGCCCAGCCGCGTGGTGCTCTCATCTGGCTCCGGCTCAAGGGTGGCTCGCGCGGGTCGCATGGCATCATCCCGCCAGAAACGCACACTGACTGGCTCAGGCCGCTTCTTGAGTGCGCACGAAAGGAAGGCCCTGACGGCCTGTATGCTTCCTTCGGAGAGGCAGGCCGGTGATACAGTGAGTTGCAACGGGATGCGCACCCAGCGACCACAGGTTCAGCTAGCCCACCGCATGCCGGTCTTGGTGTTGGCGATTGTCGGTGCCATCTGGCCGGCTGCGGCCGAGGTGGACTTTAGCGAGCGGGTCTTCCCGATCCTGCAACGGTCCTGCCTCGGCTGCCACGGACCGGACCAGCAGCTTCGCGGTTTGCGGCTGGATTCGAGAGTGTCAGTGGTGGGGGCCTCCGCGCCAGGTTCCCTAGTGGTGCCGGGAAGCCCGCAGGACAGCGAACTGTACCGGCGCATCGCTGGCCTCAGCGCGGGCCCGCGCATGCCAATGGGCGGTGCGTTGTCTGAAGGCGAGATCGACACGATTCGCCAGTGGATTGAAGCTGGAGCGGACTGGCCGGAGGGGACGGGCGCAGCCCCCGAGGAAGTCGGGCGGCACTGGGCGTTCGTAGCTCCCCGGAAACCTCTCCCGCCGGGCGATCGATCACTCCACCCGATCGATGCGTTCGTTCGGGCCAAGCTAGCGGACGCCGGCTTGGAAGCGATGCCGCAAGCAAGCCGGGCCACCCTCCTCCGCCGCCTGTCGTTGGATCTGACGGGCCTGCCGCCGACATTGGAAGAACTGGCAGCATTCGCAGCGGATCCGGACTACGACGCACTGGTCGGGCGCTTGCTGGCGTCCCCCCATTACGGAGAGCGTTGGGGCCGCCTCTGGCTTGATGCCGCGCGGTACGCCGATTCCGACGGCTACGAGAAGGACATGCCTCGACAGGTCTGGTTCTACCGCGATTGGGTCGTAGACGCGCTGAATCGGGATCTTCCCTATGACCGCTTCGTTGTCGAGCAGGTTGCGGGCGACCTGCTGCCCGAAGCGACCCAGCAGCAGATCGTCGCGACTGGCTACCTGCGCAACTCGATGGTCAACGAGGAGGGCGGCACAGATCCGGAACAGTTCCGCATGGAGGCGCTATTCGACCGCATGGATGCTATCGGCAAGGGCATCTTGGGCCTCACCATCCAATGCGCTCAGTGCCATTCGCACAAATACGACCCCCTAACGCACGACGAGTATTACCGCTTGTTTGCGTTCCTGAACAATGCCGATGAGGCAAAGGTGGCGGTGTACACGGACGAAGACGCGGAAGCCCGCCAAGCGGTGCTCGATGAGATTCGTTCTATCGAAGACGAACTCATGGCAGCCAATCCCGACTGGCAATCCCGCATGGCCTCGTGGGAGCGGGAAATGCGTGGCAACCAGCTGCAGTGGACGGTGCTGCATCCGGAAGTGGACGACCTTTCCACGGGGGGCCAGCGCTACCTGCTACAGAGCGATGGCTCCCTGCTGGCTCAAGGCTACGCACCGACCGAGCATGTGGCCGAGTTCACCGCGGAAACGAGCCTGCCCGAGATCACGGCCGTGCGGCTCGAGGTGCTGACAGACCCCAATCTCCCGCTCAACGGGCCGGGACGGTCTGTTTACGGCACCGGCGCTTTGAGCGAGTTCCGACTGCGGGCCGCGCCCGCGGACGACCCGTCCGCCCAACGCGACATCTGGATCCGCACTGCCAGCGCGGACATCGACTTGCCGGAGCGCAGCTTGGATCCGAAGGTCTTCCCTCACAAGGAGGGCTCGGAACGCTTTACCGGACCGATCCACTTCGCCTTCGACGACTGCGTTGACACGGCTTGGGAACTCTTTGCCGGGCACGGTCGCAGCAACCAGCCGCGCAAGGCGGTCTTTGTGCTGGACCGGCCGATCCGGCACAGCCCGGGCACACTGCTGACGTTCTTTCTGGACCAGAGCCACGGGGGGTACGACAGCAACGTTGGCCAGAACAACAATCTCGGCCGGATCCGCCTCTCGGTGACCAGTGCCGAAGATCCGGTGGCAGACCCTCTGCCCGCGCGAGTCCGCGCGATCGTGGAGCAAGATCACAATGGCCGCACGCCCCAAGAAGACAGGGCGGTATTCGGCTTCTGGCGGACCACGATTCCGGCTTGGGCTGATGCGAACGAGCGCATCGAGCGGGCTTGGGAGCGCTTCCCGCAGGGCAACACGCAACTGGTCCTCAAGCAGCGAGCGGAACCGCGCCTGACCCACCTACTGCGGCGCGGAGATTTCCTAGAGCCGGCGCATGAGGTTGAGCCGGGCGTACCCGAGTTCCTGCATGCTCTAGGCGAGAGCGGCCACCCCCCGCGGTTGGCGTTTGCCGAGTGGCTCGTCGACCGCCGCGCTCCCACGACAGCCAGAGCGATCGTGAACCGCATTTGGCAGGCGTACTTCGGCACGGGCTTGGTCGCCACCGCCGAGGATTTCGGAATGCAAGGGGATCTGCCCTCACATCCAGCATTGCTCGATTGGCTGGCGGTGGAGTTGATGGATAGCGGTTGGAGCCTGAAACACCTCCACCGCTTGATCGTGACCTCCGGGACGTACCAGCAGACTTCCCGCCTGACCGATCAGGCCCGTGCTGTTGACCCGGACAACCTGTTGCTGTCGCGCGGCCCAAGAGTGCGGGCCGACGCCGAGATCGTTCGCGACACCGCATTGGCCGCGAGCGGCCTGCTCAGCCACCAGGTCGGGGGCCCGCCGGTGCATCCGCCCGCCCCGGAGTTGCTGTTCAAGCCGCCCATCAGCTTCTCCGAGAAACCGTGGCCTGCCTCGAAGGGCGAGGATCGGTACCGGCGAGCGCTTTACACCTTCCAGTACATTTCGGCCCCCTATCCGGCCTTCGAAGTCTTCGATGCCCCCAACGGCGCGACGGCGTGCGTCAGGCGCAGCCGCTCGAACACTCCATTGCAGGCGCTCACTACCTTGAACGAGGAGCTCTTCATGGAGGCCGCACGTGCACTGGCGAAGCGAACCGTCGCGGCGGCAGCGGGCGAGCGGGAACGACTCGACCACGCGTTCCGGTCGTGCTTGTCTAGAGACGCCAATTCCGATGAGGCCGAGCTCCTGCTGGAGTTGCTGCGAAAGACGCACGACCAGCTCGCTGGCGGCCTGCTGGACGCGCGCGAATTGACCGCTGCCGATTCCGAAGAGGGACCCAGCCCGGACGATGAGGCAGCGTGGACGGTGTTGGCGAGGGCGCTGCTCAATCTCGACGAGACCATTACGAAGCAATGACTGCACCTGACACAGCGAACCCGATTGCCCGCCGCTGGTTTCTCGAGCGTTGCGGATTCGGGCTGGGCACAGCGGCGCTGGCACACTTGCTGCGCGGCGACGCGGGCGCGGCGACCCGTCTGCCGCACTTCGCGCCCAAGGCCAAGAATGTCATCTTTCTCTTCCAAGCTGGCGGTCCGAGCCATCTGGAGCTCTTCGACTACAAGCCAGAGCTGGCAAAGTTCGACGGCACGCTCCCGCCGCCGGATTTGCTCGAGGGCTACCGGGCGGCGTTCATTGATCCGAATTCCAAACTGCTAGGCCCGAAATACAAGTTTCGGCGGGCCGGGCAGAGCGGGTTCGAGATATCCGAGCTCCTGCCGCATCTGGCGACCGTGGTCGATGACGTCGCCTTTGTCCGTTCCACGGTCACAGACGCGTTCAATCACGCACCAGCGCAGCTTCTCATGAGCACCGGTGCCCAGCAGTTTGGCAGGCCCAGCATGGGAGCTTGGGTGACCTACGGGCTTGGCAGCCAGTCGGAGGACTTGCCGGGCTTCATCGTTCTGAACTCATCGGACTCCGGGCCGAGCGCAGGCACTGCGCTGTGGGGCGCGGGCTTTCTGCCCACCGTGCACCAAGGCGTGCCATTCCGCTCCGGCGGCGAACCCGTCTTGTTTCTTTCCAACCCGCGGGGAATCACCGACCGCGTCCAACGCGACACCCTCGATGCGATCAACGGAATGAACCGCATCCAGCTCGAACGAATGGGGGATCCGGAGATCCAGACCCGCATTCGGTCGTTCGAGCTCGCGTTTCGCATGCAAAGCTCCGCTCCAGCGCTGATGGACATCAGCAACGAAACCCCGGAGACGCTGGACCTGTACGGGGCCGAGCCGGGCAAGGCCTCGTTCGCCAACAACTGCCTGCTGGCGCGGCGGCTCGTGGAGCGGGGGGTGCGATTCGTGCAGCTCTACCACGAGGCTTGGGACCACCATGCCAACCTGACCAAGGGAATCAAACAGGTGGCCAAAGACATCGACCAGGGCTCGGCGGCGCTGATCAAGGATCTCAAGCGGCGGGGACTGCTGGATGAGACCTTGGTGCTGTGGGGCGGGGAGTTCGGACGGACGCCCATGACCCAGGACACCAACGGAATTGGCGACGGGCGCGACCACCATCCCGGTGCCTTTACAACGTGGCTGGCGGGAGCCGGAATCCGGCCCGGAATTACGTTGGGGCGGACTGACGAACTAGGCTTCCGCACAGTCGAGGACAGGGTTCACGTCCACGACCTGCACGCGACCGTGCTGCACCTGCTTGGCTTCGACCACACTAAGTTGACCTACCGTTTCCAAGGTCGCGACTTCCGGCTGACAGACGTGAGCGGAGAGGTGGTCGAGAAACTGCTGGCGTGAGCTGCTACAAGGCGCTTTCGCGACACGGCACCTAGGTTCGGCGGGAGGGGAACCACCGATCTGGCTGCAGCATGCAAGCCGATGTTGAGACTGGGCATTGCAGTTTGGATCTGTCCAGCCTCAGCATCGCTGTGACCACGCCCCGACAGGAGCTACGATTCGCAGCCCAGAGCAAACTTGATCGCGCTGCAGACTTCCCCCAACCGCGCGGCACTCAATTGGCCTACCCGGGTTTCAAGACATTTCCTCTCCACCGTCACGGAATTATCTAGATTGACAGCACTCCTACGCTTGAGGCCGTCATCGATGCCTAGCACAACCTCGGTAGGTATTGACCGGATCGTGCTGGTGATTGGCGCAACTGTGACCCTTGTCAGGTAGGGAATCGCCGAAGAGCGCGTCAGCACGACGACTGGGCGCCGTTTGTCGCCAGAGATCCTACAAAGCCGGATCTCGCCCCGCTCTATTCGTCCCATGCTGCCGCGGCCTCCCATCCCTTCAGGTCGTCTTCCACGTCCGGGAAGCGTTCGTACCCCAGTCGATGTTGCTCCTCGAGTCTAAGAATCGTCAGACGCCTCAGGTGCTCGCGCAGAGCGTCGCGGATCAGAGCTGAGCGGTTCGTGCCAGCTCGGCTAGCGGCTTCGTCAGCTTGTACAAGAAGGTCGGCTTCGAGAACTACTTGGACTGTCTTCACAATATGCAATATACTCCACATCAGACTCTGTTGTTGACTTGTAGATAATCATGAGGGCATCAATCCTCACGTTCCACACGTTTCTCAGCCACCTGGTGCTGCTGTAGCAACGTGCTTCTGGGGAGTATCCAAACCGCGTCAACTGGGCCTACTGCTCCCGGGGCGTTACGTCCGCCCGACGGACGCCGGTTGGGTAGTGGCCGAGAAACTGCTGGTGTGATCTGCTACAAGGCGCTTTCGCGACGTGGCCCTTGGTTAGGCAGGAAGGGAAGCATCGGCTCGAGCCGATGCTCTACGGCACCGATGTGCCAGCCCCCGAGGTTGGCGAAGTAGATCTCGTCTGTGCGCAGCGCGATGTTGGTTGGTCGGTTCATCCATTCTGCCAACTGGTCTCGATATAGCACTTCGAATCGGTCGTCCGTTCGGATCACGCCGATTTGGTCAGGGGAGTAGAAGGCGACGTAGATGTTGCCTTCGGTGTCGAGGGCGACTCCGTCGGGTACGGTGCCGGGCTGCAAGGGAATCTGGCGCACCGGTTCGATGCTCGCCACTTGCGGGCCGTCGATTCGAAACGCGAGGATGCTGGGGGCAGTGCTCTCGACCATGTAAAGCAGCGCGTTCCTGTGGTCGATGAAAACTCCGTTGGCAAATCGGAAGGGCCCGGGGTGTGCGCAGAGCGTCTCGCCTTCGGGAGTGATGGCGAATAGCCGGCCGCTGTGTCGAGTGGGATGGTATGTGCCCGACTCGGTGAAGAACAGATTGCCCGCCGCGTCGAACGCACAGTCGTTCGGATTGTCGAGGCGACCGGTCGAAATCGCTTCGACGCAGCCGTTCGGTTCGATCCGCAAGACCTCGTTGCGACCGGCGTCACAGGCGTAGACCGCACCAGCTCCGTCAGAGCACAGTCCGAGGACAAACCCTGCGGTCTGCGCCGTGGTCTCGAACGAACCGGTCTTCGGATCAATGCGGTAGATTGCTCCTGCCTCGCTACCGCACACCAGCGAGCCGTCGGCCGCAAAGCACAGGCCCTCGGGATGGTCCAGGCCAGCGCACACGAATCGGACGATTTCAGGCGAGGCGAGTGTCATTGACATTCCTACGGCGCCGGATCGGAGAGGATCTGGTTATAGGTGCGTTGCCGCATGGGTATGGCTTCGAGCTGGGGGAGTGCGCCGTACTTTTCTGCCTCGGTCCACCACAACTTCTGCAGTTCCTGGAGCTTCTCGGGATGCTGGTCGGCTAGGTCGGCGGTTTCCGTGAAGTCCGCCTCAACGTTGTAGAGTTCCCAGTGGTCGGACTCGAAATCAGTCCCCGGGGTGTGGAACGCCACCGCCTTCCAGCCTTTGTGGTAGATTCCTCGGCTGCCCCACAGCTCGAAGAACTGCGTGTCGCGTGGAGCGGGAGCCGCCGGATCCTCGAATGCCGCCCTCATGCTTTCCCCGTGCATGGGCATCTGGCAGACACCATCGAAGGCTTCCGGTGCCTCGATTCCGAGGTAGTCGAGCACGGTTGGAGTGATGTCGATGACGTCGATGAACTGCTCGCGCAATCCTGGCGTGCGAATTCTATCGGGCCACGAGACGATCATCGGCGTGCGCACTCCGCCATTGAACGGCCACAGCTTGTAGTACTTGAACGGCGCGCTTGAGGCCATTGCCCAAGGCCGGGGATAGAGCGGCTGCGTGCCCGGTCCGCCCAGTTCGTCCAGCCGTTCGTGCATCTCTTCCACTGTCGTGGGATCCCCGTACGAACGCGCGAAGTTCCCTTTTGTGCCAGCTTCCGGTGCGCCGCCATTGTCCGAGATCAGCACGATCACAGTGTTGTCGAACTGGCCGCTCTCCCTCAGGAACGAGATCAGCCGGCCGATCTGCTCGTCCGTGTGCTCGGTGAACCCGGCGTAGGCTTCCATGAACCGTGCGTAGACTCTACGCTCGGTCTCGCTAAGGTCGCTCCAAGCCGGGTCGCCCGGATTGCGCGGTGGAAGCCTGGCTCCCGACGGAATGATGCCGAGTTCCAACTGCCGGCGAAAGCGCCTCTCCCTGACCGCGTCCCACCCGTCGTCGAACGCGCCTTCGTACCGCTTGATGTAGCGCTTGGGTACTTGGATCGGCGCGTGCGTGGCCCCGAACGCGAGGTACAGGAAGAAGGGTTTCTCGCTGTCCGCTTCGAGCTTTCCCGACAGCATCGCGATCGCCTGATCCACGATGTCCTCCGAGAAATGGTAGGCCGTCCGCTCGGGCGCCGGAACCGCGTGGTTGTCCACCACAAGGTCGGGCCGATACTGGTCGGTCCAGCCGGAGAGGAACCCATGGAAACGGTCGAATCCCTTTTGCAGCGGCCAGTGCGTGCGGTCGCCTGCCGGCGTCATGTCTTCCCGGGGTACCAAGTGCCACTTCCCGGCAGCGAACGTGCTGTAGCCGTAACGGCCCAGGATCTGTGCGATGTTCGCTGCCGATGCAGGCACGCGCCCGCGCGTATGTGGGTATCCTTGGTCACCGCCCGGGAGTTCCTTCATCCCGACCGAATGGGCGTTGCGTCCTGTCAGCAGCGAGGCCCTCGTCGGAGAACACACCGCCTTCGACTGGAAGTTGTTAAATAACAGGCCCGCCTTGGCTAGCGAATCGATGTTGGGTGTCGAGACCGACGAGCCGTAGCAGCCCAAGTCTCCGAAACCGGTGTCGTCGAGAACGATGTACACGACGTTCGGACTGTCGGCGGGCGGTCGCACTGGCTGCAGTAAGGAGGGTGTGGAAGCTTCGGCCGTGCGACCGATGACACCGTCGAATGCCGGCTCGGGTACCGCCTTGCAGTCCTGCTGTGCATAGCATCCGGACGCCGTGATCCAGAGCGTTATGGCGGCTAGGATCTGTCTCACGATTCGTTTGCGGCGTTGCCGTTCCCGAACAAAGACATCACGCGGTCGATGAGATAGTCCGCGTATCGGTCCGTGTAGGGATCGAGTGTCAATGTGGTCTGCCGGACGGTGTCGCACTCGATGAGCCCGCGACGCACGAGGAGTCTCTTCTCGATCTGCAGCAGCAGCTCCATGTTCTGCAGGCTGTAGGCCAGGTAGGGTAGCACCGTTTCGAACCGATCCATGGCGCTGTCACGGTTACCGCCGACCGCGAGGTCGTAGACCTCCTGGAGTATGTCGGCGACACCCAGCGCCGGCATGGCTCCGCAGATTCCAGCATCGATGCCCTCTAGCAGGTACATGCCTCCCCAGCCTTCGAGCACTTGCACGCCACCGTTCGTCGCCTCTAGGATTTCGGCCACTTTGGGCGCCATCAATGGCTGTTCGAGCTTGAGGTAGCAGAAATTCGGGAAGTCCGAGTGCAGGCGCTTGGCCGTCTCAGGCGACATGGTCGGACCACCCGGGTTGAAGTCCTGCACTAGTACCGGAAGGGATGTCGCGCCTGCCACATCGGCCACGAACTTGTACACGTCTTGCTCCGAGATCTCGAACATTCTCGGCACGGCCACTGAAATGACGTCGGCGCCTCTTTCTGCATTGGCGCTTGCGATCGTCGCGGCATGGATGCCCGCATAGTGGTTCGACTGCGCGATGACTTGGACGTTTCCGCCCGCGGCGTCGACCGCGGTGCCGACCACTGCTTCGCGCTCCCGCTCGGTTAGCTTGTAGAACTCGCTCGCGTATGCCGGCAGGCAGACGGCGCTGAAGCCGCAGCTCGCGCAGAATCGAACGAGTCGCTCCAGCGACCCGAGGTCGAGTTGCTCCTCTATATCGAACGGTGTCGGCAGGACGGGGACGATCCCGGTGATCTGGGCGGTCTTCATTTCGGTGCCGATGCTGCTCCCACGACACACCCGCCATCGCAGGTGATGGTCGTGCCAGTCACGTAGTTCGAGGCGTCCGAGACCAAGAATCCAACGATGTCGGCCACGTCCGACGCCTGCTGGATCTTGCCCAGCGGGATCAGGCTCATGAACTCCTCGCGAAACTCCGGAAAGTCCCTTAGCTCGCGCGCGGTCAGCCCGGCCTCGACGATTCCCGGCGCTATCGCGTTCACGGTGATCCCGTGTGGCGCGAGCTCCAAGGCGGCACAGCGCGCGAGCATCCATACTCCCGCCTTGGAAACGCAGTACGGGGCGATCAGCTTGTAGGGGACGTCCTGCACCCATGATCCCGTGAAGATGACCTTGCCCTTATGGCCGTCGGCTACCCACCGCTTGGCCACTTCCTGCGTGACATGGAAGTAGCCGTTGAGGTTGACATCCATGTGCTGGTTCCATTCCTCGACCGTGTACTCGAGGAACGGCACGTTCATCGAGATGCCTGCGTTGCACATGCACACGTCCAGGCGCCCGAATTCCGCCCATACCGATTCCAATGCAGCCTGCACGGCCCCCCGGTCTGCCACGTCGACCTGCGCGTACAGCACGCGGGCGCCTTTGTCACGCAGGGCGTCGACCCGCTGGGCGTTCGGCTTGATGTCCAGCAGGGCGACGTCCATGCCCATAGCGACCATCTTTTCGGCAGAGGCGTATCCCAAGTCGCCGACTCCGCCTGTGATCAATCCCACTTTCCGCTCTTGTTGCGCCATTTCTCTCCTCACCCTGACTGCTCTCCAGTCAGTTCCACGTCGACGTCCTGCCCGTCCTCGCTGCCCAGGATGCTCGCCACCTCGTAAGGCCACAGGTGGCGGTCGAAGCTCTCCGCGGCTTGCCGCTTCGGCCAACCCGACAGGGTGGTCCGGCGTGGCCGGTCGAGCAAGTAGTTCGCATAGATCTGGCGGGCGTATTCCCGATGCGGGGCCACCGCCTCGGCACTATAGCGGTACTTCTCGAGACGCTCCGGGTCCAAGCACAGCCCATGCCCGGGGCGTGGGGACAGCCCTAGGTGTCCGCCGCTCCAGTCAAACTGTCCGCCCGCGATCACATCGTCGCTGACGTGAATCGTCTCGTTATCGATCGGATGGCAGGTGCGCGGCGTGCGGCCCATGTAAATCCCGACCCGCTCCGGCTCCTGCAGGAACGCCGCCGCCATCGCGCCCCGGAACGCCAGCTGCGTGCAGAGCTCGAAATTGCTGTGCAGGGCGATATGCAGTCCCATGAACTTGGCCAGCTGCGCGAAGCGCCACAGCCCCCAGGGCCCGAGGTTGATGTCGGGCACGGAAACGTCCGCCCCTTCGTAGCGCTCAAGCATGTACCAATCGGGCTCCCATCGGTTGGACATCGGGCCGGCGCCAGGCGGGTGGATGATCGGGGGCCACCAGTGGCACGACAACGGCGTGCGCAATTCGCTGCGCAGGGCCGTCATCCGCCGGTAATAGTACTCGGACTGATAGCTGCCCTTGGACGTGTCGCGCTGCGGCGGGCGCTCCGACCGTGGGTAGAAGCGCTGGGGCAGCAACGAGTGCACGGGCTGCTCTGCGTACTCCAGATGGCAGTCCTCGACGGCATGCAGAATACGCCGGGCCTCTTGATAGTTCCAGGTGCCGTGAGCATCGATGCGAATCGCGGTGTCTGGGCCGACGGCATCGCGAATCCTGTGGATCAGCTCGATGTGATCCTCGGGCTGGTAGGCGGTCATCGAGACCTTGACCGCCGGGAATCCCTCGCGAGCCCGCTCGGCTGCGAAGTCCGGCCATGTCTCGTATGTGATCGCGTCGTTGCCCTCCCGGTCGGCGAACCGCTGCCAGGTGTAGGCTGCCATGGGAACTCGATCCGACGGCGTGAAATCGGCCTCGAACAGCTCGGCCCAAAGCTGGTGCAGGGGCTTGCCCAGCACCTGCCCGACCAGATCCCACCAAGCCATGAACAGGGGTTCCTCGAGTTCCGCGTCCAGCAGGTTTCGGCCGGGCTGCCCTTGCAGTCTCGCGACACAATCCCGGGCGTCGCTGTCGAGGTCGACCGACCACTCTCCCGTGCCTGCGAGACCCTGCTTGGTCCGTAATTCGACGAATGCCCACGACACTGCTGGCAACGCCTGCCAGCCGGGCGTGTACACGCCCACCATCGGGATCAGCACCTTGTGAACCTTGGCTTCGTCGAGCGTTAGCCGGTGCGGTGCCAGCAGGTCTGCCAGCTTTTCGCGGAACGACCCGATCCGACGCTTGAGCATGGCGTCGAATTCGCGGACATCGTCAATGCAAAGCAACACGTTTCGGCCGATCCGCGGCGGCCTAGGGGGCAATCCGCGCCAAGGATAGTTCGCTCGCTCCATCGGACGGCCGTCCGGGGAACTGCAATCCAATGGCGCCTAGAATACTACAGTTTGCCTGGGGCACGAGTGAGCCCTTTCTGGTTCGCTGTCGGCCGGCTAGGTCTAGTCTCGATCGAGAAGGAGACCGGCAACATGCTGCGCATTGACACGCTCTCAGCCCTCGGCCTTCCGCTTGCGCATCCAGACCGCATTGATGGCGTGGCATGAATCTGTCGGCAAGCAGTCTTTGACAATGTAGCAACAAGTTGCTACATTAAATCGCATGAGAGCGGTCGGGATCAGGGTGCTCAATAGCCGGCTGAGTGAGTACATGCGACTGGCGGCGTCCGGGGAGACCATTCTGGTCACTGACCGCGATCGAGTCGTGGCGGAAATAGGCCCCCCTAGGGAATCGCGCAGCCCGGTCTTGGGAGATGCGGTGCTGGCCGAAGCGGTCCGCAAGGGTTGGTTGACACCTCCGGCCCTGCGCTTCGAGGGCCCCCCGTCTAGGCCGAAGCCTGTTCTTCCGCTACAAGAGATCCTCGCGGATCTAGAAGTTGACCGAAGCGATCGGTGACCTACATAGACACCTCCGTGGCCCTTGCGCACCTCCTCGCAGAGGATCGCCGCCCGCCGCCCGCACTCTGGGAAGGGACGCTCGTCGCCAGCCGATTGATCGAGTACGAAATTTGGACACGGTTGCACGCGTACAAGCTGGCAGAGTCCCATGGCGAAGCAGCCAACGAAATCATCGAACGTATCGCGTTGGTAGAGTTGGCTCCTCCAGTAGTTGAGCGGGCCTTGGACGAGTTCCCTTGTCCTGTACGCACGCTTGATGCCTTGCATCTGGCGACGTTCGACTTCTTGTGGCGCCAAGGGCAGCCGATCAAGCTTGCGAGCTACGACCAGCGGATGGTAGACGCGGCCCGCGCCATGGGCATCCCCGTGCTGGACGTGCAAGCCAGTTGATGGTCAGAACCGCCGATCTAGGAACCGTTGCCTCGACCTAGGGAAGAGCAACTTCACCGACCCGCCGGATCCGCACGAGCCGCTTCTCAGTGCTCGCGAGTCAACGTCGACGGTGCGAGCGGAACGCTCGAAGACTTCTGCGCAAGCGCCTAGGGGAGCTTACCAGTAGGCGATGTAGAGCGCTACGAACATACCCACCGTGAGCGCCCACCACAGGCCCACGCGGCGGTAAATCGGATAGCCGCTCGCCACGATCGCCTTCGGAAGGCACAACACCGCCCGCGACCAGATGACCCTGTCCACGGACTTGGGGTCTGGCGGCGGTGTTACTAGGCTGAGCAGCGCCATGCAAGCCAAGGATCCGACGTAGACGATCCCCGCGATGTTGAATGCGTTCATCTCGACTCCCGCGGTGCGCAGCCAATACGGCAGCACGAACATCGGAAAACACAGGCCCAGCGTCCATGCCGCCGCCTTTGCTGAGGCGCGCCGCCAGAAGACGGCCAGCAGGAAGATCGCCATGATGGGAGCGGCGATCAGGAACCAGCATTCTTGGAAATACGAGAAGATGTTGCCGAAGCTCATCACGACCGGAGCCCACAGCGCCCCCACGATCAAGATCGCGACTCCCGACAACCGCCCGAAACGGATCAGCTCGGCCTCCGAAGCTCGTCGCCGGTATAGTCCCTTGTACAAGTCCACGGTCAAGATCGTGGCGCTGGAATTAATCAGGGCTTGGATGGTCGACATGATCGCGCCGCATAGGCCGGCCAGGATCAAGCCCCGCATGCCCGTCGGGATCACCGTCTTGATTAGGAACGGCAGAGCCTCGTCCCCGGTAGCAAGGTCTGGCCTGAGCGCGTAAGCCACCATGCCGGGGAAGATGTACGCCAGCGCGGTGAAGACGCCCAAGAAGCAGGCTAGGACGATGCCCATGCGGGCGTGCCATTCATCCTTAGCGCCGAGCGAGTTCTGGTTGATGTATTGGTTAGTGCAGAAGTACCACGGCCCGGTGGAGAGAGCCAGCACCACCATGGCCGTCCACGGCAGTTCGGGATCGGATGCAGGCAAGACGAGATGGGCGCGCTCGCCTGTGCCCACGACCGCCTGCCAACCGCCCGGGACTTCGGCCAGGCCAAGGAAGAACACGAGCAGTCCGCCCGCGACGAGCAGGGCTGACTGGAAGACCTGCGTCCAAGCTACGGAGCTCATGCCGCCGTATATGGTTAGCGTCCCGGACAGGATCGCCAGCCCCCAAATGCCTGCCTGTAGCGGGATGCCCAGCATTTGCTCCAGCAAGTAGGCGCCCGAGAAGATCACGCCGGCAAGGTTGATGAAGACGTAGCTGATCACGCTGATCACGGCGTACATCTGGCGCACGGTCACGCTGTAGCGCAGTTCGAGGAACTCCGGCATCGTGACCACTCGGTTGCGCAGGTACACCGGCAGGAAGACCCCGATCAGCAGGCTGTAGCCTACGAAGTTGAGCCATTCCCAGTTGGCCACGGCCATTCCATGCGTGTAGGCGTAGCCCACCACGCCGACCAGTTGTTCGGTGCTCAGAGATGCTCCGATGGTCGAGAATCCGATGACCGCCCACGAGAGCGTTCCCGATGTGAGGAAGAAATCGCGCGAAGACTCCTTCTTGCGCCGACCTGCCCAGAACCCGATCGCCAGAGCCACGACGAAGTAGGCCCCGAATACCGATAAGTCCAACGAACCCATAGCGTCGCCTGCTGGCACCGGCAATCCCCTTCTTGCGGACTCTCCGGACTCGGGCTACGCCTGCGGCGTGAAACGGAGCGTCACGATCTCCCAAGGACGGATCTCGAACGATGCCTGGTCGCCGTCGTGCCGGATGCCGGGAGATGCCAACGGTCGGCCGTTGAAGTCAACGGCTTGACACGACGATGCCCGCATCGGCAGTTGGACCGTGACCGTGCCGCTGCGACCGGCAGCGTCGTAGAGGCGGATCTCGTACCCGCCGTCTCGATAAAGCCAGCTGGAAGCGGCGATGCTGTCCGGTGTCGCCGACAGCAAGCTCTTCGCTAGCGGCAAGTCCGCGCCCTCGCGGCTGTAAACGTGACGCGAAGAGCAGGCATGGATGCGCTCGTCGGCCCGTTGCCGCACTCGCGCAGCGCGCCAGTCGCCTCCGTGGGGAACCAGGGAATAGCGGAAGCTGTGCTTGCCCTCCCCCGTGAAATACGGATTCGCGAACAGGTTCTCCATTTCTCCCCGGGGCTCGATCGTCATCATCAGGATGTGCTCGAGCGAGCGCTTCTCCGGGTGGAACAGCCAGCCCCGCTTGCCCTCGGCGGCCAGCATTGCCATGCCCCTGTCGGCCGCGCTGTAGTCGACCCAATGGTGCGCGAAGAACACGTTCCTGCGCAGCAATTCCTCATTCGGGTCCGTGCCGTCGCCCCACGGCTCGCCCGACAGGTCCCGGGGCTCGGCGCCGAACGGGATCCCTGCCGTTGGAATGGCATCGAAGTCAAACAGCGCATTGGCCGCGAAGTAGCCGGACCCCCCCACGCTGTCGATGTCGCAAGCGAAGTCGATCTGTTCCCTGTTGTGGTCCAGCGACATGGTGAGCTCGACCGAGTGGTCCCCGATGCGACCACTCATCTTGGCCGAACTGCGCAGCGGGCCGTGTTCTACGAGGCGCCATCGAGCGTCTTGGATGTGTTCTTCGCCAGTTACCGGTCCGCCGTGCCAGGGCCATGGATCGTCGTTCTTGTAGAACACAACGTTACCCGTCCGTTGGTAGGTGGTGCCGCGCCGCTTGTCGCGTATCGCCCGCACTCCGCCGGAGTCCAGCTCGACCCGGGCGAACTCGCTCTCCAGAGCGCTCACGGACTCGTCCGGATAGCTCGGTTCCTCGTCCCCGTCCACTTGCATGACCCGCAGGGTCGTATAGCCCAGAGCCGGCACCGTGACATCGGCCAGCAGCCAGGCTTCCTTGTAGGTGTTCTTGGCACCGGGAGGGAGGTG
This sequence comes from Terriglobia bacterium, assembly GCA_009841225.1. Taxonomy (GTDB): domain Bacteria; phylum Acidobacteriota; class Terriglobia; order Bryobacterales; family UBA6623; genus VXMF01. The sequence goes on along the minus strand of VXMF01000021.1, from coordinate 170,332 downwards.
TTCGCTGGAGTTGTTGAAGTGGCGAACCCGTAGCAGCTGGTGGGGGCGCTCGGCTCCATCGGCGTCGACCAGCTTGAGCTTGGTGAATCGTGGTTCGGCGAAGACTGCCTTGATCTCGACGGGTTCTCGGCGCTCCCAAGCCAGGGGGTTGAACACCGCGATTGTCTGTGTTTCGCCGTCTGTCTTGATGCGATGTGTCAGCTCGCGCATCGCCTCCATGCGAAGCCTGTCGGCCTGAAAGGTCACGTTGCGCCCCACATTGATGGCGTCCGGCATGTCCTCATCGCCGACGTACAGACCGTCGTGGGGGTACAGCGTGAGCGCTTCGTGCCACAGGTCCTCGATCTGGTCCTCGGGGTAGGCCGCGCCCACCTGTGCCGCGAGGGAGCTGTAAATCTCGGCTTCGACAAGCTCGTTGTTCACGCGGTCGCGCCAGTTGTCCAAGCCGCGGCTGCCGCACTGCCCGTACCAGAACGGCCAGCCAACGGGATCGACCGGGCCGCTGAAGCGTGGGATCGCCGAGCGCGCCTTTTCCAGCTCGGCGAAGTACTCCGTCGGCGTCGCAAACTGCAGCGGCGTCGACTCGCGCTGCTGCCACGCTTTGACGAAGCCGGGCAGGTTGAGCGTGGGCTCTCCGTCTGCGGCTGCGTTGTAGGTCGGCAAGGAGAGTGGGAGCGTGTGGTCCAGGCCGACCGGCAGCCAGATAATCTTGGTGTCGCTGGCTGGCATCAGAAAGCGCAGCGCCGAATCGTACAGCGCTCGCACAGCGCCTTCCCAGTCATCTTGGTACGCGTTCAGCTCGTCCAGGTAGCCGCCCGGACCCTTGCCCATGCCCCAGCCGCCGGCCAGCCAGCCGTACGGGCCGTAGGTCAGGGTCACCTCGCTGCCGTCAAGACCCTCCCATGTGAACTCCCGCTTGTACCCCTTGCGGTCCAGCGCCCAGATGGGGCGCGTGAACCGGTAGTAGTCGTAGCCGGCCTTGCGCAGGATTTGCGGCATCTGGGTGTGGCCTGGGTGGATGTCGATAAAGCAGGCCACGTCGAGCTTGGCGTCCGGGAACTCCCGCTCGAAGAACTTCCGGCCCAGCGTCATGTTGCGGATCACTGCCTCGGGCTCGTTGAACGGGTTGTCGTTGTTGACTACGGTGCCCGCCGAGATTCCCACGCGTCCTTCTCGGGAGAGCCGCTTGAGCTCGGCCAGGACATCCGGCTTGAGCTCGGCCGTGCGATCGATGCGCTCCAGCTTGACGTCGATGAACCACTTGAAGTTCTCGTCGCGCTGCATGATCTCCACCGCGCGCTCGTCGATCAGCGCCGCGCGTTCCCAGTGCCAGGCCTCCGAGGCGAACCACGAGAAGTCGTTGTGACTGTAGGGAACAAGGAAGATCTTTGCGTCGGCTATCTTCTCGCGAACCTCCTCATAAGACGTGGACTCCGGGTCGCCCACTTGTGCTGCAGCTTGCGCCGCCGCTCCGAGCAGGGCCATCATCCCGAGGAACTCGCGCCTGTCAACCGTCATAAGCAAGAGGCTACTTTAGCGCGTTGGAAGTGCCGTAGCTCGACTGAGTCTGACCCGCCACTGAGGGCGGTTTGCCATGGTGGCGATTTCACCTGGACGCGGCGACATGCCGAGACCCGCCACTCGCCAAGGGTCCTGCCGGGTGCCTACAAATGGGGCAGCTCATCCCGCACCTGAAGCCAGGGTGTGGCGCGATGCCAATCGATCAGCGTGTCTCGCAGCCCCGCGGCTTCCGGGAACTGCGCGGCATTTGACGCGAGATTGTCAAGTTCGTACGGATCGGATCGGAGATCGTGGAAGGCCGCGCGGTCGTCGCGAATCGTCCGATCGTCTTCCTCGACCTCGATCGCGTACTTATGCGACGGCGTGCGAATGCCCATCATGGAGTAGGGCATCGCATACGAGACCCCTGGGTAGCCCGCCGCCTCGACGAAGGCGTAGTGGCGCTCGAGTGACGCGCGCTGTGCGCGCAGTACCGGCATCAGGCTCTGTCCCTGCATATGGGAGGGAACCGCCAAGCCGCACGCCTCGATGACGGTCGGGGCAATGTCAACGTTCGATGCGACTTGGCTCGTATTGGCGGAAGGGCCGAAGCCGTTCGGGTAGCGGTAAATCATCGGCACGCGAATCGCTTCCTCGTAGAGGCGATCCTTGTTGAAGGTGCCGTGGTTTCCAAGCAACTCTCCGTGATCCGCCGAGAGCACGATGATTGTGTTGTCCGCGATTCCGTTTTCCTCCAGCGCCGCCAGCAACTCGCCGATCAGATCATCGGTGCAGGTCACCGCGGCGTAGTAGTGCGCGATTAGATCGCGCAGGTCAAAGCCTTCCGGGAGCGCGTCGCCGGGGGCATCCGGCGCCCCGCCCCGCGTGCGCCAAAAGTAGTCCCACTTGGTGTAGACCTTGAACCACCAGTCGTCTCGGAACAAGTCGCCGTCTCGGTCGTAGACGTTGTCTCGCAGCAGCACTTCCTCCCGGCTGTACATGCCGTCGTAGCGCTCCGGCAGGTTGCCCGGGCCGATGGGCATGTGGGGCGGCGATATCCAGTAGTTGAGGAAGAAGGGGCGATCCCTGTTGGCACGGATATACTCCCGGGCTTTGTCGCTCGCCGCTTGCGGCATGAACCCTTCGACAACAGTCTCTGTCCCGGTGTCGGTGGACAGTTTGCCCGCCTCGCGCACCGCTTCGCGCATCTCTCGCCCGTAGTAGCGATGGGGGATCTCGACCGGGTAGTAGGCGTAGTCGAATCCCAGCAGGAACGGATCCACATGTGCATGCCACTTTCCGACGTGCCCGGTGTTGTAGCCGGCCGAGGACAGGATTTCGGGTAATGTCGGGTCCAGCAGCCGAGTGCGGGTGGTCCCAATCGAGCCGACATTGCGGATGGAGCCCGCACAGGTCCTTGCGTACTGGCCGCTGAGCACGTTGCCCCGGGCTGGAGAGCAGACCGGGCTATTGGTCACTCCGACTTCGAAGCGGCATCCCTGCGCAGCCAAGCGATCCATGTGCGGCGTGCGGACTATCGAATTGCCGTAGCAGCCGATTTCGAAGGGCCGCAGTTGATCGGTGAGGCAAACCACGACATTGGGCGGGCGAGTCTCGCCTGAGCAGCCGGCCATAAAGGCTGCGGCGCCAAGCGCCGAGTTGGACGTGAATTCGCGGCGGTTCATGTTCGACGTTGCCCAAGTCGTGGCAAGACTAAGCCGACAGACCCGAGAGCAGGGAGCGTGGCACGCGCTTGCGCTTCAGTCTACTCGGAAACAGTCGGAAGGACGCAGGCGCGGGCGGGGTCGAACTGCCTCGCGAACCAAGTACTCTGCATCTCCTGAGCGGCAACGCCTATGGCGCCGAGCAGGGGCAGGTGCCCGACCCATCTCGAGGATGCGGTGATGGCGTGACGCAGATCCCGGTGCCGTCTGGGGCTCAGTTTTCCGGTCTAGCCTCGTCTTGGCCGACGCAGGTGCTCGATCGCGGCCGAGGTCAGCTCGCTCAGTCTGACCCTCTGCCGACCTAGCTCGTCGAAGTTATCTGGCGCGAGCCATCGTTCGTAGGCGGTCTTCAACGAGGGCCATTCCTCGGCAATCATCGCGAACCACGCGGTGTCGCGACTTCGGTTGCGAACGATTGCGGCTCGGCGGAAGGTTCCCTCGTAGGTCAGGCCGAATCGCCGCGCGGCCCTGCGCGACCGAGCGTTCAGCGCATCGCACTTCCACTCCAAGCGTCGGTAGCCAAGAGTCTGCATGGCGTAGACGACAAACAGGTACATCGCATCGGTCGCGACTCGCGTGCTTGCAATCCGCGGGCCCCAGTAGATGTGGCCGATCTCGATGGACTGATGAGCGGGATTGATCCTCATCAGCGATTGCCGGCCTTCACATCGGTTGGTGGAGCGATCGATCACCGCGAAAAAGAGGGGGTCGACAGACGCAACTGCGCCGGCAAGCCAGGCATCGAATTCCGCGAGCGAGGCTGGTGCCGGCTCGGGCATGTAGCGAAAGCGCGCGGCCCGATCCGGTGGGCTCGAGGCGGCGAAGAGGTTGTCCCGATGAGTGTCGGGGTCGAGAGGTTCGAGGCGTGCGTAACGCCCTTGGAGCGCGACGCGCTCAGGCATGCTGGCAGGCCGTGAGTTGGCAACCCTTGGACCGATCGGCAGTTCCGAAGTGGGATCGATTTCCTGCGGTATCGGTGTCGCGTGAGTTTCTCGGTCCATAAGTCGGGGAGAGGGAATCAATGAGCGATCAAATCGCCGCTGGGCCGGCTCTCCAGACTGGGCAGGCCGACATGCCGCGCCGACTGCGCGCACATCGAGTAGCCGCTGCACTCTCGTGGTGTGCGGGTAGCACTCGCGGCCTGGCCATGAAGATCATTACTTCGAGACTTGCTGTGATTGGTCCAAGACGATCGCCAGCACTCGCGCAGTCTCCGCGTCGTCGGGATTATCCCGCAGGATCGCCTCGAGTTCTTCAATGCCCTCGCCCCAGCGACTTAGGCGACACAAGACCAGGGCGTAGTTGCGACGTGCCGTGACGTTGAGCGGTTCAAATTCCAAGACCTTCTGGTAGGTGGCCAGTGCCGTTGCGTAATCGCCGCTTTCTTCTAGGCGAACCGCCTCGCCGTGCAGGCGAGCCGTCTCGAGCTCGTGCTCGCGAGCGCGATCAGCGACCGCGATCAGGGCGGACAGCTTCGTGCGATAGACCTCTGACTCTGCAGGCCGTCCGGCGCTGTGTAGGGCCCGGGTCAAGTTGTACAGGATGGCCTGGTTTTCTGGGCTGAGCTCGTGCGCGCGCAGCAGGTGGTCGGCGGCTCCCCCGGCGTCGCGGCGACGGAGCAGCTCGAGTGCCGCTTGGTAGTGCGCGGTCGAATCTTCTGGAAGCAGCTCGACTGCCCGCATTAGCAGCGGATAGGCCTCTGCGTCGCGCAGGAGGCGCTTGAGCGTCACGCCCAGAGCGAGGTGGGCCTCGCCGTTGGAAGGGTTGACCTCTATAGACTTCCGAAACTCCTCCGCAGCCTGCTCTAGTTGCTCTCGCTCGGCATGAATCTTTCCCTTGAGCATGTGGAGATGCGCCCGCCGCGGGCCGTCGCTCGCGAGGTTGACCGCTGTCGTAATGTGGCGCAGCGCGCGCTGAAATTCTCCCTTGCCTGCTGAGATGATCGCGATGTTCAGGTGGGCCGCCCCTAGGTGTGGATCCAGCTTGACCGCTCGTTCGAACACCTGCAGCGCCGCGTCTTGCTCACCCAGTCTCGCCAGTGCCATTCCGGCTGAAGCGTGGATCTGCGCGTCATCGGGGCTCAGTTCCAGAGCGCGCAGCAGAGCTTGAATCGAGTCCCCCCGCTGCGGTATCAGGGACAGTGCAGCCCCTAGGAGCAAATGGGCCTCGGCGTTGTCGGGATTCGCGCGAGTGATCCCTTTCAAGAGCGACACCGCTTCGCTCACCTTGCCGTCTTCGATCATCGCCTCCGCCTCGTCGGTGCGGGATGGGGCGGAGCTACCGGGCGCTTGCGCCGGGGCGTGGGAGGGCCAGGCGACCAGAGCGAGCGCAACGGCGCCCGCTAGCAATAGCCTGCGGCTGGACGAAACGGGCGGCGAGCCGGTCGCCGCCTGAGGTGTGCGCAGATCGGCGCTCGCGGCCCGCCCAAGTCGTGCGGGAACCCCACTTGGCGCGGCACTCGCCGACGCTGTTGAGGCAATTTGCGACGATCCCGGCTGTTGAGGCAAAGCTTTGGCGAGCGGCCTGACGGAACCTAGCCTAGCCCCCCGGGAGCCGTGGCCTCACGGCTCTAGGCTACCTCAGGGGCGTGATGTTGGCTCCATCGAACCACGGGTCAGAATATTATTTTCAACCCGAACTGCACTTGGCGCATCGGCACGATCGTGTTGACGATCCTGCCCATGGTGGGCGAGAGCACCGTGGTGTCCGGCGGGCCGTAATTGGCCAGATTGAGGACATTGAAGAACTCCGAGCGCACCTCCACCCAGCGACTGTCGCCCCAAGCGAAGCGTTTGAAGAGCGAGAAGTCCAGATAGGTCACAGTCTCGGTGTACACCAGCCCGCGCCCGGCGTTGCCGAAGCTCCCGAAGGGGGGCGGTTCGAAAGCGTCCGTGTTGAACCATCTGGCTGAGCTGCGCGAGCCCGAGTTGGGGTCTCCGACCAGATTTGGCCGCATGTAGCTCCACCAAGCGACAGTATTGCCGATGTTGGCTACGTCGCCGCTGACTACCATGTTGACCGGCTGGCCGCTCCGGGTCTGGAACAGGCTATTGGCGTGCCAGTTGCCCAGCACCCATGCGGCAGGACCCCTGTTGAATATCCGCTTACCCTTGCCGGCGGGCAGTTCCCATACCGAAGACACCGACAGGAAGTGCGGGACGTTGTAGCCTGCGACTCCGCTGTTGTTTTCCAAGTTGTAGAAGTCCTGCACGTACGAGCTACCGCCCGGGCCGTTCTCGGCGGTAAAGAAGCCGCTCGCCCCGTTGTCGACGGCGCGCGACCAAGTGTAGGAGGCGAGCAGCGAGAAGCCGTTCGAGAAGCGTTTGTCGGCCTTGAACTCAAGGCCGTGGTAATTGGACCGCCCGCGGTCGTCACCCCAGAACAACGTCGGATAGTGAGGCTGCGGTTTGCTCGCGGCTACTTGTTCCGCAGTGCCTGTACTGGGAGCTGCCGTGTTGCCAAGCCCCGTGATCTGGAGGCGTCTGCTGATGCTCCCCACGTAAGCTCCGGACAGCACGAGATTCTGGCCGACTTGCTGTTGCAATTCGACGTTCCACTGATGGCCGATGGGATTCTTGTTTTCGCGGTCGACGCACCAGCACGTATCGCCCCACGGATGCGGGCCCGGCAGCGGGCTCCCCAGCTTGTTGCGAAGGTCGTCGATGAATTGGACCGGCTCCCCGACGGCGTTCGCGGGCTGGAAGAAACCATCGTTATTGGGCCACCCGCCTGAGCCTTGCCAGGACTGGTTGACCCCCGTCAGCTGGTCGAACACGATGCCGTAGCCCACCCGAAGAACTGACGTAGGATTCATGCTCCAAGCCAAGCCGAATCGGGGCTGCCAGTTGTCCCAGACCGGGATCGGGCCGATGCTCGTGTGATCAGCGAGTCGGATCTTGTCCCCGTGCAGCACGTCCTGCAGGCCGTCACCCGGAATGCATGGCGCGATTCCTGCTTGATTGCAGGGCGGGGGCATGGACTCGAGGCCCAGCAGGAATTCCCCCGTGTGGAGGTCTTGGTAGTTCTTGAATCGGCCGGTGGCGGATTCCACGTCAGGCCACATCAAGTGGTCGAAACGAAGCCCGATATTCAGCGTGAGGTTGGGCCTTATCCTCCACTCGTCCTGCACGTAGGCTCCGAACGTCTGGTATCCGAAGAAAATCGACGAGGGCAGTCCGCCCGAGACCTGGGACGGGACTCCCAGCAAGGCCGTGGCGACTGGATCACCCGTCGTTCCCACCTCGCCTGGCCGGAGGCCTTGCGTGGGCACTTCGGTGAAGTTGAAGCTGATCCCACCTGTGGCATTGGGGGTCAGGGTGTGGCGCAGAGTCTGGGCTCCGAATTTGAGCGTGTGGTTCCCTCGAATCCAGCTTAGGTTTCCGGTGTAGTGATACTGCTCGTAGTGGAACTCGAGCGGCCCTTCCATCCTTCGCAGTGCCCCCACGTCGCCGCCTGCAAAGCCACCGCTGCCGATGGCAATCGAAGGAATCGCACGTACGCCCTCAAGGTTGCCGAAGCCGGCTGCTAGGGCTGGGCCGTCACCGACTTCGTCATCTGGAATGGTGCCCTGCCGGTAGGGCTCCTTGGCGTAGCCGAAGCTGTGATCCATGATCACGGTCGGAGAGAAGCTGTGAAACCAGCCGCCGCCGTAGTTGACGAACGGGAACTCGCCAACCTCATTGATCAGCTGCGTCGACGGGGTCAGCTGTGCGCCATTGATCTTGCTGTATCGAACCCAGGCCCGGTCCAGCTCGCTGAACTGGTGGTCAAAGCGGACTTGGAAGTTGTCTGCATTGTTGGTTGCCGCATCTTGGTTGATCACGTTGAACTGCGGATCGCCCTGCAGGTTCGGCTTGTCGTAATAGCCCCTCAGGTAGGTCTGCATCGTTTGGTTCAGGCGCGAGGACGGGATCACGTTGCCGGGAAACTGGTCACGGATCGATCCCCCGGTATCGGGATCCATCCGGGTCGTGAGCGGGTCGTAAATGTTCATGCCGGTGGGCCAGTTGGAGAGGTCCCCGCCCAGCTGAGCATCCGTCGGCACGTAATAGCGGTTCGAACGGGGATTGCTGAAGCGCCAGCCTTCGTAGGCAAAGTGGAAGAATGTCTTGTTCCGTATGATCGGTCCGCCAACGGCCGCCCCGAACTGGTTCTGGCGGAACGCCGCGGGCTTCACGTTGAACTCATCTGTGAAAGGATCGCGCGCGTTGAGGGCGTCATTGCGGACGAACTCCCACAGCGAGCCGTGAAACTCATTGGTGCCGGTCTTGGAGATGACATTGATGATGCCCCCGAGCACGCCGCCAAATTCGGCCTTGTCATTGTGCGACTGGACCTTGAACTCTTCGATGGCATCGATGATCGGCGGGATGACGTACATGTTGCCGATGTAATTCGTATTGTTGACACCGTCCAGGAGGTGGATGTTCATGCGATTCCACTGCCCGTGGATGGAGGGGTTGGAGAACGACGCTCCCGGAACCCCGACGTTGGCAAGGTCGTGGCTGCCAATGCCGTTGCTCTGGGCAGTGCTAATGGGAGTTGCGCCCGGCGTGAGCGTGAGAAGCTGCGTGAAGTTCCTGCCGTTCAAGGGCAGGTCCTCGACCTGCTTGACGCCAATCACCGTGCCCAGCTCGGAAGTGGACTGCTGGAGCTGCTCGGCCTGCGCCATCACCTCGATCGTTTCCGTCACGCTGCCCACCTCGAGGGCGATATTCTGCGTGACGGTCTGGTTGACGCCCACGTTGAACGTCGGCAGAACGGCCGACTTGAAGCCGGTTTGTTCGGAAACCAGCGTGTAGTTGCCCGGCTGCACATTGACGAACACGAAGAAACCGCTGGCGTTGGCCTCGGTAGTAATTTCCACCCCGGTCTCGACGTTGGAAAGGGTGACCGATGTGCCAGGCACAACCGCTCCGGTCGTGTCGGTGATGGTTCCGTTCACGCCACCAGTCGTGCTCTGCCCGAAGGCCGAAGCGCTGGCGATGAAGCAGATCATCAGTACCTGAACCACTCGGGGGATGAGATGGGAAATCTGAAACATGCGGTCGCTCCTCGCCCGGAGGCGTTAAATGAGCCGAGACTGTCTAGGCTAATCAGCCCACATGGAGTGGATGCCTCAGTCAGCGGGTCGCCTAGATGCTACACCAACGAGTGCGCTAGTCGCAACGGACGCGTGTACGGTGCGCTCGTCATCTCCGGTGTTGCAGGCTCACGCCCGGGTGATGAACTCCGCCAGATTGAGCAGAACGCTCGCGACAGCGGCCCAGACTGCGCCTTCCCCGGCACGGGACCGGGCGGCCCCCTCCGGGGACCGCGATGTCTCGACTTCTTCAATGAAGATCTGTGTTTGCCTGTCGTGGTACGCAGCCAGCCTTGTTAGCTCCTCGGCACTCGGTTCGCGCGATACGCAGAGTCGAAACGCGTAGCGCAGGCGTTCGTCGACTGATACTCCGCCTTCCCGTTGAATCCTTTTTCCCAGATGCAAGGCCGCTTCTTCGAAGACTGGGTCGTTGAGCAGTGTGAGGGCTTGTAGCGGAGTGGTGGAGCGGTCTCGCTTGCAGACGACCTGAACGTTGTCGGGTGCGTCGAAAGTCTCCAGCTGCGGGTACGGCAGCGTGCGCTGGCGAAAGATATACAGGCCTCGCCTGAAGTTGTCCGCACCCTCGCTCTGCGGCCACTTTACGAAGTTCCCGAAGCCGATCTCGGTGGCCCCCTCAGGGAGGTACGGCCGCACACTGGACCCGCCGATTCGGCGGTCAAGCAGTCCTGCCGCCGCAAAGGCCGAGTCCCGGATGATCTCGGCAGGCAGCCGGATGCGCGACTGACGCGCGAGCAGCCGGTTGGAAGGATCAACTTCCGAGAGGTCCGGGCGGACATCGGAGGACTGCCGATAGGTCGCAGACGTCACGATCAGGCGGATCAGGGCCTTGGTGTCCCAGCCGTTCTCCAGAAATTCCACGGCCAGCCAGTCGAGGAGCTCGGGATGGCTAGGCGCCTCACCACGTGTCCCGAAGTCATCTGATGTCGATACCAAGCCGGTGCCGAAATACCGCTGCCAGATCCGGTTCACCGTGACCCGCGCCGTGAGGGGGTTGTCGGCAGAGACCAGCCAGCGGGCTAGCGCGAGGCGGTCGCGCTGGCCGACTGGCAACGGCGGCAGGGCGGACGGCGCGGACGGGTCTACTCGAACCCCGGGGTTGCGGTAGTCCCCGCGAATCAAGATCCGAGTGTCGGGCGGGTCCGGGTTCTCGGCCATCGTGTAGGCCTGGGTGAGGGCGGGGAATTGTTCCTCCAGTGCCTTGAACTCCTCTTTCAGCTCGCCGAATTCCAGATCCTCGAAACCGTCTGGCGTCGGAAAGTCATAGCCTCCTACAACGTTCCTTACGAAGTACCCGGACAACCGGTCGCTCTGCTTGGCGGTGCGTTGTTCGGGTGCGGTGCGGACTGTCTCGGCCCCGCCGTCCAGCTCGAATAGGAGCAGGTCCCACAGAATCTTCCAGATCGGCTCTAGGCTCGTGTCGGGATCGGTCGCAGCTGCGAGGATGCGACGTTCCCAGGAGTCCTGCAACTCCGGAATCCGGTACCGCTCGAACAGCTCCGACCTCCGCCTCTCGAACTCGGGACGGTGTGCCATGTATGCTCGACGCTCCCCCGACAGAGGGGCGTCGATATCGCGCTCGATGGCGGTGTTGAAGAATGCGTACAGGCTGTAGAAGTCCCTTTGGCTGATCGGGTCGAACTTGTGATCGTGACATCTGGCGCACCCGGCCGTCAGGCCCAGCCAGACTGTCGCGGCAGTGCTCGTCCGCTCCACGACTCGCTCCACCCGGTCCATTTCGAGGGGGAAGCCGCCCTCTCGGTTGTGGAGGGCGTTGCGGTGGAATCCGGTCGCGACGACTTGGCCGCGGCTTGCCCCCGGGATCAGGTCCCCGGCCATCTGTTCCACTGTGAACCGGTCGAACCCGAGGTTGCGGTTGAACGCGTCTATGACCCAGTGTCGCCAGCGCCACGCGTAGGGGCGGATGTAGTCGGCCTGGTAGCCGTCGCTCTCGGCGAAGCGTGCTTGGTCCAGCCAGTGCAGGGCCTGCATCTCGCCGCTGTGCGGGGATGCCAGCAGGCGCTCAACGGCCTGCTCGTAGCTCATCTCTCCGCTAGAGAACGCGGCCACTTCGCTGGGGCTTGGCGGAATGCCGATCAGATCCAAGCTCAGGCGTCGCAGCAGGACGGCCGGGGGCGCTTCAGGCGAAGCTTCAATGCCCTCGGATTCCAGCTTGGCCGCGATGAACGAATCGATCGGATTCCGCACCCATCCCGCGGTCAGCGTTGTCGGGATCTTTGGCCGGACAGGCGGTACGAAAGACCAATGCGTCGCGTCTCGGCTGGGCTCCCTTCCCGACGGGCGGGAATCCCGCCACGCCGCTCCCTGATCGATCCAGGCCGCGATCCGGTTGATCTGTTCGACGGGGAGGCGCTCCCGGCCGAGCGGCATTACCGGGCCTTCCGAAGCGGACCGACTGAGCATCCGGACAAGTCGGCTGCCCGCGCCGTCGCCGGCCTTGATCGCAGGCCCCGAGTAGCCGCCACGCATCGCAGTGGCGGCACGGTCGAGACGCAAGCCCCCAGACTGGCTGGCCGGTCCGTGGCATGCGATGCAGTGCTGGCGGAAGATCGGTTCGATTTCAGTACGAAAATCGATCTGGGCTGTCTGCGCTGCGAGCTGCGCAAGCCAGAGGCTGACTAGCAGCACGGACTGACGGAGTAGGGTCGCCACGAGGAAGGCCTTCGCAGCCAAAATATCAGACTTCGCCCGCCCAAGCCTGTTCGAAGCGATTCGATCGCGCGCTGAATTCGGCTGCCCGGCGGACGGCCTTCAGGAGTTTGACGCAAATCCACGCTGTCGGATGCGTTGCCGGCCGGGCGCCGTGAGCCTCTTGGTTGGATTAGGGTTCCGGCTCAGCGACTGCTGCATGCGCGCCAGCAGCCTGCCCAGATACGCGATAGCGACGTGCTGTCGGCAAGCGAAGAGTCTGGGCGCGCCGCCGGCGCGACGTCTACAATACGCTGGAAGTACAAGATGAAGCGCTCGATTCTGCTCCAGACACCGCTGAAGATCGGCTTGGCTATGCTGGTCTCTACCGTGACCATCGCCGCCGGCACGCGACCCTATGTCATGGGCACGCGAGGCGTCGTCGTTTCGGGGCACCACCAAGCCAGCGACGCCGGCCTCGACATGCTCAAGGCCGGCGGCAACGCTGTCGATGCGGGCGTCGCCACCGTGTTTGCACAGGCGGTCACGGAATTCGACCGCTTCGGCCTTGGCGGGGAAGTCCCGATCTTGATCCACAACGCTGCCGACGGCCGCGTGGTCGCCGTGAACGGACAGGGTCAGGCGCCCCGCAAGGCGACGCTGGAATGGTTCCGCGCCAACGGCATCGCGGCCATTCCAGGGGATTGCTTCCTGCCGGCTCCAGTGCCAGCTGTCGTGGGCTCGCTCATCGCAGCGCTGCGCGAGTTCGGCACGATGACATTGGGCGAAGTGCTGGCTCCGGCGATTCGTCTCGCAGACGAAGGGTTCGCGGTCTTTCCGAGCTACCTGGACAACCTGCGCAGGGTCCAAGGCCGGATCCGGGCAGAATGGCCGACTTCCGCGCAGATCTTTCTCCCGGGCGGGGAACTGCCCAGCGTCGGGGACCTGCTGGTGCAGAAGGACCTGGCCCGCACGCTTCGGCGGCTGGTCGAAGCCGAGCAGCAGGCGTCGGACGCTGGCCGGGATGCCGGCCTGCAGGCCGCTCACGACCTGTTCTACAGCGGCGAGCTTGCCGCGGAAATCGTTCAGTTTCAGAAGGACTTCCGGTGTACCGATGCCAATGGCTTCACATCTCCCGGCCTCTTGGAAGTCGAGGACTTCGTGGCGTTCCGCCCGGTGATCGAAGAGCCTGCCCGGACCTCGTACCGCGGCGTCGACGTGTACAAGGTCGGCTTCTGGTCCCAAGGGCCCGTCCTGCTTCAGACATTGAACTTGCTGGAAGCTTATGACCTGCGCTCGCTGGGGCACAACAGCGCGCCGTACCTGCACTTGCTGGCAGAAGCCATGAAGCTGGCCTTCGCCGACCGCGAGTGGTACTACGCCGATCCTGATTTCGTCGGGGTCCCCGAGCACGGCCTGCTGTCGAAGGACTACGCCGCGCACCGGCGCAAGCTGATTGACTTGGAGGAGCCTTCCCTCAATCTGCGGCCGGGCAATCCGTACCCGTTCCACAACGAGCAGCTCGCGCACGCCGCCGTGCCGGACTCCGTTGCGTTTCGGCCCGACCCGCCGGGCACGACTGGCACTCGCGTGGCCGATGCGCAAGGCAATGTGTTCTCGGCCACTCCCAGCGGCGGCTGGTTCACGACCTCGCCGATCATCGAGGGACTCGGCTTCGTGCTCGGCACACGCTGCCAGAGCTTCGTCTTGGAGGAGGAACCGGCGAACCGCCTGCAGCCGGGCAAGCGCCCGCGCACCACGCTTACGCCCACCTTGGCGATGAAGGACGGCCAGCCTTTCATGGCCTGGGGCACGCCAGGCGGCGACGCCCAGGACCAGGTCAACCTCCAGTTCCTTCTCAACGTGCTGGAATTCGGAATGGACATCCAGACGGCGCTGGACGCTCCCCTGATCCAGATCCTCGACTTCCCGCCCTCGTTCTTCCCCCGGCAGACGCAGCCCGGAGTCATGCGCGTCGAGTCGCGCATGACGCAGTCCACGGTGGATGCTCTCGCTGCAATGGGGCACACTGTCCTCGCCGCTGGGCCATGGTCCATCGGCGACGCCACGGCGCTGATGCTGGACCGACGCCGGGGCGTGCTCTACGGGGCGGCCGGGCCGCGCCGCGACAAGTCGTACGCTCTGGCTTGGTAACGCCTGCGGGTGCCGCGCCCGATCTCGGCTGGCGCTGTTTGGCGGTGCTACGATGGGATTTCCGCAGCTTGCCGAGGTGCTGCCTTAGGCTGCGGAATCCCCCGGATGCGCTGGAACAGCCTCTTTATTCCGACGTTGCGCGATGCGCCGTCCGACGCCGAGGTCGTGAGCCACAAGCTGCTCTTGCGAGCGGGCTACGTGCGCCAGCTCTCGGCCGGGCTGTACTGCTACCTGTACCTCGCCCAGCGGAGCCTGCGCAAGATCGAGCGCATCATTCGCGAGGAGATGGACGCCATCGGGGCGCAGGAGATCTATACGCCGGAACTGCATCCGGCAGAAATCTGGAAAGAGAGCGGGCGCTGGGACGCGATCGGCGACGACATGTTCCGGCTCAAGGATCGCTTCGGCAGGGAGCACTGCTTGGGGATGACCGAGGAGGAGGTCGTCACCTTCATTGCCCGGGGCGAGTTGCGCAGCTACAAGCAACTGCCGCAGATCTGGTACCAGATCCAGGCGAAGTTTCGCGACGAGCCGAGGCCCAAGGCCGGCCTGATGCGCGTGAGGCGCTTCACCATGAAGGACTCATACACCTTTGACATGGACAGCACTGGCCTCGATGCCGCTTACCAGCGCCACTACGCGGCCTACAGCCGCATCTTCGACCGCTGCGGCTTGGAGTACTTGCCCGTAGACGCGCATTCCGGCGCGATGGGAGGCAGCGAGTCGTGCGAGTTCATGGTGCCTTCCGCCGCTGGCGAGGATTGGCTGATCGAATGCCCCGATTCTGGCTATCGCGCCAATTTGGAAAAAGCGGTGACTCTGCCGCGGCCGCCTGCCGTGCCGGACCCGGAAGGCGACGCCTTGCCCGAGGAGTTCGCCACGCCGGGCAAGAAGACGATCGAGGAAGTGTCCGAGTTCGACGGCCTGCCCGCGTCCTCGCATATCAAGGCGTTGGTGATGGTCGCTCAGGGAAAGCCCCTGATGGCGTTGTTGCGCGGAGACCACCAGCTCAGCGAGACAAAGCTCGCGGCCGAGGCGCAGGATCCAGACGTCCGGCCCGCCCATCCCGCCGAGATCGAGCAGTGGCTCGGGGCAGGCGCGGGCTTCATCGGCCCGGTAGGGGCTGGCGACATCGCGCTGCTCGCCGACAAGGCTCTGGAGGGGCGCCGCAACCTGATCGCCGGGGCCAACAAGGCCGACGCTCACTTGCGAAACGTCACGCCCGGGCGCGACTTCCAGGCGCGCTTCGCGGATCTGCGCGAGGCCGAGGACGGCGACATCGATGTGGCCTCGGGGCAGCCCGTGAGGCGGCGCAAGGCCATCGAAGTCGGACATATCTTCAAGCTGGGCTACAAGTACTCCGAGTCCATGGGGCTGTCGGTCCTGGACGAGAACGGCAAGGCTGTCACCCCGATCATGGGCTCGTATGGCATCGGTGTGGAGCGCGTCCTAACCGGCGCGATCGAGCAGAACCATGACGATGCCGGGATGGCGCTGCCGGTCGCGATCGCCCCGTTCGAGGCAGTCATCACGCCGGTCAACCTCAAGAACGAGGATCAGCGGCGGGCCGCGGAGAAGCTCTATGCCGATCTGCGCGAGTCTGGCGTCGACGTTCTCCTAGACGACCGGGCCGAGCGCGCTGGCGTCAAGTTCAAGGACGCCGACCTGATCGGGATCCCGTATCGGGTCACGGTGGGTCGAAACATCTCCGAGGGATTGGTGGAATTGACCGAGCGCAGCACGGGACGCTCCAAGAATGCTAGTATCGAAGAGATAGCGAAACTGCTGGTTGGCCGAATCAGCGAGGCCGTGGCCTAGCGCCAGCCGACGGGCACAGGCGCGAAACGGACGCTGCGGGAGCTGCGTCAAAACGCTAAGGTGCCGCCCGTGTCGGAAGGCGCTGGCCGAGCCGGACAGCCGGCGGCAGTCGCTTGAGCCAGAGATTCGCCTCTCGTCGGGTGCGCCGCAGCATGACCACTGCGAAGAAGGGCCATCCGGGGCCGAGCCGGGCCCGGAATCGGGAGGCCAAGCTGCGCCTCCGCCTCGGCTTCCTGAACCGAATCGCCCGATTCGTGCGGACCCCGCTGGGAACCGTGTTGCTGGGCCTGTGCCTGGTTTCCGGCGTGGTGGGCGGTGTCGTCTACAACCACTTCTACTGGAAGTACAGCGCCATCATCGACTTGCGTCTCGATGGCGGCGCGTTTGATCGGACCGCCCGCTTCTTGGCTACGCCTCGCACGATTTCTGTCGGCGACCCGGGCGCCGTGGAGGCAATTGCGCGCAACCTGCGGGCCGCCGGCTACACGCGCGATCCAGACAACCGCGTCGGCTGGTACGCATTTGGCAATGACCACATCGAGATCCACCCCGGTCCCCTGTCGCACTTCACACCCGACCCCGCCCGGATCTCTGTCGAAGATTCCCACATCGCCGAGATCGTCTTGACAGACACCGGCGAGGAGTTGGAGGCGTACCAGATCGAGCCCGAGCTGATCACGAATCAGTTCGACCAAGAACGCTCCAAGCGTCGGCTGTTCAAGTTCAGCGACTACCCGCGGCACTTGATCGATGCGGTGATCGCGATCGAGGACCACCGGTTCTACTCGCACCACGGTATCGACTTCATTCGCACTACCGGAGCGGCGATCGAGGGCCTGAGGGAGTGGAAGCGGCCTAGGGGGACGTCAACGCTGACCCAGCAACTCGCCCGCAACTTCTTCCTTACGAGGGAAACGACGGTGAAGCGCAAGCTTGCCGAGGCCATGATCGCCATCCAACTCGAGGGTCGGCTGACCAAGGAGCAGATCTTCGAGAACTACTCGAACCAAGTCTTCATGGGACGGCAGGGCAGCTTCAACGTGCATGGCTTCGGGGAGGCCGCGCGGGGTTTCTTCGACAAGGATGTGCGAGATGTGACCTTGCCCGAGGCGGCCCTGATGGCCGGCTTGCCCCAAGGGCCTAGCTACCTCAACCCGTACCGCTACCCTGAGCGGGCCAAGTTCAGGCGCAACCAAGTGCTCTCCGCAATGCTGCGTGAGGGCTTTATCGACCACTCGACTTTCGAAGAGGCTGGGGCCGCGGAGATCGAGCTGTCACGTGGGCACATGGAATCGCGCGACGCGCCGTACTACATCGACTTGGTCAACAAGAGCCTCCAGGGCCATTTCGAGACGGACGACCTTGTCACGAAGAACTACTGGGTGTATACCACCTTGGACAAGCGGCTGCAGGAATTCGCCGTCGAGGCCGTCCGCGAGGGCATGAAGCTCGTGGACGAACGCATCGCCCGGCAGAGTCGCTACCGCGGTCAGGCGCCCCCGCGGGCACAGGTCGCGCTGGTCGCGATGGACCCCCGCACCGGCGAAATCAAGGCGGTCGTCGGCGGCCGGGACTACGGCGGCAGCCAGCTCAATCGCGCATTGGCGAAGCGGCAGCCAGGTTCGGTCTTCAAGCCCTTTGTGTTCGCGGCCGCGCTTGACACCGTCTTGGACGGCGAACGCCAGCTGACCATCGACCGCGGCTACGGCCACGCGCTGCCCGAATATGCCCGCACGCAGTATGCGCCGCCGCCCGGCGTGTTGACGCCGAGCACTCTGGTGCTCGACGAGCCCACTTCTTTCGAGTTCAGCGAATTGCAGCCGCCCTACGAGCCGTCGAATCACCTTGACCACTACTACGGACTGATCAGCTTGCGCTACGCGCTGATGCGCTCGATCAACGTTGCAACGGTGAAGGTGGGGCAGATGGCCGGCTACCAGCGGGTGCTCGATCTTGCCAGCCGCGCCGGAATGGGAAGCGATATACTGCCCGTCCCTTCTATGTTTCTTGGCACGTACGAGGTTACGCCGGTCGAAGTCGCGGCGGCATACTCCTCATTCGTCAATAACGGCGTGCGAGTCGAGCCCCGCTTCGTGCGCTACGTGCGCGACGATGCGGGCGGGACGCTGTACCAGAGCGAGGTCGAGCAGCAGGCGGTGATGGACACCCGCGTGGCCTACATGGTGACGCACATCATGCAGGACGTGATCCGGCACGGCTCGGGCATTCGGGCACGGTTCACGTACGGCATCACCAACGCGGCGGGCAAGACCGGCACCGACGATGACGGGTGGTTCGCCGGCTTTACCAATGACCTCATTTGCGTGGTGTGGGTCGGATTCGACGACAACACCGATCTTGGCCTGGAGGGCGCGCATTCGGCATTGCCTATCTGGGCGATGTTTATGCAAAAGGTCCGCCAGCTGGCCACCTATGCGAATCCGGGACCTTTCGCAGAGCCGGAGGGCGTCGTGCGCGTGCCGGTCAGTGCCGTGCAGCGAGTGCTTGCCGACCACTACTGCAAGAACTGCAAGGAAGAGGTCTATGTTGCGGGCACCGAACCCGATACCGCGGACACTTCCCGGCATCGGGACGCCCGTCGGCGGGCTGCATTGCGGGAGGAGTTGGAAGCGAATGCCCCACCCAAGCGGGGCTTGCTGCGCCGCGTGCTGGGAGCCGTCAAGGTCGGCGCCGAGGCCGCTCAGGAGTGACCAGGGTCGGCGAAGCGGGGCGAACGCTACCAGTTCGCGGGACGCTGGAAGTCTGGCGGGGGCGTGACGTTCGTGGTCTTGCCGCGGATCGGCGGTTCGTGAGCGGCGCTGCCGCTAGCCCCGTGACGCGGGATCAGCAGTTCCGGCGACCTCGAGATTGTTCCAATCGGCCTGGTAGTCGGCGGCAGCGCGATGCCCGGATCGCCCGGCCACACCGGGCCGTCGCCCAGAGTCTTGCGCGCATGCTCCAAGAGCGACGCTAGTCGCGCTTTCACCTCGGGGCGGGCCGCGGCCTCGTCGCGGCTTTCGGCAATGTCGGCTTCAAGGTTGTAGAGCGTGCCGTCTGTGTGCAGTTTCCACGCTCCACTGCGGACGGCGCGCAACTCGTAACCCCGGTAGAAGTAGAAGGCCTCGTAGGGGGAGTCCCGCGTCGCATCGCCCTTCAGCACGCCGGACATGTCGTGGCCGTCGATCCGCTCCGCCGGATACTCGGCACCCGCCAGAGCCGCGAACGTCGGCAGGATGTCCATGGTGGTAGCGGTGTCGTCGTACGAAGTGCCGGCCGGGATCGTGCCGGGCCAGTACGCCACGGTCGGCACGCGCAAGCCTCCCTCGTAGGTGCTGCCCTTGCGTCCGCGCAGAGGGCCTGCGCTGCCTCTTGCGGGCCCGTTGTCCGAGGTGAAGAATACGAGCGTGTTCTCGGCGATTCCGTGCTCTTCGAGCTTGTCACGGATCTGCCCCATGCTCCAGTCGATCTCCTCGATGCAGTCGCCGAGGATGCCGTTCTCGGACGTGTCCTTGAATCGCTCGCCTGCCCACAGCGGCACGTGAGCCATGGAATGGGGCACGTACAGGAAGAACGGCTGGGCGTGGTGGCGGTCGATGAAGGCGAGTGCCTCGGCCGTGTACGCGCCGGTGAGGAACGACTGATCTTCGGGCACCTCGCGGATCACCTCGCCATCGCGCAGTAGCGCGAGCGGGGGATGGTTGCGAGGATTGAGCGGCATGAATGGGCTCATGTCGTTGGAATACGGCAGGCCGAAGTAGTAGTCGAAGCCGTGATTGTTGGGAAGGAACTCGGGCTGGTCGCCGAGGTGCCACTTGCCGACGATCCCGGTGGCGTAGCCGCGCTGCTTGAGGACTTCCGCAACCGTGACTTCGTCCGGATGGATTCCCTGTGGATCACCCGGCATTAGCACCGGGTGCCAGTAACCGGTCTGCAGCCCGTTGCGAATCGGGTAGCTCCCGGTCAGCAGGGCAGCCCGCGAAGGAGTGCAGACCGGATGGGCGTAGAAGCTTGTGAGCTTCATGCCTTCCGCAGCCATGGCATCGATTCGGGGCGTGCGATTCTCGCGCGAGCCGAAGGCCCCGATATCCCCGTAGCCCATGTCGTCGATGAAGACGAGCACGAAATTCGGTCGATCGCCCGGCTCGCGGCTGGCGGGCGTGGTAGCGCTGCCGCACCCTAGCGTTGCGACCGCCAGCGCGGTCGCTGTCAGGGCTTTGGGGAGCTCTCGCATGCCGACCGTATCTTCTCACTCGCCGCCGCGCTGCGGCAACGCTCCGGCTAGTTCGGATCTTCCAGCGCTTCGATCAGCTTCGGCACCACGTCGAACAGGTCGGCCACGATCCCGTAGTCGGCGATCTCGAAGATTGGCGCGCCGGCATCCTTGTTGATCGCGACGATCGTCTTGGCGCCCTTCATGCCGACCACGTGCTGGATCGCCCCGGAGATGCCCAGGGCGAGGTAGAGATTCGGCGCGACGGTCTGCCCTGAGCTGCCGATCTGGCGCTCTAGCGGCAGCCAGCCGTTGTCGCAGATCGGGCGGGAGGCGGCCAGCTCTCCACCGAGCGCCTTGGCCAGAGCCTCGGCCTGCGGAATGTTGTCTGGATCTTGGATGCCCCGCCCGACCGAGACGATAATCTGGGCCGAACCGAGATCGACTGCATCCTTGGCGTCCTGATACGGAGGTTCCGCCTGGGTCCGCATGGCGCTGGCGTCCAGTGACACCGGGACGCTGCGAATGGGGGCTGGCGCCGCACCCTCGGCCACGCCATCGGCTCGGTACGCGCCCGATTGCACGGACACGAAGTGCGGCGGCTGGCCGGATGCGGACACGTCGGCGTGCAGCTTGCCTTGGAACAACTGCCTGACGAAGATCGGCTCGCCGCCTTCGAATCGCATGTCAACGATATCGCTGACGAAGCACCCTCCGAGCGAGGCGGCGAGCTTGGGGACTAGGTCGCGCACTTGGTAGGTATGCGGGAAGAGAACCAGGCGGGGCTTGACCTGTTCGACCGCTTGGCTCAGTGCCGAGGCGAAACCGTCAGGGCTGTATTGGGCCAGCTCGGGACTGTCGATCACGGCGACCTCGGAGACTCGCTTGTTGGCAAGTTCGGTGGCGAGTGGTCTGACGCCGGATCCGACGACGGCGGCGACCAATGGACAGTCGATGCCGGTCGCGGCTTCTTGAGCCGCTGCCAGGGCCTCAAACGACATGCGGTGCCACTTGCCGTCCTGCTGTTCGGTAACCAGTAGGATGCTCATATCACTCGCGCCTCAAACCGAAGCTTGTTGAGCAGTTCGTCGGCGACCTCGCGGCTGCCACCCTCCAGGAACACGGTCTGTTTCGCTTGCTGCGGCTGGTAGAGCCGCCGAACGCCCTGCTGCGCGGTGATCTCGATGCCCAGGTCGTCTGTCGCGTAGCGCTGGAGCGGCTTCTTGCGGGCCCGCTTGATTCCCATCAGGGTGGCGTAGCGCACCTTGTTGATGCCGCTTTGGATTGTCAGCAGGGCTGGCTGGGGCAGCGTGACCGTTTGAAACCAGCCAGCCTCCAGCTCACGCTTGCAGCGCAGCTGCGAGCCCGAAGCGTCGATCTCCATGATGATCGTCGCATGCGGCAGACCGAGCTTTTCGGCAAGGATCACCCCAGTCTGGCCGAAGCCCGAATCGTCGGACTGCAGGCCGGTCAAGATGAGGTCGTGCTGTTCCCGGCCAATGGCCGCGGCAAGCGCGGAGGCGGTCGCGTGAGTGTCGGCTTCGACAAAGCGATCGTCTTCGATGTGGATGCCTCGGTCGGCCCCCTTGGCGAGCGCCTCGCGCAGCGTGGAGGCAGACCGCGCCGGGCCGGCAGTCACGACCACGACCTCTCCCCCGTGCCTTTCCTTGAGCCGCAACGCCTCTTCGAGCGCGTAGGTGTCCGGCTCGTTCATCTCGAAGGTCAGGCCGTCGTCGCGCACCCATGTCGCGCCCTCGTCAAGGCGGATCACGGAGTCCCGCGCCATGACCTGCTTAACGCAGACAAATATATTCATGGTGCAGAGGGGAGCGGGGCCTCAAGGCCGCCCAACCAGCAATTCTAGCAATCAGGGCCCGATCAGCCGCTATAGCGGCGGAAGACCAGAGCACCGTTGGTGCCGCCGAAACCGAACGAGTTGCTCAGGGCGTATTCGATTTCCATCGGCCGGGCCTGGCCCGGCACGTAGTCCAGATTGCAGCCCTCGCCGGGACGTTCCAGATTGATCGTTGGCGGCGCGACTTGGTCGCGCACTGCCAGCGCCGAGAAGCCGGCTTCTAGGCCGCCGGCACCGCCGAGGAGGTGTCCGGTCATGGACTTCGTCGAACTGACCGCGACCTTGCCGGCGTCCTTTCCGAAGAGCCGCTCGATCGCGCGGGACTCGATCACGTCGCCGACTGGCGTCGAGGTGCCGTGAGAGTTGATGTAGGAGACGTCGCGGGCGGAAATGCCCGCATCCTCGAGAGCGCTGCGCATGACGCGCTCGGCTCCCTCCCCGTCCTCGGCCGGGGAAGTGATGTGGTACGCGTCGCCGCTCATGCCGTAACCGACCATCTCAGCCATGATCGGGGCTCCGCGACGCTGTGCCGATTCGAGCTCCTCCAGCACCAGCAGGCCGGCCCCTTCGCCGACCACGAAGCCATCCCGGTCGGCGTCCCACGGTCGGCTGGCCGTTTCGGGGTGGTCATTGCGGGTGGAGAGAGCCTTCATGGCCGCGAAGCCGGCGATGCTCATCGGCGTGATCGCCGCTTCCGCACCTCCGCAGATCATCGCGTCGGCGTATCCGTTCTGAATCAGGCGAAACGAGTCGCCGACGGCGTGAGCGCCGCTGGTGCATGCGGTCGCCGTGGCGGAGTTCGGGCCCTTGGCGTTCCAGCGAATCGAGACGTTGCCCGAGGCCAGGTTGACCACCGTGGCAGGGATGAAGAAGGGCGTAACGCGACGCGGACCGGCGCTGAGCAGCTTCGCGTGCTCGCGCTCGATGATATCGAAGCCGCCGATGCCACTGCCCACGTACACGCCGACGCGCGGCGACAGGGCCGGCGTGATCTCCAGGCCCGCCATCCCCATCGCGAAATCGCTGGCTGCGATCGCGAAGAAGATGAAACGCGCCATCTTGCGCAGGTCCTTGGCCGTCACGAAATCCCGCGGGTCAAAGCCCTTCACCTCGCCCGCGATCTGGCAGGCGTAGGCGCTGGCATCGAAGTGGGTGATGCGCTCGATGCCGTTGCATCCGCGCAGGATCGCGGACCAGCAAGCCTCGGTACCCACTCCCACGGGGGAGACGAGGCCAACACCCGTAACGACGACTCGTCTTGCCAACAGTGCTCCTGCTATTCGTCCGACGTAGCCGCTTCGATGTACTTGATCGCGTCGCCGACGGTGCGGATGCCCTCGGCTTGGTCGTCGGGGATTTCGATATCGAATCCCTCCTCAAACGCCATGATCAGCTCGACGATGTCGAGCGAGTCGGCGTTGAGGGTCTCTTGGAATTTCGCCTCGGGAGTCACTTGCGACTCCTCGACGCTGAGTTGCTCGCAGATGATTTCGGTGACCTTCTTCTCAATGTCCATAGTTGCTCCTGTTGCGGGCAGACCGTTACACCGTCAAGAGGGGATCGGTCGGCCAGCGGCACGACTTCGCGGTTGCGCACCCATGCGTCGGGCGGCGCACTACAAGCTCAGGACGTAGGCTGCGATATCGCTCTTCTCCTCGTCGCTGAGCATCTGCTCGAACGCGGGCATGCCGTTGCCGCCCTTGTTCAGGTTCTCGAGAACATTCTCGAAGGTGGACTCCTTGCCGCTCGGCAGTGTGCCCTCCTTGATGCCGGCCAAGCCGGGTCCGATCTTCTTCTCAGCGCTGTCCTCGAAGTGACAGACCAGACAGCGCTGCTGGAACGCTTCCTTGCCCTTGGCGGCGTCGCCGGATTGGTCGTCGGCCGCAGCCCCGCCGACGACGAATAGCGCTGCGCTGAGGAGCGCGAGAATTACCCTAGACATGCTTGTGCATGAACCTCCCCTTCCCAGTCTAGCGCAGTGTGGCGGCGGCAATCGACCAAGGCGCTGGGGGCTCTGCGCGAGTGGCAGGCGCGATCTTTCAATCCTACCAGCTTGCATGCGTCGAGCGCGGTCCGCTAGGGTTCCAGGACGTTGTCGCGGCGTAGCGGCAGACGCATGGAAGACTGGGTCAGGGCTTGTTGGGCTTTATGATGTTGGGGTCATGAAATCTATGTTTCTCGCGATTCTGCTGGTCTCGGCGGCCGGCCCGCTGGCGCTGGGCGCGACGTTGGACATCTATTGGATCGATGTCGAGGGCGGGGCCGCGACACTAGTCGTGACACCGGACTCGGAGACCATCCTGATGGACGCCGGCTGGCCGGGCTTCGAGGGGCGCGATGCCGAGCGCATCGCAAAGGTCCTTGGCGAGGAGGTGGGCAAGCTCGAACTGGACTATTTCATTGCGTCGCACTTCCACCGCGATCACACGGGAGGAGTGGCCGCCCTGGCCGATCGCGTGCCGATCCACAACTTCGTCGATCACGGCGACAGCGTCGAGGTGGGCTGGAACGAGCGCGCGGACGAACTGTGGCAAAGCTATGTCGACACCGCCGGAGAGGGGCGCATCCGAGCCGAGCCCGGCCAGAGGCTGCCCTTGGCCAGCACGGATTTCGTTTTCGTCGCGGCCCGCAGTCGCTTCTTGGAAGAGCCTCTGACAGCGGCGACTCCCAACCCTGCTTGCCGCGGCGCAACCGCGAAGCGCGTTGACAAGGGCGAGAATGGCAAGAGCGTCGGGTTCATGATCCGCGTCGGAGACTTCGAATTCCTCGATTTGGGCGACCTCACTTGGAACTACGAAATCGAGACCGCCTGCCCGGTCAATCTCTTCGGAGCGGTCGACCTATACCAAGTCACGCACCACGGGATGCACACGTCCGGCGCCCCAGCGCACATCCAAGCCATCCAGCCGCTCGTGGCGGTGATGAACAACGGGCCGCGCAAGGGCGGCAGCCCGGCGACCTTCAGCGCGTTGATGGCCGCCGAGTCCCTGGTCGATCTGTGGCAGGTGCACCGGGCGGTGGAGAGCGGGGCGGAGCACAACGCCAGTGAAGAGTTCATCGCCAACACCGGCGAGACCGAGGGCTGCGCCGCCCATTGGATCAAGGCCTCGGTGCAGCCTGATGGCCAGTTTTCCGTGACGAACTCACGGACTGGGTTCAGCAAGAGCTACGAGCCGCGCTAGGAAACCGGAATCCGGCTCTTGTCCATCAGGCTGGCGGCTTGCGCGAGCAACGATCTCGCGCGCAAGATGACTGGGTCGTAGCTGGCACGGATCCGCTGTCCTTCGTCGTAGTCAAAATAGGACACGTGAAGGTGGGTTGCGAGTGACCGCATCAGGAACTGCCGATCCTCCGCTGGCATCTGCGGGCCAGTCGGAATTCCCAGCCGTCCCATGAACGCCAGTAGATCGGCCAGCATGTCCGGCGAAGGCGTCTCGCCTTTGAGCATTGCGTAGCCGCGGGCACGGAGTCGCGCCACGAAGCGCTCGACCGCGCGATGCCGGGCCGCCAGCCGTTGCACGGTTGTCCTGCGCAGACCCTCGATTTCAACGTCCGGCGCGATGCCGCCGAACTCGTACACCTTGCGCCCGCTGTCGGTGAGCCGGACCGTGCCTTGTTGCGGCCTGTATTGTTCGCTGCACGGCTCGGTGAAGTACTCGTTCGGGGCTATGCTGGCATAGGGGCGCTGGATCAGACGGCCGCTCGGCGAGTAGTAGCGCGCCGTGGTCAGCACCATTCCCGTGGACTCCGGCAGCGCGAACACCGATTGGACCAAGCCCTTGCCGAAGGTGCCACTGCCAGCGATCAGAGCGCGGTCGTGATCCTGCAGCGCACCGGCCACGATCTCGGACGCGGACGCGGACCCGCAATTGACGAGCACCACGATCGGATAGTCGAGATCGGGGTTCTCCGACTTCGCGCGGTAGTGGCGCTCCGGCGACGCTCGACCGCGATGGGACACGACGCTTTGCCCGGTTTCTAGGAAGTGGCTGGCGACCCTGACGCCTGCCGAAAGCAAGCCGCCCTTGTTGCCCCGCAGGTCTAGGACCAGTCCGGTCATGCCTTGGCTTTCCATTCGATCCAAGGCTTCTTCCAACTCGTCGGGAGTCCGCTCCCCGAAGCTGGTCAAGTGGAGGTAGGCGGTGCCGTCTTCGAACAGCAGGCGGGTGGGAATCGTCGGTCGAGGGATCACGTGCCGCACGAGCTCGACCTCGATCCACCGGTCCAGACCCTCCCGCGAAAGACTGAGGCCGACAGGCGTCCCGGCCGGTCCCTTAAGTCGGCTCGCCACTTCCTCGACCGGCAGTCGGTTCACCGGGTTGCCGTCCACCAACTCGATCGCGTCGCCCGGCCGGATGCCGGCTTCGAACGCCGGCGTTTCGGGAAACGGGAAGTCGATGATCGTCTTGTTGCCGAAATTGACGATCTGTACGCCGACGCCGGCATAGCTTCCGCGCTCTTGCTCGCGCATGGCAAGGAAGTTCTCGGTGTCGAGGAACGCTGAATGCGGGTCGAGAGTGGCGAGCATGCCCGGGATCGCCCCTTGGTAGATCGCGTCGTCCCACTCCACTTCCCGGACGAAGCGCTGCTCGATCAGACGCGTCGCCTGCCGTGCTAAGTGCAGCTGGCCGTTGATCGGCGCCATCTGGATGAAATTGCCATTGGTGCCGATGCGCAAGCCGTAGAGCCCGCCCAGGACGGCGCAGACGGCGATGACCGCCATCATCAGCAGTACCGAACGGACGACCCGCATGATGTCCGTCCTCTGCCTCATGAATACGTCGCTGGCGGTGCCCCCGCCCGGAGCGCCTTACGGGTTTCGCAAGCTATCGATCTTCGCCGCCAGCACGAAATCGGACTCGGTCAGCCCGTCGATCTTATGGGTCCAGATCTTGACCCCGACTTTTCCCCAGGTGAGAAAAATGTCCGGGTGGTGCCCCTCGCTCTCTGCCACTTCGCCAATGGCGTTTGTGAAGTCCAAAGCCTGCTGGAAGTTGGGAAAGCCGAACTCGCGCTGCAGGTGGTGCCCGTCAACCACGCTCCAGTCCGCTACCTCGGCGCTAAGCCGAGCTAGCTCCTCGCCTTCGACCGGCGGCACGCCGCCGGTGCAGGGGACGCACGACTTCTGGGCCAATACAGACATTGCGCCAGATCCTGCGCTCATCTTAGCACGCTGCCAGCCGCGCCTGAGCGCGCGATTGGCCGTGTGCCAAGGGCCGGCAGTCCGGCTGCTGTCCGCCGTTGCGGCAGTGCTGTGGCACTAGGCAATTCATGTAGACTGAACTCGTGGAGGGGCGCGCGTAAGTCCGATGGACGAGTCCGCTGCTGCGGTGCGGAGCGGCCGCTGCTGCGCCGCGCTGGCCGCTTCCAACTTGGCGCTGGCCGCCCTCGGTTGCGCGATCTTGGCCTTGGATCTGTATACCAAGGCCGTCGTAGCAAGTGCATTGGCGCACGGAGAGTCCGTGGCGGTAGTGGACGGCTTCTTCAACCTTGTGCATGTGCGCAATGTGGGAATTGCGTTCGGGCTCTTCGCAGACGCACCGACGTGGTTCCGCGACTGGGCTCTTCCGGGTCTGGCGCTGGCAGGGGTCGCTGTCGTGTTGGTGCTGTTCCGGCAAACAGGCCAAGCATCGGGTCTGAACCGCTGCGCCTTTCCCCTGATTCTGGCCGGAGCGGCCGGAAACCTGTACGAGCGCTGGTGGCAAGGCTATGTGACCGACTTTCTTGACTTCTTCGTCGGGACTTACCACTGGCCAGCCTTTAACGTGGCGGATTCGGCGATCACGGTCGGAGTTGGGCTGCTGCTGCTGGACTCCTTCCGGCGGCCGGGCCGCGAGTCCGCCGCCCAAAGCTAGATCCACCGCTGCCATGTTTCCCAGATTGCTCGAGATCGGCACGTTCTCGCTGCCGACGTATGGCCTGCTGATCGCCGCCGGATTCCTGGCCGGCATTTCGCTATCCGCGCGGCTGGCGAAGCGGACCGCGATCGACCCGGAGCGCATCACGAGTCTCGGGATCGTTCTGCTGCTTTCGGCGATCGTTGGCGCCAAGCTCTTCCTGATCGCCAACAGCTGGAGCTACTACGCCGCCGACTGGGGCAGGCTGTTCTCGCTGTCCGCCTTGCGCTCAGGGGGAGTGTTCTACGGCGGCCTGATAACGGCCCTTGGCGTGGCGTACTGGTATACGCGCAGACACGGCTTGCCTTGGCTTGCCACGGCGGACCTGATGGTGCCGGGCCTGGCCTTCGGGCACGCCATCGGCCGGATGGGCTGCTTCGCCGCCGGCTGCTGCTGGGGCCGGGAGACCCACGTGGCGTGGGCGGTGACGTTTAGCAACCCGATCGCCCACGATTTCACGGGCGTGCCACTGAACATGTCGCTGCATCCGACGCAGCTCTACGAGGCTTTCGGCACAGCGCTGATCGGCGCGTTTCTGTTGTGGCGCTTCTTGCAGCCGCACGCGGCCGGAGCAATCCTCGGCGCTTACCTGGCCCTGTACTCCTCGTTTCGCTTCGTCATTGAGCCGTTCCGCGCCGATAGCGCCCGACCGGCGCTGGTGGGCGGGACGCTGAGCACTACGCAGCTGGTGGCGCTTGGGCTCTTCGCCGCGGGGATCTGGCTAGTGTTCGCGGCGCGACGCAGGGCCTGAGCCCGGCGCTTCAGGCCAGTGTGTTCAGCGCGTTGGCAGAATTCGATTCGTAGGCGGTGATCGCCGCCATGCGCTGCTGGATGTAGCTCAGCTGGTCGCCCCCTTCGAGCAGGCACTGCTTCGAGAAATCGTCGATAGGGAACGAGACGCCCCTGCCGCTCGGCAAGGTCAGTGTTTGGTTGGCTAGGTCCACGGTGACTTCTAGCCCTTCATCGGAACTGGTGGCCTCGAAGAGCTCGGCCGACGTGGCTGCGTCGACAGCCACGGGCAGCAGGCCGTTCTTGAGGCAGTTGTTGCGGAAGATGTCCGCGAACGAGGTGCTGATGACCGCGCGAAAGCCGAAGCCCAGCAGAGCCCAGGGCGCGTGCTCGCGAGAACTGCCGCAGCCGAAATTGTCGCCCGCGAGCAGGATCGTGCCGCCCGCCGCTCGCGGCTGGTTGAGCACGAACTCGGGATTGGGTCCGCCGCCGGGCAGGTAGCGCCAGTCGTTGAACAGGTTCTCGCCAAGCCCGAGCTTCTCAATAGTTTTCAGGAAGCGAGCCGGGATGATCTGATCGGTGTCAATGTCGGAAACGGGCAGCGGAACGACCTTCCCGCTGAAGCTGGTGACGGGTTGCATGGGTTCTCTCCTGATGTGCTACAGGTAGCGTCGGGGGTCCGCGACCGAGCCCTCGACCGCCGTGGCAGCAGCGGTCAGCGGGCTGGCTAGGAAGGTCCGCCCGCCCTTGCCCTGCCGACCTTCGAAATTGCGGTTGCTGGTGGAAACGCAGTACTGGCCGCTGTCGAGCTGGTCGCCGTTCATCGCAATGCACATGCTGCAGCCGGCCTGGCGCCAGTCCGCCCCGGCGGCACGGAAGATATCCGCAAGGCCTTCCGCTTCGGCTTGCGCCCGGATTCTTTCCGAGCCGGGCACGACCATCATGCGGACCCGCGGATTGACCCTGCGCCCTTGCAGGAGACCAGCGGCCTGGCGCAGATCGGTGATGCGCGAGTTGGTGCAGCTGCCAATGAACACGACGTCGACGGGCTGCCCGATCAGTGGCTTGCCCGGCTCCAAGCGCATATAGTCGAGGGCCTTGCGTACGCTCGCGTTGCCGTTCGGCTCGGGCACGGGCTGGCTCACGCGTACTCCCATCCCCGGATTGGTGCCCCACGTGATCATCGGCTCGAGCCCGGCGGCGTCGATCTCGACGGTGCGATCGTAGACGGCACCGTTGTCGGAGGGAAGCTTCCGCCAGCGCGCCACTGCGGCGTCCCACTCGGCACCCTTGGGGACGGTCGGCTTGTCGGCAAGAAACCCGTACGTTGTCTCGTCCGGGGCGACCATGCCGGCGCGGGCACCGCCCTCGATCGACATGTTGCACACAGTCATGCGGCCCTCCATCGAGAGCGAGCGGATCGCCTCGCCGGTGTATTCCAGCACGTAGCCGGTGCCCCCGCCGATGCCGATCTCCGCGATGAGCGCCAGAATGAGGTCCTTGGCCACGACGCCGTCCGCGACGCGGCCGGCGAAGCGTACTTCGCAAGTCTTGGAGCGGTGCTGCAGCAAGCACTGCGTGGCGAGCACATGCTCGACCTCCGTGGTACCGATGCCGAAGGCCAGAGCGCCGAACGCGCCGTGCGTGGAAGTGTGGCTGTCCCCGCAGACCACCGTGATGCCGGGTCGGGTCAGGCCCAATTCCGGCCCGATCACGTGGACGATCCCCTGCGACTCGTCCCCGAGGTCGGCCAGCGGGACCTCGAATTCGCGGCAGTTGATGCGCAGCTGCTCGACCTGCTTCGCAGCGATCGGATCCATGATCGGCAGGGCTTGGTTCTGCGTCGGGATACTGTGGTCCATCGTCGCCTGGGTGCGATCGGGGCGGCGGACCTTGATTCCTCGGTCGCGCAGGCCCTGAAAGGCCTGCGGCGAGGTCACCTCGTGCACGAGATGGAGGTCGATGTAGAGCACGGCCGGCGCTCCGGCCTCGTGGGTGACCACGTGTGAATCCCAGACCTTCTCGTATAGAGTGCGTGGCTTTGTCACAGGCTCTAGTCTAGCCCAGGCGGAGGTGGGCGCCGCCCGCCGCCGGGGCGCCCCGGATGAGCGCCCGGGCCATCTTGACAGCGTATCGGGGCGCAAATAGAATTACGGAATCGACAGCGCTCGCTAGCGGCCCACTGTTCGGCCTCTGTGACCAAGTCCCAGCGATCATGCACCCCAAGCGACTTGCAGGACTGAGGAAAGTTCTCGAGTTGAAGCGCGACCAGCTCACCGCGACGCTAGCCAAGACTGCGGACGCGAGCCGTGCCATTGGCGAGACGGTCGGCGGCGACGAAGGAGAGGAAGCGGCCGCGGCTTCCAACCGGGACTTCCTCAGCGCTCAGGGATTCAGCTTGCGCGAGCAGCTGATATTGGTCAAAGACGCCCTGATCCGACTTGACACCGGAGAATTTGGTATTTGTGAAGAATGCGGGCGGGCGGTCAACCTCAAGCGGCTCGAAGCCGTGCCGTGGACCCGCTACTGCCGAGATTGCCAGCAAGAGGTTGAGAGCGAAATCGGGTCATCTGGCGAGAGGTGAGCTTTCCCCAGTCGAAGGGCTAATCGAACATTCCGGCCGCAACTGCGGCGTGGACGCGGCGTGTGCGCCGTCCGGTGTCCCGGTGCGCCCGATCTCGCGGGGATGCCCGGCGTCGGTCTGCATCGGCTGTCGCTAGCGCAAACGGGCTGGCCGGGGGGTGCGGCGTGATCCGCGAGCACTCCAAGGTCAATCCGCTCCGGCGGCCGGTGCTGGTCTTGAACGCCAGCTACGAGCCGATCCATGTCTGCGCGGTGCGGCGCGCCCTGATCCTGCTCGTCAAGGGGATGGCGGCCACGGAGGAATCTGGCGAGGGCCGCGTGCACTCTCCGTCCCAGAGCCTGGCCGTTCCCTCCGTGATCCGCCTGCTGGAGTACCGCCGCATCCCCCGCCAGATGCGTGCGATCTCGCGCAAGAACATCCTGATTCGGGACCAGCACACCTGCCAGTACTGCAACAGGCAGTTCGGCACGGGCGACCTCACGTTGGATCACGTCGTCCCGCGGTCGCGCGGGGGCAACAACACTTGGGAGAACTTGGTCGCCTGCTGTTTGCGCTGCAACAACCGCAAGGGAGACCGCTTGCCGGTCGAGGCGCAGATGAAGCTGCAGCGGCAGCCGAAGCCGTTCAACCTGCACACCAGCCGCAGTCTCATGCGGCAGATGGGCAACCACCAAGAGAACTGGCGCAAGTATCTCTTCTATTAGCCCGGACCCGGATAGCAGCCTTGATTCGGCGCCTCGCTGCGCGCGATGTCACGCGCGGTCCCGGCCCGCCCCGGACTTGCCCCCCTCGCAATCTTCGGCGCTCCGAGCCATCTTCGCAGGCCTACCCGACACATATCGGATACTGGTTCGGTGGCGAGCGTTCCCTGGCTCATTTGCGACGCCGACGACACGCTGTGGGAAAACAACATCTACTTCGAGCACGCGATCTCGGAGTTCATACGGTACTTGGACCATCCGCGCCTCTCGCCGGTCGCGGTGCGTCAACGGCTCGATGAGATCGAGAGTCGCAACATCAAGCTTCGTGGCTACGGCACGAAGAACTTCGCCCTCAACTTGGTGGAGTGCTTCGAAACGCTGCGAGGCCGACCGGCCAGCGAAGAGCAGCGCCGCCGAATCGTCGGAATGACAGACAGGATCAGCAGCGGCGAGATCGAACTGCTGCCCGGCGTGGTCAACACGCTCGCAGAACTTCGCCAACGGTACCGTCTGGCCTTGCTGACCAAGGGAGATCCTGAGGAGCAGCACACCAAGCTGGAACGCTCGGGTCTTGCGGGCTTCTTCGAGCCTGTCGCCACCGTGCCCGAGAAGGATGTTGAATGCTATCGGACCCTGGTCAGGCAGATCGGCGCTGACCCAGCGACCACATGGATGATCGGCAACAGCCCCAAGTCCGATATCAATCCGGCCCTCGAAGCTGGGCTGGGAGCAGTGTTGGTGCCGAATCGGAGCACTTGGTCGCTTGAGATCCAGGCCGTGCCGGAGTCCCACGAACGCTTCCGGACGGTGGAGCGCTTTGCCGATCTGACGGTGCTGTTCTAGGCGCTCTCAGCCCAACAGCTGCTCGTATACCGCCAAGGTTTGGCCGGCCATGCGCTCGGCCGTGCCGTGGGTGTGCAGCTTGCCGCGGCCCGAATGCCCCAATTGGCTCGCGGACGCGGCGTCCGTCATCAGTGTTTCAAGCTTGGCCGCCAGATCCTCGCTGTCACCTGGCGTGCAGGAGAGCCCGCCACCTGTCATGTCGAGCAATTCTGGAAACACGCCGATGCGTGGCTGCACTACGGGAACCCCGGCAGCAAGGGCTTCCAAGACGTAGAGGCCCTTCGACGCCCGGTAGGTCGCCGGGACGGAAAATGCGTCCAGCCCTTTTAGGAACGCGATCTTCTCATCCCGGTGCAAATACCCTAGGTCGTCGAAGCCGTACTGCCCGCGCAATCCATCGATGTAGGATTGCTTGGTGTCGGCTCGCCAGCCCGCTACGCGTAGCTCGATTGCCCGCCCGGGATGCCTCTTGCGCAAGACGTCGACGGCGCGGGCCAGAACGCTCAATCCCTTCTCTTCGGAAATCCGAGCGAGGAAGCCAATGACGAAGCGATTCTCCGAGCGGACTCTCGCCAGGCCGTATCCGTCTGTTGAGATGCCCGGCAGGATGGTCTCGAACTCCTCGGCTGCTACGCCGAGAGCAGCACGCATGGCTTCGACTTGGTCGCGGCAGGGCGCGATCCAACTGTCCACTTGGGCCGCGTGCTCGCGCAGCAGGTCGTAGCATTCGCTCCGCCTCGGCTCCGGCAAGCCGGCTAGGAAGTCGGCCTCTCCTTGCAGGGAGCAAACGACTGGCACGCCCAGATGGCGCTTGATTGGAGCCGCT
Source organism: Terriglobia bacterium (assembly GCA_009841225.1). Taxonomy (GTDB): domain Bacteria; phylum Acidobacteriota; class Terriglobia; order Bryobacterales; family UBA6623; genus VXMF01. The sequence goes on along the minus strand of VXMF01000021.1, from coordinate 136,742 downwards.
ACCGAAGCCAGCATGGAGTTGGTCAAGTGAACGACGTCGGGCTGCAAGTCCCGCAGCACGCCCAGAAGCTTGCGGATCTCCCGCCGGTACGGCCCTCGATCGCCGAGAAACGTGTCCCGCGTCATTTCTCCGAGCTGTGCGGGGTTCGTCTCCACTGCGAAACTCGATGCCCACCGCAGCAGGCGCGGGTGGTCGAGGAGGGGGTCGAGCAGGCCGATCGAACGGGCCAACTTCAATTTGCTCTGCAGGTAGAGGTTGACCCCGCTCAATACTACGCGCGGCTCGCTGACATCTTCCTCGTCGGTCAGCAACGGTGTGTAGGCTGGCAACAGCACGACATCGTGGCCAACCTTCTTCAGAGCCGCGGCGAGAGCGTTGTCCCGCAAGCAGTTGCCGCAGATCGTGCCAGCCGCGCCAGCAGTGATGTAGGTGATCCTCACGGCATTCAGGGCCGGCAGCGCAAACGCCGGAGCCGGCGGGCGCTTGCAGTCCAGTCTAGCCCGCTTGGCTCGCAGGGCTTCTTCCGGCCTCAGGCAAGCCGCTCGTGCGCCGGTGCGGGGTGCTCTAGGCTTGGCGTGACCCGGAAGAGCGGAAGAACTTGGCCAGCGTGCTCTCTGACGGCGGGGCAGTCGCGAGCGAGACTCCCACCAACGCCAGTGTCGAGGCCGCCACCATCGGCACAACCGGAAGCATACCTATGAAGAGATACCCGGGATCGCTGCCGTAGCCGCCGGCGTGGAAGAACGCCCAGCCGACAGCAACCGTTGTGAGCACTGCCGCGATCGCTCCGGCGGCCGTGGCCCGGCGCCAGTAGATCGCGGCCACCGCCACCGGGAACAGTGCCGAGTAGCCGCTGAAGCACCAGACGCCGAGCGTGAAGACGCTGCGCGGCTCGGCCAGCGAGCACAAGTACGCTGCCGCGGCGATGCCGATCACGACCAGTCGGCCCAGCCGAACCTTGGCGCGGTCGTCGAGGCGTCCCTTGCCGAGCAAGTCTATTGCGATATCGTTCGTGACCATTGAGCCGATCGCAAGGAACTGGGAGTCGAGCGAGGACATGACGGCCGCCAGGATGCCCGCGCCGAGCAGGCCGCCCAGCACTGGAGTGGTAAGCGCGCCCACCATGGCGCCCAGCTCGCTGTTGACGGGCGAGTCCGGAGCGATGATCGACGTGCCGTCGGGCAACACCGCCGCAGTGGCCCAGACGCCGATAAGGACGCAGGGCAGCCAAACAAGCATCGTGCAGACAGGGTGTAGCACCAGCAGCGGCTTGAATGACTTCGCCGACTTTGCGGTCAGCCAGTGCTGGTAGACGTGGGGGAACATTCCGATCGACAGCGGGATGAAGCAGTAGCTGAAGAAGTGCAGCTGGCCGAAGTTCTCAGTCCGGGTGAGCTTGTCGGGATGGACCGCCAGCACAGCCTCCGTCGCAGCTGCAACCCCGCCGAGCTTGGGCGCGATCACTACGAACGTAGCGATCCCGGTCACGATAAACACGCCCGCCTGGAGCGCGTTGGCCCAAGCGGCCCCGCGCAACCCTCCAACGAACACGTACAACAACACCACGCCCGCGATCCCCAACCCGGTCAGCCATGGCGGCACGGCCCCCCCGGTGGATGCGAACAGCTGCGGGAATGCGCCCTGCGTCAACGCTTGCACCAAGCTTCCGGCGCCGAGCAGTCCGATCAGCACGTACGGGATGACCAAGCCGACCAAAACAGGGAACAGGAGCAGCCCGAGCGCCCGACTCTCAAACCTGTCGCGAAAGAACTGGATCTGGGTGGTATAGCCGTAGCGGGCGCCGAAGGACCACAGCCGCAGGCCTGCAAAGTAGAACACCGCCGTATGGACGATGCCGGAAGAGGAGGCCATCAGCCCGTACACTCCGATGCCGCTGCGGTAGGCTTCGCCAGTGCTGCCCACCAGCGAAAAGGCTGTCATGGCCGTGCCGAAGACGGACAGCAGCAGCAGTGTCGGCCCGATGGTGCGGCTTGCGAGGAAGAAGTCTTGGGCCGTTCCCCGGAACGAACGGTTGCTCAGAAAGCCGAGGCCGATCAGGACGCAGAGATAGGCGCAGATGATGCCAAATTGCGTCACTGCGCTCGTTCCCCTGTCCCTTCTCGCGAATCCGCTGTCTCATCCAGCCCTGCCGGCCAGGCGTAGCGCACGATTAACAGCCATACTCCGGCAGTGGCCACCGAATACGCCGCGTGATAGGCCAGGCCGGATGGCAGGAACCCGAAGACCAGCCTGGCGTCGTCCCACAGCCAGAAATCTTGGTGCAGTGCCGCGAAGACGACTACAGCGAGAAGGGCAAGGATGCGTTGCATCGGGCGCTTCAATCGAGGGGCGGGACTGTCGGGCGGTCTCGCCGCTAGGCCATCGCCTTTTGGACGGGCCTGCCGTGAACGTCGGTCAGGCGGAAATTGCGCCCTTGGTACTTGAACGTAAGCTTCTCATGGTCGATCCCTAGCAGGTGCAGGACGGTCGCGTGGAGGTCATGCACGTGTACGGGATCCTCGGTGATGTTGTAGCTGAAGTCGTCGGTTTCGCCAATCACTCCCGGTCGAATGCCCGCCCCGGCGAGCCAGATGGTAAAGCAGCGCGGGTGGTGGTCGCGCCCGTAGTTGTCGGCCGTGAGCTTGCCTTGGCTATACACGGTGCGGCCGAATTCGCCTCCCCAGACGACCAGCGTGTCCTTGAGCAAGCCACGCCGGTCTAGGTCCTTGACCAGGGCGGCCGAGGCTTGGTCCGTGTCCTTGCACTGCCTTTGGATCTGCTCTGGCAGGTCGGTGTGCTGGTCCCAGCCGCGGTGGAACAGTTGCACGTAGCGCACGTCTCGTTCCAGCAGCCGGCGCGCCAGCAGGCAGTTCGCCGCATAGGTGCCGGGCGTGCGCGAATCGGGACCATAGAGTTCGAATGTGGATTCGGGCTCGGACGAGATATCCGTCAGTTCTGGCACCGACGCTTGCATGCGAAATGCCATCTCGTACTGCGAGATGCGCGTGAGTATCTCGGGATCGCCGAAGTCCTCGTACTTGATCTGGTTGAGCCGGCCCAGATCGTCCAAGAAACGCCGTCGGCCGTCGCGGTCGATGCCATCCGGGTCGGACAGATAGAGGACCGGGTCGCTGTTCGAGCGGAACTTGACCCCTTGGTAGCGCGTCGGCAGGAAACCGCTTCCCCAGAGGCGGTCGTAGAGAGGCTGCCCGTTGCGGCCCGAGCCTGACGAGACCATCACGACGAAGCCGGGGAGGTCGCGGTTCGCGCTGCCGAGTCCGTAAGAAATCCACGCGCCGATGGAGGGCCGGCCTGCGAGTTGCGCTCCGGTCTGAAAGAACGTGACGGCCGGATCGTGGTTGATCGCCTCCGTGTGCATGGACTTGACAATGCACAAGCGGTCGGCGATCTCGGCCGTGTGAGGCAGCAGATCGCTCATCCACGCGCCGGTTTGTCCGCGCTGGCGGAACTCGAAGATCGAGGGCGCGATCGGAAACGACGACTGCGTGGCGGTCATGGCGGTCAGCCGCTGCCCCTGCCGCACCCATGAGGGCAGGTCCTGGCCGCTGAGCGCTTCGAGTCCCGGCTTGTAGTCGAACATGTCCAGCTGCGACGGCGCGCCGGACTGGAACAGGTAAACCACCCTCTTTGCCTTGGGTGCAAAGTGGGGCAGCCCGGACAGTCCGGAGGCTGGCAGTTCCTCTCCCAGCAGGCTGCCGAGGGCGGCGATGCCCAGACCGTACGCACTCTTGCCGAAGAAGTGGCGTCGCGTGCTGAGGGCGGATGCCGCAAAGGGTTGTGGCATGGTCTCGAATCCGCGTCCATTATACGCTCGATGCCGGCGGTCGAGGTAGAGCGTTCAGCTGTGGCGGGACACCGGGGACTGCCCTAGGCGCTGGTTTCCGCTTGCCGCGGCGTCAGGCTCTCCGCTCTGATCCGTGCACGCTAGAGTCAACCTCGACAAGCGGATCACGTGACGCGGTGCCGGAGTGTCTTGCCAATTGGTCCGCTAAGGGATCAATCGCCTCCTGTTGGCCACAGGCCAGGGACACGGTAGGCTTCGTCGTCGCCCGGCCAAGGAGGAATCGTGGTTAGGAGAAACTCCAGCGGTGTATTTCCGGTGTTTCTGAACTGGAAGTGAGTGCCGAGGGGGATTGCGAGAGAAGTGCCAAGCGAAACTTCGATGACCACCTCCCGCTCGCCGAGCTTGCGCCAGACCTCGCCCGTGCCGGCAAGGAAGTACCAGACCTCTTCCACCGTTCTGTGCGCCACCGCCACCGAGGTTCGCCCCGGAGGCAGAGAGCAGTGCGCCATGCTGCCGCTGGCCGTGGCCGCAAGGACTCGAATCTCCGAGCCGTCTGGGGCCAGCGCGTCGTAGGATTCAGGAAGGTGCTTCGTCTGCATGGTCATTCTTCGGGTGCTCGACCCGATGTGGCCTTCGGTCCGGACGGTGCCCACGGTACAACGAGGTCGCGAGGATTGCCAACCTCACTGCAGCCTGGACAACCGTCCGATCGAACCTAGCGAGGCGAGCGCGAGTGTGCGTCGCCGATCAGGGCGGACCGGCGTCAGCGCCCTGCCTCGAACGCGGATGCGTGGCCACGACCACAGGGGCTGCGGAAACTGTTCGTGGGGAGCCCTACTCTCGCGTGATCGTCTCGTCTAGGTTCAGCACCAAGCTGGCCATCATTGTGTACGCCGCCGCTTCGGGTTGCGACACTTCGCCGGTGTGCCTGGGTTGCTCTCCCAACAGCGCGGTCGCCGCCTTGGGATCGCTGCGGAAGCGATCCAAGTGGTGGTTGAATCCGGACGACAAGACCTGCGTCTCCTGCTCGCTGGGGTGCCGCGAGGTCGCTAGGCGGAACATGTAGCCCAAGCGCTGGTCACGCCCGGCGCCCGCTTCGCGCAACGCCCTGCCGGCAAGTGCTTTCGATGCCTCCATGTAGGCGGCATCGTTCATGCGGTTCAGGGCTTGCAAGGGAGTATTCGTGCGTACGGCCCGCACCGTGCAAGCTTCGCGCCCGGCGGAATCAAACAGCATCATCGATGGCGGAGGCACGGCTCGCTTCCAGAATGTGTACAGGCTCCTGCGGTACAGATCGGCGCCGCTCCCCACGTCGTAGTCGGCACCGCCGGCCAACTCGGTCCATAGCCCGGCGGGCTGATAAGGACGCACCGAGGGGCCGCCTATCCCTTCGACCAACAGGCCGGAGACGGCGAGGCTAAGGTCACGGACAGACTCCGCGGGCAGGCGTAGGCGCGGACCGCGGGCCAGCAGCCGGTTGTCCGGGTCCGATCCGACCTCGCCCGGGCGCAGCCGGGACGACTGGCGGTAGGCCGCGCTCATCACAATCGTCTTGACCAAGGCTTTCATGTCCCAGCCCGATTCCATGAAGTCCACTGCCAGCCAGTCCAGCAATTCGGGGTGGGTGGGCCATTCGCCCTGCGATCCGAAGTCTTCGACCGTCTTGACAATGCCAGCGCCCCACAGCATCTGCCAGACGCGGTTGACGGTTACGCGCGCTGTCAGGGGATTGTCGCGGGACACCAGCCAGCGGGCGAAGCCCAGCCGGTCGCTCGCGTCCGAGGTTGACAGGGCTGCGGGCAGACCCGGCTGCACTTGCTCGGCGGGTGCGTCGTATGCCCCTCGATCCAGGCGGAAGGTCTTGCGCCGGGGTGACGCCTCTTGCATCACCATCACCGTCGGCAAGGCGTCGAAGTACTGCGCGCGCTCGCGCTCCAAGTCTCGGATCCGCGCAGACAATGCCGTCAGATCGGCCGGGCCCACCGCTTCGCGATAGGCGTGCTCGAGCTTTAGCGACTGGTTCGGAGCGCGGTCGGTCGCCGGGATCGCCGCGATCTCGTCGAGGCTGCGCTCTTCAGATGCGATGCGCATCTCCTCGCGGGTCAACGCGCGGCCGTAGACCAACAGGCGGCGCAGCTTGCCCCGGTAGTCGAGCCCTAGGCCACGACCTACGCGCAACGGCTCCTTCGAGCGGATCTCCTGGTTCATTTCATCGCGGATGACCTTGAGATCGACCGGTTCTCCGTCGATGAAGATGCGGACTCCCGAGGCCAAGCGCGTGCCGTCATAGGTGAAGCCCACTTGTTGCCACTTGCCGATAGTGACTGGCTGCTTCGTCTCCAGCCGCAGGCAGTCGTCGAGCCAGCGGTTGACCAGGTTGACCTGCAGCTTTCCGTCCTTGAGGTAGAAGCCCCAGCCGGGATTGGACTGCGTGTCATCTTCCGGCAGGACGTGCTTGGTCCTTGAAACGATCGTCCCGTTCGGGTCTTCCGGGCGGATCCACGCAGTGACGCTAAAGCGGTCGCGGAAGCCGAAATTGGCCTTGTCGCCCAATTCGGCGAAGCTGCCGGATTCGAACGCCCGCTCGGTTGGCTTGGGTAGATCGTGGCCTTCGGGGAAAGCGAGAGCGAGGTCGAGCCCGTCGATCCACTCGGTGGGCTCGCTCGCAAGGTCTTGCTCCCATTCCGGTCGCTCACTCGCGTGACGCTCCTCGAGACGGTCTCGGTCGGCGCGCACGGCGGCCAGATCTGCGTCCATCCGGGCCAAGCTGGCCTGCTGCTCGCTAGTCGGGGCCTTGACGAAGGGCGGGGAATTGCCGTACTTGAACGCTTTGCCCTTCTCCGGCACGTTGTTGAAGTAAGCGAACAGCTCGTAGTACTCCGTCTGGGTGAACGGGTCGTACTTGTGGTCGTGGCAACGAGCGCACCCGACGGTCAGTCCCAGCCAGACCGTCGAAGTAGTGTCAACGCGGTCCACCACGTACTCCACCGCGTACTCAGCGTCGACGATGCCTCCCTCGCCATTGCCTCGGTGATTGCGATTGAAGCCAGTCGCGATGATTTGGTCCAAGCGGGCGTTCGGAAGCATGTCGCCCGCGATCTGCTCGATCGTGAATTCGTCGAACGGCTTGTTGGAATCGAAGGCTTGGATAACCCAGTCGCGCCACCGCCACATGTCGCGTTCGGCGTCGGTCTGGTAGCCGTTCGTGTCGGCGTAGCGCGCGGCGTCGAGCCAGCGGATCGCCATCCGTTCCGCATAGCGGGGCGACGCCAGGAGCCGGTCCACAACGGTCTCGTAGGCGTCCGGAGAGTCGTCTGCCATGAAGGTGTCGATGTCTCCGAGTTCCGGGGGCATGCCCGTCAGGTCCAGGCTCGCTCTGCGGATCAGGGCTTCCCTTGATGCCGGTGCCGATGGCTCCAATCCCTCGGAGCGCATGCGGTGCAGGACGAAGCTGTCCACCGGATTGACAGGCCAGCCGGGGTGCTCGACGGCAGGCACCGCGGGCCGCAGCGGCGGCAGGAACGCCCAGTGTCCCTGCCACTGGGCGCCCTCCTCGATCCACTGCCGCAACAGGCCGATTTCGCGGTCGGTGAGCGGGTCATGCCCCATGGCCGACGGGGGCATGCGCCGGGTCGGGTCTGAAGCGGACACGCGCAGGTACAACTCGCTGCCGCCCGGATCGCCGGGTACGACGGCCTTGCGCCCTCCGCTGAGTGTGGTTTCGGCTCCCAGTTCCTTGTCCAAGCGGAACGATGTCATGCGCTTGGCCTCGTCCGGGCCATGGCACGCAAAGCAATTCTCCGACAGGATCGGGCGAATGTCGCGGTTGAACTGCACGCTTGCCCCCATCAGCGGGCTTAGGGCCACGCCGAGGATCAACATGTGCAGCAGTGAGGCCGGAACTCGCACGATCACCTGAGATTATACGGCGCTTGGGCCGGCCACAGCTCGAATTCGTGAGGGTGGCGGGCCCTAACCGAGCGGCTATCTGGGTTCTTTCCTCGGAACCAGCCGCGCCGCGGGCCGCTGGCGGTTCGCAGAGCGGGCCGTCGTTGCAGGAGTGCCCACCTCTGCGGATCGGGGCTCACATGACCCTTGGAGCCTCTTGGCGCGCGATCAACACAACGGCATGCGCCTCGGCTAGCTCGCCGCTGCCTACCGGCCCGACACCCTCGCCGGTCTTGGCTTTCAGGCCGACCGCGGACGCTTCGATTCCCAGCAGGGAAGCGATGTTCTGGCGGATGCGATCACGATGCGGCAGCAGCTTGGGCCTCTCGATGATGACCACCGCGTCCACATTGACTACCCTCCATCCATAGCCGGTCAAGAGTTCTGACGCATGGCGCAGGAACACGCCGCTGTCCGCTCCCTCCCATTGCGGGTCTGTGGGGGGGAAGAGCTCCCCTATGTCGCCTTGAGTCGCCGCGCCCAGCATCGCATCGGTGATCGCGTGGAGCAGTATGTCGCCGTCCGAATGCCCCAGCAGGCCCTTGTCGGACTCGATCTCGATCCCGCCCAGGACGAGCTTGCGGCCAGCGGCCAGCCGATGGCAGTCGTATCCGATTCCGACGCGAGTCTCAGTCGGCTCAACACCGGGGAATGGGGGCGGATTCACGGTTTTCTTCTTCGAAGTAGAGCTGTGCGATCGAGAGATGGTGCGGTCGTGTGATCTTGATGTTGCGCTCGCTTCCGCGCAGCACGTACACATCTTCGTTGATGTGCTCCACCAAGCTGGCCTCGTCCGTGGCCGTGAAACCATCCTGGGCCGCTTGCAGGAAGGCACGCTTGAGCAGGTCGACAGCGAAGACCTGGGGCGTCTGCACCAGCATGATGCGCTCGCGCGGCAAGGTGGCCCGCACGACCTTGAGGCTGATTTGCTTGACAGTCTCTTCGGCGGGCATGCCGAGAATCACAGCGCCTCGCTGCGCGGCTTCGTCCAGCGCCTGCTCGATCAGGCTCACCGGGACGAACGGGCGGACGCCGTCATGGACCGCCACGAACTGGATGCCGTCCGACACCTCGTCGAGGCAGTGCCGAACCGATTCCTGGCGGTTGCGCCCGCCTGCCAGCACGCGCACGCGAGACGCCGTGACAGTGTCTGCAAGCATCGCTTGCACGTCCGCTTCGCTGCCCTCCGGGACCGCGACCAAGATTTCCTTGATCCTCGGGACAGCTAGGAACTTGCGGATCGTCAGTGCCAAGATTGGGACGCCGCCCAATTTCATGAACTGCTTGCGGTCGCTGCCGTAGTGCTTCGACAGGTCCTTGCCCATGCGCGTGCCGTGCCCGGCAGCGGGAAGGATAGCCGCGACGTCCATGACTTGGAACTACCTTGTGTGCTTGCGAGCGTGTGCGGTCCACGATGGCGGCCCTGCCGCCGGTCTGCTGGAAGTAGCCGATCGGATTATGACGCCAAGGCCCGCTTGCAGTAATTGAAGCACTTCTCGACTTCCTCTACGGTGTCGCCGCCCTTGTACTCGTACTCGATGTTGGCGGGGATGTCGTAGCTGTTGTCGCGCAGCAGGGCGAGCACCTCGCGGATCGGGGTGTCGCCCTCTCCGAAAGGCACGTTCTCGCCTTGGTCCCGCTTGCGATCCTTGATGTGCAGGGCAATGATCTGCGCGTGGTTCTGCTTGATGTAGTCGAGCGGGTCGAAGCCGGCGGCGATGAAGTGGCCGATGTCCAGGTTGACCCCGATGTGGCTGTTGCCCTTGGACGCGGCCGCGAAGTCGTCCGGCGTGGCGTACTCGTTTTCCCTGATGCGGGAATGGTTGTGCATGCCCACCGTCATGCGGTAGCGCTGGGCGTGGCCGTTGACGCGCCCGGCGACGCTGACCGTGCCGGATGCGGTGAGCGCCTTGGCGCCCATGGCCTTGGCCATCTCGAAGCCCCGGGCGATCTCTTCGTCGGTGAAGTCGTCGCGGAAGCTGTAGTTGAACGCGTTCAGTTCGATCCCGGCCGCGTGGAAGCTCTCGCCGATTTCCTCGTAGTGCCTCAGCGGTGTCTCAAGGCGGAATGCCCGCAGCTTCTCGCGATCCCTGCGGAGTTCGCGCAGCGGCTCCGTGTGGCCGCTCCACAATTCGCAAGAGCCGATGCGGATTTGCTTCATCGCTGCGATCGCTTCGTCCAGGGGTCGATCCCGGAAGCTGTAGCTCTGCGCGCCGACGGTCACCCCGGAGAACTTGGCGGTGATTCTGTCGTGGGCGGTGAACACAGGAGCTCCGGCAAGGCCGGCTCCCGCGCCGACAGCAAGGCGCGCGAACTTCCTGCGTGTGAAATCGGATTGCATTCAGTCTCCTCGAACAGCCATTGTTACATAGTGGCTGCTGACGGCCTCGGCCGTACGAATCGTCGGCGATCACAGACGCCGCAAGCGGCCAAGTGTTCTCGCCGGAGTGACTTCCGCCTCACAAGGGCCCCGACGCCCGACGGGGCGCAAGATTGACTCTCCAAACCAGCGTTTCATAACCTCATAGGGTGACGCGACCAATCCGGTTTCTCCTGCTAGCCGTTCTTGTGCCGATTGCGGCATTGCCCGTACGCGCAAGCGCGCCGGCCAGTTGCGCGGAGCATCAAATCAGCGCGAGCGCAGTCCGCACGACGACTGATGTCCAGGCGTTCGTTCGGTGCGCGGCGGAGTACTTGAGAGAGCACGGCACCGCCGAGGCCCGGCGGGCGTTCCATGAGGACGAGCGCTGGAGGCACGGACCAATCTACCTGTTTGTCGAGCAGGTGGCGCCGTCCGCAGACGAAGCGCTCGTCTATGTCTATCCGCGCGATCCGTCCAGGGAAGGCGACGTCTGGGGCACCTATATCGACGCGTTTGGGACCGACTACTATTCCGAGTCGTTTCGCATGCTGGGGCTTGCCGATTCCGGCTGGATGTACTACTGGAGCGGGAATCCGTCCACCGGTGCGCAGCAGCCCAAGAGTTCGTACTTGGTCGAGGTGGACTGGGACGGCCAGCGCGCCGTGGTCGGGTCCGGCATCTACGCGCCCGACCTGCCCGGCACCTGCAGCTCCGAAGAAGTGAACGCGGCCGACTTGGCGGCCGCTCCCAGCGAGGCAAAGCTTGAGGTATTCGTGCGCTGCGCGGCAATGCTGTTGGAGGAGAAGGGCTACTTTGCCCGCGAAGAGCTCGAAACGGGCCCGCGGTGGCGCGACGGCTCCGGCTACGTGTTCGCGATGGACCTGGAGGGAAACCAAGTCCTGAGCGGCCACGGCGTGCGGATCAATGGCAAGTCGCTGCACGAATTCGGCGGCAAGAGCGATCCCATGGACCAGTTCAGCGGGCGGGACATGGTCGCTGTCGGAGATGCGTTTGGCGAGGCCCTGATCTACTATCGGGGCCGCAATCCGAGGACGGGGGCCATCCAGCCCAAGCTCGGAATGCTCAAGCGCGTAGTCTCGCACGGCGTGCCCCTCATCTTGGGCGCTGGCTACGAGCTCGGCTCCGGACTGGCGGCCTCGGAACCCTCCTGTGACGACAATCGCGTCACGGCTCGCGGGATCCGCACGCGGCGGGACATCCAAGCGTTCGTAAGGTGCGCTGCCGAGTACATTGGGCTGCACGGCGAGGAGGAGGCATACCGGGCCTTTCACGACGACGAGCGCTGGCGTCACGACGACGACCTCTACTACGTCTTTGTGAACTTCCTTGCGCCGACCCCCGAGCGCTTCATCTCGGGCACCGCGGTGTTCCCCCCAGAGCCTTTCCGGGAAGGAGCCTCGCGGGAGCTCGTGGATAACTTCGGGACTGACTACTACTACGAGCTGCACCGTGTGTTGCAAGACGCGGACGAGGGATGGCTGCACTACGCCTTCACCAACTTCAAGGCGGGAAGGTCAGAGCCGAAGAGCTCGTACGTCGTAGAGGTGGACTGGAACGGGCAGCGCGCCGCGGTCGGGGCCGGAATCTACCTGCACGACCTGCCTGGCACGTGCCCTGACGGGGAGGGAGAAGTCAACGCGGCAGCGCTGGAGGCTGATCCGACCGAGCAGGGACTGCGGGAATTCGTGCGGTGCGCGGCGTTCGAAGTCGAATCCCAGGGGTACTTCGCCGGGGCCACGCTGGCATCCGATCCGCGCTGGAAGAGCGGTTCGATCTACGTGTTCGGCGTCGACATGCACGGCAACACGCTGTTTTCGGGCGATCGCGGCGGCAGCCGCTCCGGCATGCGCGCATCCGAGCTGAGCCCTGCCGGCGGCCAGGACAGGGTGGCCGTGGGCGACGCGTTCCACGAAGCCTTGCTGCACTACACGGCCCGAAACCCCTCCACGAACATGCCGGAACGCAAGGTGACCTTCATCAGGCGGGTCATGGCACAGGGGCTGCCGATCCTGGTGGGCGCCGGATACTATCCGGACCATCGCATGGCCACGATGCCACCGCCAGGAGGAACCGGAACAGGCGAAGGAACAGGCGCGCCCGGCGGCGGCATGCAGAAAGCGGGGCAAGGCGACTCGGCGACCCTGGCCCACTGGCAGGCGCCAACCACTCTCAACCCGTACCTTTCTAGGGGGACGAAGGATGCCGAGGCCGCGTCGCTGGTGGTCGAGCCGCTGGCCGAGTATGGTCCGGACGGAGTATTGGTTCCCGCGTTAGCGGCACGAATTCCCTCGATCGCCAACGGCGGGATCCCGGGGGATCGCACGAGCGTTACGTGGACTCTCCGCGAGGATGCGGTTTGGTCGGACGGAACGCCGCTGACGGCGCACGACGTGGTCTCTACCTGGCGGTTCTGCACTGCAAGCGGCGTGCCCTGTGCGCGCACCTCGCGCTTCGATCGCGTTATGTCGGTTGAGGCGGTTGACGAGCGAACCGTGGCCGTCAGGTTCGACGGCCCGGTCGCGTTCCCCTTTTCGCCGTTCGTGTCCATGGGGAGCCCGATTCTCCAAGCGTCTCAGTTCGCCGACTGCTTGGATGCTGGTGCAGCCTGCGCCGATGCGAATCGAGTTCCGCTTGGCACCGGTCCGTACATCGCGGCAGACTTCCGCGAGGGGGGCTCCGTGCGCTACGAGTTCAATCCGCGGTATCGTGGCGCCGGAGCAGGCCAGCCGTATTTCAGGGAAATCGTCCTGCAGGGGGGAGGCGATGCGATTCAAGCGGCTAGGTCTGTCCTCGAGCTGGACGAGGCCGACTACGCTTCGAACCTCCAAGTCGATCCCGACACCCTGGCCACGATCGCGGCCGGGGGGAGCGGGGTAGTCGTATCGGGATTCGCCTCGAACGTCGAGCGCCTGCTGCTGAACCAAACCAATCCGGATGCGAGCTTGGGCAGCCTCCGGTCCGAATACGCTGATGGTGCCAACCCCCACCCCTTCCTGACCGACCCGGTCGTCGGCCGGGCCCTTTCGCTGGCGATTGACCGCAGCACGCTCGTGCGGATCGGCTACGGCGACCTTGCGGGCCGCCCTTCGTGTAACATCTGGCCAGTAGCGGGCCAGGCATCGAGCAATAACGACGAATGCCTGGTGCAGAACATCGAATTGGCGAAGGTGACTCTCGATGATGCCGGGATCGTGGACTCGGATGGCGATGGCATAAGGGAACGCGACGGAGTCCCGCTCAAGGTCCTGTTCCAGACCTCGACGAACTCCGTCCGCCAAGCCACTCAAGAGCACATCAAGGAATGGTGGGCGGAAATAGGCGTGGAGACCGAGCTGAAGCAGATCAACCCGTCCGTTTTCTTCGGCGGCGACACCAACAGTCCGGACACAGCCGGGAGGTTCTATTCAGACGTCCAGATGTACACGACCGGGGGCACTAGCGCGGATGCGGAAGGCTATTTCGTATCGTGGACCTCGGCCGAAATTGCGCGAGCGGCCAACTCGTTCCACGGCAGCAACACGGAGCGCTTTAGCTCCGATGAATTCGATCAGCTTTATGGCGAGTTGAGAAACACGTTCGACCAGCAAAAGCGGCACCAGATCACGATTGCCCTCAACGACTTGCTCGTGCAGAGCTACTCGACCATTCCACTGATCCACCGCGGGGCGGTGGCTGCTCATGGCAACGACATCGAGGGATTCCAGGTGAACGGCTGGGAGTCGGATCTTTGGAACATTGAGGCGTGGTCGCGCCGCAAGTAGCCTGCGGACCCGTCGGCAACGCTTGGCATCGGTTGCACTCCCGTTCCCTAACGCAGCCCGACCGGGCAGGACTCTAGCACTGAGCTAGGCGCAACGGCCGTAGACCGATTCCAGCAGGGTGGCTGGAACCGCCGCCGTGACCTTTCCGGAGGCCCTGCTGTAGAGTGGACAGGTGGAGACTGCCAAGAACCTCAAACTCTCGGTCTGCAACGAACTCTACGGCGAGTCCGACTTTGCGGACTCGTGCCGTTCGATGCGCAGCGCGGGATGGACGGGTATTGAGATTGCCCCGTTCACGCTGATGCAGTACGCGACGAACCTGCCCGCCGAGCGGCGGCGCGAGATTCGCGACATTATCGTCTCGGAAGGGCTCGGCTTCGTCGGCTTGCACTGGCTTACGGTCGGTCCGGAGGGGCTGCACGTTACTACGCCGGACGAGGCCGTGCGACAACGGAGCTGGGAATACGTGCGCGGGCTGGTCGAGCTGTGCGCCGACCTGCGCCCCTTGGGCGCTACAGGGGGCGTCATGGTGTTTGGCTCGCCAGTGCAGCGAAAGACCACAGGCGGGCTGACACGAGCGCAGGCGGAAGCCAATTTCATCGAGGGCGTGCGCATGATCGTGCCGGATCTTGAGGCAGCTGGAGTGACGCTCTGCGTCGAGGCGCTGCCGACTGACCAGTGCGACGTCATCATCTCGCTGGATCGCGCGGCGGAGATCGTCGATGAGATCGGCAGCCCCATGGTCCAGACCATGTTCGATTCGCACAATGCGATCGAGGAGGACCAGCCTCACGACGAGCTGGTGTCAAAGCACTGGTCGAAGATCCGCCACATCCACGTCAACGAATTGGATGGCAGCTATCCGCGCAAGGGGGGCGGCTACGACTTCAAGCCCGTGCTGCAAGTGGCCGCGGATCGCAACTTCGCAGGTTGGGTTTCCATGGAAGTGTTCGACTTCTCGCCCGGTGCGGAGAGGATAGTCAGGGAGTCGATTGCCTACTTGAAAGACGAGATTGACCAGCTCCAAGGCTAGTGGCTGGTGTTGCCCATTAGAAGAGGGCAATGGACTCAGAAAACCGAGAATGTGAAGACAATATTCTGGCCATCGGGTGTGATGCCGTACTCACCCGGGGCCAGGCTAGCGTTAATCCGAATCCGAATCACGCGACCCGCCACGCCCTCTAGGTTCAGAAAGTAGGGCTCGGCCACGACCTTTTTCTTCTTGCGGAAGAGGAGTTCGCGGCGGCCGTTCTTGACCTCGAATCCAAACAGGCTCAGGTCGCGGGGATCGATCTGCTGCGAATCGAACAAGAACTCCGGCGCCGCGAGCGGCGTGCGGATCGCGGCCGCCGGGCCGGCGATCCAGTAGCGGAGCTGGTTCTTCGTGGTCTCCTCCGTCGCATCGACCTGCTCAAGCTCGCGGATGTCGCTGCCGTGGATCAAGTAGGGGATGTCAGTCTTGGGCGGGTTGGGCAAGCCGAGCCTGTTGCGGTCGGCTTGGCCCGGCAGCGCCAGGGCACCAAGGATCAACAGCGTCGCGATGCGGGCCATACGGCTCCAGAGTAACCGACCTTGGTGCCTCTGTCGAACGAATCGCGGCAAGGACGAGCTGTTGCGTGAACCAAACCAGCTCGCCGCCGATCCGAGGATCGTGCCCGGACCGTCTCGGGCCCGGCTTGGCCAATACCCGCAGGCCGGCACTGAGTTTGGCCGAGAGCGCGATCCGGGAGATCTTGGACTCGAACGGACCTTGGCAAAGCGCTGTAAGATTGTGATTCCGCGACTGCAGAATCGCTGAGCCTCGCCGCCTGCGCTAGTGGCCTCGTGTGTTCCGAAGCGCCAGTGCGACGCTGCTTTCTGCACGCGGGAATCGTGCATGCCACAGCTTGCGGACGGCGGCCAGGAGATCTTTGACGCGCTGATCGTCGGCTCGGGCGCGACAGGCGGCTGGGCGGCCAAGGAATTGACCGAGGCCGGTCTGTCAGTCGCGCTGCTGGAGGCCGGCGCCGAGACCACGCCCGACCAGTTCGCCGAGCACGTCCCGCCGTACGCGATGAAGTATCGCGACACGCGTCCGAATGGCGTCACTTCGCCCGAAGTTGCGCGCCTGCGGCCGATGCATGCGCAGCAAGGGGCATGCTCGGAAGTCAATTACAAGTGGTTCGCCAACGACATCGAGAATCCATTCACCACGCCCGCGGGCAAGCCGTTCGTTTGGGTGCGCGTGCGGGCTCTGGGAGGACGGACTCTGACGTGGGGCCGCCAGAGCTACCGACTCAGTGATTTGGACTTCAAGGCGGCCAGCCGTGATGGGGTCGGTGCCGACTGGCCCTTCTCGTACAAGGATCTCGCCCCCTACTACTCGAAGGTCGAGCGCTTCATCGGTGTCAGCGGCCGCAACGAGGGGCTGGCGCACTTCCCCGACCAAGAACTCCTGCCCCCGATGGACTTCACTTGTGGCGAGAGCGTCTTAAAGCGGGCTGTCGAGAGCCGCTTCGGGCGCCCCGTCACGATCGGACGCTCCGCGGTCCTCACCGCCCGACACAACGGGCGCGAGGCTTGCCACTACTGCGGTCCGTGCAACCGCGGTTGCGTGACGTATTCGTATTTCTCGAGTCCCTTCACTACCCTGACGGCCGCCAAGCGGACCGGGCGGCTAACGCTTCTTACCGACGCCGTTGTGTCACACGTGACGATGGACCGCGCCACGGGCCTGGCCTCTGGCGTGTCGTATGTCGAACGGGCCCGTCGGCGCGTACGCGAGATCCGCGCCAGAGTGGTCCTGCTGTGCGCGTCCACTCTCGAATCCACTCGCATCTTGCTCAACTCTGCGCCCGGAGGGCTGGCCAATTCCAGCGGCACGCTGGGGCACTACCTGATGGACCACATGTACGGTGCGACGATCACCGGCCGCTTGCCGCGGCTGGGCAGGGCCAAGCCGTGGCACGGCCCGCCACGGAGGCCAAACGGGATCTTCGTCCCGCGGTTCCGCAACGTGACGAAGACGCACACCAACGGCGTGATCCGGGGCTTCAGCTACCAGGGTGGAGCGGGTCCGCGCTTTGCAACGGCTGCCGCGGGATTTGGCGAGGCGTTCAAGCGGTCGGTGCATGAAGACGCTTACTGGCAGGCCAGCCTGCACGCGCTCAGCGAGGGGTTGGCGAGTTACAACAATTTTGTCGAACTAGATCCCGACGTGGTCGATGCGTGGGGCATCCCGGTGTTGAGAATCCACATGGAGTGGGGCGACAACGAGCGGGCGCTCTTCCGCGACAGCCTCGAGCAAGGCGCGGCAATGCTGGAAGCCGCTGGAGCTGTCGAGATCAAGACGTCCGATCGGCCCAAGACACCCGGGGACGGCATCCACGAGGTTGGCACTGCCCGCATGGGGCGGGACCGACACACGTCTGTGCTCAACGAATACTGTCAGGCGCACGATGTCAAGAACCTCTTCGTGACCGATGGCGCGGCCTTCCCAAGCCTGGGTTCGGTCAATCCGACCCTGACCATGATGGCGAACACGGCCCGTGCCTGCGATCACCTGCTGGAAGCTGCTCGCAGGGGCGAGTTGGCATAGTGCCGGCCCTCGCTATTGCGCGGAGCACGGCGACAGACTGCCGTCAGCTGTAGGCTGGATCCCGCAGGCGCAGGACTGATCGGCTCCCAGTCGCCGGATCTGAGTCGAAGCCTAGGTGCGGCTGAAGATCGAATCGCTCAGCGTGGACGTGCTGTCGGCGAACGACTCCACGCCGATCCCCATCGAGTGCAGGAGGCTGAGGTACATGTTCGACATGCGCGTCTCGCCATCCCGCCAGTACGTTCCGTGCTTCAGGCCCATGTTGGCGCCGCCCACGAGCAGCGTCGGCAAATTGCGCGACGTATGGGTCGTGCTCGCCCCGCTGCCGTACAGCACGATGGTGTTGTCCAGCACTGAGCCGTCGCGATCGCGATAGCTCTCCATCCGGCCGAAGAAGTGTGCGAGCTGCTGGCTGAGGAACCGGTCGTACTTCGCAAACTGCCACTGGCCGTCCTTGTCTGTGGCGTGTGACAGCTTGTGATGGGTGGCCGATAGGCCGAGTTTGAGGGGGAACGAGTCGCTGATCCCCATGCCGTCCTCGCGATTGAGCATGAACGCTACCGACCGAGTGATGTCTGCGTCGAATGCCAGCGCGATCAGATCGAACATCGTCTGGTAGAAATCGGCCGGCTCTCCCTCGGAAGTAGCGTCGAGGTTCAAGTGCGAGTAGTCCTGCCGCTTCAGAGGGATGTCGATCCATCGCTCGGACGCGATCATGCGTGACTCGAGCTCGTTCAGCGAGGTCAGGTACTGATCCATCTTCTGGCGGTCGGACTGTCCGAGCTGGTGGTCGAGCGATCGGGCGCTGTCTGCCACCGCATCGACGAGTTTGATGCGCCGCTGGAGGCGTGCCCGCTCCGATTCCATGGATTCGCGGTCACCGCGGAACAAGCGGTTGAAGACACGGCGAGGGTTGTTCTCGGCCGGGATCGGCCGGCCCTCGAGGTTGTAGGAAATCGTCCCCGTACGCGAGAGAAAGCCCGTGCCGGCGTCGATGGAAAGCACCAGCGATGGCTGGCGGCAGTGCTGCTTGGTGTGCTGCGCCACTACCTGGTCGAGGGCGACGGTGTTGTACGTTCCCGGCTTGGGGTTGTGCAGCGGGGCGCCGGTCAGCCACATGTCCGAGCAGGTATGCGGGTCAGCCTTGGGACCGCTGGGATGGTACAGGCCGCCCATGAAGCTCAGCTTCTGCCGAAAATCGCTCAGCGGCTCGGTCGAGCGGCCGAAGACATACTCGCCATCACGCTCCGCAGTTGGGAACCAGCTCCATTCGTCGATGCCGTTTTCGGTTCGCGGCAGGGCCATGCCGTTGGCCGTATACAGGGCGCAGAAGCGGCGCGGGATCTGCTCGGCCACTTCGGCTCCCATGGCATCCAAGACGGGCAGGGCCAGCGAGATGCCCCCGATTCCGTACAGGAACGCTCGTCGATCGATCTTGCGGGACATAGTCCTCCAGCCTCTCTGCGCAGCCGCCCTACTTTTCCAGGAAGAGCTCGCTCGTGACTACGTAGCGGAGCATGTCCTGCATCCTGTAGCCGCCTTGCTTGAGCTTCAACCCATCTTGCTTGAGATAGCTTACTTCATTGTAGGCAAGATCGCGCCCATTGGCATACGTCACTAGGTGCTTGAGAACGCCGAAAGCGACCTGGTCGATGCGGTCCTCGCTCAGATATCGTTTCAGGTCGCCAATGCCGGATACCTCAGTGCTGTCCGGCAACATCGAGCGGGCGTCCACCGGTTCCAGCTTGAGCCGTCCGCCGGCATCGAATTCCTCCAGCGCGACGCCCCAAGGGTCAATTTTCAGGTGGCACTGGATGCAGCCGGGCAGGCGGCGGTGCTGCTCGAGCCGCTGGCGGAGGGGCAGGCCCTCGGTGCTCGCGGCGAGATCCGGCACGTTGGGCGGGGGATCGTCGGGCGGCTCAGCGATGATCTTGCGGGCCAGCCAAGCTCCGCGCTTGACCGGATTCGACTCGCGCCCGTCAGAGAGACCGGCCATGATCGCGGCCTGACCCAGCAAGCCTCCCAGTTCGGGCCGGCCGTGCATGATCGGCACGAACTCCAGGCCGCTCTCGCTGCGGTCGCCTAGGTCGTAGTAGCTGGCGACGACCTCGTTCGCGACGATGTAGTCGGAGACGACCAGGTGCTTGGCGGGGAGGTTGTTGCGGAACAGGTGCCCGAGCAGTTCGATCGGCTCGCGCCGAAGCTGCTCGCGCGTGGCGCGGGTGAGTTTCGGGAAGCGCTCTCGGTCGGGCCCCAGCGCGTCGAACTTGTCGAGGCTCAACCACTGCGAGGCAAACTCCTCCACGAATTTCGAGAAGCGCTCGTCATTGACCATGCGCGCAACTTGGCTCCCGGTCAGGGAGGGCAGCTTGCCGTTGCCGGCCAGCTTCAGCAATTCGCGATCGGGAGGGGAATTCCACAGGAAGTACGACAGTTTCGAAGCGAGCTCGTGACTCTCCAGTTCCTCGGGCTCTGGTGTGCTGCTGCGCTCGACCAAGAACAGGAACTGCGGGGACGTCAGGGTGACTTGCAGCGCGTCCTTGATGCTTTCGCGGAATTTGCCCGAGTCTTCTAGCGAGGACTGGAATACAGCCAGCAGCGCCGATACCTCCGCCTCGGAGACAGGGCGCCGGTAGGCTCGACTCGCGAACGCGGAAATGATGCGGCGGGCGTAGGCTGCCGAGTCGGCCTTGCGGTCGAAGTCCACAAAGATTTTGCGGTGCGATTCGGGCGGCCATTGCTCGTAGAACGGACCTTCGAATTCCACCGAGCGGACTAGCAGGCGCGGCATGTCACGCCCGTCGGTGTACTCGCTGCGAACGCCGATCTCGCGGATGCCGGCAAGGTAGTTTATGTTGTCCTTCTCCACGTCAGGGCTGGGAAAGTCTCGGACCGCGCCCTCGAACACGTAGCGCAGCAGGTCGGTTTCCGGCACGGTCCGCGGCGGGCCAACCGGAGCAAGCGTGCTGCCACAGTCGCGGCGGAGGCCCAAGTAGACGCCGAGCCGCGGCACGCGCCCCTCGAAAGCTTGGAACCTTCTGGCGACATCGTGGTCCGCGTCAAGCGGCGTCAGGACAATCCGGTTCACGTCCTTCACGCCCGTTCCTTGGGCGCCCACCGGCAGCGTGCCCGCCTCGAGCCGCACGGCTAGAAATGCTGGTTGTAGCAACGTGCCCGAGAATTGGCGGCTTCCCAGCGTGAGCGTCACGTCCTGCGGCCGGTCTGGCGGAGGTTTGACGAAGTGCCTGCCGGGTTGCACCAAGGCTTGCAATTCGGCTTCGGATAGCGCCCTGCGATACAACCGCACCTCGTCGAGCTGGCCGCGGAACGGCCCCTGTTCGGGGACTTGGCCGAGATGGAGGTCGATTTCAGGGTTGTCCAGATTTGCGGCATCGATCATTCCCCGTGCGACGGCGTAGCCATTCACGTACAGCTTGGTTTCGGCTGCGCCGCGCCGCACGACGGCGGCGACATGCTGCCAAGCCTTGGCCCGGAGCACGCCGGGCGGGGACGTGACCACGCCATTGGTTTCGTTGTTCGGGCCGGTTGTCTCCAGCCGCAGCGACCCTCTGTTGTCTGACATTTCGAAAAACCAGCCGTGCGTGTACTGCCTGGCTCCGCGCGCGACGATGCCTGCCCGGTGTCTCTGCCTGGGCCGAATCCAGGCCGTCACCGTGAAGTCGGCCGCGCCGACGTTCAGTCCGTCATGCTGAGGGACCACCGCCCCGCGCTGATAGGCCTCTCCGTCGAGTGAGAGCGCTCTTCCGAACGGGGAGTCGACGAAGCTCCCGTTGGCCCCTAGCTCGATCGTTTCGTCGCCGTCCAGCGTCCACGCTCCGGCGAGGCCTTCCTCCAGCCGGGAGAGGTCTGTTAGCGGGGGAGGCTCGCTTCTGGGCGTCTCGTATACGTCAACTTGGTAGATGCCCCCGCGCTCGAGGTCCACGCTGCTGTCCCTTCCCGGATCGACACTGACCGCGCCTGAGCCGCGATCCCCCGGCTGGGCCTCGTCGTCTTGGTCCAGCAGCAGGCCATCGTCGTATTTCGCGGCGGTTACGGTCACGCGAAATCGCCCGTGGTCAGGTAGTTCGCGCAGCGAAATCTTGAAGTTCGCCTTCGGCCCATAGGTGCCGTCCAGGCGGAACAGTTCATCGTTGGGAATCGCCGGACGGAGCAGCAGGCCCTCAGGAACGGTGCTGTACGGCTGGCCCTTGGGATAGCCTCGGCTGCCGCGCATGCAAGCGAACACGGAGTGGTAGATGCTATCGAATTCGCGCCAGCCGCGAACCGTTGCGTTGCCCCGGTAGCCTTCGTTGAAGCGGTAGTTCGTACGCATGCGTTTGTGCTCGAACGCGAACGGCTTGCGTGGGGTCGGTTCGCTGACCACGTAATCGGGCGTGGCCAACAGCAGGCTGTTCGCGCCAAGGATCAGCTCGTCCTCCAGCGGCTCGGGATTGATCCCGGCGCCTAGCTCCACCCGGAAGTTCTGGATCGATGGCTTCGCGTCCGGATCAACAATGGCTCGGGTCAATGCTTCGTCAGCGATTTCCAGGTAGGCCTCCATCAACAGAGGGGAGAGCTCTAGGGTGGCGGTGTTGTTCACAAAGCCGTCCTTGGAGACCGCATCTGGCGGGAGCGTGTCGGTGATGTCGTCTTCCAGTCGCAGCAGATCGCGCAGGGTGTTTCGATACTGCGCCACCGTGAGTCGGCGCACGACACCGTTCTTTGGCACGGGCCTTGAGCGCGCTACGTCCAGAGCCTGCTCGATCCAAGCATCCATGCGCTGGCGCTCGGCGGCCGTGGGCTGCGGTGCGCCCTCCGGAGGCATGGACTCGTCGACCACCCTCTTCTGGACGACCTCCCAAAGCCGAAGGTGCCGGTCTTCGAGCGCGGCGTCGAGCTGATCCAGACGGACGCCGGACATGGCGGTGTTCTCGTTGTGGCAGGCGACGCAGTTTTGGCTCAGGAACGGTCCCGCAGTCTGCTCGAACGATGCTTCAAGCGATTGCGGTGCACCATCTGCGGCATCGGAAGGCAACAAGCTCAAGTTCCAAGCAACAACGATTATGCCGGCAAGGGCGATACCTAACCTTGCCTGTGGTCTTGTTGGTGTCATGGATCCTGCCGCGACACTTGTGGTCGCGGCCGCGCCGTGATCCTTCTCATCGTATGCGACCGAGTCTGCATGTTGGGAGCCCGAGCGAACGCTGTGTCACGTGACGCAGGAATTGTGCGGGACCATGCTTGGCCCGATCACCTTGGCGCCTGTGAGCGCGAGTGGAAGCCGTATCTAGATGGAGAACGAGAGTTCGATGCTGCAATCCGGGCCTTGTCGACGTGCTGGCGGTTGATCCGTAGTGACAATGCGTCGGTGAAGCTTGGCTCTCGCAGTGCGATATCGTTTCTAAGTAGTTGACTGCCCATAACAAACAGCCTGCGGCTAGAGGCTTTCCGAGGCCAGCGGGTCCTGCGATTGGAGCGATCGCCGTGACTGGGCGCTCACAAGAAGGAGTCGATCATGCGGCCTTCCCTTGCTGCTTGCGCAGCTTCTGCACTGCTCTTGCTAGCGCTGCACTGCACCTCTAAAGAGGATCCCAGGTCTAGTCCCGCTGCTGGCGTGGGTGCCGGCTTCGATGAGGCCGCGATCGAAGCCGGATCTGCCGGCGAGTTCACCGGGCGGGCACGGCGCGTAGTGGACCTCACCGTGTTGCTTGCGGAGACGTTGCCCGCGCACTGGGGCTCCAACCCGCCTTTTGCGCGCTGGACGAACAACTGGTTCGAACAGCCCACTAACGTGTACGGCTCGCCGGCGTCGGGCAGCAACGGGCCGTACTATTCCCAGCGCTTTGTCCTCGACGAGCACACTGGCACGCAGACCGATTTCCCAGCGCATTTCGTGCCGCCACCGGATTCGGGCCTGCCACATGCCAGCCCGATGGGCGCCATCACTGGCGACAAGTATCCGTTGAGCAGGCTAATGGGGCCCGCAGTGGTCATCGATGTGACAGATCTGCGCGACGCGGCCGAGCCGGGATTCTCCGCTCCTATCAGCGTGGAGCGTATTCAGACTTGGGAGTCCGAGCACGGCTCGATCCAGTCTGGCGAAGTGGTGCTGTTCCACAGCGGGTACTCGGATGCGTACTACAAGCCCTTGCCAGAGGGCGCCCGCATGACCATGGAGCCGCTCGTACTGAAGACCGCTCCGGGGTGGCCGGCACCGACTCCCGAGGCGGTCAAGTATCTCTTCGACCGTGGCGTCTGGCACCTCGGCACTGACGGCGCTTCGATGGGGCCTGTCGAAGATGGCCAACCCACGCACCTCGCCGGGCTGCAACAGGGCATGAGCTGGGAAGAGCTGCTGACCAACCTAGGCGAGCTGCCGGTCCGGGGTGCGTTCTATATAGCCTTGCCCTTGAAGGTCGCCGACCAGTCGGGCGCTCGCACCAGAGCAATCGCGCTGTTGCCGGAAGGGGAATCCGAGTGATGACGACACGCTACGGGCTCATTGCAGAAGATCGCAACTGGGTCGTACGGTTCGGCCAACGTTCCAAGATCCGGCCGAAAATCCAGCGATGTGCGGCAGCACTGCTGCTTGCAGCCGGGCTCGCCTCAGGCGGGGAGGTCGATTCCGCGAGGCTCAACCAAGCGGGTGACGAGCCGGAGAACTGGTTGACGTATTACGGTACGTACGAGAGCTGGCGCTACAGTCCGTTGGATCAGATCAATCGCGCGAACATCGAACAGCTCCGGCCTGTGTGGGCATTTGAGAGCGGTGTGACCGACGGCGGATTACAAGCTGCGCCGCTGGTCGTCGACGGCACCATGTACGTCTCGACCGCTTGGAATCGCGTCTTTGCGCTCGATGCGGCCACGGGCGAGCAGATCTGGCGCTACGACTATCCCAGGCCTGATCAGATTCCTGGCACCTATGGGACTTGGAACCGTGGCGTAGCGGTGGCCTATGGGCTGGTCTACATGGGCACATTGGACAACCATGTAGTCGCGTTGGACCGAGAAACCGGGGAGGAAGTCTGGCGCGTCGAGGTGGAGAACTCCAAGCAGTGCGGCTGCAACATCACTGCTGCACCGCTAGTAGTCAAGGACTTGGTCATCACGGGCGTCACTGGAGGCGACTCGGCTCATCGCGGATACATCAACGCCTTCGACGCCCGCACCGGTCGGCACCGCTGGCGGTTCTGGACAATCCCCGGGCCCGGGGAGCCCGGCCACGACACTTGGGCGGGGGACTCTTGGGTTTACGGCGGTGGCTCGACTTGGGTGACCGGCACCTACGATCCCGAATTGGACCTGTTGTATTGGGCGGTGGGAAACCCGGCTGCCGACTTCTATGGCGGCGACCGAGAAGGCGACAACCTCTACACGGATTCGGTTGTTGCGCTCGATCCGGACACCGGCGAGATCCAATGGCACTACCAGCAGATCCCGCACGACGTGTGGGACTACGACACGGCTTACGAAATGGTCCTGCTGGACTTGGAAGTGGATGGCGTGGTGCGCAAGACCATGCTCAATCCATCGAAGTCCGGCTATGTTTGGCTGCTGGATCGACAGAACGGGGAGTTCCTCGGCGCGTGGCCTCTGGTGGAGAGTTCGAACTGGATCGAAGGCATAGACGAGCAGGGACGCTTGATCGGGCGGAACGAGCCGCCCGTCGGCGAGACCAGCTTCGTCTGTCCCGCGATTGGTGGTGGGCGGAGCTGGAACCATGGCGCCTACTCCCCCCAGACTGGCTGGTTTTACTCGACTGGCCTGGAATGGTGCCAGACGCTGACGGTAAGGCAAGAGGACCCCCAGGAGGGTCTCGCGTTTTTCGGAGGAGAGTTTGAGATGGCTCACCCGAAGAGCGGAGAGGCGCATGCGCACTTGTCGGCCTACGATCCGGTCACGGGAGAGCGCAAGTGGCGGATTCGGCACAAGTACCCCCTGCTGGCATCGCAGTTAGCTACCGCCGGCGCGCTGGTATTCAGCGGCGATGCCACGGGCAGGTTTTTCGCGCTCGACGCCAGCGATGGAAGCGAGCTGTGGAGCTTTCGAACGGGCTCCGGTCATCGCGGCTCCGCCATCACGTACGCGGTCGACGGCCGGCAGTACATCGCTACTCCGAGCGGTTGGGGTTCGGCGCTGGCCGGACTCACCACGCAGCTCTGGCCCGAGGCAGAGCACTTCCCTTCGGGATCGAGCATCTTCGTCTTCTCTCTGCCTTAATTCTCAAGCTCGATTTGGGTATCGAAGGGCCGAAGCAGCTCGCCCTCCACTTGTCTTGCCGCCTCGCGCCCGTACGCCGGGGGTTGTCGTCAAGCGGTTTTC
Source organism: Terriglobia bacterium (assembly GCA_009841225.1). Lineage (GTDB taxonomy): Bacteria > Acidobacteriota > Terriglobia > Bryobacterales > UBA6623 > VXMF01. Next base: position 110,943 of record VXMF01000021.1, on the reverse strand, counting down.
GCAGCAAGCTTGAAGACCTTCAGGCGCTTGCTTACCTCGGCCTTGGGAAGTCTGCAGCGGGGGTGGTCTCGGATCCTGACTAGCCCATCGTAAAGCTGTTTTGGCGTCGCGGAACGCTCTTGGAAAATCCGGTCTAGGAGCCACAGCACGCCGTGACAAGCGATTCTCTCATCGTCGGCAAGCCGACGCAGACGAGCGTCGCCTGTAAGTAGCGTGCCACCGGTGCTGTGAGCGAGCGCTAGCGCAAAGGCATCGGATAGTGAGAGCGCCGGGACGGCCTGGCGATACCGGGCCGCGCGGCCGACCCCGGCGTCGTCGAGCTCGAGCACGCGGAGGCCCATGTGAACGAGTTGGTCGCCTCCGAGAGGTTCAAGCTCGCGCCGGTAGAGCAGGTCCGGCACGCAGAACTCGAACGGCAGCGCGAAGGCGGCGGCGAAGAAGATGCCGCGCTCGAGGTCGATGAGCACCGACGAGTCCGACACGACGACCCGGCGGGACACGCGTCACCCCGCGGGCGTCGACGAAGGCAGGATGCCCCGCATGTAGTCGTTGACGTCGCCGATGCCGATGTTAAGGAGCTCCGCCGCTCTCGAATCGGTGATGGCCCCTTCGGCGAGGGCGCGCAAGCAGAGCCGGCCGAACCGGTTCGGGAACTCGCCAGCCTTGGCGCCGTACTCCTTGTAGGGAGGGGAGCGCCAACCCAGCTGATCGAACTCGTTGAACAGGGCTCGATAGGTGGCCACGCCGATGATGTCGAGATCCCGGCAGCGGTGAGTCAGCGCCTGAATGCTAACGCCGAACACATGCTTCAGAGCCAAGAGTTCGCCGACGGAGAGGGCGCTGCGTCGTTTGCCGACCTCGAGCCACAGCGCCGCGGTAGGCATCAGAAACGCGCCGGCGAAGCGGTGCGCAACACGCTCCGCGTCGAGCCCGCGGGAGACGTCGAGCACGATGTGGCCGAGTTCGTGGGCAATGGTGAAGCGCTGCCGCTCGGCCCAGTCCTCGGAGTTCACGACGACGAAGGGGACGGGCGCGAGTCCCGCTCTGCGCGCCCGGGCGGCGAGACCGCCCACGGTGCCGAGGGGCAAGGCGAATATCTTGATCCCCCGCTCTTCGAGTAGTTCAACTAGGTTGGGAACGGGCTCGTGGCCCATGCCCCAATGGAGACGTAGGGCATGGGCGGCACGGTCCGCCTCGATGGCATCGTGCCGCACCGGATAGGGTGCGTCCCGCGGCTGGTCCCATCGGGCACTAGGTAGGCCGAGGATGTCCTCGACGGCGAGATAACGTTCGAGATCCGCGAGCACCGCGGCCTCGACTCGTGCCACGGCGCGCTTGCTTGTGAACGCGTTCTTGCGGAACTTGAGATCGTCGAGGAGGAGGTCTGCGTCGCCAAGCAGGTAGTCCACGGTCGTATGCAGGGCGTCGGCGAGGGCGATCAGCACGGCACTGCCCGGCATGGTTTCGTTGCGTTCGTACTTTCCGATCGCCTGCGCCGAGACGCGGTGTTCGATGACCGCGGCGAGGCCGCGCAGCGAGAGCCCGGCGGCCGTGCGTGCCAGCTTGAGCCGTTTTCCGATCATTCCGCCCCTCCCTCCATGTTGACACATGGGTTTACGTTGTGTCATGATACACTCTGTTTTGTAAACCAAACTTGCCAAAGCGGTGCACGGCAGGATCTTGAGATGGGTGTCATTCTGACGCCGTGCGGCGGACCGGCACTGTAGAACGATGAACGAAACGCATATGAAGCGCGCCGTGGAGCTGTCCAGCAGAGGCGTGAAGCTGGGACACGGCGGGCCGTTCGGTGCCGTGATCGTCCGTGACGACGCGGTTGTCGGCGAAGGCTGGAACGAGGTGCTCCGCTCGAAGGACCCCACAGCCCATGCCGAGATCGTGGCGATCAGGAACGCTTGCCGCAGCCTGGCGACGTACGACCTGACGGGCTGCGAGATCTATTCCAGTTGCGAGCCGTGCCCGATGTGCCTGGGCGCAATCTACTGGTCGCGCATCGGCAGGGTCTACTTTTCGGTCAACCGGCACGACGCCGCCCGCATCGCGTTCCGCGACGAGTTCATCTACGAGGAGTTGGCGAAGCCAATCGGAGAGCGCGAGTTGCCTATGGTGCACGTCCCTTGCGACGGCGCGCTCGATGTTCTACACGCTTGGACGAATCTGGCGGCAGATGGCACCTACTGAGCTCGGGAGCTGGACGTCCATTGGCCACTGTTCACAGTCCGCAGGACCTTGGTCCGGCCCCAGTCCACAAGCTCTCATTGAGATTCATCAAGTCCCGAAGCACTGAGGCCGGCTTCCGGATTTCTCCAGCGCTGCGTAGCCGGGCCAACTGTCAGAGCAGATCGTCCGGAGCGGTTCGCTAGTCCATTCAGTGCGGCGTTCCGTCCGCTCATTCGTTCCCAGACCCTTCCGAACCAAGACGCGAATGCTCTCAAGGGCCTGTCTCGGCATGAATCTGCCCTTTTTTGCGAACTATCGGCGGAGATCCGGCCCACCCTGGGCTGGGAGCGTTCTAGGATAAGGCGACCCGAACGCCCCGGTCGCAACTGAGGGGTCGGCGGGTGCGAGCTGAGCGGTGCCCGCAAGCGGCCGGGATGCCAGAAAAGGAGGCAACCCGCATGGCACTATCGAGCTTTCGCACTGTCTCGGCTTTCGTGGCCGGGCTCTTCCTTGTCGTGGCGATCGCGTCTGCGCAGACCGACACCGCCACCATTACCGGCATCGTGACTGACAGCTCGGGGGCGGCCGTCCCCGGAGCGTCCGTCCAAGCGATCAACCAGGCTAACGGCCTCGAGTACACCGCTGAGAGCAACTCGACAGGCAACTACGTCATCACCGCCTTGCCCATCGGGACGTATGACATGACAGCGACGAGCGAGGGGTTCCAGACCCTGCTGCGGCCGAATGTCACGCTCAGTGCCGGTACGCGCGCTCGTGTGGACGTGGAGCTCCAGGTTGGCTCCGTTACCGAGACCGTCGAGGTCACCGCAGAACTGCCGCTGCTGGAATCGGAGACGTCCAGCTTGGGGCAGGCGATCGAGAACACCACGATCACCCAGATGCCCCTAAACGGCAGGAACTACCAGGAACTCGCGGTTCTGACGGCCGGAGTCCTCCCTAGCCGCCGGCAGAACTTCGTCGAGGACGCCTTCAGCGTCAACGGCGCGGGATTCGACCAGAACGTCTTCACGCTCGACGGTGCGGACAACAACAACTACTTCAGCGGCGTCGTGGTGGCATCCAACCAGGCCGTGAAGCCCTCGATCGACGCCATCCAGGAATTCAAGATGGAGACTCACAACTACGGCGCGGAGTTCGGCCGCGGAGGTGGTGCCATCGTCCAAGTGACAACGAAGTCCGGGACCAACGACATCCACGGGACGGCGTTCGAGTTTCTCCGCAACGAGGTGCTCGATGCCAACAACTTCTTCAACAGCGGGCGCCCGAAACCCCCGTTCCGGCAGAACCAATACGGAGCGACCTTCGGCGGCCCGCTCGTCAAGGACCGGATGTTCTATTTCGGCAGCTACGAGGGCACGAGGATCCGGGAGAAGCTAACGCGGCTCAGCATCATCCCAACGCCCGAGCAGGTTCGCGGCGATTTCTCGGGAATGGCTCAGATCTACGATCCGGCTTCGCAGGCGGACGACGGGACGCGGACCCGGTTCAAGAATGACGTCCTGCCTGCACACCGCATTGACCCGGTATCGGCGAGGATTGTCGGGTTGTATCCGGAGCCGAATCGGGGCGGGCGGCAGAACTACCTCTTTAACCCGTCGCGGAATCGGGACGACGACAAGATCGACTCTCGCTTTGACTGGCGTGCCGCCACGAACCACACGATCTTTGTTCGCTTCAGCTACCTGAACTTCGACCGCCTCGAGCCAGGGAACCTCCCGCTTCCGGCAAGCGGAGGCAACACCGCCACCCGCTTTTCGCGGGCTAGGACGGGGGTCGTGAACTGGACCGCAGCGCTGGGCGGCAGCATGGTCAACGAGCTCCGAGTTGCCTACAACCGGCTGGTCGGCGGCATTGACACTCCGACGCAGACACAGCTCTGGAAAGAGTTTGGCTTCAAGGGTCTGTTCGACCGCGAGGACATCAACGGCCTGCCCGACTTCCGGCCCTCCGGCTATCGAACCATCGGCGACCGCAACTTCGCTCCTGACCCCAGGAAGCAGGATGTGCGTCAGATCGTCGAGAGCTTCTCGATGACCAAGGGCAGCCACTCCCTCAAGATGGGCGTCAACGTCCGCAATTTCGTGCGCTGGTCGGGTATCACCAACTTTGCGCGGGGGCGGTTCTGGTTCAACAACCAGTTCACACGCGCGGTCGCGGGAGTGCGAGGCGGGGGAGACGGCCTCGCTGACAGTCTGCTCGGCCTGACGAGCAATATGCGGTTCAGCACCCCCCTGAACGTTAGACGCCACGCCTACGCCTACGAGACCTACATCCAGGACAACTGGAAGGTGACGCCGAAGCTGAGCTTGAACATCGGGCTGAGGTACGAGTACCAGTCTCCGTACGTGGAACAGAACGATCGTGCGATGAACTTCATCATCGACCCTGAAGATTCGCGTTTCGGGACATTGATCCCGACAGGCAGCGGCGTGGAGGGCAGGTCGTTCCGCATGCGCGACCTCAATGACTGGGGCCCGAGGGTGGGGCTGGCCTATCAGGTGACTCCGAAGACCGTCATCAGGGCGGGGTACGGCGTGTTCTACGTCGCGACCTTTAGGTTGCCCGTGCTGGCTGATCCCACAGCTAATCCTCCCTTCTATCTGCAGAACGACATCCCCACCCAAGCGGCGAGCTCGACTTCGCGGGTCGTCATCCAGGATGGAGTTCCGTCCGATGCGCTGAATCCGGACGTGATCGCCGGTCGCTCTCTCGTGGGAGTCTGGCCGTTTTCTTTCCCGAACGGCACGACGAATCAATGGAACTTTAACATCCAGCAGTCCCTGCCCGGCAACTCGCTAGTCTCCTTCGCCTACGTGGGGTCCAACACCGTGCGTACCGAGAGTGGCGCGAATCTGAACCAGCCGGAGCCGGGGCCCGGGCCGAACAACCCTCGGCGTTGGTTCCCTCAATTCGCGAACATCAATACGAACCCTGCGGTCGGCGGGGCGAACTACCAAGGACTTGAGGCAAAGTTCGAGCGGCGCTTCGGCGGAGGATTCTCCGTTCTGAGTGGATTCACTTGGAGCAAGAACTTGGCCAAGCAGCTGGGGCAGAGGACCAGCTACTGGCACTTGGCCCCGGAGAAAACCATCTCGCGCCAGCACATGCCGCAGCGCTTCTTTTACGCCGGCGTGTGGGATCTGCCGTTCGGAGGCGGCCGCAAGTTCGCCACGCAAGGCGCTCTCGCCAAGATCATCGGCGGGTGGCAGATCTCTCCGATCTTTGAGGCGCAGCGCGGCCTGCCGCTCACCCCCGGAGTCGCTGGCAACCCTGCCAACACGACAGGGGGTCAGCGTCCGAACCGGATCAGGGACGGCAACCTCCCTCGTAGCGAGAGGACGCCTGAGCGGTGGTTCGACGTCGGGGCATTCGAAGTGCCCGACCGTTTCACGTTCGGAGACTCGGCGGCCTGGATCATCGAGGGTCCGGGCCTTGTCAACCTTGACGTGATGGTCTCCCGGACCTTCGGTCTGACCGAACGGGTCTCGCTCGACTTTCGGACCGAGTTCTTCAACCTGTTCAACGAACCCCACTTCAACTTCCCGAATGGGACGATCAACCGGCCAGCCGGCGGCCGGATCTCGTCCACGATGGAGTGCTGCCCGGCCCGCCAGATCCAGTTCGGGATGAAGCTCATCTTCTGACCGGCGGCCGGTCGCTGTCAGCGGCGACCGGCCGCTTCCAGAGCTCGGAGATCCGCCTCGAGGTTGCGAGCTAGTTCCGACTGGCCCATTCCGTTCGCGAGTTCGAGCGCGCGCCGAAGATACTCGGCGGACTTGCGCGGCTCGTCGATCCGCAGGTGCGCGTCGGCCAGGCCGTAGAGGTAGGTTGGCGTCCGCTCGTCCACTGGCTCCAGCGTCCGCAGCAAGTGCTGGATAGCCTCCTCGATGCGGTCGTTGCGAATCAGGTCCCTCGCAAGTTCGAAATTCGCCGGACGGTTGGTCGGGTCGTACTGCACCGCGAGGCGGTAGTGCTCAAGCGCCTCCGTGTGGCTCCCTGACTGTTCGAGGACCCACGCCAGGTCGGCATGCGCTCCGCCGGCGTGAGGGTTGATCTCCAACGCCCGACGGAAACTCGCCGCTGCCTCCTCGAGCCTGTCGTGCTGAGCCATCAGAGTGCCCCAGTTGACATGCAGTTCCTCGGAGTCGGGTGCCAGCGCCAGGGCGCGGTCGTAGTGGCGGGAGGCGTCATTAAGGCGCTCTAGTTTCCCGTACACGGCGACTAGGTTGATGTGCGGCTGGGCGTAGCGGGCGTCAGCCTCCGCCGCCCTTCCATAAGCCTGTACTGCCTCCGCCAACAGGCCTTCGCTTTCCAATCGGAGCCCTTCCTGCAAGTACTTCTGCCTGTCCCTCCGCAGGTTGCGGAGAGCCGCCACGAGGGGATCGTTGATCGGTGGTTGCTGGCGGACCCCGCCCGCCATCTCCAGTTGCTGTTTGGCATCGCTCGCCCGTCCCAGAGATTGGTACAGCATCGCCAGACTGTACCGGACTGCACCGGCTTCCGGTGTCAGGTCGACCGCCCGCAGAAAGGACCGCAGGGCTGCGTCCGAGTCTCCGGTAGAATCCCGCGCCCGTCCTAGGCCGTAGTGCGCCGCAGCACTGGACGGGTCCAGTTCGATGGCCTGCTCAAAGGCCCTCTGGCTTTCGGCCGGACGGCCGTCGCTGAGGAGCGACTCGCCTAGCCAAATGCGCGCCGCCACAGAGTCCGGCTTGATCGCAGCCGCCCTGCGGAAGTGCTCCGCTGCTTGTGAATGCTGTCCCGACTCCGCAAGGACCAGCCCAAGGTAATGCTGCCACCGCCCTTCGTTCGGTGCCAGCGTGGCTGCGCGGCGGTATGCTGCAGCGGCCCCGTCGCGCAGTTCGTAGGCGTGCAGGGCCATCGCCAATGCGCCGTTTGCCTCGCTATCGCGCGGGTTTCTGATCGCACGATCCTGTGCAGGTTCCAGCGTCGCCCGCGCTCCAGGAGACATCGCGTCCAAGCGGAACGAGGGCAGGGGCGGGAGGGTTTCGGGTGTGTCCGGAGTTCCTTGGCAGGACACAAATACCGATGCCACTGCCGCCAGTGTCCGGAGCCAGCTTGCGAACCTCAGTGTCCCGATTCCGGTCCTCGTGGGCACCTTGTAATTGTGCAGTTCCATCTGACCGCGACAGGCCAAGAGTTCAGCCGGACGCGGTGGCACCGGCGCCCAGAATAGCAGCGACAGGGGGACTCGCTGAAGATCGAGCCACATCTACTTCCCTGACGCCAGCGAGATCGTCGACATCTACCACGCCCGCGAGCACCTGTGGGCACTGGGCCGCCAGCTGTTCCCGCTGGACCGCCAGCGGCGGCGCTGGGCGCGCCGGCAAGAGAAGCAACTCGCCGAGGGGCTGTCCAGCAGGGGCGGCTGGAATCTGGCATGGCCGTATCTGTCTTCGGTCCATGCATCGTAGCCTGTTGCATCCGTAGAGACTCAAGTTTCCGGCCAGCGCCGAAACGCTTCTTTCCGGCTGGGGTTGACAGCAGCCGCAATACTCTGTACTGTAGAGTTACTCTGTAACTCAGAGTAACTCAGTAATCCAGAGTCAAGGAGGACTCGATGACCGACAAAACCCAACTCAAGGAAGATATCGCGTTTGTTCGTGCCGCGGCCGAACGATTGGAGACGCGATCCGTTCCTGCGATCTATCTCTTGTGGGCGTTGCTTGGAGGCGTTGGCTTCGCGCTGGTCGACTTTGTCGACGACTATTCGTGGATCGGCACCTACTGGCTCTTTGCAGGGCCCATCGGATTCGTGCTCTCGGTTTGGCTCGGGATGCGCGCGAGTCGTAGCGCCGGCGTTCGGGATCGCCAGACAGGTGTACGCCATAGTCTCCACTGGCTGTCATTCATGACTGCAGGTCTGCTTGGGCTTGCCCTCGTCAGTGCAGGGCAACTGACGTGGGCTGGGTTCGGGTCCTTGTGGGTCCTGCTGCTCGGGCTGACCTACTTCCACGGGGGCCTCTATATCGAGCGCCGGATGATGCCTATCGGCATTCTGACGGCGGCCGCGTACCTGGTCACGGTCTGGGTTCCTGGCTTTGGCTGGACCACTGCAGGTGTGGTGCTCGCCATCGCGCTCGTGACCGGAGCCGTGCTCGGAGCACCGAAGCGTGAAACCGCCAGCTGACCCCGATGTGCCTGCTCTTGACGAGCTCGACCTCCTCAACGGCGTCCTCGAGCATCGCGTCCGGCTGGCGGCGTGCGTCCTGCTCTCCCGGCACGACGCGATGTCTTTCACCGGCCTTAAACAGGTGCTTGGCGAGACGGACGGCAGTCTCGGCGCGCATCTCCGCAAGCTCGAGGAGTCCGGCTACTTGGCAGTGGAGAAGACCTACCGCGATCGGCGGCCTGTAACTTGGTACCGGCTCAGCGAGAGCGGTCGGACCAGCCTCAAGCGGCACCTCTCAGCACTGACGAGGCTGATCGATCAAGCGGCATAGCTGCGACCAATCTCACGCTCCGGATCATGTGAGTTCGCAGCTTCCCCGAGTGCGGATCGCCCGTCAGTGCCGGTGCGGTTGAGCCTGGACGGCTCGCGCTGACCCAAAGCGACACAACTGACCCGCATCCTTGCCTTCGGACTCGTCCTTGCCGATGATCGCCAACGGCAATCAGTCAACCGCGTGGGTCAGGGCCGGCGCGAGCACACGATGGTTTCGACCTGCGATAGCGTGTCCTCCAATGTGCACCCGGACGTGTCCACGATATGTGCGGTCGTCCATGGCTCATAGCTTCGGTCCAGAACCTGCTGCCAAGTCGGAACTACAAGGCCGGGGACATCGCTGACGCGTGACTCGACCCGCTGACGATGCTGGCGCTTGTCGCTGCAGATAACCTCGATCTCCACGAGATCTATCGCTAGATGCGCCGCGGTCGCGTGCCAGTAGCTGCGAGTAATCGCTATCGGATTGACCGAGTCGACGATGACGCTGTGGCCGATGCGCAGATTGTCCTCGGCGAGATCGCGAGCTGCAAGATATCCCTCCGGTCCCGACACCTTGAGGCCCGCGTTGCGCATCGCCTGCTCAATCGTGTCGATGCGCAGATGGACCGCCCCGATCCTCCGGGCTAGGGATGTCGCGATGGTCGACTTCCCTACGCCCGGCAAACCACCCAGTGCAATCAGCATCACACGACCCCCGGGGCCGCTCCCGTCGGTCACCTCCAGTCCGGAGCTTCGAACGGTGCTCACAGAGACGTGGCTGGACCGACCCGCACTGTGATCACGTCTGTGTCGTGGAACTGCTGGTGGCGCACTGACGAAGCGTAGTGTCGCAGCAGGCGCAGGGAGATCTCCTCCTCGACCGGAGGGCCGCCGCCGCGTTCGCCGAGCAGGGCCAGTCGATCCTCTAGGTTGGTGTCGTCGGTTGCCGCCGCGAACTCGAGATTGACCGCGTCCCCGTCGTCGCGTGCGACCACCAACAGAAACCGCTCTGGCTTCGGCCCGTCGTCTGCCTGTGGCCGGGACAGGGTGACCAGCATCTCTTCGCCGACGCCCCGGATCCGGTCTGTCATCTCCGGGGTACGCTTCCCGCGCGCGGCGAAGTCGGACAGGAAGTCATCCACCTTCGTGAAGTTCTCAAATGTCAGCTCTGTCTTCAGGCGCCGGGGGCGAGGCCCGGTTAGTTCCACGAACTGCGTCAGGATGATCACTGTCAGGCCGCCCACCGTCATCCCGTTCCCGAGTAGCTCGCTCCACGCGCCCTGAAAGTACTCGGGGAATATCCAGTCCATCTGAAAGGCGAGCCCCAGCCAGAATCCGAGGCCCACCGCGAAGCCCTTGCGATAGTCGAGGCCGTCGTGAACAAGGATCCGGACGCCGAGGATGAACAGAAACGCCATGATTACGATGAAATACGCGGCGACTACCGGACCGGGAATCGCGACGATGACGGCGACAAGCTTGGGAAGAAACGCCAGCCCTACGTACATCACCCCAGCACAAATGCCGACGACGCGCGCCGCTACCCGAGTGAGGTCGGCGACCGCGATGCTGCTCGCGTACGTCGTGTTCGGCACTGTGCCTAGCAACCCGGACAACAGGTTGCCCAGCCCGTCGGCGGCAAGCGCGCCCTGAATGGACTGGAAGTCGATGGCGCGCGGCTTTCGCCAGGAAATCCGCTGGATGGCGATCCCGTCCCCGATCGTGTCCAGTGCACCGACGAGCGTCACGATGACGAACGCCGGGAGCAGGGCCCAGAAGTCGGGACCGAAGCTGAGGTCGATGCCGGGCCACGCAAGCGCCGGCAGCCCTACCCACGCTGCTTCCAAGACGCGCTCGCTGTCGTAGATCCCGAAGGAAAGCCCGCCCACCAGGCTGCCGATCACCAGCCCCGCCGCCGCCGCCCAGAGCCGGAAGGCTCCGCTCGCACGCATGGAGATCGCGACGATCACTGCCAGAGTCACCCCGGCCGTAACCGGCGCGGCGGCAGACGCAGCCTCAGCCGGCACGTCGGTCAGCCTGCGCACGATGATCGAGGCCAGCGTCACCGGAATCAGAATTAGGACCGTGCCCGCCACAGTCGGCGTGAAGATCTTCCGGAACAGGGAGAGTTTGGCCGCCAGGACGAACTGGCAAAGCGACGAGATGATGATCAGGCTCGCCAGGAGTCCGCCGCCGCCGCGCTCGAGCGCAGGAACGCAGACGGCGAGGAAAGCGCTGCTGCTGCCCATTAGCAGGATGTATCCGGAGCCTAGGCGTCCGACGCGAACGACCTGAATCACCGTGGTCACTCCACTCACAACGAGGGCCGAGAACACGACCCAGGTGAGATAGTCGTCGCTACCCCCGACGGTCCCAACCAGCAGCGCCGGCGTCAATACAATACTGGCCGCAGTGATCGCCACGTACTGCAGCCCGAGCCCGACAGCGACCGGGAGCGGTGGCCGCTCATCCGGTTCGTAACGGACGTCCTGGACGTTGTTGGTCTTGGGCTCTATCGCCAAAATCTCATCCTAGCCGCTGGCCCGCGCCCGGCTGAGACACAGACCTCGCATCCGTTGCGCCAGACATGGCGATCTCGGCAACGATCCCGTACTTGGCACGCTATACGTCACGCTCTGTAGTGCCTTCACTAGCACTGATTCCCTCGGCTTGGCACCAAGGCGTGGGCTGAGACTTGGCAGCCGCTAAGACCAAGCACCAAGCTAACAGAAGTTGAACGATCGGGCACAAGTAAGCCCCATCGTAGATAATGTTCTTTACAATCGTCAACGATTGATCAGCAAGCGACCTAGATGGGCAACGATCGCATCTGCCGAATGACACGCAACCGCCAGCGAGCCGGTTGCTTCACTCCCACGCTCCCAAGCTGCGCCTTACTTCGAGCCCGGCCGAGGGAAGCCGATGAAGGGGAATCCGCTGCTGGCCGGATCAATGGGCTATGCGCGAAGGCGACGGTGGGGAAACGACTGTATTCCTTGGCGGTTGTGACGGTCTTGACAGTGTGTGCCAGTGAATCGGCGGCTCAGACCGGGGTGTACCTCCAGACGGACATGGGAGCCACCATGGCCCCGCAGCTCGCTGTGGACGGGTCGGACAACGACTGGAGCACCAAGTGCGACCTGATCATCAATCCGCACGGCTTGGAGACTGGCAGTGAGTGCGACACTGCTCCAGCGCGTACGTCGTGGAGCAACGAATTCGATGGCGCGGCAGGCGTCAGTACGGGGATTGCGCTCGGCTACGACTGGGGGCCCGTCAGACTCGAGGGGGAGTACTTCTACCGGATCACGGCCTATAACACTCAGTCAGACTTAGGCATCTTCGACGACGTGACGCTGGACAAACGCGAGCAGGAAATCGAGCTTGCGGTCGGCACCGTCGATGACCTGCGGTCGCACGACGTCTTTGCAAACATGTACTACGACTTCGGGTCTTCCTATTCTTGGATCCCCTACGTAGGTGTTGGCGTTGGCGTGGAACGGGCGGCGCTTGACTATGCCACCATCTGGAAGCGTAACGACGATCCGGAGCGGATCGCGACCTTTTCGGACCCGGCTCTGCGCGCCAAGGTCGCTGGCACGACGACGATCGGCGATGCCCGGCTGACCGATGTCATGCTGGGGTATCAACTGCTGGCCGGCGTGGACTACCGGCTCCGTGACACGGTTACGCTGGGCATGAAGTTCCGCTGGGCTGACTTCGGCGAGTTCGTCAGCGAGCCGACGCCCTGGAATCAGCTTCGCAGCCATGAATCGAGCGTGGGCCGCGGCGAAACGATCCTGTATCAGGTCGCGACCAAGGACAGCAGGTTTTGGGGCGTGAGCCTGAGCTTGAAGTACTGGTTCTGAATTCGGGCGCGCGTCCCGCCCGTACTTCATCGTCCACAGCGCCTCTGCCCGTCAGACCGGCAGGTCGCGGTCGATCAGACCGATCGCGCACTCTTCGGCCAGTCTTGTTGCATTGCACTTCAATGCATTGATATGCTATGTATTGAGTAGGGTCGCTTCGTGGTCGGAGCGGTGAACGGAAATGAACATCAGCAAGGACCTAGTGGCAGCTTCGGCAGCGCCGCTCGTATTGGCAATTCTGGCGGACGGAGACAGCTACGGCTACGCGATCATCAAGCGAGTCGGCGAGCTGTCGGGCGGGCATCTTCAGTGGACGGACGGAATGCTCTATCCGGTGCTCCATCGTCTCGAGCGGCTCGGCTACGTTGAAGCCCGCTGGGCAAAATCGGAGAGTGGCCGGCGGCGGCGGTACTACCGCATCACTAGGGCAGGCCGAGCGCACCTGAAGACCCAGCGGCGGCAGTGGCAGGTGGTGGACGCCGCGCTGCGCGAAATCTGGATGGAATCTTCGCTGGTTCCCGCCTCATGGTGGCCGTTGCGGCAACGGGGAGTTGGGGCGACATGTTGACGCACGACGACGCGCTGGAAGCGCAAATCACCCAGTGGCGGAGCTGGCTGCGACGGCGCCCAGCCATCCGCGATTCGGATGTGGAGGAACTCGAAGGCCACCTGCGCGATCTAGTCGCAGACCTGCGCAGCGCAGGCCTCGCTACAGACGAGGCGTTCCTAGTCGCGGTCAAGCGACTGGGAGACCTCGACGCTGTTTCGCGCGAGTTTGCGCGCGAGCACTCCGAGCGGCTGTGGAAGCAGCTCGTGATGGCCAAGGACTCGGACGGCGAACCAAGCCGGAGTCCGGTCCGCGAGCGCACAGTTGTGATAGGTCTGGCCGCGGCTGCAGCCGCGGCGATCAAGCTGCCCGAGCTGTTCGGCTATCCGCACATTGGGTCGGGAGACGGATTCTTTGACTCGGGCACGTTTTACTTTCCCAACGTCAGCTTTTTCGTGCTCCCGTTCCTGGCTGGCTACTTCGCGTGGAAACGCCGCCTGGACCGGACTGGGTGCCTCCGACTGGCGCTGGCGTTCGCTGCGGCGGCGATCGCCATCAACGCTTTCCCCTTCACGGCGGGAGGCCACACCCAAACGCTCGCGGCGCTGCATTTGCCGATTGCCTTGTGGCTCGCCGTAGGCATCGCCTACTCGGGAGGACGCTGGTTCGATGGGAGCCGGCGCATGGACTTCGTGCGCTTCTCCGGAGAGCTGTTCATCTACTACGTGCTCATGGCTTTGGGGGGCGGTGTCCTTACGGGCTTCACCGCGGTCTCTTTCGCCGCAATCGGTGTGGACATGGAGTGGTTCGCGCAGCAGTGGATGCTCCCTTGCGGGGCTATGGGGGCTGTCATCGTCGGGGCGTGGCTCGTAGAAGCGAAGCAGAGCGTCGTTGAGAACATGGCGCCCGTGTTGACGCGCCTGTTTACGCCGCTGTTCGCCGCCGCTCTACTCGCGTTGCTGGTAACGATGGCGTGGACCGGGAGCGGCATCGACATGGACCGAGAGATGCTGATCGGCTTCGACCTGCTGTTGGCAGTCGTCCTCGGCCTGCTGCTTTATGCGATCTCGGCGCGTGACGTGCAGGCCCCGCCCGGCACGTTTGACGCGCTGCAGCTTCTGCTTGTGGTCTGCGCTCTGGTGGTCGATGGCGTGGCGCTTTCTGCTATAGCTGGGCGGATTTCAGAGTTCGGCTTGAGCCCGAACCGGGTGGCGGCCCTAGGCGAGAACTTGGTTCTGCTGGTAAACCTTGCGTGGTCGGCGTGGCTGTATGCTCGGTTCCTCACCGGCCGCGGCCCGTTCACTGCTCTTGAGCGCTGGCAGACAGCCTACTTACCCGTGTACGCGGTGTGGGCGGCCGTTGTGGTCGTTGCGTTCCCGCTGCTGTTTGGCTTCGTGTGAGGCGTCGACACTCGAGGAGTATTCGGTGTTCATGGTCGAGTTTCCGGTCAAGCTGCCAAACTGCGATGACGAGTGGACTCGAGCGACCACAGTAGGGAGAACCCCTTACGTGGAATTGGAGGGAGGCAGTCATGAAGAAGTGGCACGGACACATACGCGGCACAGTCAGGACGGCGTTGACTTGGGCGCTCCTAGGGGCGCTTGCCGGCGCGCTCATAGAGCTGCTGAACGACGTGTTGCCCGGAGGTCTTCCGATGGGGTCGCTCCTCGATGTCTGGCCTCCGGTACTCGCGATCGCGGGCTTGCTCGGCGGTGCGCTTGTCTCCTCAGCGCTCCGGCTTGCGGGCTGGCGTCGAATTCAGTGAGTCGGCGCGTCCTCGATTCGCCATCTCGTGGCGTCGGCGTGCTGGCAGCCGCCCCGGCCAGCTGCGCAGAGCAAGTTTTCGGTAGCCGGGCAATGCACCTGCAAGAATGGGATATATCTCGCGAGACATGGCCGGCGCGCTGGCAGCAAGCTGCCTGTTATGAATCACGTGCAGGCGTGAATTGGAGGTCTCGGCCAGAGGGGGGCGCTGATGAGGGTAGCTGTCGCACTGCTGTTGGTCATAGGGTTGCAAGCGGCGGATACGGTCGACTTGAGTTCCGAGAACCTCATCGAACAGGGCTCTGCACAGTTCGCCAAGAGTTGCGCCGTGGGCTATTGCCATGGTTCGGAGGGCCGGTCGGCGCGCGGACCCGCGTTGCGCGACCGCGTATGGGATCCGAGCGAGCTGTTTCGCATCACGGCGGAGGGCCTGCCCGGCACAAGCATGCCGGGCTGGAAGGACGTGCTCGCAGAAGATGCGGTCTGGGCGGTCACCGCATATGTCATGAGTCTGTCCAGCGAACCCCTGACAGGTGCGGCAGCCATTGTCGAGCTTGGGGCGGCATTGGATTCCCCACAGCCGCCGGCACTCTCGGCAGGAGCCTTGCGCGGCAAGGAGCTGTTCTTTGACCTGACCCGCGAACGCCGCTGCAGCGTGTGTCATCAGCTCGATGGCTTGGGCACGCCGGTCGGGCCCAACCTAAAGATCGCAGCCAAGGGGAAGACCCCCCAAGAGTTGGAACGTGACGTGCGGGAGCCGCACCGGCGCATCGCCTTCGGCTTCGAGCAGGTTCAGGTTGAGCTGCACAGCGGCGAGACCCTAGCAGGCGTTCTGGCCGAGGAGACCGAGACTCGCATCCGTGTTTTCGATGCGGCATCGGTGCCGCCACCCCTGCGGTCCTTCGCCAAGGCGGACGTCAAGCGACAGCTGACTCGGGCGCGGTCGTCGATGCCTGACGACCTTGAAACGGTGTACACGTCGGACGAGATTGCAGACATAGCAACCTACCTCGACGAGAGCGCCAACGGTTCGTAAGGTCCCGGCTAAGGCAGCGTGCCGCACCAATGCTGCCTGCAGCTCGGATCACCGCCGGGGCAGGGCAGACCACCTGTCTAGTTCGCTCTCCAACTTCACGAGCTGATCGCGGTAGGCAGGGTCGTCCGCGAGGTTGCGGCTTTCCAGCGGGTCGGCGGCCAAATCGAACAACTCGCGGTCCGGCCGCGGCAGCGGGTAGGGCTGCCGGAGCGTGTCCGCGTCCATGCCTTGCCAATTGCGGACATTTCGCGCCGACACGAGGGGCTCGTCCTTGGTGTGATTGCGGATCAGTTTGAAGCGTTCTCCGCGCACCGCCGTGAGGTAGTTGTTCTCGTGATGCTCGGAGAACACCAGGCTGCGCTGCTTCGCGTCTCGCCCCGCGAGGCGCGGGCCGAGGTCGACCCCTTGGCATGAGCTTGGCGCTGCGCCGCCCGCCAGGCCTAGCAGCGTCGGCCCAACATCGATCGTTGACGCCAACCCGGTGTCGACCCTGCCGCTGCCTGTGACGCCAGGGCCGCGCATGATGAGGCTGGAATGGGTGCCCCAGTCGTACAGCGAGAACTTGGCCCTATGGAGCGACGGCCCGTGATCGGTCAGAAACGCCACCACGGTCTGATCCAGCTCCCCGCTCCTCTGCAAGGCTGCTAGCAGCCGTCCGATCTCGTCGTCCATCTTGCTGATTTCCGACAGGTACCACGAGTAGTGTTCGCGCACCTGGGGCGTGTCCTTCAGGTACGGTGGCAGACAATGGGCGACATCGTCGGGCGAATACTCGAATCCGCTATGGCTGCGAAAGGGACGATGGGTGTGGGTCGGGCAGAAGTACAGGCAGAACGGCCGGTCGTGGCGCTGCTCCAAGAAGGCTTCTGCTTGCTCTAGGTAGGTCTCTCTGGACGGGAACTCGTGATGGAAGCCGTGCGGCAGCGCGCCGGCCGTTGACAGGTGCCACTTGCGCGCCGCAGCGTTTACGTAACCTAGTTCCTCCAGGCCCTTGGCGAAGGTCCACAGGCCCGGTCGGAGGGAAAGGCGGGCCGCGTCCTCCCCCTGCACCAGGCGCGTGACTCCTGAGACGTGCGGGTACAGCCCGGTCATCACCGCTCCACGCCCGGGACTGCATAGCGGCGCCGTGGTGTAGCAGTGCGTGAAGCGCACGCCGTCCGCCGCCATGCGATCCAAGTGGGGCGTACGCACCACTGGGTGCCCGTAACAGCCGAGATCGTTCCAACCGTGGTCATCAGCGACGATCACCAGCAAGTTCGGCTGCCGCTGCTGCGCCCGCAGAGCGACAGCTGGCAGGCCCGCTAGCAGGCTGCGCCGGGACACGTTCAAATGGTTCGTCCGCGACGAATCGAAACCGGGACGGAGGCTTTCGGTGGCCTGTTGCTCGTGCATGGATCCGCGGACTCGAACGCGTGCCGAAGCGCGACGCGGCCAAGCGCGGTCGCATGGTAGCAGTCCGAGCATGCTGGGGACAGGTTGAGAGCCGTCTTGGTACAACCTATAGGGTGCGTTCCTAATGGTTGCCCTCCGTGCCAAGAGGGAGCGGCACTAAGGAGTCATCTATGAGACATCACTCGAGGCATGCATTCGCTGTCGGGCTGGTTGCCGCCGCATTGTTCGTTCCCGGACTCGCAGCCGCTTCCGCCACAATCTCCGATCCCGCGACGGCCGGATTCGCTCCCGACCGGCTGGTCCGCATCGACCGGAGCCTGCGAGGGTACGTGGACCGCAATGAGGTCCCCGGCGTGGTCGCTCTGATTGCCCGGCGCGGCCAGATCGTCTATCACAAGAGCTTCGGCCATCGGGACGTTGAAGCCAGTGCGCCGATGTCCACCGACGTCATCTTTCGGATCGCCTCGATGACCAAGCCGATCGCCTCGGTGGCCCTGATGATGCTTTGGGAGGAGGGGCGCTTCCTGCTCCGCGACCCCGTTTCGAAGTATCTGCCTGAGTTTGCCGAGATGAAGCTTGCGTTGCCAGTCGAGCCTGGCGACCGCGCCCGAGGTCCCTTCAAGACGGTCAAAGCCGAGAAGTCGATCACCATCCAGCACCTGCTCACACATACCGCCGGCCTCGCCAATACCTACCGCGGCGTCACGCGCGGTCTCTACAACGAACTGCGCCGCAGCCGCAAGCCCGGTGGCACAGTGGGCGACTACGTTACAGCTTTGGCCAAGCTGCCGTTGAACTTCGAGCCAGGCGAGCGCTGGGAGTACGGACCCGCCACAGATGTGGTCGGAAGGCTGGTCGAAGTGCTCTCGGGGATGACCTTGGACGAATATCTCAGCAAGAAGATCTTCGGCCCGCTTGGCATGCGGGACACGCACTTCTACCTGCCGGGCGAGAAGCTGCCGCGCTTCGCGGCCCTGTACGAGCCGGACGACGCCGGCAAGATTGTCTTGCAAGAAAAGCCCGACGAGCAAAGTCGCTGGGTGAGGGAGCCGCACGTCTACTTCAGCGGCGCCGGCGGACTCGTTTCCACGACCAGCGACTACTTCCGCTTCCACCAGATGATGCTCAACGGAGGGGAACTCGACGGCGTACGCATTTTGGGCCCGCGCACGGTGCGGCTAATGACTGCGAACCACACCGGCGACCGCCCAGTCTGGCTGCGTGGCGATGGCTTCGGATTCGGCCTGGGCTACTCGGTGTCTGTGGACCTCGGCCGCAGCGCGGTACCGAGCGCCGAGGGCACCTACGGCTGGGGCGGGGCTTACTGCACCGTGTTCTGGGTTGATCCGCAAGACGAGCTGATCGGAATCCTGATGACGCAGGTCCGTCCTTACACCCACCTCAACATTCGGCAGGACTTCCAGACCTTGACCTACCAAGCGCTAGTGGACTGAGCGTCCCCCGAGCCGGCCTGCGGGCCGCTTCAATCGCGCAGGTGGCGGTCGAACCAGTCCACCGTGGCTTGCACGTAATCCGGCGCGTCCGGGATCTTGCCGGGAAACAGCGCACCGTGCCCGCCGCCAGGAATGACCAGCGCCTCTACCGCGATGCCGACGGCACGCATGCGAGCGGCGATCATTTCGGAATGGCCTAGCGGCACCACTCCGTCCGCGTCGCCGTGGATCAGCAGAGTGGGCGGGTCGTCGGGCGATACGTGGTGGATCGGCGATGCATCCCGATATGCCTTGAACTGGGGCGAGCTTTTCGCGTCGCGCGCCATGAGGCGCATCCCGAAGAGCGAACCGAAGGTGCCCTGGCCGTACTCTCCGTTGAGCATCACCAGGTCCGTCGGGGGTGCCCACGGCACGATGGCCTGTAGCCGTGCGCTCCCGCGGTCGACAGGGTCGGGACCCTCCGGGTCGCCGGTCGTGGAGAATACTCCGAGCATCAGCGTGAGATGGCCGCCGGAAGATCCGCCCACACCGCCAATGCGCTCTGGGTCGATGCCCCAGCGCGCGGCGTGAAAGCGTATGAATCGCACCGCTCGCTCAACATCCTCGAGTTGGGCGGGATACTTGTTCAGCGGCGCCGTGCGGTGGTTGACCGCGAACACCGTGTAGCCGGCCTCTACCAGTGGCGCGCCGAAGACCTCTACTTGGCGGCTGGCCTTCTGTTGCGGTGCGCTGGCGGCGAGCGGGGAGTGCCAGCCGCTCCCGGTGATATGCAAAATCCCGATTCCGTTCGGCTGGTCAGGACGGTACACGTCCATGAGCAACGCACCGCCGGAGACCATGCCGAACGGGACATTGCGTTCGACGCGGGGGTCTCGCTGCGATGGCTTTGGCGGAGAAGCGGCGGCTTTCGCTTCGCTCGACAGGTGCCTCTCAAAGAAGCTCACCATCGCCCCCAAGTAGTTCGGAGGGTTGGTAGCGCCGGGAAAACTCGCTCCATGCCCGCCGCCTTCGATCAGGGTCAGCTCAGCTTCGATTCCGACCGTCTCGAGCAGCGCGAGAAACTTCTCGGACTGAACGTGCGGCACGCGGTCATCGGCGGTTCCATGCATCAGCAAGAACGGCGGGTCATCCGGCGACACGTGTGCTGCGGGCGAGGCCGCCCAGTAGGTGCGGTGCTCCGTGGAAGACGGCATGTCGCGCGCCCCTAGGCGCATTCCGAGAAGCGACGAGACCGATCCGCTGGAAACGCGCCCCTGTACGCGTGTCAGATCGAACGGGGCCGCCCTGGCAAAGACGGCTTGCAACTTCGCGCTCGCGCGCTCGACCGGATCTGGGCTGGCAGGGTCGCCGCCCCCATCCAGCACGCCTAGCATGCTGATGAGGTGCCCCCCGGACGAACCGCCCACGCCGCCGATTCGATCGGGATCAATGCCGAAGCGGTCCGCGTTGTGGCGCACGAACCGCACCGCTCGCTGGGCGTCCTCGATCGGCGCCGGATAAGAATAGCGCGGGGCAGCGCGGTGATTGATTACGAAGACGGTGAAGCCCGCTTCGCTCAGTGGCGGAGCGTAGAGCTTCGCGAAGCCCGAGGCCTTCAGCGGTGCCGCATCGTACGTCAGCGGCGCGTGCCAGCCGCTGCCCGGGATGAAGATGATCCCGAATCCGTTGGATCGTTCGGGGTAGTGAACGTCGAGCAGCATGGCCAGCCCGCCGCGCATGGCGTAAACGACGTTTTCCTCGACGCGAGCCTGCAAGCAAGAGACGCCAGCGACAACGAGCAGCAATAGGCGAAGACGCATGGTTGGAGTGAGTCTATCGCATGCAGAACCAGCACTGGCTAGGACCAACGTCCGAGCGAGGGCGTTGCTGCGAGCGGGCGCGCCAACGGCCGGACACTACCGAGGGCCGCTGTCGCGGCCCGCTCGGCTCTCATCGGTCCCAGCCCGTCCGTCGTCAGAAATCGAGCTGTAGCGTGAACCGGAAGGTGCGCCCGTCGTTGAGCGTGTTGGTGATGCGCCCGAAGCTGGGCGACGTCATGCTGGTGGTGGGGTCGGCGAATTGGGGTGTGTTGAAGAAGTTGACCGACTCGGCTCTCAACGTGAGGCGATTTTCCCCGCTGACTGTCCAGCTGCGCGAGAGGCTGGCGTTGACGTTAGCGATCTTGCCCTTGCGGAACGTGCGCAGTCCCAGATCTCCGGCCAAGTCCCCGACAGCTTGGTACGCAAACTTGTCTCGGGAGAGGATTTGCCGCGAAGTATCCGGGTCGCCAACGATCCGGCCTAGTAGTGACGGGTCGAGTAGGTGCGGGCGGTCCCCCATCGCGCCATCGACGTTCCCGAAGCCCGGCCCGTCCGATCCCGTTTGGACCGTGAACGGCGTGCCCGTCTTGAGCAGCGTCACCGTCGAAACCTCCCAGTTGCCGAAGATGCGGCCGGCCCAGCTCCGACCGGCCGGGGACTTGTAGACCGCGCGCAGCAGAAGGGCGTGCGGCTGATCGAAGAAACTAAGCGATTTGACGTCCGAATGGATGTTGTTCGCGGTCTGGCTGACCGCGCGGCGGGCATCGCCGCCGTTCATCGTGTTGGTATAGTCGCTGCCCAGATCGATCGACTTGCTGAACCAGTAGGCGGCGTCTATTGTGAATCCCTTCAGGTTCCGCATCACAAAGGCCGCCCGGGCTGCGTCGAAATATGCCCGCGAGGCGTTGTGCAGGCGCAACACGTCGTTATAGCGGGAGTCTGGCCGCCGGACGTTGGTGGTGCGCACTGTGACCGGGACTTCCGATGGGCGTTCCCCGCGATTGAGGAACCACGCTTGGAATACTTTGTGAGTCCGGCTGCCGACATAGCCCAGCTGCAGGTTCATGGTCCGTGACAGGCCGAACTCCCAGCTCAGGCTGTACTGGTGGCTGTAGGGCTCGACCAGATTGTCCGCAATGTCGAACAGAGTTGACCGGGACCCAGGGGTCACGTTGGCGAAGGCCGCACCGCTAATGATGTCCACCAACTCTGGCCGCAACACCACGAGGCGCACCACATTGGGGGCATTGATGCGGTACTGGCTGTAGGTGACAGGATAGATTTCGCCGTAGGAGATACCGTAGGCGCCGCGCAAAGTGCCCATTTGGTCGCCGAGTCGATAGGCGAAGCCGAAGCGCGGTGCGAAGTTGTTGCAGTCGCAGCCGTAGGGCAGCGTCTCAAACTCGTTCACCTCCTGAGGCGTGGTAACCAGTTCGTAGCGCAGGCCGAGGCTCAGGGTCAGGTCGGGCAGGGGCTTCCATGTGTCCGCCACGAACAGCTGGCTGACCCACTGGCGGAAGCCGCGATGGAAGCTGCCCACGGTCTTGAGCAGGCGGGTGGGCTTGCCTAGTCGGAAGTTGGTGATCGCGTCGTTGCCGAAGTTGTCCGAGAACTGGGTGTTGCCCCGAATCGCTTGCTGCTCCACGCCGTTGAGCTGGATGCGTCCGAGGTGGAACCCGGCCCTGAGGCTATGTCTGCCGGACTCCCGCGTGACCTGCCCGGCACTCCGGAACGTGTTCAACGCCCGGTCTACCGGGATGAGCGGGGAGGGGCCCTGCCCGTCGATAGCCCTGCCGACCCCCACGGTGGGCCCGAAGTTGTTCGGTTCGGGGATCAGCAGCGAACCGATTCGGTCGAATCCAACCGAAAGGTTTGTCACGGTCCGTGCTGACCAATCCTTGGTCCACGTCACCCGGGGGCGGTGGTTCTTGATCTCGGTGTCCGGGTTCTGGCCGCGCACGAATTGAAACGCGTCCACGCTTTGCGATGTGAAGACATAGCTGAAGCCAAGCTTTCCGTGGTCGGCCAAGCCTTGGTCAAGCCGCAGGTTTGCCGAGTCGGTGTCAACTCGCTGGGGCGCGTTCGTGTTCAGAGCCCGCGGTGCGATGTCGGTCCGGTTCGGCAGCTCTTTCGGGTAGGCTTCCAGGAGCTGCTGGACGATCCCGCGAGTCGCGTCGTCGCTGCGTTCCCCGCTGGCCGGGTCGATGAGCAGAGGTGTGCGCTCCTCAGGCAGGGGTACCAAGACGTTACCGTTAACCTGCCCCCGGATCTTTTGCTGGGTTGCATTGATCGTCAGCCGCGCCCCCTTCCATGCCGGGAGGCCGACGCGGAACCCGTAGCGGTTCTCGTTCGCAGGCTGGACATCCCCGACCTGGAAGAACGAGCGGGCCGAAAACGCGCTGTTGCCGTGGGTCCAAAAGACGTTGCCGTGGACTGCCTGCCCGCGTGCCGGCGGCAGGTGCAGGCCCGGTCGCGGACGCCGGCCGTATTCGGCACCGTAGTAGTCGCGGCTCGGCTGGAAGTCTGTGACGATCGTGGCAGTCGCGCCCAGGCGGATGTTGAGCTCCTGCAGGGTGTTCGTGTCGACTAAGTTGAACTGAACGTTCTCGTTGCGGCGCGCTTCGCCAGACCCTGTGTCCTCCTGGCCGAGCAAGTTCAAGTTGGTGCGCTGGGCAGCGGCCCCGCCGTCCGAGGAATCGCCGGCTTCTTCTAGGGCTGGATCGGTGCTCTCTTGCTCTGGCTCGGCGGCCGAATTCGGTGCCTCTTGGTCCGAATTTGCCGGCTCTTGGCCTGCGGCCTTCGGGATCGGCCAAGCTGTGATACATGCAGCCGCGAGTGCGGCAACTAGGTAGTGCTTCAATCCAACGTGGGCCATGGAATCGGGATAGCTCCTCGCGCCCGCAGTCGAACTCGCCGGGAGCGCCTTCAATGTCTACTCGTCAATGACGTATCTGATGTTGCGAAGGTATCCGGGCTGCGGGCCGACACACTGGAATCCGGGAGAGATATGTCGTTGCGACGTAAGCTAGCGCTGGCATCGAGACAGCGCCCGGCACATGCGAGAGACTAGGGACGAGATGCTCGCAACGCTGCGTGAAACAACGGCACTGCTACGGGTCCTGGCGGCCCTCCTCGCCATGGAGAGCGGCACGGCAACGCTTGGATTCGGCCAAACTCCATCAGCCTCAGGCACGGCGCAAGAGGCGGGGCTCGCGGCCGAACTGCCGTCACGGCGGGAGGCATACCCGGCGGCCCTTACCGGCGGCAACTACATGCACAACTACTATCTGCCGCCTGTCGCTAGCACGCCTTGGCGGCCATGCTTTTCGCCAGATGGCGAGTGGATTGCGTTCTCGATGTCCGGCTCGATCTGGAAGGTCCGCGTCGAGGGCGGCGACGCCTACGAGCTCACGGCCAACTCGACCTACGATTCGACTCCTGCATGGTCCCCTGACGGGCGCTGGATCGCCTACACGGCAGACCAAGGCTACCGAAGTGTGAACCTGCGCTTGCTGGACACGCGCACGGGGGAGAGTTCGTGGCTGACCCAAGGTGACGACCTCAACCTCGACCCGGTGTGGTCCCCGGATGGCTCGGCATTGCTGTACGTGTCGACAGCGCCAGATGGCTGGTACCAGGTCTATTCGATGCCAGTCGAGAACGGCGTTCCAGGCCAGCCGCTCAGGCTGACGGAGGATAACGCCTACGCCAATGAGCGACTGTACTTCGGGGCTCATGACTTGCACATCCAGCCGACGATCTCCCCGGATGGCAGCGCGATGATCCTAGTGTCCAATCGAGGTATCCCACTCGGTTCGGGGGCATTGTGGCGCGCACCGATTCAACCCGATGCGATGTCCGGCGCAACGCGCATACTGCGCGAAGAAACTCTCTACCGCACCCGTCCCCAGTGGTCGCCGGACGGCGCGCGCATCCTCTACAGTTCCCACCGCGGCAGCCAATACAGCAATCTCTATGTGCTCCCGGTCAGGGGCGGCGAGCCCTACCAGCTGACGTTTGGCGACTGGGATCGGTTTGATCCTCGCTGGTCGCCCGATGGCGATTGGATCGCCTACGTCTCGAATCGCCGCGGACTCTCAGAGCTGCGGTTGCTGAAGACGTTCGGAGGCGAGGATCGGCCGGTCGAGATCCGCAGGCGGGTGTACCGCCGACCGACCGGCACGCTGAGCGTCCGGGTCAGGGAAGCGGAGTCGGGCCAATTGACGGAGGCCAGAATCCAATTGCGCGCGTCCGATGGCAAGGCGTACGCGCCGGCCGACGCCTTCCACAGGGTTGCGGCCCGCGCCCTCCACATGGACGCCTTTCACACCGCCGGCGAGTTCTCCCTGAGTCTGCCGGTGGGCGAGGTGTCGCTGCTGGCCATGAAGGGTTTCGAGCGCTACCCGGTGGAGCAGACCGCTCAGATCAAATCAGGAGCCGTCGCCTCGGTGACGATCGACCTCCAGCAATTCACGGACTTCGGCGCTCTGGGCTGGTACAGCGGCAGCGACCACGTGCACATGAACTACGGCGGCAACCTGCGCAACACTCCCGAGAACCTCCTCTTCATGGCCGCAGCCGAGGACCTGGACATGGTCGGCGAGAAGATTGCCAACAAGGACAACCGCATCTTGGACCACCACTACTACCCGGGTCCTTTCGACGAACAGCGCTCGACGGCGGAACAGGTCCTGTCTTGGGGCCAAGAGTACCGGCCGCCGTTCTATGGGCACATCAACTTCATCAACCTCACCGAGCACCTGCTCTCCCCCTACACCACCGGCTACGAAGGCACCGCCATCGAGAGCCTGTATCCGAGCAACACCGATATCTTTCGCATGGCTCAGAGGCAGGGCGCGGTGGGCGGCTACGTCCATCCCTTCTCCGGCGACCCCGAGTCGAGGGGCTACGCGGGAGCCCGCGGCTTTCCGGTCGACTTGGCCCTCGGCAGCTTTGCCTATCTCGAAGTGATGACCAGCGCGCGGCACGCCCAGCATACGGCTGCCGTCTGGCACCGGGCTCTGAATTGCGGTTTCAAGGTCACGGCGTCGGGAGGGGAAGACTCGATCACGGATCTCCCCCGCACTCCCATCATCGGAGCGGCCCGCATGTACGCCTACCTTGGCGACAGGCTGGAGTGGGGTCGCTGGGTCGAGGCTGTCCGAGCGGGCCGCACCTTCGTGACGAACGGCCCTCTGCTCCAGTTGGCTATCGACGGGCACATTCCGGGCGGCGAAATCAAGCTGCCGGCCGAAGGCGGGAGCGTGGAGGTGGTCGCGCGCATGGACTCCGCGTTTCCCGCCGACCAGCTCGAGTTGATCCGCAACGGCAACGTCGTGGAACAGATCCCGTTGGATGACGATGGCCTCTCTGGCAGGCTGCGCAAGCGGATCCGAGTCGAGGACAGTGGGTGGTACACGCTGCGGGCATCGACTGCCGGCCCGGTGCTGCCCGTTGACGACAGCCGCTTGTATGCCGAGACTGGGCCGATCTACGTGTACTGCGGCGACCAGCAGATCCGCTCCCGCAGCGATGCCGAGTACTTCGTGCGGTGGATCGATGACATCGCGCGACAGGCCCGCGCCCATCCGGGATGGCGTTCGGAGCGCGAGCGCGAGCACGTGCTGGCACAGTTTGAGGAAGCTCGGGCAATCTTTGTCGAGAGGGCAGGGGAAGCCCCTAGGTGAATTCAGGCCGCAGCCGACGGACCGGAACTTTTCACATGCGTCACGAACGGTTGCTTCCGTGCGTCCAAGTAAGTGTCAGCCGCCTGTTGCGCGATGGTCGAGTTAGCCAGCCGCTGGAACTACGCCTCAACATCTTGTGGTGAGGATCCCACGCGACACATTGCTTACGGGCGATAATGGAATCTGTCAGCACACAGTGATTCGTGGCGGGTGCTTGCCGGGCGCGGTCCCGGAACACCTTGCTCGGGGCCGCCGCGCAGGAGAAGCACAATGGAAGTCCACCCCGACGCCGGGCCCGGCCCGGTGTCTAGCCGCTGCCCCAGCGGAGCGTCGACGGGCGCAAAGTCGGATCCGCCATTCGCAGGCCGAGCGCCCAAGCTAGCGTCTGCGCTCGTCATCGCCTCGGTCCTGTTCTGGAATCCGCTACGTTCGCATGGTGCGGACCCGCCCGCCAACGCCCCTACCGACCAGCAGCTCGGAGCGGCTCTCCAAGCTGCGGAGAGACTGCTCGAAATGGGGCGCGGAGAGGAGGCGCTGACGCTGATCCGGCCGGTGGCCGAGGCCAGGCCAGACTCCCAACAGGCAGCCTTCACGACTGGACTGGCGGCGCTGGCCGCGGCCGATGTCGCGGTCGGGACGGGCCTCAAGCACACGGATTCCGGGGTAAAGGAAAATTACAACCTCGCCGTCCGCTCGTTCCGCGGGATGCTCGTCGCGGATCCGTCACAACTGCGCGTCAGGCTGGAGCTGGCGCGCGCCCTGTTTTCGCGGGGCAATTGCATCCAGCCTCCGACCAACCTGTTCAAGCACTTGCTCGGTGACGATTGCTGGGCAGCCGAGCAGCATTTCATACGCGTGCTGGGTGCCGATGTGCCGCCGCAGGTGGCCCTCAATGTTCGCCGCTTCATTCAGATTTGCCGCGCTCGCAAGCGCGCGACCGGAAGCCTCAGCCTGGCGTTGGCGCCGGACACCAACGTGAACACATCCACTTCGGCGCAGACGGTAAACATCTTCGGTTTGCCATTCCAGCTTGACGACCAGGCCCGCGCTACCAGCGGCATCGGGGTGGTCGCCGCGTTCGGCTCCGAGATCCAGAGGCCGCTCCCGAAGTTCAAGTGGATGCCTGGCGCGGCAGTTCGCCTTCGCGTGGGCGGTTCGCTCTTCCGCCGCGAGTACTCCGGGGGAGAGTTCGACGATTACAACTACGGCCTCTATGCCGGACCGCGTTTCATCACTTCCAAAGGCCAGATGAGCCTTCTGTTCCAAGCTGACAAGCGCGCCGTCAACGGCCGTCCTTACAGCCGCCAATACGGGATCCGCTTCGAAGGCGTGCGTCTTGTCACGCGACGGCTATGGGTGGGGGGCAGCGTGGAGGGTTCCCGCCAGACGGCGCTTGGCACGCAGGGAGCGATCGGCGGGCCGGGATTCAGCTGGAACGCCCAGTCGTTCGCAAGCTTCGCCGTGCTGCCATCGCTGAACGTGCGCTTCATGGGGGGCTCGGGCCGGGAGAACACCGACCGCCTGTCGACGCGCCACCGCTCGCGATGGCTGGGCGTGATGGGCACCTATGACCTGCCGTTCGGCTTCACGTTGACTGGCGCGCAGCAGTACTTCCTGACCGATTTCGATCAGCCGAATGCGCTTTTCAGCCCCGAGCCGCCGCACACCCGGCTGTGGTTCACGCGGGCCGCGCTGCACAACCGGAAGATTCAGGTCATGGGCTTCTCCCCCTCGCTCTCTGTCATCCGCGAGAATAGGTCCTCGAACCTCACCCTCTACCAGTACCAGCGCTACCGCGCCGAAGGCGGAGTCGTGCGGGTGTTCTGAACGTAGCTCCTTGTCGTGGCCCGCGCAGACGCAGTCCGTCGGTGCTGAACGCCCGCCCGTGGCGTGCATTGGTAGCATGGGTCTGCCGAATGTGTTCTGGGAGACAGGCCTGCCTCTGGGCCGTTGGGGTCGTCCTCGCGCTTGCCCTTGCGTTTCCAGCATCGGCTGGCGAGCAGGAGGCCCAGGTTCCCGATTCCGCCGAGACCGAGGCAGAGGGCGAGGCAGGCGCGACGGAGTCCCCCGCTGGGTCGGACCGCACCGACATGAACCTGCTCGGCGAGACCTCCTCCGAAGCAGGCGAGAGCCGGCGCAACGAGAACGTCCAGTTCAACCTAGTGGATAACAACGCTCTGAAGGAACTCAACATCCGCCTGGGCACGACCGCCACAATCATCTCGGAGTTCGCCGTGGAGCGCGGCTATTTCGGTTCCGAGTACGGCAAGCCTCCGACCCCTCCGGTGCATGCCGGGCCCGCGCGAGGGTCCGGGTTTCACGGCGATGCGTTCTGGCGTCACAACAACAGCGTCTTCTCGGCCCGTTCCTTCTTCCAAGTAGGCCCGGTCAAGCCTGCCCGCGAGAACTTCTACGGCGTCAATCTCAGCGCCCCCGCCGGCCCGCTCGGAGCGCTCACCCTGGGCGTCTCGCAGAACAAGATTCGCGGCAACGTCAACGGCAACGTGCTGGTGCCGCTGCCCGAGGAGCGCGCCCCGCTGGCTCGCGACCCGGCCACCCGCGCGGTGGTTGAACGCATTCTCGGAGCCTATCCGAAAGATGCTCCGAACCGCCCGGACATCGCTGACCGCGCCCTGAACACCAACAGCCTACAGAGCATCAATACCGACTCAGCCCGGGTCCAACTCGATCGCGCCGGGCCGCTCGGTGGCAATCTCACGCTGCGTTATGCATGGACCGCGCAGAACGTCGATGCCTTCCAACTGGTGGTTGGCCAGAATCCGGATACGGACACCAAGTCCCATGCCGCGCGCGTCACTTGGAGTCGCTCCTTCACACCATCGACGACTGTGCAGCTTTCGTCGGGCTTGGATCGTCTCGGGTCGCTGCTGCTCCCGGCCGAAGGGGCGCTGGGCCCGATCATGATTGGGCGCGCGCTAACCAATCTCGGGCCGTTCCCGATCATCCCTCTGGATCGCGCTCAGAACCGCTTTCGCCAAGCCGCCACGTTGCGGCACACGCGTGGCAGGCACGAGATCACCGCCGGATTCGCACTGACGCGACTGCAATACAACGGCGAGGAGCCGGACGGGGCGCGGGGCATCCTGGTGTTCCGCCCGAATTTTGGCAATGACGCCATCACCAACGTGCGCTTGGGGCTGCCTAGTCGGTTGATCGCTTCGCTCGGATCCACGTATCGCGGCTTCCGCAATTGGCACAACAGCTTCTTTCTCGGTGACCGCTGGCAGGCCGGCGACCGCCTCACGTTACATCTGGGGCTGCGCTACCAGCCGTTCACGCGTCCGATCGACGTGACTGGCCGGAGCGAACTGGCCATGGGCTCGGATCTGAACAATTTCGCCGGCACGTTCGGATTCGCCTACCGGCTGCCGGGCGAGGCCGGCGTGATCCGTGCCGCCTACGGTACCCACTACGGCGACATCTTCCCGGTGACTTACGGGCAGGATCGGCTGAACCCGCCGCACACCGTGACATCGGTGATTGTGCGGCCCGAGCTTGCCACTTATCGTTCGCTGCTGGACCACTCCAAGCGGCAGCCGGGCGGGCGCTCGAGCAAGATCGAGCCCGGGCCGGACCTGGTTGTGCCGTACGCCCACCAATACAACTTCAGCTGGGAGCGGCGGCTTGGCAGGGACTGGAGGCTGCAGCTGGGCTATGTCGGCAGCCGCGCCCACAAGCTGATCATCACCTACTTCCTCAATCGCGGCCGCGAGGTGCCGGGCATGGCTTCTACCGTCTCTAATCTGAACGATCGGCGCGCAGACCAGAGCATTTACGAGCACCTGTTCATCCACAATGGCTCGCGCGGCTACTTCGATGCCGGCAGGGTGACGCTCACGACTCCGAATTGGCGCGGTTTCACGCTCAATTCCTCCTATTGGTTGAGCAAGTCTCTCGATCTCGGCGGCTCTTTCACCAACACTGCCTCCGGACCGGACGCGCGGGTGGCGGTCTCTCAGACCGAGTTCGACTCGCACGGCGACCTGAAGGCTCTCAGCGACTTCGACCAGCCACACGCCTTCCTGTTGCAGGCCGGCTACACGGTGCCGCGGAACGCGTTGGGAGGTTGGGCCGGCAAGCTCTTTGGCGGGTGGATGGTCTCCACCGTCTCGCTGCTGAAGTCCGGGACGCCGTTTACCGTCGAGTCTGGATCTGACGGCCCGCCTATCGGCAATCTAGACGGGCGCACCGGTGACCGGCCCATGCTGCTGGATCCGTCGCTGCTAGGGCGCGTCATCGGCTCGCCGGACACTTCTGAAGAACTGCTGCCTTCCAGCGCGTTTCGCTTCGTCAAGGCCCCGCTCGAACAAGCGGGCGACCTCGGCCGCAACACCTTTCGCAAGGGGAAGATTGCCAATGTCAACGCATCGCTCTCGCGGCGCTTCGCGCTGGGGTCGGATGGGTCGATGGAATTCCGGGCCGAGTCGATCAATTTCTTCAACACGCCGCAGTTCGCGGAGCCCGGCAAGACTCTGACCTCACCCAGCTTCGGGCAGATCAACAACACGCTCAATGACGGCAGAACGTTCCGGTTCCAGCTGAAGTTCTTCTGGTAACTGGACCGGCAAGCTGCCACCAGTGCGGTGACTCCGTCACTCCTGCAGGCGCATCGTGAAGCTCTCGTCGTCGAATTGCATGCGGAAGAGCAAGGGCGCCCTCGATTCGTCACGGCCGAAATATGCGGACAATTCGTGTTCCGACCCCGGGCCGCGCACGGAAACCCGGATCTCGTCGGCAAGCTGCCGCTGGCCGTCCCATATCAGCCAGCGGGTCTGGGCGTGCTCTAGCCGGACTCGATAGCCCGCGCCGAAGAAGACTGTGCTGGGAGGTGGGATGCGCCCGGCCGCGAGCTCGGTCCGCAGGAAGTACAGGAATGCCAAGGCGTCCCGGGCGCAGTCTTGCACCGGGGTTACGCCGGGGCGCGCTTCCTCGGCTTCCTCCAAGTTGATTCGCTCGACCGCGTTCGGTCGGAAGCGCAGCAGTTCGTTAGCCCGCCTGTTGCCGTGGAGGATGTGCTTCGTGAACTCCTGTCCGCACATCTGCTCGTCGGATCGCGAGACGGCGCGGTCGTTGATCTCGATCTTCGGCAGGCTGGCCCGGAGATCGAATTCGAAGCGCCAGCCCGGATCGGTGAATCGCGCCTTGAACAGCGCCGAGCCGAAGCTGAGCCCGCTCGGCCAATGGATGGAATAGCGCAACTCCTCGCTTGCCGGAATCGGGCCGGGAGGCGCTTGGGCCGCAACAGGCGCTTGCTGCAGGCTGGCTGCTGCGAGAGCTGCCGCCGAAAGTGCCTGGAGGAACCTAGGCTTCGGTCTGGACCAGGATGTCACCGCCGTTGTCGAGATCCCGAGCCGCCGGTGTCACAATCGTGCTCTTGGAAATGTAGATCTTCGCGCCCGTGTGCATGGCTTTGCGCATATCCCCCTCGCACACGAAGGCCACCGGGCGGACCTTAGGTGCCGGCGGCGGTGGGTCGGCTGTTGTAGTCGGTGGCGCCGGCGGCGCGACTGCGGGGACCGTAGCTTGCGGGCCGGGAGCCGCAGCTCCCCTTCGTTGTAGGAAACGGTCAACAACGGCCGCAACGGGTGACGCCGTCGGGGCGGCTGCACCGGCAGGCGTCTTTGCCCCGCGGCTGGCCAAGTACTGGTCCACGCGCGCCGCGACTCCGGATCTGCCATTCTCCGACGATGCGGCGGAAGCGGGATCGGTCGATCCGCCTTCGAAGTCACTGCCGCTGGCGATCGCCGCGAAATAGCGCTTGGCCTCCTCGCTCACGAACGCTTCTTCGGCCGAGCGCACATGGCGGGCAATCCGCTTGACGTGGAACAGGTGAGTCGGGCCGATGTTGTCGCCGGTCGAATTGCCCGCGATCGCGCCGCAGCCCAGGGTCATCGACGGCTCGATGCCGGTGGTGATGCCCGTGGACCCTTGGGGTGCCGGAGTGTTGACCAGCACGCGGAATGCCGGCGCTCGACGGCCGTACTCGCGGATGTGCTCCTCGTCCTCGGAGTAAATTACGCACGTGTGCCCGCGCCCGCCGAAGTTGAGGATGGCGACGCAGGCGTCGACCGCTTGCTCGAAGCTGTCGACGAAATACACCGACAGTACCGGCGAGAGCTTCTCGGCCGACAAGGGGTGCTCCCGGCCGACGCCATCGATCTCCAGCGCGAGAATCTTGGCCGACTGTGGTACTTCGAAGCCGCTCATCTGGGCGATCTTCTGGGGCGACTGCCCTACGCAATCCGGATGGATGCGAAACGACTCCGTGAACAAGCGGGCTGCAAGCAGCTCCGACTGTGCCTCGTCGCAGCGGTGGGCGCCGTTGGCTTCCAGCGCGGCCCAGATCCGGTCGCGGTGTTTGCGGTGGGCGACGAGAGTCTGCTCGCTCGAGCACACCGTGCCGAAATCGAACGACTTGCCGTCCACGATGGATGCGACTGCGGCCTCGATATCGGCCGAGTCATCTACTAGCACGGCCACGTTCCCAGCGCCCACGCCCAGTGCGGGCTTGCCGCTAGAGTACGCGGCCTTGACAATGCCTGCGCCACCAGTGGAGAGAATGATTCCGATGCGCCTGTGCCGCATCAACTCGTTGGTCCCGGCGATGGTCGCCTCGTCCACACACTGGACCAAGCCTTTTGGCGCCCCGGCCGCCTCGGCTGCCTCGGATAGGATGCGCGCTGACTCGCACGTACATCTGTGCGCGCGAGGATGCGGGCTCATGACGATGGCGTTGCCCGCCTTGACCGAAATCAAGCACTTGAAGAAGGCCGTCGAAGTTGGGTTGGTGGTGGGCAGCACAGCGGCCACCACGCCTACTGGCACGGCCAATTCGGTAATTCCGAGCTCCGGCTTCTCGCCCAGAACGCCGATAGTCTTCAGCGGGGCGATTTTCTGGTGCAGCAGGTCGGAGTTGAGCAGGTTCTTGGCAATCTTGTCCTTTACGTTGCCGTAGCCGGTCTCTTCGACCGCCATGCGTGCCAGGCGCTCAGAGTGAGCCCGCGCCGCCTGCGCCATGGCGGCGACGATGGCGTCCACCTGCTCTTGGCTGAAATCTTCAAAGGTTTGGAAGGCAGCGTAGGCGGCCTCGACCTTGGTGCGTACCTCTTGGATGGAACGCAGATCGCGATCTTCCAGCATCGCGCTTGGCTAGTCGTCCGGCCCGTCGGGCAGCACCTGTGCTATTTCGGCATAGGGCCCTGGGATGACATGGACGCTAATGAGTTCGCCCAGCCTGCGGGCGGCGGCGGCGCCCGCGTCTGTGGCGGCCTTGACCGCGCCGACATCGCCGCGACATGTCACGGTCACGTGCCCGGCGCCGATCAACCGCTTCCCTTCCAGCGTGACCTCGGCCGCTTTGACCATCGCGTCAGAGGCCTCGACGGCCGACACCATGCCCAAGGTCTCGATCATGCCCAGAGCTTGCATCGGGAACTGGGAGCAGCGAGCCCCTCAGACTCCAACGGTACCACAGTGAGTCAGTCGAGTTCTGTCAGTTGGGTCGGCCAAAACTGAGACCCATTCCCCGACGCGGGAAGCATGCTTGTCTCCGCGCATCCTGTCAACGCGAGTGGCGCGATCATCGGCGAAATCCGAATGACTACCCCTGTGGATGAACGACACGCAGGATCACCGGCAGGAGGGTCGAAGTCAACCAAGGACGCCTTTGTTCATGCAGTGTCCCCGTCCCTGCGGGTCGCAATGTTGCCAACGCACGCCCACGGTGTCAGCGTCGTCTGCGCTGTGTGAATCCTGTGCTTTCCGACGACGGGTTGTGCCCTTGTCGAGACTGCCAAAGGTTTCGCGTGTAGTCGCAATCCGGCCAGTTTGAGCAGCCAACGAATCGACCATTCCTACCCATTCTGATGTCCAGCCAGCCATCGCAAACGGGGCAGGCTTCGATGGTTCCCTCGCAGTCGCGGCATCGGAATGAGCCGTCGAACTTGACCGGCAGTCCATTCCCGCACTTCGGACACGGACGAGAGGTGTACTCGCACAAGGGAAAGTTCAAGCAGCCGTAGAAGGTGCTTCCGTCCTGCGAGTTTTCTAGGCGCACCAACCGCCCCTCGGTGCATCGCGGACACGGTACGTCGCCTGCCGGCGGCCGGCCGAATACGTTGATGTCGTATCCGCCATCGACGAGTTCGCTGGCAAACGCGGACGGCGTCCGGCCATCGGCGAGCAGGAAAACCTGCCGTCTCGCCCGAGTAATGGCGACATAGAGCAGGCGCCGCTCCTCGGCGTTCGGATGGGCTTCGGGTGCCGCCAGCACCAGATCGAGCAGTGGGTCGTCGGTGATCTCGGCAGGAAAGCCGTACTTGCCGGCCCGCAGGCCAAGGACTACGGCGTAGTCGGCCTCGAGGCCCTTGGAACCGTGTACGGTCTTCCAAGAGAAGTGAAGACCCGGATACCGCTTCGGTAGCGCACCCATGTCGGGAGGTTGCTGGTGCCGATAACGTCCCAGCAGCAGGACCTCGGATGTTCCGTCATGCCCACGCGCATCCTCGGCAATCCGGTCGAGCGCTTCCTTCAGCAGCGACTGGCTCTCTTGGCCGGCGAGACCGACATGCACCGCTGGCCCGTCCGCCGAGCGAATTGCGCGGACCGCCTTGCGGATCTGCGCGGGGTTGCGCAGCACGAAGTCGGTGGCGACCGACGCGATGCGGTCTGAACAGCGGAACGTCGTTTCTAAGTCGATGCGCTCGAACTCGCCGAAATGGTTTCCGAACTCCCGCATTACCGCGATGTCGGCACCGCCGAACCGGAAGATCGCCTGCCAGTCGTCGCCGACTGCGAACAGCTGTGCGCCAGCGGAGCTGTGGAGCAATGCCTTCAGCAGCCGTGCTCGGGACGGCGAGATGTCTTGGAACTCGTCAACCAGTATGTATCGGAATTGGCTGCGGTAGCTTCCGGCCTCTACCAGATCCGTCGCTCGGTTGATCATGTCGTGAAAGTCAATCTCCCCAGCGCGAGAGAGCGTTTCCCGGTAGCGCTCAAGGATCGGGCCGAACACTGCAAGGAACGCTTGCGCCCGTTTCCGGTCGTGGTGGGTGAGAGCACGCTCGGCGATGTCAGAAAGAGTCAGCCGACTGCCCTTGAAGTGCTGCAAGAATGTCGCCACCAGCAGCGTCAACGAATCGATCCGGCCCTGCTCTTGGAGGACGGCAAATACGTTTTCGCGCCGGATAGGTGCCAGCTTCACGCCATGGGACGCAAGCTTCTGTTCCAGACTGCGAACGAGCCTGCCGTCGGCATGTTCGTGGCTGAAGGTCTCGACCAGGATCGTGCCGAATTTGGCATGGATCTCGCGCTTCCACTCCATATCCCGCAGATACTCTTTTCGATCGACGAACGGCGCTGTGTTCCCTGCAGCGTTGATTCCGAAGTGTTCGATGTAGACACCGTGTTCGGGAAGATAGAAATCTGGCTTGTACTGCCTCTTCTCCGATGTCGCCAAGTCGTGCTCGTACGGGGCCTCGTACTTGTAGGAGACACCGTTGAGGTAGAGGAAGTTTGCGATCTCGCATTCCTCAAAGCTGCGGACGGTCTCGCCATTGAGCGATCGGATGTCATATTTGCGGATGTAGTCGTAGTACTCACCCCAGCTCTTGAAGTCGTGCTCGCTTCTGTACGGCGCAAACCAGTCTTGGAACCATTCCCGTACGATCTTCGAGAGCTCGCGGTCTGCGAGCAGATCAGCGAGGATGCCCTTCACCAGTTTGAATAGTGCCCTGTCGCTCTCGGCCACCGACGCCAGCGTCGGGCGCTTGCCGTCGGCTTCGCCAATGATCGCCATCCCGAGGCCATGGAAAGTGCGGACTGTCAAGCTCGGCCCGATTACGTTGCCGAGACGGGCACGGACTCGCTCCTCCATTTCGTCACGGGCATCGCGGGCGAATGCGAGCAGGAGCAATTCGGACGGCTTCCGATACCTTCGTTGGACTAGCCACCCCGCCTTGGCGACGATGACCGCGGTCTTGCCGCTGCCCGCCGCGGCGACTACGAGATTGCGGCGCTCGTCGACGACGACGGCCCGGCGCTGCTCGTCCGTCAGTGGTCGGACCTCAATCCGGTCGAATAGTTGGCGAGAGCGGACCAGCTCGCTCGCGACGAACTCCTTGTTGGCCCGCGCCCGGGCGTCGCCGGGTTCTTCTAGAAACGCAAGAATATCGTGGAGCATCCGGACCTCTTGAGAGTGCGAGAGAGACTTTGGCCAGCGCGCGGCGAACCCGTCAGCGGCCGCCTCTGCAGCGCACACGAGGTCGCGCAGTGCGTCGGCAGTGAGAAATTTGGGTGGCTCGGCAAGCACGGCTAGGCGATCATGGACCGATTGGAGAGCGTCGGTGTGTACCCCGAGAGCCTTCCGCCACCAGTCAATCCTTGCCGTCTCTACCGCATCGGCTAGAGCGCTTGCCACCGTTCGCGTCAGCCCAGAAACGTGCGAACTGCCCCCATCATGACGGATTCGAACGCTGGTCCAGAGCAAGTGGCCCGCCACATCCACTGATTCCACGTCCACTGATTCCACTTCGCCCAAGGGGACGACGATCGACCGCCAAAGGAACTGCAATTGGATAGTCTCGGCATTCACCGATGCCGCCATGGCCTTGTACGGATGCAAGATTGCATATAGGATCGAGTCAGGTCCGGATCGTTTCGCCTCGAAGACGGTTCGCGCTGGTGAGTCTGGTCGACCGCGCCCGCCGTACTGCGATGGCGCGCGGTTTGCGCTCAATTCCTTGCTAGTCTGCAACGGCTCAATGCCTTGTCGCGGTCGTGCCGACTATCTCGGTGACTTCGTCGACAGCCTCACATTCGGATTCGTAGAGCCGGATCGAGGGCTCAAAGCCTGTGGTGGGCATCGCGACTTCCTCGTCCAGAGTTGATGATGAGCTCGCGTAGCGCACGAGCGGCCAGTCGAGACGAACGTTTTCCGAGAGCGATGATCGGCGGTGACTAACCGACCACAAGCTTGGACAGCTCTTTCTCGTCGAACTCAAATCCCAAGCCGGGCCCTTCCGGCACTTCCACATGCCCGGGCTTGTAGGGCAGCGGCACGCTGAGAACAGCATTGCCGAATGCCCGAACATAGGACTCTCCGCCTTCCAAGATGACAGCGTTCGGTGTCGCGGCACAGAGGTGGATCGCAGATGCCCGGTAGGGTGCCGAGCCCATCGAGGAGTGCGGTGCGAAGAGGATATTGTACGCATCGGCCATGATCGCGATCCGTTTGGTTTCGGTAATGCCGACCCGCGATGTGTCGGGATTGACAATGTCGCAGGCGCGATCCTCGAATAGATCGCGGAATTGGAATCGATTCGAATACTGCTCCCCGGCGCAGATCGGCACATCCATGCGATCCGCGAGGATGGCGTATGCGCCGTAGTCCTCGGGCATGAGCACGTCCTCCCACCAGCCCAGATTCTCGATCTCGTCCAGTTTGCGCCCGACCCTGGTAGCTTCTGCAAGGGTGTAGCCCGCGAGCGAATCGACCAATATCTGTCCCTTGCCTAGGAGCGCCTCGGCAGCGGCGAAGACGCGATTGACGTCGCGGGCCTGCTCGCCTCGGCCCTTCGCGAGGCTCATCTTCTGGTTCGGAAAGCCGCGCTCGAGCAGTGCTTGGGCGTTGTCGCGCACTTCCTCGGGCGGTCCGCCGCCGACGCCTTGGTAGGTGGGAATGCTGTCCCGAAACTTGCCGCCCAGCAGTTGGTACACGGGCATGCCGGCGGCCCTGCCGACGATGTCCCAGAGGGCGATGTCGATGCCCGCCATGGCGCGCGTGTAATAGCCGCTGCCGTAGCCGCGCAGGCGCTGCGTCGAGTACATCTTCTCCCACAGAGCCTCGATCTGGCGGGCGTCTTGACCGAGCAGGATCGGACGGAACATGTCCGCGATTACGGTCTGCACGACCCTCGGCGTCATCACGGCGTGCGACTCGCCCCAGCCGACCACGCCTTGGTCAGTTGTGACTTTGACCAACAGAGTCTGTCGATACCCTCCTTGGCGGACCGTCTCGGCTCGTTCCAGGCGGTTCCACAGGCCGACCCCTCCAGTGGTGGCGCCGAGCGGTGTCATCGAGACGAACTGGTCTTCTGGCTTGCGCTCTGGCGGGTCTCGCAGGATCAGAGTCTCGATATCAGTGATGCGCAGCGGCAGGCCGATCGATGCGGCAGCAGAGCGCAGGGGAGCGAAGCTTGCAGTGCTGCCCAAGAGGGTTGTTCCGACCGCAGCACGGAAGAAAGATCGTCGATTTAGCATTGCCTTCATGCCCACTGCTCCCCTCGAACGCCCGCAGTTGCTGGCGGTCTGAGTGGAGCCGGTCGCAAGAGCAAGATTACCGCCCGAGAATCGAGGTGGCAAGCATCATCGAACTAAACCGAAGTTCCCAGCTAGCTAGGGAATAAGCCCTGGGCTTAGAATCACCGTTCGCAATCATCCCGAACGACACGCCCCGCCGCCCGGAATTTGCAACTGGCCGATTTCGCGAGACTGCTCGATATTCGGCACACGATCCGAGCAGATTATCGCTGGT
This sequence comes from Terriglobia bacterium, assembly GCA_009841225.1. Classification (GTDB taxonomy): domain Bacteria; phylum Acidobacteriota; class Terriglobia; order Bryobacterales; family UBA6623; genus VXMF01. Next base: position 72,198 of record VXMF01000021.1, on the reverse strand, counting down.
CCGTGGGAACGTAGTCCACAGTTCGTCGTGTTCTTTATCGGACAGCAACACGAATCATGGATCGTGAGACAACTCCTTGTCGGTCAGCGGATTGGTCCACTGCAGTCGCGGGAATCGAGCGAAGTCGTTGTCGAACGAGACCAGCGTTGCCCCGTGGGAAAGTGCAAGTGCGGCAAGATGCGCGTCACTTGTCAAGTTGCCGGCCGCCCCGGTCTCCGCTAGCAAGCCCCGGAGCAGCCGCATGTGCTCGTCGGCCTCTTGGACGATGCGAACGTTGGGACGGGCGAGCCATCGCTCCACCCGCTCGCAAGCCTGCCCGGCATCGAGTGGTCTGGGGAAGATCGACGGCCGAGTGCTTAGGCGCAGGAATCCCAGAATCACATTCCACGCCAATCCGACGGGTTCGTCGCGTCTCAACGCCGCTTCCCAATAGGACCGAGCTTTCTCGTGATGCTTCGCCGAACGGTTAATTGCGTAGAGCAAGACGTTGAGGTCTACGATCTTCACTTGTGCTGTTCCAACTTACGGAGCGTCTGCTCGTCTTCTAGGCTTGCCGCGATCAACAGTGCTCGATCAAGATCCACCACTGGAACGCCTAAGTCAACCACTTCCTCAACGTAACGAGGCGGTCGCCGCGAGGAATCGTTTACGGCTGCGAGTCCCGCGCGCAAGACGGTGTTGGCCACCTTCGTAAGAGAAACGCCCCTAGACTGGGCTAGCGCCCTAAGATCTCGGAGTATGTCGTCGGACAGAGCCAGTGTTGTCCTCACTCATGCATCATAGCATCATTTCAAATGACATCGACACATCAATCCATAGCTCGTTTGGCTGTCCCTCAACGTTCCGGGCTTGGAGACGACTGAGCTACCTCCTTCGTGGGTCGTTGAGCTTGGCAAAGGAGATTGATTTGAATGAGACGGCCAACCCATCAACTGACCGCGTAAGACGTTTCGGAAATCTGCGTCGACGATAAGCACCGCCTTGAGGACGAAGCGGGGACTTAGAGTTACGCGACCTATAAGAAAAGCAGACACACCGGTGCGTCGATCGAGAGGTCGATTCCAGTAGCCGTCAGCGCCCCGGTCACGTCGTCGAGAGCGAAGACGACGATGTTGTCGGAGTTCTGGTTGGCAACAAGTAGGTAGCGCCCGTCGGGGCTGAAGGAGAAGTTACGCGGCCAGTTGCCGTTGGTCGCGACCTGTTCCTTGGGCGTTAGCCGCCGCGTGGACGGGGCGATGGCGAAGATTGCGATGGAATCGTGGCCGCGATTGGAGGCATATACGAACTTGCCCGAAGGATGGACGTAGATTTCGGCGGTGTAGTTCTCGCCCTCGAATCCGTCCGGCAGAGTGGAGACCGTTTGTGCGACGCTGAGCGCCCCGGTTTCGGCGTCGTAGTCGTACACCGTCACAGTGGAAGCCAGTTCGTTCAGCCCGTAGGCGCTCTGCCCGCTTGGGTAAAAAGCAAAGTGTCTCGGGCCAGAACCCGCCTCGACGCTCACGCTGGGCTGGTCGTGCGGCGCCAGCGTGCCCGCCTCTGGATCGGCTTGGTAGATCTTGACTTGATCTAGGCCGAGATCAGAGAAGAAGGCGAAACGGTTGTCTGCCGAAAAGTCGGCCGAGTGGGCGTGAGGCCGGTCTTGCCGCTCGTGCACGCTGCTGCCCTCGTGTTGGAAGAACGAGATTGCCTCGCCGAGCGAGCCGTCCTCGTTGATCGGAAACGAAGCGACATTGCCGCCCTTGTAGTTAGCGACGATCAGCATGCTTCCGCTGGCGTCGACGTTGAGATGGCAGGGCCAGCCTCCGCGGGACGAGACCTCGTTCAGCTTGGTCAGCGCGCCGGAGTTCGCGCTGACCCGAAACGACACAACCGACCCGCTTCCGTCTTCGTCGAAATCGTCAGTCTCGCTCACGGCATAGAGGAATTGCCCGGTCGGATGTAAGGCCAGAAAGGACGGTTCCCGCATTTCCGCGACCAGCCCGATTTCCTCCGCCGTTCCAGATTCGGAGTCGAACCGATAGGCATAGATTCCTGCGCTTGTCTCGCGAGTGTAGGTTCCGACGTACATCAGGTGCTGTGAGTCGCTGGTTCTAGATGGCATGGGCTCGTCGCTGCCGCAGCTCGCCAGCAGTGCTACTAGGAATGTTGCGTTCGCTGTCCGGTGCGTCATCCTCTCTATGCTAGGCACTCATGTAGCTCTCGGGCATCAAGACTGTGCAGGTGGCATCGCTGAGCGTGATGCGAGCCGGCAACTCGCCCACGACCTCACCGTCGAGTTGGACCTGCACCCGGTCTGCGGCGGCTGGCTCGAGTACCAAGTCCTCACGAGGTTCCAGCAGAACACCAGGGCACTTCGACATCAGGTGGCACTTCGCGGCTGCTAGGTAACTGCCGTACACGAGCCGATTGGCGCCAGGGTATTGGGCTGTGATGAAGTGGTCAGCTAGGAGACTCGCACCGGGTGTGAGGACGAGTCCTCCGCCGTAAAGGCGACTTTTCGAGACCACTACCAAGCCGCACGAAGGGCTGCTCGCGCCGTTGTCAGCCCCTGAGATCCGTGCCCGGGGAAAGCGCTGCAAGGAAAATCTTGCACCGGCCAGCCAGAACGCGGCTTGGCCCAATCTGCGTTTCAGTGGCTTGGACACGCGATCCGCAACGGCGGCGTCCAAGCCCGCGCCGCACATTAGCAGGAAATAGCGGCTTTGGTCATTGTTGTTGCTAAAGATAGCCTGGCCCAATCGAACTGGCTTAGCCGCAAGTTGAGGAAGCAGGCGAGCTGCCATGAGTGGGTCTATCGGCAGTCCCAGTTCGTTGGCCAGCACGTTGGCAGTACCACCGGGCAGCACCAACAGGGCAGGAGACGGCATTCCCGCCAAGCCCTGCACGACTTCGTTGACCGTGCCATCGCCGCTATAGACTGCAACTAGGTCACAGCCCTCGACGGCAGCCTGTTTGGCCAAATCGGTCGCGTGGCCCGACAGACTGGTCGGTGCGAGGCGCACTTCGCTGACATGCACAGACAGGGCCTGTTGGAGTGCCTCAAGCTTCCACTGACTGATGCCTCGCCCGGCGGACGGGTTGTAGATGCACAGTACTCGGCGATAGCGCACGCGGAATCCTATAATATGCCCGATGGCTGGCCTGAGACATCGCCGGCCCCGCCGTCGAATCAGCCCCTCCGTCTGGCGCTCCCGCCGCTGTCATCTGATCGTCCGCCGTCACTGCTCCCTTCTGGCGGGCTCTGGCGGGCGACCGACGCGTCTGCTCCGACCCTCCCTAAGTGCGGCGCGGCCGAGAGTCGCCGCACTTCGCGCCGAGCTCGTGCACCATGAGCGGCTCTACTATGTCGAGAACTGTCCCGAGATATCGGACGCCGAGTTCGACGGCCTGATGCGCGAACTGCAGGCTCTTGAGAGCCGGCACCCTAGCTTGGTTGTGCCCGACTCTCCCACCCAGCGCGTGGGCGGAGCTCCACGCCAGGGCGTGGAAAAGGCCAGCCACTCCTCGCAGATGCTCAGCTTGGACAACGCCTTCGACGAAGGCGAGCTGCGGGATTTCGACCGTAGGGCCAGGGAGCGAGCGGGAGCGGACTCGATCACATACGTGGGCGAACTGAAGTTCGATGGTGTCTCGCTGGCATTGCGCTATCACGACAGCCGACTCGAACTGGCCTTGACCCGGGGGGACGGCAGACAGGGAGAGGTGGTGACTCCCAACGCCCGCACGATTCGGTCTGTTCCGCTCTCAGTCCCCGCTGAGGTGGTCAAGAGCGCTGGCCTTGCGGCTAGTTTCGAGGTGCGCGGAGAAGTCGTCATGCCGAAGGCTTCCTTCCAGAAGCTAAATGCGGATCCCAACCTCAAGGAAAAGTTCGCCAACCCGCGCAACGCCGCCGCCGGTGCGCTGCGCATGCTCGACGCGTCGGTCACAGCCCGGCGCCGCCTGGACTTCTTCGCCTATATGCTGCTGGTCGATGGTGTCGAGCAGCGCCCGACGCATTGGGAGTCGCTCGAGGCCTTGCAGAGGCTCGGCTTCAAGGTTGACCGCGGGCGGGAGCGCCTTGATGGCGCAGATGCCCTTCTGGCGTTCCGCCAAACGCGGCTGGCAGAGCGAGAGTCTTTGCCCTACGAGATCGACGGGCTCGTTTTCAAGGTAGACCGGGCGGACCTGCGGCGACAGCTTGGCGCGACGTCCAAGGCCCCTCGCTGGGCGATCGCCTGCAAGCCGGTTGCCCAGCAAGTGGAGACGGTGGTCAATGACATCGATATCCAGGTCGGCCGCACAGGCGCGGTGACGCCTAGAGCTCTCTTGGAGCCAGTGCAGGTTGGTGGGGTGACGGTTTCGCGGGCCACACTGCACAACGAGGACGAGATCAAGCGATTAGGACTGCAAATCGGCGACAGGGTGCTGTTGGAGCGCAGTGGAGACGTGATACCGAAGATCCTTCGGGTCGTGCAACAGGCGAAGGGGCGGCGGCGCTTTCGGATGCCTAGCTGCTGCCCGGTGTGCGGGGCGGATGTGGTCAGGCCCAAAGGCGAAGTGGTGGCGCGGTGCGTCAACAACAGCTGCAAGGCTCGCTTGCAGCAATCGATCGAACACTTCTGCTCCCGCTCTGCGATGGACATCGACGGCATTGGAGAGCAGATCGCCCGTCAGTTGGTGGAGCGTGGCCACGTTAGCGACATAGCGGATCTCTATCGACTGCAGGAGCAGCAGTTGGCGGTACTGAAGAAGGATTCGGAGGATTCGGTCATGACCGCCGCGACGGCCCAAGCGGCCGTCCAGACGATCGGGAGAGCCAAGCAGGAGGCGACTTGGGCTCAGGTCTTGCAAGGTCTCGCGATTCGAGATGTGGGTCCTGCGACCTGTGCCGCGCTTGCTACGCGCTTTCGGACCGTAGAAGCCCTCGAGAAGGCAAGCCCCGAAGCTCTGCTCTCGGTGAAGGCGGTCAACAAGCGCGCGGCTTCCGCGGTTCGTGACTACTTCGCCGACCCGAGGGAAGCAGAGCTCATCCGCGCACTGCGACAGGCTGGACTGGCGTGTCTGGCGATTTCGGAAGGCCAAGACGACGAATTCTACTCGACCGAGGCCTCGAGCCCGCCGGACCGAGAGCAGACGCCAGATGACCTGCGCCAGCGCATCGAAAGCTTTGTGGAGGGTGTCGGCATCAAGGGCCGCAGGGCCGGCGAGCAGGGAGACGAGGTGATTGGCCTCACCAACAGCGTGATTCGAGAGCTCGTCGAGGATGGAAGTCTCAAGGCTGTGCAGGACATCTTCTCCCTAGAGCCCGAAGACTTGGAGGGCCGAGGAGCGGTGCGCATGGGAAGCAAATCGGCGCGCAAGGTGCTGGAAGGCCTGACTCGGTCCAAGCAGGCACCCCTAGGCTCGCTGCTGTTCGGTTTGGGAATTCGCTATGTGGGCGAGCGCACCGCAAGCCTGCTTGCCAGTCACTTCCGAAACCTGGATGCCATCGCGCGGGCGTCTGAAGAGGAACTCGTTGAAGTTGAGGAAGTGGGGCCCAACATCGCGAGTGCCATCCATACCTTCTTCAGCGCGGAGTCAAACAAGGATCTGATCGAGCGCCTTCGCCATTCCGGTCTGAACTTCGCCGATGACGCGTCTGCTATCAGCTCGTCAGCTCAACCATTCAGCGGCAAGGTCTTTGTCATCACCGGCACGCTGCCCGGAATGTCACGGGACGAAGCCAAGGCGGCGATTCAGAGCCTCGGCGGCAAGGTGACGGGCAGCGTTAGTGCCAAGACGGACTATCTGCTCGCTGGCGAGAACGCTGGCTCGAAACTGCAGAAGGCAAGCCAGCTTGACGTGTCCGTCGTAGACCTTGCCCAGCTGCAGGACTTGGCCGGAGAAGATTGGGCGGCAGTGGCTGGACCGCATTCCGAAGCATGAGTCCTGTTGTAGAAGTCCTGTTCGTCTGGATCCCGATCATCGGATCGGTGGTGTTCGTCGGCTGGTTTGCCCGCAAGTGCGCGCGTGAAGGACTCGGTGTACTCGAAGTCCTTCTGGACCGGCGATTCATGATGGTGTTTCTTTACACCGGCGCGCTGCTTGCGATTTACCTATCGACGTTCCACTTCTTCTATCAAGGCCTGCGCTAGCGACCGGGATGCTGGTCGGCCCGCGGTTCTTGGAGGCCGACAACCGGCTCACGAGCACGCGGCGCAGCACACGTGCCGAATCGCCTTGACTGTTGTGTCGGCCGCGCGGCTAGTGGTAGCGCCTGTGGACCGCTAGGAGGCGGCCTTGCACTTCCACCCGCGAGGCGGGAACGATGATCGGGTCCATCTCGACGTTGGCCGGTTGCAAGCGCACCATTTCCCCTTCGAGATAGAAGCGCTTGAGCGTCGACTCGGCCCCGTCCACGACCGCGACCACGATCTCGCCATTGTGGGCGTGACGTGTCTTCTCGAGCAGGACGTAGTCCCCGTCGAGGATGTGGTCGTCGATCATCGACTGCCCGGTCACCCGCAACGCGAAGACGTTGTCCACGGTGAGCAGCGGCGCGAACGACAGGGTCTCGCGCTCCGGGTACTGCTGCAGCGGGGCACCCGCCGTGATCGTGCCCACGAGCGGAGCGGTCAGCTCGTCCCGCCCCTTGTGGAACGAGTACAGCTTCTGCCGGTTGGCACGCATCTCGTCGTAGTACTTCGGCGAGATCTCCAGGGCGCGGCTGCGGTTGAAGCTACGTTCGAGGTAGCCCTTCTCCTGCAGCACCTGCAAGTGCTTGTGGACTGTCGCGACGGACGACAGGTTCATGTTGTGAGCGATTTCTTCGAAGCTCGGGCTGTAGTGATTCTCGGCGATGAACTCTGCCAAGAAGTCCAGCACTTGCTTCTGTCTTTTGGTTAGAGCCACAATGCCCTCCCTTTCTTTGCCATTTATTCTAGAACACTAGCGCTGATTGCGCAACCCCATTGTGAAATTTCTTATTTCTGTTCGGCTATTGAAGCTACAATCGTGACTCATGCAGGTTTCCGAGATCCAGGCTCAACTGTGCGCCCAAGGGCTTGACGGCTGGCTGCTGTTCGACCACCACGTGCGCGACCCCATCGCCTATCGCGTGCTGGGGCTAGATTCCAGCGGCCATGTCTCGCGTCGCTGGTACTACTGGATCCCTGCAAGCGGAGAGCCGACCAAGCTCGTGCACGCCATTGAAGATGCCCGGCTCGACAGCTTGCCCGGTTCCAAGCTCGTCTATTCCAGCTGGCAATCACATCACGAACACCTCGGAACAATCCTGGCAGGCAACGGCCGCGTCGCCATGCAGTTTTCGCCGCAGTGCATGATTCCGGTTGTCTCGCTGGTGGATGCGGGAACGGTCGACTTGGTGCGCTCCTTCGGGGTCGAAGTGGTGTCGTCAGCCGCGTTAGTGCAGTATTTCGAGGCGCGCTGGGCCGAGGCTCAGAGGGACTCTCACTTCGAGGCCGGCCGGCGCGTCGACTCGGTCCTTAAGGAGGCATTCGAGCAGATCCGTCACGACATCAACGTAGACGGAGCCAGCAACGAGTACCGCATCGCACAATTCATCGTCCGGCGCTTCCGAGAATCCGGCATGGTGACGGCTGACGGCCCGATCGTCGCTGTCAACTCCAACAGCGGCGATCCGCACTACGGACCGGACCCGGAACGCTCCCGGCCGATCCAGGCCGGAGACTTCGTCCTCATCGACCTGTGGGCCAAGTTGGATGCCCCTGGAGCCGTGTATTACGACATCACGTGGACCGGCTTCTGCGGCGAGCGTCCCTCCGAACACATGCAACGGGTATTCGAGGTCGTCACCGGCGCTCGCGATCTGGCGCTGAGCGCCGCCGATGCAGCGATGCGCGAGGGAAGGGAAATCCAGGGCTGGGAGATCGACAAGGTCGCGCGGGACCATATCGCCGCCCATGGCTACGGTGACGCCTTCGTCCACCGCTTGGGTCATTCGATCGGTGAAGAGGTCCACGGCAACGGCGCCAACATGGACAACCTGGAGATGCGCGACGAGCGCCCCCTGATCCCGGACACGTGCTTTTCGATCGAGCCGGGCGTGTACCTGCCCGAGTTCGGCGTCCGCAGCGAAATCGATTGCTTCGTTCGGGCAGATAGCGCGGTTGCTACCGGCACGGTCCAGACTGAGATCGTCCGGATCTGAACGGCGGGGAAGGGCTGTCCGGGGCTACTCGGCTCCGGTCACAACCCACTCTCGGGTGCGGCCAGACTCGATCACTGCGTCACACACCTTTTGCGTCTGGAGCGCGCATTTGAAGTCGGGCTGGGTGTGGTTGCCGGACTCGACTCCTGCGACGAAGTCCGCCAGGGCGTTGAGGAAGGTGTGCTCGTAGCCGATCGTCGTCCCGGGCACCCAGTACTTGTCCATGTAGGGGTGCTCCGAATTCGTCACGTGGATCTTGCGCCAGCCAGTGAGGTGGTCTTCGACCTTTTTCCCTGACTGCTTTTGCTGGTACTCGAAGAAGTGCAGATGCTCCGGATCCTCTAGGTCGAAGAACACCGACCCGTCCGCTCCGTTGAGCTCAAGCGTGTTGTAGTTCTTGCGCCCGCGGGCATAGCGCGTGGACTCGAACGTGCCCATGGAACCGTTCGCGAACTCGGCTAGGAACATGCAGGCGTCGTCGATACCGACGGGCTGAACTTCGCCAGTGTCGGCATGCATGCGCTCGGTGACGAACGTGCGCGTGCTGGCAACAACCCGAGCGATGGGGCCGTTGAGCCACATCGCCGAGTCGATCGAGTGGGCGAGCAGGTCGCCGGTCACACCGGAACCGGCCACGTCCACATCCAAGCGCCATGTTCCAGCGCCCCCCTGGGGGACGTCCTCGGAAATGGTCCAGTCCTGCAAGTACGTGGCGCGGTAGTGAAACGGCTTTCCCACGCGACCCTCGTCGACGATCTGCTTGGCCAGCGCAATCGATGGCACGCGCCGGTAGTTGTACCAGACCATGTTGGGCACACCGTGCTTCTCGACGGCTTCGACCATCTGCTCGGCCTCGGCGACGGACATCGCCAATGGCTTCTCGCAGCAGATCATCTTGCCCGCTTCGGCGGCTGCGAGAACGATGTCCAAATGCAGGTGATTGGGGGCGCAGACGTCCACCAAGTCCACGTCGTCGGCGGTGACGACCTTGCGCCAGTCAGTCTCGACCCGCTGGTAGCCCCAGTTGTCGGCGAATGATCGCACCTTGTCCGGATTGCGGGCCGCGACCGCCTGCAGCACAGGTCGGTGCTCGACCGGGAAGAAGTCGTTGAGCCGCTTGTAAGCGTTCGAGTGGGCGCGACCCATGAAGCCGTAGCCGATCATGCCGATGCGCAGTTCTTTTGCCATGAATGGATTTCCTCTGATTCCGTAATGCTAGCCGTGCCCCGCCGAGAGCGTCAAGCCACAGGAATGCTAGCTTTTGCTGGGACGGCCCGGCAGTGCGCGCTACAAGTCCCGCCAGACGAGGACTTCGCGCTCAGCGGGCCGCTGGCAGTGTAGCAAACCGCCGCGTTCGCGCGGGGTCGCCGCAGGGGCGCGGCCGGCTGCCGGGCATAGGCGGCCGACCCGACTCATGGGTCCGCTGTCCCATCGGGGCGCGAGCGGGGTGTCCAACATGCGGTTAGGCCGATGGAAGCGGTCTCGCAGTACGTCCGACCGCGATTTGCCACACTGGAGCTTGGCTTGCGCACCCCTTGAGATCCTCGACCCGGCATCAAGCGCGGCCGGTGCCCGGGTTGGGCTGTTCGACTTCGACGGGACGCTGTCCTTGATCCGAGCCGGGTGGTTCGACGTAATGGTGCCGATGATGGTCGAGACGCTGCTTGACCTGCGCACCGGCGAGTCTGAGGAGGAACTCACGGAGTTGGTCGAGGGGTATGTCGGCCACCTGACCGGGCGGCAGACGATCTACCAGATGATCGAGTTCACCGAGCAGATCACCAAGCGGGGCGGGACGCCCAAGGATCCGCTGGAATACAAGCACATCTATCTGGACCTGTTGATGGACAAGATCCGCCATCGCCGGGAGGACTTGCGATCCGGACGCGTCGATCCAGACGAATTGATGGTGCCCGGTGCGCGGCGTCTGCTGGATGCCATGCTGGAGCGCGGGTTGAGGCTGTACTTGGCAAGCGGCACGGACCAGCCGTACATGCAGGAAGAGGCACGCCTGCTGCGTATCGACTCGTACTTTGCCGGCGGGATGCACGGAGCATTGGACGATTACAAGAACTTCTCGAAGAAGATCTTGGTGGAGCGCATCATCGACGAAAGCGACTATGAGGGATCCGAGTTCCTGGGCTTTGGCGACGGATTCGTGGAGATCGAGGTCGTCAAGACAGTCGGGGGCAGCGCGGTGGGTGTCGCCACCGATGAGCCCGACTGCGTCTCCGTGGACAAGGTCAAGCGCGATCGGCTTGCTGCGGTCGGCGCTGACTGGATCGTGCCCAACTTCAACGCACACAATGAACTTATGGCGGCCCTATTCGGCGCTTCCTGACCGGACTGCCCGAGGTGCCGCCGCAGTGGCTCTTCAACATGCAATCGAAGTACCCGGCGTTTGACCGTTCGCGTCTGAACATCCGCCCGCTGGCCGACCGTGCGCACGACATGGATCTCGGCTACTTGCTGGAACTCGACCAGCAGGTCGCAGAGGCCGACCAGCGGCTGCGGGAATCTCTAGCAGTCATCGCGCCACGGCTCGTCACCGGCGATCAAGGCGCACGGATCTTGATGATGGGCGCGCACGTGATCAAGTCCGGAGTCTCGCGACAGGTGATCGACCTACTGCGGCACGGAGCGTTCACGCACGTGGCCATGAATGGCGCCGGCGCAATTCATGATTTCGAGCTAGCACGCATCGGCGCCACCACTGAGAGCGTCGCGCGTTACATCCGCACCGGGGAGTTTGGGCTCTGGGAGGAGACCTCAATCCTCAACGATTGGGCGGTAGATGCGGCCCAGCTGGGCTTGGGCTTGGGCGAGAACTTCGGGCGCCGCATCGTGGCCGAGAAACTCCCGCATCGCGACGTAAGCATCCTCGCTAACGCCTACGAGCTGGACATCCCGGTCACTCTCCACGTGGGTGTCGGCTACGACATCACCCACGAGCACCCGAACTGCGATGGCGCAGCCTACGGGGAGGCCAGCTACCGGGACTTTCTCGTTTACACCAAGGCGGTTGAGAGTCTGGAAGGCGGCATCATGGTTAGCCTCGGATCCGCCATCATGGGCCCCGAAGTCTATCTCAAGGCACTCGCGATGGCACGCAACGTGGCGCACCAAGAAGGCCGCCGAATCGCCAATTTCATGACCGCGGTCTTCGATTTGGTTCCGATCCAAGGCGACGTCCATTCGGAGCTGCCCAAGTCCGACCCGGGCTACTACTTCCGCCCGCACAAGACGATTCTCGTGCGGACTGTCGCAGATGGAGGGCAAAGTCTGTACGTTTGCGGAGACCATCGCGTCACGGTTCCAGCACTTCGCAAGGCGGTCTTGGCGGCGGCTGACAGCCGCGCGGAATGACTTGTTCCGAAATCCTGGCAGGTGCATCCAGCGTCCGAGCGCTGGTGATAGGCGATATCTGCTTGGACCGCTGGTGCCGCTATGACCCCGCGCTGGCCGAGCCTTCGCGCGAGACGGGAATTCCACGCTGCGCCGTGACCGAGACTGTCTGCACGCCGGGTGCGGGCGGGACGGTGGCCGGCAACCTGAAATCTCTGGGGACCGCCCGCGTCAGCGTGATCGGCGCCATCGGCAATGACGGTGCCGGCTTGGACTTGCGGGACGCGCTGGATTGGGCCTCGATAGAGTCGAACCTAGTCGCGTTTCCGGAGATACAGACCTTCACGTATACCAAGCTGGTCAACTCCGAGACTGGCGTTGAAGACCTCCCGAGAGTCGATTTCGTCAACACCGCGCCGTTGAGTGCGGCCCGCGAGCATGCCGTCGTGGGGACATTCCTAGACAGCCTTGAAGGGTTCAACACGGTGATCGTGGCCGACCAGGCGGAGACCGCCCACGGCGGCACCGTGACGGATAACGTCCGGAAGAGCGTCTGCGAACTGGCGGCCAGGTACCCCAGCTTGGTCTTTGTCGCTGATTCGCGGCGTCGTGTGGAACACTTCCGTAACGTGATTGCCACGCCCAACGAGTCCGAGGCCGCGGCTGCTTGTCGCAGGGCATTCGGCGTGGTTGACTACGCCCGCCTGCACAGGTTGATCGGAGGTCCGGCAACCGTAGTGACGGCCGCCGAGCGGGGAGCATGGCTGATCGATGATGACGGGGAGCGATTGCTGCCAGCGCCGCAGGGGGTGCCAGTGGTCGATCCGTGCGGGGCGGGGGACAGTCTTAGCGCGGGCTTCGCTCTCGCCTTGGCGGCCGGCGCGGGAACTGAAGCAGCCTTGCGCTTTGGGATAATCGTAGCCGCGGTCACGGTGGGCAAACGAGGCACTGGCAAGGCCACTGTCGAAGAGGTGCTGGAGCTGGCCGCGACGACTGAGCTAGGCGGGTAAGCGATGCCTTTCGCCAAGGACTACAAGCAGCGGCTGCTAGTGGCGTTGGACACTGTCGATCTGGATCGTGTCGAGGCCCTTATCGAGGTGTTCCGCAGGGCTCGTGACGAGGATCGGCAGATCTTCGTGTTCGGCAACGGCGGCAGCGCCGCGACCGCGAACCACTTCGCTTGCGACATCGTCAAGGGCGCGAGCTACGGCCAACATAAGCGCTTCAGGATCATGTCTCTGGCAGAGCAGATCCCGACCCTGACGGCCTACTCGAACGATGTGGGTTACGAGAGCGTGTTCGTCGAGCCCCTCAAGAACTTCGCTCGGCCCGGCGATATCGCCATGGCCATCAGCGGAAGCGGAAACTCGGAGAACGTGGTGCAAGCGATCAACTACGCCAACTCGATCGGCTGCTACACAGTCGGCCTGAGCGGCCTCAGCGGCGGGCGCCTGCGCCCCAGCGTCGATCTCAGCGTCCACGTCTCAGACGACCACATGGGCCGGGTGGAAGATGCCCACTTCGTCGTGTGCCACATGGTCTGCTACCACTTCATGGACCGACAAGAGGTCGGATGATCGACGCCACAGTTGGTTCGGTCAGTCGGCTACGAGATGAATCTCAAGCTTTCTGCCAACGGCTTCGGCATAACGTTCCAAGCTCTTTAGTGATGGCCTGCGACCACTCTCCATGCGAGCGATGGCGGGTTGACTCGTTCCCATCCGGTGCGCAACCTCGCGCTGGCTGAGCCCAGCAGCCGTGCGAGCCTCGATCAACTCTCGCGCTAGCCTGAACTCGGGCCTCAGCGCTTCATACTCCTTTTGGAACTCGGGGTCGTTGTGCCACCTCTTTCGGAGTTCGTCGAATGCAATGGTCATGGCTCTAGCTCCTTCATTCTGGACAATGCGGTCCGAATCGCTGTCCTCGGAGTCTTGCTGGTCTGCTTTCGGAACGCATGCAAGATGATGATTCGACGCCCTGTCTGAGTCACATAGATGGCCCGGCCCAAGCCGCTATGGCCCTTCATTCGCATCTCCCAGAGCTGGCCTCGGAGATGTTTGACGTAAGGCTCGCGAACACGTTCGATGCCAAGTTCCTCAATCAGGCCAACGATATGGTCCAGCTTCGCTCGGATGTCGGCTGGAAAGGCGTCAAGTTCCGCAAGGACCGCAGAGTTCAGGATCTCGACGCTCCAGCCCAACGTCTAACTATACCAGTTGTGATATGCACAGCCCTACGGGCAATCGTCGACCTCGTGCAGTTGATGCGGACAGACAGCGACTTCTGCGATCCCGATCCTAAGCCTGCTGGACTTGGAGCACATCAAGCGCCACGAGGAGCAGATCGAGCGGCAGCCGGACCAGACAGCCGGTCTGGTGGGGATGCCTGCTAGAGCGGAAGCCGCCCGATGCCGATCGGAACACCTCGTCCGATGCGGCCCCGGTTGTTGCGGTCATTGCGCCTCGGATCGGGTCCCGGGCCGATGTTTGGCCGTGATCCTGTAACGGAGCCCAAGCCTTGTAGCTCGTCCCCCGAGAAGCGCAGATCCTGCTCGAGCAGCATCTCGATGTGCGTCCCGCGGTCAAGCATGGCGTCTGCTCCCCTGGTCAGCAGAACTTTCGCGAGCCCGGCGGCCGCGCCAGCGGCTGAGCCGACACCGAGACCGGTGCCGGTCCTGCCACCGATCACACCGCCGATAGTGCCGATCGAAGCTCCCGTCGCGGTGGTACTCGCGATATCCGTGGCGTCTTCCCCTTTCGTTCCGGGTGCCTTGACGGTGCCTGTTTCCCGGTCGAAGTTGTCGGGCGACCGACCATCGAGCGCAGCGGGTCGACCCGACAGGTCGCGGATGACGCCGTTCGGCAGGATCATCTGTTCGAGACGAATGCCCAGCTGTCCGCGCCCCTTCACGCGCCCTGGACGTTTGGAGTGAATCACTGTGCCTGAGACGTTCGTTCCGGCAGGTACCATGATGCGGCCGTCCACGACGACTGGGTAGACGCTCTCGAGATAGACCGGGTCTCCTGGCTCGGAGTGCTTGGAGCTGATGCTGTTGATCATGACCAGCGGAACACGCGTTCCAGCCGGGACGATTAACTCTGGAGCGGCTGTCTCGGCCTGTGCCTGAGATTCGGCCCCTGGCGCGGCTGCCGGATCCGCGGCTTCGCCTAGAGCTAGGCCAGCGCAGATCGCGATTGCGGGTATGGTCCGAACGAGTTGTTTCATAGCTGCTGCCCTCTCTGCCGCGAAGTAAGACGGCCGGAGCCCTTCGCGCCTCATTCTAACTAGTGAAACGGCTTGCAGGGGCGATGGGTTTCAGGCAAGCGGTCTGCGGCTACCTGCCGGGAGTCCGGGCTTGCTCGGCTGCTGCGGATCGGACGATGTTGGTAGAATCGAAAAAGCGGCAGTCGGCTAGGCGGGGTAGGTCGGCTGCTAGCCCGCCTAGGTATCAGCAGCATGCCACTCTATGAGTACGAGTGTCTGAAGTGCGGCGAGCGCTTTGAATTGATCCAGAAATTCTCCGACGCGCCCCTCACCGTGTGCTCTCAGAACGGCGACTCGGAGTGCGACGGAGCTGTGCGCAAGCTCCTCTCCGCTCCGGCGATCCAGTTCAAGGGAAGCGGCTGGTACGTAACCGACTACGGCAAGGGCGGGCAAAAGCCGGAACAGGCCAGAGACGAGGGCTCTCCCAAGAAGGACGCCAAGGCAGAGGAATCAAAGCCGGCGAAGTCATCCGAGAGCTCGGCGAGCTCCGCAAGCGCAGCTTCAGCCAAGTCCAAGGGCGGTGGCGAGTCCGCCTCTGCGGCAGCCTAGCGCAACGCGTCCGCGCATCAAGCTGGCAGGGCGAAAGCCTGCAATGCGTCCGTGAACTTGTGGCTGAGCTTGTTGCCGCCACCGGCTGCGATCACCACGAACTGCCGCCCGGAGTCGGGCCCCGCGTATGTCATCGGGTTGGCGTGGCCGCTGCCGTCGAGTTCGGCCTCCCACAGCACGTTGCCCGTATCCGCGTCAAACGCCCGGAAGCGGCGGTCGTTGCTCCCCCCGATGAACACCAGGCCTCCCGCTGTGACGATCGGCCCGCCCATGTTGATCGTGCCTGTGACGGGCACGCCGCGGGCAGTCAGCTCCGGGACTTCGCCTAGCGGTACTTGCCAGTCATAGTCGCCTGTCGCGAGATCGATCGAACTCAGAACGCCCCACGGCGGCTGTTGGCACGGCCAGAGCGTCTGCGGATCCCAGAACTTGTTCTGGCGCACGTCGATTCGCTTGCGACGATACGTCACTGATTCGCTCAGGCCTTCGCGCGTGATGATCTCGCGTCCGACCGGACGGTCTGGCTGCTCGGCCCTTCGGGCCTCCATGACGACGATGTCCGCGAGGTTGGTGCCGTTGATAAAGAAGCGGCCGGTTGCCGGATCGAAGCAGCCTCCGCCCCATTCCCCGCCGCCCTGGTTGCACGGAAAGATGATCACGCCTCGTTCGGTGCCCGGGTGGTACAGCGGCGCGATCTGGTAGCGCGCGGCTAGTTCCTTGGCCCAGGCATGATGCTCGGGCGTTGCCGTGGACAGTTCGTCTGGAGACATGGACTGCCTCACGAAGGGGGCTGGCCTGGCTGGAACGGGCTGCGTGGCTGCTGGCTGCTCGCCGGGAGCGCAGTGTTGAGGGACAGGAATTTCGTCGATATCGAACAGCGGCTCGCCAGTCTCGCGGTGCAGCACGTACACAAAGCCCTGCTTGCTGGTCTGTACCACGGCCGGGATCGTGTTGCCTTCACGCCGGATATCGCAGAGCACCGGCTGGGCGCACAGGTCGTAGTCCCAAATGTCGTGGTGGGTGGCTTGGAAGTGCCAGACGTATTCCCCGGTACTGGCATCCAGTGCCAGCACGCAGTTGGAGTACAGGTTGTCTCCGGCGCGATCGGCCCCGTAGTAGTCATAGGTCGGCGAATCGGTGGGTACGAACAATAGGCCGCGTTCGATGTCCGCGCTGAGCGGAGGCCAGGCGACTCCGCCACGTCGTTGCTTCCAAGAATCCCCTTCCCATGTCTGCCTCGCCGCCATGTCATCCGGTGGCACTTTGTGCCTGGTCCAAGCCAGCTTGCCGCTACGGACATCGAAGGCTCGCAGGGTCGGTGTGTTTCCACCGATGACCGCCAAGTCGCCCACGATCGTGGGCGGAGAAGTCAGGCGCGCGCCGACGCTCACTTGGCCGCCATCGCCGAAATCGGCACATGGTCTTCCGGTCGATGGATCTAGGGCGATGAGGCGCCCGTCCAGCGTGCCGTGCAGCAGCCGCCGCTCCGAGGCGCTGCGCCAAAGGCTAACACCGCGATTGGCCCAGAGGTTGTAGCGCTTGGCCAGATCGAGGCCCGGATCGAATGCCCAGCGCTCGCTTCCGGTCTCTGGGTCGAGCGCGAGGACCCGGTTGTACGGAGTTGTGACGTACAGGTAGCCGTCCGCCATCAGCGGCGTGCATTCGTATGCGGTGCGGGTCGGGTTGCGGGAGCCGTCACTGATCTCCCCGCAGCGGTGTGTCCACACGGGTTGGAGTTCAGCGACGTTGTCCCGGTGGATCTGGGTGAGCGGGCTGTGCCGCGTGCCGCCCGGTTCGCGCCCCCACTCGTGCCACTCGCCGTCGGATGTCCGGCCGCAAGAAGCGGGCAGGGCACCGAGCGCGACGGCGCTTCCTAGGCTTGCGTTGAAATCGCGGCGCGTGAGCGGCGTAGCCATCGCACCCTATAGTGGCCGCTTGCGCGGCCAAGATGCAATCCGAGCTAGCGCCTGCCTCCGTTGGAGACCAGCGCTAGGAATTCTTCCCTAGTCTTCGGATTGTCGCGGAACACGCCCAGCATGGCGCTGGTGATCGTTGCGGAGTGCTGCTTTTCCACCCCGCGCATCATCATGCACAGGTGTTGCGCTTCGCAGACCACTCCGACTCCGGCCGGCTGGATCGCGCCTTGGATCGTTTCCGCCACTTGTTGCGTGAGGCGTTCCTGGATTTGCAAGCGCCGGGCAAAAATGTCGACGATCCGCGCCGTCTTACTCAGGCCGATGACTTTCTTCTGGGGGATGTAGGCGATGTGCATGCGGCCGAAGAACGGCAGCATGTGGTGCTCGCACAGCGAGAACACCTCGATGTCCTTGACGATGACCATCTCGTCGTAGGTGCAATCGAACATGGCCGATTGCAGCACTAGGTCGGGGTCTTGGTCGTAGCCTTGGGTCAGCTCGCGCATGACCCTCGCGTAGCGCACGGGAGTTTCGCGCAAGCCGTCCCGATCGATGTCTTCGCCCAGGCTTCCAAGAATGTGCTCTGCGCAGGCCTCGATTGGGTCCGGAGAGTCCGAGCGGGGCTCTGGGGTGGAGCCTCTTGCGGCTCCATACGGGTCGAAGGGTTTCATGGCAGATCGGTGGCGGCAGTCAGTGCGCTGCGAAAGCTGTTGCGCGGGGTCTCCTCCAAGCGCAGGCTGGCCAAGCGCAGGGACTGGCCGGGAAAATAGTCGGGCCACGCCGCGCGCAGCCAGCCCTCGATCACAACCAGCAGATTCTCGGAAGTCGGGACAAGCTTTGCGAACTCAGCGATTTCCGAATTGAGATGGGTGTGGTCAATGCGCCGGATGACGGCGCTGTGGACCCAGCTGTCCAGCGCTGACCGCTGCACGACCATTCCGCTGCGCGGGTCTGGATCGCCTTCGACGCTGACCTCGAGGGAGTAGTTGTGTCCGTGCCCGAACGGGTTGGCGCACTTGCCGAAGATCTCGCGGTTGCGCTCTTCGCTCAGCGAGGGCGCGCACAGCCGGTGCGAGGCGGCGAAGCCGTACCGTTTGGTGAGCGTGGTCACGTTGCGCGCGGCTCGCAGACTTCCACGAACAGGTCGTCGCTCTCGTGCAGGCGGACGGAATGCAGCTTCGAACCCAGCCTGCCGATCGGTTCGTCAAGGCGATGCCAGATGTCGCCGGCGATGTTCTCGGCGGTCGGCACGACCTTGTCGAACGGCGGGACCTCGCGGTTGAGGAAGCGGTGGTCGTAGATGTCCAAAACGTTTTCTCGAATGACTTCCTTGAGTTCTTTCAGGTCAAGGACCATGCCGTGGACCGGGTTGACGTCTCCGCGCACGGTGACCTCGAGCACGTAGTTGTGCCCATGACCGCTGGGACGGCTCTCTATGCCGTAAAGACGCTCGTTTTCTTCCGCCGACAGCTCAGCGTTGGAACAGACATGCGATGCCGAGAACTCGGCCTTGCGCGTGATCAGCATCGCTGGGAACTTGGCGTTAGCCCCTCTCGGCGGTAGAGTGGAACTGTACCTCGATTATGGCACGCATGAGCAGGGAGACCGTGGTCTACGGCTTGGCGCTGGCCCTCGCCATCGTGATGGTGTATCGCGTGCAGGGCTACCTCCGTGTCTACGACGTCTCGGAAGGGGACCGCGCCCCGGGCTTCAGCGTGACCGATGACCAGGGCGTCGGCGTCAGCCTCGACGACTATGGCGGCAAGGTGGTGCTGCTAAACTTCTGGGCCACTTGGTGCCCGCCCTGTGTTCAGGAGATGCCCTCTCTCGATGCGACCTATCGGCAGCTGCGCGATCAAGGCTTCGTGGTGGTGGGCATCAGCGTCGATGAGGATCCCGACCAGTACCGCAGATTCTTGGATAGCTCGAGGGTGAGCTTCCCGACGGCCCGGGATCCGGAGCGGACCGTCAGCGTGCGGTACGGCACGATGAAGTATCCGGAGTCGTACCTGATCTCGCGAGAGGGCAGGGTGCTGCGCAAGTACGTCGGCCCGGAGGACTGGCAACGGCCCGAGATCTCGAACTACCTGCGATCAGTCTTGTGAGAGACTTGAGCCGGGCCCACTTGACGCGCGCGGCCAGCGGGCCTCAAGATACAACGGAGGTTCTGACATGCCACTGCGTCTGATCCTGGCCTTGGCTCTGTTCGTGTGCGGCGCGGTCGCGCAGCAGCGGACCGTCAGCTCGAGCACGCGCCCAGGCGTCAATGACAATGCAGATGGCGCGCTCGAGGGAACGCGCCCCGAGAAAGTGCTCAAGGTGGTCAAGGCCAAGGGCACCGTGACTGCAGTCGACCTACAGAAGCGGACCCTGAACCTGACCTTGGCTAAGACCGGCGCGGTGGAGCTGGCGTTCGCCCAGCCTCTGGGCCGTGAGCACGTCAAGGCCGGCAAGAGGGCCGCGAAGCGCATCGGCAAGTCGCGCCTGAGCTTGGAAGAGGTCCCCGTCGGTGCCAAGGTGCGGGTCCAGTACTACCCGCTGATCAGCCAGCTAATGGAAGTGGTGCTGGACTAGCCAGCGGCCGCGGCCGCGTCCGGGAGTTGCTGGGAGAGGTAGATTCCCAGCCCCATGTCGTCGATCATCTGAAGCTGCGACTCCAGCCAGTCGACGTGCTCCTCCTCGTCCTTGAGGATCGTCTCGAACAGCTCGCGTGAGGCGTTGTCGTCAGCCGCGACCGCGTCCTTGATGGCGGCGTTGAGGATCTGCACGGCCTCGTATTCCAGCTGCAAGTCGTTGCCGAGCTGCTGCTGGACGTTCTGGCCGACGTTGAGGGGGCTGATCTCGCCCATGCCGGGCACTCCCTCAAGAAACAGGATGCGCTCGATCAACATCTCGGCGTGGCCCATCTCGCCGATGGCCTGCTGCTTTATGAACGCCCCAAGCTTGCTGTAGCCCCAGTTGTCACACATCTCCGCGTGCACGATGTACTGGTGGATTGCCGTGAACTCGCCCTTAAGCGTCCGGTTGAGGTGTTCGATGACCTTCGCATCTCCCTGCATGCTCCAATTATAGGGGCCTTCCGCTGAGCTCCCGCGACGCCCTCAGCGCATCTGCCGTCACAAGATCGTCCTTGGGCAGTGCGGCGTCAACATCCGCGGGTCTTCGCCGCAACTATGGCTGAACTACCGCACGACGGAGCAGGTCCGCGCATGGGCTGCCAGCCTGGTCCAAGGGCGAAGCGACGACGATCTCGACGGCAACCGCATCTAGTCGCTCACTGGCGTCCCGGAGTCGACGGCGCACGTCTCGCCACGGCGAACTCGTTCCTCCAAGCACGCGAATCGATTGGGTCCGCCTGAAGCCGGTTTGAGCGGGCGCGGCGAGTCCGGCCGCTAAGATCCGGCCTGTCCGGCGCGCGGAGAGCGTTCTCGAGGGCCGCCCGGGCCATCCGCCGCAGGGGTGTTGTGCTGCATCACGAGTCTCCACTCGCCGAGCTCAAGGGTATAAGTCATGGTGTAGCGCCCTTGATGCCGCATCTCTCTGCCGTTCTTCGTCTTGACTACCACGTCGTAGTTGCCCCACGCCACCCCTGTGCTGCCCATGACCCGATACTCCATGTCCCTCGGCTCGAACTTCGCCGCCGCGGTCTTGCCGAAGAATTGCTCCCAGTCCAGTTGGCAGGCCTCCTTGCCCTCCTTGCCGGACGTGGGACCGCAGGAATAGAACGACAGCGCCTTTTCGTGAATGTTGGCGAGAAAGCCGTCGATGTTCCCCTCATTGAGCGCCGCAACCGCCGTCTCAAAGGTCTGTTGCAGCTTCTGCGTCGCCGCGTCCTGGCCGAAAGCCGGCACGAGGGCGAGGAGCATTGCTAACGGTAGAATCTTCAGCTGGTTCATGGAAGCCCTGACGGCCGCCTAGGCCGAATGCCGGCGACCTGTCCAGCAACAAGCGTATCACGCCGAAAGAGCGCGGAAGGCGTGTCCGCGCCGTCGTTGAGACTGGGGGACCGCCTCCGTTTCAAACCGTTCTGCCCAGCCAGAGCCCAAGCTTGAGCTACCGCAGTCAACACTTCCAGACACGAGGCAGTCTCGGTCCGAGAACCGTCCCGCGGGCTGTTGGATGGACGACCACGGCCATACAATTGGCATGCTAGAATCTCAGCGTCTGCACTGCAGGCACGGGAGTATCCAACCATGAAGTCTACGACCAGACGCTCGTTCCTCGGCACAGCCGCCGTGCTGCCCGCGGCTTCAGCGGCCGCTGCCTCGACACAGCAGGCGGGCAACGGTGCGGGGCCGCACCACTGGGACGACCTCAAACTGGCTGTCGCAACGTATTCTCTGCGCAAGTTCAGCCGGTCGGCGGCGATTGACATCTGCCGCCAGCTGGGCGTCAAGTACGTCAATGTCAAATCGTTCCACATGCCGTACTACCTCTCCGCAGATGACCTCAAGGCGGCCCGCAAGGAATTCGAGAAGGCCGGATTGGAGGTCGTCGCCGGGGGCAACATCTCCCTCAAGAGCGACGACAGCAGCGAACTGGAGCACTACTTCAAGTACGCGGTCGCGGCCGGGATGCCCATCATGGTTTGCGCGCCGACGCACTCCAATCTTGGGGCGATCGAAAAGCTTGCCATCAAGTACGATCGCAAGATGGCCATCCACAACCACGGCCCGGAAGACAAGTTCTACCCGGCACCCAGCGACGTGATCAAGCGCGTCAAGAACATGGATCCGCGCATGGGTCTGTGCGTCGACGTGGGCCACGCCGTGCGGACGGGCGCCGATATCCTGGATGAGATCGACGGTGCCTGGGATCGTATCTACGATTTCCACGTCAAGGATCTGTCGGACTTTGGCAGCAAGGAGAGCCGCGTGGACGTGGGCGACGGCAAGATGCCGATCGCCGCGATCTTCAAGATGCTCAAGGAGCGGAAGTACCAAGGCGTCGTGGGCTTGGAGTACGAAGTGGTCGCCGACCATCCGCAGCTGGGCATGGCGAAGTCTTTCTCGTACATGCGCGGCGTGCTGGATGGGCAGGCCTGAGCTGGCGTCGCGGGAGCGTCCAATTTCGTCGCTTCGATCGCCGCGCACAGCTAGGCGGTTCTGCATATCCGCAGCGGCGTCCCTCACCTCGATCGCGCCTCTCGAGGCACTTCGAACCGCGACTCTAACGCGGTTGCCTGCAGGAGAGGCGTCCGTGCCGCCTGAGGCTCCTGGATCAATGCTGGCGGGCGCTGGGTGGCAAGTCTGGTGGCCAGATTGATCAGGCACTCAAGGCCTCTGTCAGGCGAGGATCGGCGGATCGAACGAGACGCTGGGGCGAATGCGAGATCGGCCTGCGCCACTGCAACCTCGCTGCGGTCTGGATGGCTGGGTAGATTCGCCGTTGCGATTGGCGTGGTCGCGGCGGCGCTGCTCCCGGCCGCCCTATTTGCCGAGGACACGGCAGTAGTTGTCGGGGTAGCGAGCTTCCCCCCGCTCGTGATTGAAACCGGCGAGAGCTTCGAAGGATTCGATATTGACATTTGGAGCGAGGTGTCAGACGCGATCGGCGTCGACTCGACGTACCGCCTCATGCTATTCGGGAACCTCATGGAGGCGTTGAGGAGCGGCGAGATCGACGTCGCGCTAGCTGGGATCAGCATCACGCGCGATCGAGAACTCGAGATGGACTTCAGCCATCCCTACATGAACACCGGGCTGCGACTCCTCACTGTTGTGGACGAAGATCCCGGATGGCTTCGGCTACTGCGGTCCTTGGAGGCCAAAGCGACCCTCCGAGTGCTTGGCTCCCTCATGGCATTTGTCGTTCTTTGCGCGCATATCCTATTCTTCGCCGAACGAGGAAGCTCCGACATCAGCAACCGGTACTTCCCCGGAATCTTCGAAGCTGGCTGGTGCATTCTGGCAACGATCACGACCGTTGGCTATGGGGATGTGGCGCCGCGGCGCTGGCTTGGCCGGATTGCAGCCGCAGTGATGATGCTGATCGGCATCTCGCTGTTCGGAGTGGCGATCGCTCACCTGTCAGCCGGACTGACGATGGCTGCACTCCACAGCGATATATCCGGACCGGAAGATCTCGAAGGGCGCACTGTCGCAACGGTCTCAGGGACAACTAGCACCGCAACAGCGATCCGGTACGGTGCTCGATTGCGCGAGGTGGAGAAGATCGAAGACGCGTACGGCCTGCTCGAAGCTGGAGAGGTCGATGCGATCCTGTTCGATGCCGCTCCGTTGATGCGATACGCCGTGGAAGACGGGAATAACACCGTGATGATCGTGGGCCCTCTGATCGAGCGGCAGTCGTACGGAATCGCGTTTCCGGCGGGTAGCGAACTGCGGGAACCCGTGAACCGGGCACTCTTGGAACTCGACGAGTCCGGCAGGCTTGGAAGGATCCGCGCTAGGTGGTTTGGATCCTCGGACTGAGGCTGGCCCAGCGGGGAGTCCAACTGAGCGCAGATCCAGCCCGGGCGCAATCTGCAGCAGGCTAGTTGACAGATCCGCCGGCCGCTCTGTACGCCTGGTCCAGCAGTTCGACCACGTGCAAGACCGGAATTGGCCGCGAAAAGCGTCGAGTGCCAGCTTCCAACTGCAGCATGCAACCCGGGTTGGCGGTCACGATCGTGTCCGCCCGCGTCGACTCGATCATGCGCATCTTGTCTTCCAGCAGCGACATAGAGATGTCCGTGTGCTCCACGTTGTACACTCCCGCGGAGCCGCAGCAGATCTCACTCATGGGCAGTTCGTGCAACTTCACGCCAGGGATCGCTTGGATCATTTTTCGCGGCGGTGTCGAGATCTTCTGTCCGTGCAGGAGGTGACAGGAGTCTTGGTAGGTGACGGTTCGCTCTAGGTGGCCGAATTCGGTGTTGAGGTCGATGGATGCCAAGAACTCGCTCACGTCACGCATCTTGCCGGCAAAACCCTGGGCTCGCTCGTGCCATTCCGGATCGTGCTCAAAGAGTTCGGGATACTCCTTCAGCACCGATCCGCAGCCAGCGGTGTTCGTGATGATTGCGTCGAAGCCGCCGGACTCAAGCGCCGCGATGTTCTTCTTCGCTTGCTCGCGGCCGATCGTGCGCAGGCCGGCATGCACCTGCAGCGCCCCGCAGCACTCCTGCTCTGCCGGAACAGTGACCTCGCAGCCGTTCTTGCACAGCACGCGAACCGTCGCTTCGTTTAGCCGGCTGAAGAACACGTTCTGCATGCAGCCGGCCATCAGGGCTACGCGGTGCTTGGTCTCGCCCTCGGCCGGGAAGACCTTCCCGATGCTGGAAAAGAAGAACGGCGCCTGCGACTGGGGGGCGAGCTGCGCTAGCTCTCCCAGCCTGCCGAGCGAGTCTAGGAAGCCGGACTCCCGCATCATTCGGTCGAGACCGCTGCGCTGGTATGCCAGCAGCCCCAGGCCGACCGCCCTGAGGAGCAGCCGGCTGCGTAGCAGCCAACTGTACGCGAACCAGCGCACGAGACGCCGCGGGATGCTGCGGCGGGTGCCATTCTCGATCTGGGCTAGCGCGCCTTCGATCAGGCGGCCGTACTGAACGCCCGAGGGGCAGGCCGTCTCACAGGAGCGGCACGCTAGGCACAACTCGATGTGCTCGATGTAGTCCTCGGAGATCGGGCTGCGGCCCTCGGCGACTTCCACCATTTGGTAGATCCGCCCGCGCGGCGAATCCATTTCGACGCCGAGTTCGCGGTAGGTCGGGCAGGCATTGAGGCAGAGCCCGCAGTGCACGCATTTGCGCAGGTCGGCTTCTTGGGGTACATCTGCCGGGACGGCGACTTCGGACGGCACGTGCGAGCGAGACCCCTGTTCGAGAAAACCGAAATCCTACGTCAAGATGTCGCGATGCACCAGGCCGGCCACGTCGGTTAGCCGGAAGTCCCGACCCGAGAAGTGGTATGTCAGCCTCTCGTGGTCCAGTCCCAGCAGGTGCAGCACGGTGGCGTGAAAGTCGTGGATGTGCATCCGGTTCGCCTCCGCGTGGTAGCCGATCTCGTCGGTCGCCCCGTATTGGAAGCCTTTCTTCACGCCGGCCCCGGCCATCCAGATCGTGTAGCCGTAAGGGTTGTGGTCGCGGCCATCGCCGCCTTGGCTGACCGGCGTGCGGCCGAACTCGCCCGCCCAGATCACCAATGTCTCATCGAGCATGCCGAGTGACTTGAGATCTTTGAGCAGGCCGGCGATGGGCTTGTCGACCTCCGCGGCGTTGGTGTTGTGGCGGTTGAAGAGGTCCGAGTGCTGGTCCCACTTGTAGGAGTGCGTGCATTGCACGAAACGCACGTCGCGCTGGCTCAACCGGCGGGCCAGCAAGCACTGCCAGCCGAAGTCCGCTGTCACTGGATCGTCGAGGCCGTAGAGCTTTCGAGTGGCTTCGGACTCCTTCTCCACCTCGAACGCTTCAGGCGCCTGCACCTGCATGCGGAATGCGAGTTCGAACGACTGGATGCGCGCTTCCAGGCGCGGGTCGAACTTGCGCATCTCGGCGTGCCGCCGGTTGACGTTGCGCAGCATGTCGAGTTCATACCGCTGCTTCTCTTGCGACAGCCCCTTGTTCACCAGGTACTCGATCGGCTCGCCCTGCACGTCCGAGACATTCAATCCGGCGTGGCCGATCGGCGTACCTTGGAACGATCCCGGCAAGAACGCCGACGACCAATTCTTGGCGCCGCCGTGGGACAGGGCTGGCTTGATGGTGACGTAGCCGGGTAGGTTCTTGTTCTCCGTTCCGAGGCCGTAAACCACCCACGAGCCCAGGCTCGGGCGCGTGAAGGTGCTGGATCCCGTGAACGTCTGCAGCAGCGCCGCGCCGTGGTCGACGCCTTCGCCAACCATCGAATGCACGAAGCACATGTCGTCCACGCATTCGCGCACGTGGGGGAACAGGTCGCTGACCTTGATGCCGCTCTCGCCGCCCGGCTTGAAGTCCCACAGGGGCTTCATCAGCGGCCCCGGCTCTTCGTCGTCAAAGGCCAGCGGGCGCTCGATTGGTAGCGGCTCGCCGTGGTGCCGCTCCAGATAGGGCTTGTACTCGAAGGTGTCCACCGACGAGGGGCCGCCGTGCATGAACAGGAAAATCACGCGCTTGGCGCGCGGTGGGAAATGCGGCTCGCGCACCGCCAGGGGGTTGGCCGGGTCGAATTCGACATTCGCTGCCGTGGCGTGGTTCCGGTCGAACATGCTGGCGAGCGCTAGCATGCCGAAACCGCACGCGGAGTCGCGCAGCATGCCCCTGCGGCTCGTCGGCTGGACCGCGTTCATGTGCTCGATCATCTGCTTGTAATCCATCGCTCGCGCCGCTCCCTGAAGTCTCTCGGTCTCTCCCTTGGCCAGGCTCAGTCTACGTAGATGAAGTCGTTCGAGGCGAGCAGGATGCGGCAATAGCTCTGCCAGGCCTCCTGCGCAGTCGAGCCGTCGAAACGCGCCGTGTAGCTGCCGACATACGACAGGGCCGAATCGACCTCGGCTGCGTCCGGCTCCCGCGTCAATATCGCCATGTAGGCGTGCTGGGCGCGTTCGGTCTCCGTCCGGGCAGGGTCTGCCAGCAGTTGCTCGGCCAGGTTTCCGGCGCGCGAGGCCACGAATTCGCTGTTCATCATGAAGAGCGCCTGCGGGGCCACGTTGGTCACCGGGCGCTTCCCCAAGGACGTGACCGCGTCGCCGAAGTCGAACAGGTTCAGCAGGGTCGGCAGGTTCGCCCGGCGCAGCGGCAGGTAGACCATGCGCCGCACCGAGGTGGTCGGATCGACGCTGAGCCGGGAGTTGGAGTTTTCGCGGTCGGTCCCGAAGCCGGACTGCAGCGTGCCGCCCATGGTGAGGTCGAGCGAGTTGTCGATCGCCAGCATGCCATCCCGCAATTCCTCGACATCGAGACGCCGCCGGTTGAAATGCGACAGCCACTGGTTGCCCGGATCGCTCTTGGCCGCCGCCGCACTCGCCGTGCTGCCCATGCGGTAGGCGCTCGAGAGCATGATCTTGCGGTGCATCTCCTTGACCGACCAGCCCTCCCGCACGAACGTCGAGGCCAGCCAGTCGAGCAGTTCTGGGTGCGTCGGCGGCGTGCCTAGCTTGCCGAAGTTGCTCGGCGTCCGCACGATCCCGTCGCCGAAGTGCTTCTGCCAGATGCGGTTGGCCATGACTCGGGCCGTCAAGGGGTTGGATGGCGAGGCGATCCAGTCCGCCAGTTCCAAGCGGCCGCTTCCGGCGCTGACCGGTGTTTGGTCGAATCCAGCGATGATCGCCGGAAAAACCTTTGGCGCTGCCTCGCCCTCGGCGTTGTAGTCGCCGCGCACGAACACTCTTTGCTCCACCGGCTGGCCCTCTTCGACGGCGTTTGCCATCGGGGGCTCCGGCAGGGCCTTGGCTTCGAGTTCGGCGACCTCCACTCGCAACTTCTTGATCGTGGCCACGGTCTCAGGCTTCAGGATCGCGTTGCGCTCTTCGCCTGCAAAGCGCAAAGGCGCGTTCTTGGCGTGATACACGTCGAAGAAAAAGCGGTCCCGTCCGGGCAAGAAACGGGGTTTCGGTGGCGGGGGCATGGTGCCGGTCCGAATCAAGTCGATGGCACTTTCCCGCCAGCGTCGGATCGTGTGGTGCCACTCTTCGAGCGTCTTCGCAAAGGCCTGCTGGTAGGCGGCCGCTGCATCGGAACGTTTCGACGCCATGGCGTCGCGCCAGGCGGCTAGCTGTCCGCGCGGTGTGTCTGCGGGTTTGAGGTAGGCGATCCATTTCCCGAGCTGGGTTAGATCGAGGTCGCGTTCCGCCGCGAGCTTTGCCTCATCGGCACCATCTTCATAGATCTCGCGAGCCGCCAGCATGTAGTCTGCGATCCGGCCCGCAGCCCCGTCGACGTATTGCTCGAGTTCGATGTCAGCCAAGTTGTCCAGCTCGATGCGCTTGTTCTTGATGACGCGCTGCTCAGCCTCGTAGCGGTCGTAGACTTCTTGCTCCACCAATGGCTTGAACAGCAGTGCCGAGACGTGCCTGGAAGGGTCCTTGTAACTTCGGGTCGAGGCGAAGATGCCAGCCAGCGAGTAGTAGTCCTTGGTCAGGATCGGATCGAACTTGTGGTCGTGGCAGCGAGCGCAGGCGACCGTCAGGCCCAGCATGCTCTTGGAGACGACCTCGATCTGCTCGTCGTACACGTCATAGAGCATGCGCTGCTTGTCCTGCTGCGCGATGGCTTTCGGGCCGAGCGCCAGAAAGCCTGTGGCGATGATGCCGCGTTGGTTGACTTTGCCGGGATCGTCGCCTGGCAGCAAATCGCCCGCGATCTGTTCCCGCACGAATTGGTCGTAGGGCATGTCGCTGTTGAATGCCTCGATGACGTAGTCGCGGTACTTCCAGGCGTACGGATAGCGGTGATCCTCGTCGTTGCCGGTCGAGTCTGCAAAGCGCGCAACGTCCAGCCAGTGACGCCCCCAGCGCTCACCATACAACGGCGATGCGAGGAGCCGCTCGACCACCCGCTCGTAGGCTTCGGGGGAAGCATCCTCGAGGAACGCCTCCGCGGCTGCCGGAGTCGGCGGCAGTCCTGTCAAGTCGAATGTAGCCCGACGCAGCCAGGTCAGCTTGTCGGCCGGCGCAGCGGGTTGCAGGCCATGCTCCCGCATCTTGGTCAGCACGAAGCGGTCGATCGGGTTCTGGTTCCAAGCGGGATCGTCCACAGTCGGCGGATCGTGACGGACCACTGGCTGGAATGCCCAGTAGTTCTTCTGCTCGTCCGTGAAGATGCCCTGTTGGCCCTCCGGGATCATGGCCTCGTGCTGCTCTGCTCCGGGCCATGGAGCGCCCCGCAGTACCCAGTCGCGCAGGACCGCCAACTCGTTATCGGGAAGTTTGCCGCCGGGCGGCATCTTGACGCGAGCTTGGTAGCCGACGATCGCGAGCAGGCGGCTGGACTCCGGATCCTGCGTCGAGACCAGGGCCGCCTCGTCGCGGGCCTTCAAGAAGCCCTGGACGCCCGAAAAGTCGACATTGCCACTCTTCAACTGAGCGTTGTGGCAGACCTGACACTTGGCGACCAGCAGCGGCCGCACATGCTTCTCAAAGTGCTCGAGCGCTTCCGATTGTGCGCCAAGCGCGGGTAGGGAAGCCAGCAGCGACGCTCCGCACGTCCCAGCCGCGAACTTCCAGTGCCGGGCGAACCAGCGAAACACAAGGGTGCTCATCGACTTCCTAGCCATCCTGATGATAACGGACTGCCGATTCGCGCTGCACTCCCTTGCGGGCAGTCTGGCTCAGCGTTCCCGCAAACTCCGTAATGGGTCGCGCTACTCTGTCTAGCCGCCGTGGGCCGATATTCTCCGGAACCCGCAATTCGCCTTGCCGAATACAAGGACAGAATCCGCAGGGAAATATATCGAATAGTCACAATTTCCCCGCCCGGATCGCTCGGCGGCGGGGAGTCAGACGTTCGTGGCTGACGTGCCAGAGGCTCGATTGCACGCCGTTGAGTGGCTGATGCGGGCGCGAGCTTCGCCGGATCTCGGCGCAAACCGGGCAAATTCTCAAGAAATTAGCGAATTAAGCTATTTTCTACTATTTATTCCCTAAAAACACTTGCATTGTACCGCCCGATAGGGCGCACTATAGTCTTGGACGGACGGGAATTCACGAGGCGCGCCAAGCGTTACGCGAAGCGAGCCGGCCTGGATTTCCGGTTCGTCGCCCGCAAGGGCAAGGGCAGCCACGGCAAGGTGTTCGTCGGCGGGCGCGACACGATCGTCAAGCGGACCGAGATCGGCAAGGGGCTGCTGGATTCGATGTTGAAGGATCGGGAGATACCAAAGGAGGACTTCTGAGATGCGATACGCCTACCCGTGCCAGATCGTCCTGCACGAGGGGAACGAGCACGTCGTCTCGTTCCCCGACATCCGAGGGTGCCATACCAGCGGCTACAGCCGGGCCGAAGCCTTGGAGATGGCCGAGGACGCGCTGGTCGCCGCCCTGTCGTTCCTAGTGGACGACCGCAAGGCCGTCCCGGTGCCCAGCCCGGTCATGGACGGCCAAGAAGTCGTGACGGTGCCGCCGGTGATGGCCGCCAAGCTGGAATTGTATTCCGCGATGCGAGACCGGGGCATCAGCAAGCGCGCCTTGGCAAAGCGGCTGGGTCTGTCCGACACGACCGTGGGTCGGCTGGCCGATCCCGGACACAGATCGCACATCGACCACGTGATGAGGGCCTTGCGCGCGGTCGGGCGGGACTTGGTGGTCGAGGGCCGCGCCGTTGCTAGTAGTTAGAGAGTATAGCGAGACGGGCGCGACCACGAACGGGCTGGAGTCGCACTGGTCGATCTTCAAGCGCGGCTTCTACGGGACGTGCCACAAGATGAGCCAGAAGCACCTCGACAGGTACGCGCAGGAGTTCGCCGGCCGACACAATACCCGCGAGTTCGACACCATCGACCAGATGGGGATCATCGCCCGCAGGATGGCGGGCAAGCGTCTCCGCTACAAGAATCTGATCGCCGACAACGGGCGCAGTTCTGGAGCTAGGGACTGATCGCCTTCGGGCTCGAGTATCATCACTGGCGTTGACGCCGAGGTGTTCGACCGGCCTAAGGCTGCCCGCACTCGGCCAGCAGGACCGTCTGGAACCGCTCCCGAGGAATTTGAATCTCAACGGCTGCATTGGTCGAAGTCTGAACAGGCGGAGCCGGAAAAAAGAGGTCGTCGACGCGGCACAGCCTTCCGGTCTGATAGGGCCTCGGCGAGCGATCTGCAATCGCTTTGGCGATTTCCAAAGGATGGCAATTGGCGATCGATGATCGGCGGGCAACGAAGGAAGCCCTGGAGATCGGTCCTTCGCTCGAGATCGTGACGACTCAAGATCTAGTCGTGTCAATGATTCGCGAGAATCTGCTGAGCATCGCCGAAGCGGACGACACTAAGCACCTATGGTCCAACCGCTACCGGTTTCACCTCCGAATCAAGAGTTTCGCAGATCTAGTACGCAGGAATACTTGAAACGCGCTTCGGCCCGAATTCAGGTCGGTCACTTGGTGTCCCGCGTCACGTCTAGATCGATCTCCAGGCCCCTGGGGTGAGAATCGCTGCCTCAGAATGGGCGTCAGGCTCCGCGTAGCGGCGCAGCTCGGGCGAAACTTTCCCGGCTGCGCAGTGTTTCCTTCCACGGGCGGCGCCTCGACGCGGGTGGCATGAACGACTCACTCGAGTTCGAGAACTTCGTCCGGCAGCATCAGGACATGGTTTTTGGCATGGCAGTGCGGATGTTGGCGGATCCGAGCGAGGCCGAGGACATTACCCAGACCGTTTTCCTCAAGGCATACGAGCGTTTCGATGCTTTACGGCGCTCGCCAGCGGTCGTGGGCTGGCTCCGCACGGTGACAACGAACCTCTGCCTGAACCACTTGACGAGGTTTCGTGCCCGCTGGAGTCTCTTCAGCGAGCGGCGCTCGAGTGACGAGCGCCGCAGCTGGTCATATGAGGACACTCTCGTGGCCAGGGACGACCCGGCAGAAGATCTCGCGCGCGCCGAGCGGTACGCCAGATTGGAGCGCGGGATCCGCCGTCTGCCGCCGCACCAGAGGGTCCCCATCGTGCTGTACCACTTTGAAGAACAAAGCTACTTGGAGATCGCGGAGGCTTTGGGCGTTTCGGTGGGCAAGATCAAGACCGACATCCACCGCGGGCGTCTAGCCTTGCGGAAACTGATCGGAGAGGACCGATGACACCCGTTGAACTCGAGTCGCTGTTCGCACGAGAGGTGGCTAAGCTGCCTCGTCCAAGGGCACCAAGGTCACTCGTACCGCGTGTCTTGGCGGCAATCCGGCACCGCCGGGGCGAACCTTGGCATCGCCGAGGGTGGCGCGCTTGGCCCGCTACCTTGAAGTTCGCCACAGGTGTGCTTTGCGTAGGGTTTGGTTGGCTAGCGCCCTACGCGTGGGATTCCATGGAATTCGCACTCGCGCATGAGGCGGTGGTAGCCGCGGGAGCCCTGTGGCGGCTCCTGGTCCTACCAGCCGCTGTCTACTTGGCAGCCATTGGAGCGGCGCTGGTCGTAGCGAGTGCGACGTGCCTCGCGGCATTGACATTCATGCTCAGGGAAGGAGGACCAAACCATGGAGCGCTCTAGGACAGTGATAACCAAGATTGCGATTGCGCTGGCGCTATTCGCGACCACTTCCGCCCAGACGCCAGATGTGTCGGATGCCCCAGATGCCCCAGCGCAGGCACGGGAATCCGGAGCGGCCCCCCAAATCAGATTCGGCTCGTCGCTGGAAGTTCGGGCTGGAGATCGTGCGGAAGACGTCGTGGTCATTCTGGGTTCCGCCACGATCAACGGCACAGTCGAGGGTGATGTAGTTGTTCTGCTCGGATCGCTCGAACTCGGCAGCACTTCCGTGATTGAAGGGGATGCGGTTGTTGTGGGTGGATCGATCAACGTCCTGCCGGGTGCGGTTGCGGAGGGCGATTTTGTTCTCGTCGGCGGCGCACTGGATGCACCTGTGGAATTCTCGCCAGGGGGTGAACTTGCCGTTATTGGCGTAGGTGCCGGTCCCACCGAGGTATTCGCGCCGGCCCTGGCTTGGCTGAGCAAGGGGTTGCTGTGGGGACGGCCGCTGGTTCCCGACCTTCTCTGGACCTGGATCTTCGTTGCAGTCTTTGCCCTGCTGTATTTGGCCACGAACGCGATTTTCGAGCGGCCTGTCCGCGATGTTGCCTCGGCTCTAGCATCCAAACCGCTCACTTGTTTCCTCGTAGGCGGTTTGGTCGTGGTCTTGATTGGACCCGTATCACTGCTGCTGGTCACATCTGTGGTCGGGCTGCCTGCTGTGCCGCTGCTCTGGTTTGCGGTCTTCCTTGCTGTGATTTTGGGTAGGGTTGGCGTGACTCGTTGGATTGGAGGACGAATCATGCCGGAGCAGTTTCCAGGAGACCGGGCCGAAGCCGCAAGGTCGGTAGCGATCGGGTTTGGGGTGATTTGCATTGCCTATATGGTGCCGGTGCTCGGACTTGCGGCATGGACGGCGTTGGGCGTTCTAGCGTTGGGTGCCGCAACCACTACCGTCGCAACGAGCTTGCGCAAGGAACAGCCGAAGTCGGCCGAATCGGGTCGTATCCCGACTGTGGCGATTTCGCAGGTGGGTAGTGCCGAGCCTACAGAGCCCATGGCGCCTCCTGGCGTAGGAGTCGACCAGCCTGAGGGCGCAGCCGGCCAGGGAGAAGAGCCGACGCATGAGCCCGGAACGGCAGTGGATCTGCCTTTGGCAAGCTTTTCCGCTCGAATCGGTGCCGTAGCCTTGGACTTCATACCTTTCGTGATCATCGGCCAAGCGCTGGACGCCGGCATGCTGCTGATGTTGCTGATGTTCTTGGTGTACAACACCGCGATGTGGGCGTGGAGAGGCACGACTGTTGGTGGCATGATCTGCCGAGTGCGCTTGGTCCGCACCGACGGCCGGGCCTTGGCCCCGCAGGACGGGGTCGTAAGGGGCGTTGCCAGCGTGATCTCCATCGCGTTTCTGGGGCTCGGCTGGATCTGGGCGGCGTGGGACGAGAAGCGGCAGTCGTGGCATGACCGCGCAGCTGGCACCTATGTCGTACGAGACGAGAGCGACTCTTAGGCCTGAAATGTGGAGTCCACTCGGCAAGGCCGGTGCGTCCAGTCCGGCCGCGCCGCTCGCCTATGTGCCAGCGTTTGGCTCGAAGGCCGCCCTTGCGTGCTGCGAGGGGGGCGCACCGCGTCTTGTCCGGACCTCACCGGAGTCCCCAAGTGAATGGGTCAGGCCAGTCGCTGGCGGCACACTGTTCGGGAGGAGCTACGGTCGACGAATCCGATTGATCGCTGCGGTCGCTGCGTCGCGGACAGCCTGGTCGTTGCTTTGCCGAAGCTGTGCCAGCCCTGTCAGCGCCAAGGGATCTCGCCGGACGCCAATCGAGTTGATCACGCCCACAAGCAAACCGCCGTTCAGCCTGCCCAGTGCCTCGCGCAACGCCTGGTCGGCCGCGCCGGAGGGCATCGGCTCCAGCGCCGTTCGCGCGTAGTGAGCCAACTGCGAGTCATCGAGCAATTCCGCTAGAGCCGGAACGGCGCTTGGCTCGCCGACCACGGCGAGCCGTTGGCAAGCCTTGGCCTTGGCAAACTCCGTGGCGTCGGAATTCTTGAGAATGGCCACGAGATCTGCCGAGGCCATGCCCATGATTTCCTCTGACTTGTGAGGCGTTGACGCGAGTTGCGCGTCGGTCATGCGTTGCAGTTGGCCGCGGTCCTGGCCGCGCAAGCGCTTGCCGACTGCCACGGCCGCAGCCGTTATGGCGAAGAAGGTTCGTCTCAACATCTTGGGCCTCCGTTCACACGAGTCTCCATGGCTCGCGCATGGCGCGGGAGCGCATTCTGTTGGCAGCGTCGCTGCCAGGGAAACTGTCGGTCGCTGGATCGAACTCCAGAGTCTCCCCCAATTGGTACGCGATGTACGCCGCGTGGCACGCCACGTGCGTTTGGCATGCCGCGAGTGCGTTCGCCCGGGTATCCTCGCGCGATTTGACGCAGTTCAAGAAGTCCCGCACGTGGCGAGTCGTAGCCTCGCGGGCATCCTCAAAGGTCTTGCGGTATTGCGCCAGGCTGTCTGACGCCTCCACAATGCCCGCGTCGCCGGTCTGCACCCAGCCCTCTTCGCCCTCGAAGCGAACAGCGCACGCGCCCAGCCCTTCCCAGCCCGAGTCACGCAGGACGAGTTCCAGTCCGTTCGCGTAGCGACAGTCGACCGAGTAAGGCGTAACGCCTTGTGCAACGTGGGGCGTGAATTCTACCGGCGCGGTCTCGTCCAGCCTTGCCGCGGCGTGGCAAAGGTCCAGGGTGTGCGACCCCCACTCGAGTATTCCCCCTCCGTGAAAGTCGAAAAAGCCCCGCCAGCGACTCTTGACGTACAGCGAGTTGTACGGCCGCCACGGTGCTGGCCCTAGCCAGCGGTCCCAATCCACGACGCTCTTGGGCGGCTCCGGTTCCGCCGGCAGCCAGTCGTGGGTGGTTGAGGGCGTGTAGCGGTTTCCCGGTGCTGCATTGGCTTCCAGCTTCGTCAGCTTGCCGAGCTTGCCGCTGCGGGCCAGATCGATGCAGTACTCGAAGTTCGTGCCGTTGCGCCGCTGGGTGCCCGCCTGGTAGACCCGGCCGAGGCGATGGTACGTGTCGGCCAGCGCCCGACTCTCGGCGATCGTCATCGAGCAGGGCTTTTCGCAATAGACGTCCTTGCCCGACTTGGCGGTAAGGATCGAGAGCAACGTATGCCACCGGTCACCGGTTGCGATCAGCACGGCGTCGATATCCCTGCGTTCCCACAGCTCGAACATGTCGCCGTACATCTCGCAGTCGTTGTTGCCGTGATGCTTGTCGACCTTCGACTTGATGGCTTCCCTGCGCTCGTTGCGCGCGTCGCAGATCGCCCGGAACTGCACATCGTCCTGAGCGAGGAACGACTCGAGGTCGCGCTCTCCCCGGCCGCCGATGCCAAGACCGGCAACGTTGATCCGGTCACTGGGGGGAACCGCACCAGACAGGCCCAGGACTGCGCCGGGAACAAACAACGGAACGGCCGCCTGAAATACTCTGCGCCTCGGGATTTGCCTCGGCGCCGCGGCCTCACTGGTTGTGTCACTCATGCATCCGATCCTCCAACTGGATTTCTCGGTCGCGCGTGCCTGTCCGGCTCGCGCAACACCGATAGCCTCGCACTGCGCAGATAGCATATCGCAGCGATGCTTAGACGTTTGCTGCCACTTCCGGGCAGCCTGAGCGGGTTCGCCGTTATCTGGCTGGGACTCGGCAGTCCTAAGCAGGCCACTGGGCTGCCTCGCTCCTCACGTTTCGTCCGGGTATGGCACCGGGGCATTGGTGGCCTTGCGGGTCGGCATGATGGCGTTAGTCTCGCGCAGGAAGTTGCCAAGCGCAGCGGACAACTCCGCAACTAACTCAGGCTGGTCCGAGGCCAGATTGCGCGTTTCGCCGAGGTCGGCCCGGAGGTTGAACAGCTCCTTGCGCCCGTCCACGTGCCAATAGACCAGCTTCCAATCGCCCCTCTTGATCGTACTGGTGGCCCCGATCCCGGGCCCTTCCACCCGCGGCCTGTTGAGTCCGCCCCAAGCGTGCGGAAAGTGCCAGTAGAGCGTCCTCTCCGGATCTCCGGCCTCACCCTGCAGCAGGGGGACGAAGCTCTCTCCGTCCAGCTCGGGCTCGAGCTGGATCGTGCCGTCGTCATTGAAGATTGCTCCGCTCTGGCCGCTGAACTCGACGCCCGCGATCTCCAAGATCGTGGGGAACATGTCCTCGATCGTGATTGGCGTGTCACTGACGCTGCCCGGCTGGGTGACGCCCGGCCACTTAGCCAGCATCGGCACGCGCAGGCCACCCTCGTAGGTCGAGCCCTTGCCGCTGTTCAACGGTGCGTTGTGGGTGTTCGGCTCGCCATCGCGCTCAATTATGTTCCTCACGCCGCCGTTGTCCGACGTGAAAAATAGCGCCGTGTTGTCTGCTACTCCCAACCCCTCGAGCGTGTCCATGATGTCCCCCAGACTCTTGTCCACGCCTTCAATCATGGTTGCGTAGGCGGCCTCCCGTTCCGGCAGGCCGGCATCGAGGTAGCGCTGGACGAAGCGCTGGTCCGGCATGATCGGCGTATGCGGCGCGAATTGCGCGAAGTACAGGAAGAACGGCTGGCCATCCGCAACGGCTTCCTTCACGGCAGTGATCGCCTCGAGGGTGAGGGCTTCAGTCAGGTAGATTTCTTGGCCGAAGTACTTTTCCATGTCCCACGCTCTCCAAGGCGTAGAGGATGGATCGCCGCCGGACGCGAAGTTGTCCGTGCCGTAGTAGCTTCCGGGCGCGCCCGAGAAGCGTCCTCCGATCCGCACTTCGAAGCCGAGCGCCTTCGGGTCTTCGCCCGGAGTGCCCCGCGTGCCGAAGTGGCCCTTGCCGATGTGGATCGTGCGGTATCCCGCAGCCCGCAGTTCTTGCGGGAGCGTCTTGGCGTGCAGCGACAGCGGGATGTCCGGGACTGGTTGGAGCCCGTTCGTGTTCCACCTGGGGATGATCAGTTCCCGGTGCGGCCGGTCGGTGGCCTCGTCGCGAAAATGCGTCCAGTTGGAGATTCGGGTGCGAACTTGGTTCAGCCCTGTGAGCAGCTCGACTCGAGTTGGCGTGCAGACGGCATTGGAATACGAGTTCGTGAACTTCATCCCCTCCGACGCTAGCCGTTCCATGTTGGGCGTGCGGTAGAGATCGTTCTGGGGAGTTCTCTCGTCGGCAAACGGCTCGGAGGTGTCCTGCCATCCTTGGTCGTCTGTCAGCATCAGAACGATGTTGGGCCGAGGTCCTTGTTCAGGGCTGGGCGCTGAAGTGCAGGCAAGGCAGGAAACGACCGCGATGGCTGTCAACTGGATTCGGTTCATGGTCCCCAGAAATGGTACCGCCATAGCCCTGCGCTGGTAACCGGCCTATGCGCGTGGTCTCTTGTCGACGGGTCCTGACCAGACGTTCATCTCGGCCTGTGGCGATAGGCGACCTTGCGACGAGCGACTCGCACGACCATCACGACGAGCAGATCTTGCTGAACTTCGTACACAATCCGGTACTCGCCGACACGAAGTCGTCTGAGGCCACGCAAGTCCCCCTTCAAGGCGGTGCCCAGAAAAGGGTTGTCGGCCAGCCCGTCGATGGCTGCGACGGTCCGAGCCCGGTCCTGTTTGCCCACGTGGCTCAGTTCCTCCGCCGCGCTGCTCTTAATCCGAATCGAGAAGTTCACGTCGGACCTGATCCCAATCCAGCACGGGGTCGCTGGGATCGGAGAGCCGCCCGATGGTCACTGAGAGGTCGTCAAAGTCTTCCAGATAGCACTCAACTGCTTGGCGGACGATGTCAGCTCGGCCGCGCCCGAGCTGGCCTGCAGCTTGGTCTAGTTCATCGACTACCGAGTCCGGCAGTCGTACGGTGATCTGCGTCACGACATCTCTTATCTCAGGCGATGTCACATACCTCATGTCAAGGCTCAGCGATGTCACTGTCGAGTGGAAGCCGAACTGACATTGATTCGCCTATGCTAGATCGACCAAGTGTTCTTGAACGCGCGTTAGGGACGAACACAAGCGCTTTGGATTCATTCAAAGCGTTGCACATCACGAACATATGATTCCCAGCAAGAGCAGCGACCCGTCCTCCATCCGAATCGGCACTTGGAACACAGAGTGGGCCAAGCCAATCAGCATCAGAGGCAACATAATCGGCGAGAAGCTCGCCGCTTCGGGCTGCGACGTGCTGTGCGTAACCGAAGGATTCGCCGGGATTCTCCCCGATGGAGGTCATGTCATCGATGCAGGCAAAGACTGGGGCTACCCGATCTACAAGGGCCGCAGGAAGGTGCTCTTGTGGAGCAAGCAACCCTGGACTCCCCACATCGATGCTGTCGGCTCCGCAGACCTCCCGGGTGGTAGGTTCGTGGCGGGTAGCACAGAAACACTGTCAGGAACTTGCCTCACTTTCGTGGGCGTCTGCATCCCTTGGAGCGGTGCGCACGTGAGCGGCGGGCGCAAGGACCGTACGAAGTGGCAGGATCACGAAGCTTGGCTAGCAGGATTCAAGAAGCTGCGAAGCCGGATTCCGGAATCGCGAACCATCGTATTGGGTGACTTCAACCAGAGGATTCCGCGGAAGGGATGGGTGCCTCACGAGACACACGAGGCTCTCTTGCGAGCGTTCGAGGGATTCCAGTTCGCGACACAAGGAGAGTCATCAGAGGGGCAGAGGTTGATTGATCACATCGCGCATACGCCGGACCTGACCCGACGCAGGATCGGGGTCTGGGAGAAGAAGTCTGTCGATGGCACCCGCCTGTCAGACCATTTCGGCGTATGGTGCGACTTCCGCGCAGGCTAGCGGCATGGAGGAAGAGTCTTCAGCGTCTACTACGGATACGGCCTGCCTCGTGGCATTGTTGTCAGGAATAGCTGAGCGAACAAGCGTGCGTCGGGGCGCTTCTGCCCATTGCTCAGGCGTCCGTTCGTAGGCCTTGTAAGCGGTGGAAGACGAGTGTTTCGTTCCCGCTTGCCGCTCGTATGTGCTCGACCTTTACGCCGAACACAGGTTCGACGAGATCGTCGCGCACGACGTCACCAACTGCTCCAATTGCTTCCAGCCGCCCGCCGTTCATCAGGGCAACTTGATCGGCCCACCGCATGACGGCGTTGAGATCATGGAGAGCGACCGCTACGGCCTTGCCCTCGCTTGCGAGCTCTTGGAGCAGCTCGAGGGTCTCGAGCGAGTGGTCGATGTCCAAGCTGGCCGTGGGCTCGTCTAGCAAGATAGCCCCGGCTTCGGTAGCCAGGCTTCGCGCGATCAGAACTCTTTGCCGCTCTCCGCCTGACAGCTCGTTTGCGAATCGGTGTTCTAAGTGCGCGACGTCCGCTCGCGCCAGTGCAGCGTTGACAGCCTCATCGTCGGCAGGGCCAAGCGAATCGAACCTGCCAACGTGCGGGTAACGCCCCATGGCGACCACGTCGCGGACCGTGAACGCGAAGTCTACGCGCGTGTCTTGCGGGACAAACGTGACTTGTCGCGCTATCGCCTCGCGAGGTAGCCGCCCCAGATCCTTTCCGTTCAGCTCCGCCAGTCCCTCCGTGGGCTTCCAAAGTCCTGCCAACAGGCGAAGGACGGTCGATTTGCCGGATCCGTTCGGCCCTACCACCGCCGTCACGCGTTCGGACTCAATCGAGAGCGAGACACCGCGGACGAGCGACCGACCGTCGATCTGGATGCCGGCGTTGCGAAGAGAGAGGCTCAAAAGAATCCGATCTCCTT
The DNA here is from genome assembly GCA_009841225.1 of Terriglobia bacterium. GTDB lineage: Bacteria > Acidobacteriota > Terriglobia > Bryobacterales > UBA6623 > VXMF01. The sequence goes on along the minus strand of VXMF01000021.1, from coordinate 32,159 downwards.
GCGGCGCTGCCGCAGCAGGTAGAGGAAGAACGGCGCCCCGAAGGCTGCGGTTACGACCCCCAAGCGAATCTCAGTGGGAGGATTGGCAGTCCGGGCCAACAGGTCGCAGGCGATTACGAAAGTAGCGCCCGCCAGAGCGCTCGCCGCTAGGAGCGTCCTATGCGATGGGCCCAGAACCAGCCGCAGCGCGTGGGGCACGACCAAGCCCACGAAGCCGACCACGCCGCTCACCGAGACAGCGGCGGCCGTCAGCAGAGCTGCCGCGAAGAGCACAACCCTCCTGACATGCTCCACTTCAGCGCCCAGCGAGGTGGCCGTCTCTTCGCCGAGCAGCATGAGGTCCAAATCACGCGAGTGCCAGAAGGCGATCAGCAAGCCGAGAGTGACGAACGGAGCGCAGATCACCACATGGGTCCAAGTCCGGCTGTCTAGCCCGCCCATGATCCAGAAGACGATTTCTCCCGCGACCTGCCAGTCAACGAAGCTGAGGGAAATGAGCAGGGACGAGCAAGCGGTGATCATGGCCCCCAGCGCGATACCGGCCAGCAAGAGAGTGGCCACCGGCGCTCGACCTGCGCGACTGGCGATCATGTAGACGGCGAACAGAGCTAGGAATGCGCCTACGAATGCCGCCAGTGGCAGCCACAGGGCCGAACTCGCCACCCAGCCGGTGATGAACGCAACCACCGCCCCCAAAGCGGCCCCTTGACTCACTCCGATGATGCTGGATTCGGCCAGCGGATTCCGAAATATGCCCTGCAGCTGGGTTCCCGCAACCGCCAGAGCGGCGCCGACTAGCCCTGCGACGACGATCCGGGGCGCGCGGATCAACCACACAATCGTTTGGTCAGCCTCGGACACGGAGCCAAGGTCGATCCAGCCTATCGGCAGGATCTTGGCTGCAAGTACGCGAACCACGGTCTCCCACGCGACACCCGTGCTGCCGATCGCCACTCCTGCCACCGCGACGATAGCGAGCAGGGCTGACACGACCGGGATCACAACCAGTGCCGGTGATAGCCAGGCCGTGCTACCGCCGGAGGCCGCGCTGAGGCGACTCCTCAGATGGGATAGATTTGCTCTCACGGGCCATCCCCGTAGAGTCCTTCTGCGATCGCTTCCATCAAGCCAATGGAGTGCTGCGACATAGCAGTGAACACGCGACTCTCTACGACCAGAATCTGCCCGCTGCGCCCCGCCTTGGTGACAGCGATACCGGGATCGGCGAGAAGCCGGTCGCGGGCTTGTCCGGTGGCTCCGTGGGCAGCCGCGGTGACGATCCAGTCAGGGTCCCACGCCGCGACTTGCTCGCCGCTGATGTCGGCGTACTCGCCAATGCCTTGCTCTGCGGCGACGTTGATCGCCCCCAGCTCTGTGAGGATATGGTCGAACAGCGAGCCCCGGCCCAGCGTGCTGCCGTAGGTCGAATAGGGCAGTACGCGCGGTGCTTTTGCTCCAGGCGGCCGCCGTCGCTTGGCCCGCTCGACTCGGTCCCGAAGCCGGCGGATCTCAAGCTCGGCGGCGGCCTCGTCACCCGTCACTGAACCGACCGCGGCGATGGCTTCGGAGACCTGATCGAAGTCGGCAAAGGTCGTTCTCACGCGAAAGGTAGGAATGCTCGCGCGGTGCAGCACGTCCTCGAGATCTGCCTTGGCACCGTGAGCCAGCAGCATCAGGTCGGGCGCGCTGCGAAGAACAGCCTCTAGATCGGACGACTGCGTCAGGCCGATTTGGCTTGCTGTCTCGTGCACGAAGCTGTACCCCGGGTCCATCGCGTACGGGCTCACCGAGACGATGCGTTCGCGGTCCGTGATCGCGAACAAGATGTGGTCGATCGTAAGCGCTTGGGAGCCGATGGCCTGCGGCGCCGTGCCAATCCAGAGCTCCTGTCCGCTAGAGTCGACTGCCCGTCGGGGATACCCCGCTCCAGCGTCCGTGGGAGGTAGGCCAGAGCTGGACAGCGATGCCCCGGGGACACCGTCGTCGAAGCGCAGGGCTATCACGAACAGCACCACGCAAGTGGCGACCCCTAGGGCAGCGACGATCCGGTGTCGATGTCTCACGTTGAATTCGGATGGAGAACGGCACCGCAGCGCCCATACAGAACGACGTAGGGCATCCGAACAAGAATGTGGCGCTCGCACGCCAGGCTCGTCTCTCGCATCTGCGCCACCGCCTTCCTCTAGAAGTTGAGCCGCATGCCGCCGATGACCCAGATTCCCGGCGAGCCGAATCCGTGCTCGTAGTAGTCGTTGTTGAACGCGTTCTCCGCCTTTCCGTACAACTCCAGAGTCTTTGCTTCTGAGAGCGGCAGGTCGTACCGGAAAACCACATCCGCTTTGACCGGGCCTGAGAACACTAGCCGCCGCCCTTGGGCGCCGTATGGAGAGAGCACGTAGTTGCTCGAAGCGAACAAGTCGAACGTGACGTTGATGCGCTTGTGCAGCCAATGCGTGGCTGTCACCGAGAGCGCTTGCGCCGAGATTCCGGGCACGCGGAAGTAGTCGGAGCCGATCGTGGGCGTGCGCGAATCAGAGTTCGTGAAGGTGTACGCGCCGAGGAGGCTGGTCCTTGAAGTCGGCGTGACCTGCGTGCTCAGCTCGAAGCCTCGGGCAATGCCTCCTCCAGACTCCCGGTACCCCCCGAATCGGCCGAAGGGGTCGTTCGCGGGGAAATTGGCGAAGTCGAAAATGATCGTCTCTGGCAGGTTGGTGTAGAACCACGTTCCGCTCAGGCGCAGCTTCGAGCCGTACAGCCATTGGTCCAAACCACCGTCGACAGCAACGGAGCGCTCCGGGCCGAGACGCGGGTCTCCCCAGTAGTTGAACCCGCCCGAATAGGTCGAAAAGGACCCGCCGAAGCGCTCGTACAGCGACGGTGCGCGGAAAGCGTTCCCCGCGTGCACGCGAAGCTTGGTCTGCGACGACTCAACAAAGTACGCGGCCGCGACGTCGCCGGTGTAGGCGTTTGGGGGCCTTGCTACCGGGGTCGCCTCGTAAGGACTGGTCGCTCCGGCGAAGTTGGGCGATCCGGGATCGAAGATCTGCAGTCGGCCCGAAACGGCAACCAGCAACCTGCCATCCAACATCCGCACTTGGTCTTGCCCGAACAGGGAATGGCTGAGCTGGTCGCTCTCAACACGATTCGCGACGGGTTCGGGGCTCTCGTCGGTATTGAGGTTGGTATACGTCTCGGCTTCAAGCTCGTAGCCCAAGCTCAAGAGGTTGCGGGCGCCGACGCGCTGGTCCGTGCGCGCTTGCAGCAGGTGCGTCTGGCCGTCGTAGCGGCTGTCGTTGCTGAACACCGGTTCGTACAGCCCAGGCCCGGCAGGACCGTCTTGGTAGCGCCGCTTGGTCCCGACGTGCTGGTAGGCAATCCGGTAGGAACTGTTCGGGCTTACTTGGTGCTGCAGGGTAACCGCGGTCGCTGCGAATGAAGGCGAGAGCCGACTGTCGGGATCGATTTGGGAGGGAACGAATGTTGCGTTGCCAGGCGCATACGGCAGTCGTTGCTCAAGGAGGCTGAGTTGATTCTCGGGGAGCGCACGAGCGGGAACCTCGCCGGCATTGGGGAAGTTAGCCACCACTTCTGCGGGGAATGCCGGGCTCTCGGCGACGCTGAGGAATGAGTCGGCGCCCCACACCCGGCCGCTGAGCCAGAGATCTTGACTGAGCGCGTACTTGCCGAAGCCCCTCACCGTGGTGTTGCGATAGGGACTGCGCCCACGATAGCCGCGCGTAAAGTTCAGATGGGACACGCCGCCGCTATAGATGAAGCGGTCATCGGCCAGACCGCCGCCGACCCGAGCGACTCCGCGGAGCATGCCCAGCCCGCCGCCCTCGGCCCGCAATTCGCCATGCGTGCCGCCTCCGCCCTGGGCCGAGGTGATGTTCATCACTCCGCCCATGGCATGGGAGCCGTACAACGAGGATCCCGAGCCCCGAACGAATTCGACCCGCTCGGTGCCCACGAGGTCCATGTTCGCGTAGAACGCCGATGCGTCGCCCTGGATGCTGGCAGCATCGCGAAAGCGCAGGCCATCTATGAGCACGGACGTGTCATGGTTCCGTAGGCCCCGTGTCTGCACGGTGGTGAGGCTGCCCGGACCCCGCAGCTGCCGAACGCGGACTCCTGGGATCACCCGCAGGGCTTCTCCGAGAGCGAATTCGTTCCGGTCGGCGATCTGGCCCGAGCTGATGGCATCCAGCGCTTTCGCGACCTCGCGCCGAGTCAGCGGCGTGCTCGACGCGGTCACGACGACCTCCACCCGGCCGCCCGAGATGGCTAGCTGCAAGTCCTCCCGGACTTGGCCCCGGACCGTGATGTGTCTAGAGCCCGCGAAGGCCTCATCTGCGGATTCGCCTTCGAACAGGTAGTCTCCATCCGGAATGTCGAGAAAGGCATAGCGCCCATCGTCGGCGCTCTCCACGCGGAACAACTGACCGCTGTTGCGGTCGAACAAGCGTACGTGCGCGCCTACGAGGGCGTCGCCGTTGGGATCCGAGATCGAGCCTTGCAGGCTGGCCGCATCAAGGGATCCGATTGGAACCGTTGCACTGAGCAGGACTGATACCGCAATCGTCCGCCACAGCGCGCGAGGAATCCAATTTGGCGCTTCGATGTCACCGTTGCGCCCAAGATAGGGATGATGGCGTAATGCTCCGACACTTTCGGCTCGTTCCGGCCGATCGCCGGCGCGATGCCGGACTAAGTTGTTCATCAGGTTGCCTCCTGGTCCGTCTCCGCGGATGCCAACAAGGCGCACCTTTCCGGGAGCCCGCAATTGCGGGCCCTGCTCTAGCGCCGGGATTCGAGAGAGGTTCGCTGGGAAGACTTGGCAGAGCCTGATGCAGGCAGACTAGGGCCTGACTCTAGCGGCAAGTATGTTTCCAGATCGCTCATCCGTACCTCGCGGAAGTGTGCGCTTCACACGCTCGGAGGCAGGTCTCCTGACTCGCGACTTCCAACGCAACAGATGCGCGCGCCGAACCGACCTTCCCAAGGCTGCTGCCTCAGTGGTGTCTCGGACCAGCTTGTCGCTCACAGTGGCGGGACCGTGCCGGAATTGCACCGGGCTTCCCTATTGAGCCCAAACGGGCTCCTCCAAGCAGTACGAACGATAGCACACAGGCCGCCGGCCGGTCAACGTTCGTTTCTGCGGTGCCCGAGACTCCCACCGAAGCATGGGCGCCCTCCCTGTCGAGTTCCGAATTGCTCGCATGGAACCCTGATTCGTCGTGGCGCCGTCCTTCCATCCGCGCGAACTTCCGGCCCGGTTTGTTGCCAGTTGGGTTCCTCCGTGTCCAGGACTGTCTCAGGGGTGGCGGCGCAAGCGCGCAGGTGCTGCTGCGGCGACAACCCAGCGGTAGGTCAGGCCCATCCATTGGCCTAGCCCCGGGGGGTGCCCTGCGCTTCCATCGGAGCCGCGCGCGTGCGGGGGTGCGATCAATCGTCGCGAGGCAGCGGACGCACCCGGATGTTGCGCCACTTTACGATCAAGGGCTGGCTCGTCGTGATTCCCCTGCCGGCATGAACTGGCCGGGAGATGTCGTTCTCATTGATCCCGTGCACCTGAAGGCCGATGAAGCCTTGCTGGTGGGTCTTGTATACCTCCTCGTTGACGAGGTCCTCGATCATGTGGCCGTTCACCCAGGTCTGGATTCGCGGCCCCCTCGCCACGATCCGAAGCTTGTTCCAGCCGTCCGCGATGTAGTGGCGGTGACCCGCGTCGATCTTCTCTTGTGAGGACATCCACCCGATGCCCAGCGCTTCCCCGTACAGGACGCCGGTCGTCGGCTGGCCCGGGTAGTACCGCCGGATCTCCATCTGCGGCCCATTCACTCTGCCCGGTCTTCCCGCCGTCCTCAGCGCGGCTTCGCCGGCCGCCGACATGGGCCGGATCTTCGTTCGGATCTGAATGCCGGAGTTCGTGATCGGATCCAGGTAGGTTTCAGCCTCGAGTTCGAAGTCGTCAAACTGCTGTAGCGAGCATAGGAACGAGTTCATCCTCGCGCTGGCCTCTACGGTCCGGCCGACGATGGCACCGTCCTCGACGGTGAAGTTGTGAAAGCCGTTCATGTGCACCCACCCGTCCAGCGTCTTGCCGTCGAAGAGCTCGATCCAGTCGGAGCCCGCTGCTGCGCGCTCCTCTTCCTCGGGCAATGCGAACGCGATGATCGAGTCTCCCGACTTGGTGCCGTTCTTGCCGCTGCCGCCTGCCGCGATCACCACATACTGCTTGCCCTCGGCTTGGTAAACGCTGGGCGTGGCGTACCCCCCGGCAGGCAGCTGGTACTCCCAGAGAACTCGGCCGGAGTGCTTTTCGAAGGCGCGGATCTTCTCGTCGGCCGTGGCGGCGACGAAAATAACGCCCCCGGCCGTGGCGACTGCACCCCCGAAGTTCATCGTGCCGGTATTGCGGATGCCCTTGGCCACGAGCTCGGGATACTCGCCCAGTGGAACCTTCCACCGGATCTTGCCGGTCAGCAAGTCAATCGCGTTTAGGGTTCCCCAAGGGGGTGCGATCGCTGGCACCCCGTGAGGGTCCGTGAACACGGAGTAGCCGTCGATCGAATACCGGTGCGCGCGAGACCCGCCGCTGCTGGCGGCCGTGTCCGGCGCGCTGTCGATGAAGGCGGCGATGGCGTCCAGTTCCTCCGCTCCGAACTGCGGGTACGCGGGCATGTTGTTGCGCCCTTCCGAAATGGCGGCGTCTAGCTCCTCGCGGTCCAAGCCGAGATTGACGAGGCTGGTGCCCGGCTCGGACGTCCCGCGCCGGTCGGAACCGTGGCAGGCCATGCAGTGGGTTTCGTAGATCTCTCGCCCCCTGTCGGCCGTGGTCTGCTCCTCGCGCGAGTCGCTTCCGTATGCAGGTCGCAGTCTCCCAATGGTTGGCGCCTCGTTGACGTTGACGTAAAGCGTGTTCAACTGCGGGTCAAAGGACCCTCCGTTCCATTGCGAGCCGCCGAGGTGGCCGGGCAGCGTCAGGGTTCCTTGTAGGCTGGGAGGCGTGTAAATCGAACCGGACCGGTACTTCCTGAACTCCCGCACGGCATGCTCGCGAGCCTCCGGGGTGATGTTCGTCAGATCCGCTTCCGTGATCCCGATGCGCCCGAGCGGCGGGGGGAGGATGGGGAACGGCTGAGTCGGCCACGTCTCCTCGCCTGGCACGTCCGAACTCGGCACTGGCAGGTCGTGAACCGGGAAGATTGGCTCGCCGGTATCGCGGTCTAGCACGAACGTGAGGCCCATCTTGGTTAGCTGGACGACAGCATCGCGCTCGTTGCCTCCGGACCGGAGGGTGACCAGGATCGGGGCTGCCGGCAGGTCGTAGTCCCAGATGTCGTGGCGAACGATTTGGTAGTGCCACTTGCGTTCGCCAGTCGCGGCATCCAGCGCGATCACGCTGTTGGCGAACAGGTTCTTTCCCTTCCGGAATGCCCCGTAGAAATCGTCCGTGACAGCCCCGGTGCCCACGAAAGCCCAGCCGCGTTCCTCATCAATCGTGACGCCGCCCCAAGCATTGCCGCCACCGAACGTTTCCCCCTCCGGCCATGACCATGTGTCGTGCCCGAACTCGCCGGGGCGAGGGATCGTGTGGAAGGCCCACTCGAGCTCGCCGGTCACCGCGTCGAACGCCCGGATCGGACCGGGCGAGGAACCGTAGGACTCGTTCACCCTGCACCCGAGGATGAGCAGGTTCTTGTATACCGCCCCCGGGGTGGTCATCTGCAGCGCGACCCCTTCCGGATCGACGCCGAGATTCTCGCGGAGGTCGATGTAGCCCTGGTTTCCAAACGACCGAATCAGCTCTCCGGACCGCGCGTCAATGGCGTACGCTCGGTCGCGAACGAAGTGGAAGATTCTCTCGCCCTCGGACCCTTTCCAGTACGTGACCCCACGATTCCGCTGCCGGATGACCGTGCCGTTGTTGTGCACGGAAGGGTCGAAGAGCCAAATGCGCTCCCCGGTCGTGGCGTCCAGGGCCACGGCGCTCAGGCTTGGCGTGACGGCGTAGAGTACGCCATCGACAACCAGCGGATTCGAGTACATCGTGGAACGCTCCGTGGCGTCCCCGGCCCGGTACTCCCAAGCGGGTTGGAGGCGGTGCACGTTGGTTGCGTTGATCTGGGCCAGCGGCGAATACTGATTTCTGGTCTGGTCCCCGAGGTATACGGGCCAATTCCAGTTCCCGGAGGCCTGAACAGTTTCGCTGAGATCATGCCGAACGTTGGTGGTCTGAGCCGCGGCTGTCACAGCAAGGACCGGGAGAGCCGCAAGGCACAACAGGCGCGACGCTGAAGACCCGAGCGGGATCACGTCGCGAATAAGATTGGCCAGTGCCGGAGGGCCTGGAGCACCACGGTGAAATCGCATACGGCTGCCACTCCATTCTTGTCCATCAGACCGAGTTCCGGGTAGCGCTTTAGTTTGGTGAGACTGACAGGCGCGCCGTTCTGGACTCGCGATTCAGTCCATGCCGGTCATCGGGACTGCCGTGCCTGGCATCTGGCCGGCAGTGCCGGTCACCTGCCACTGTGGGCCGCCTAACAGCTTTGTGGTGTAGGTGAGGGCTTCACCCAGTAGAGACAGGCGAAATCTGATAGGCTTGGCATTTTGGGCGGAAGCCCGCGCAAGGAGGTCTAACGATGCGCACATTTCGATTCCCGCTGATTATGGCTGTGCTGTTGGTCGCTGCCAACGCAGCTCTCGCTCAGCGCCCCGCCTCGCCTCGCGGCGAGGCCGCCATCCAGGTAGGAGGCTCATATGAGGGCCGCAACTACGTTGGGGGCAAATGGATCAGTATCGATTACGGACGGCCCATTCTGCGCGGGCGCACCGGTTTCTTCGGCGCCGGAAGCGACTATGGCAAGGGTGCGAACGCCGGCGCTCCGGTCTGGAGGGCCGGTGCGAACAAGTCGACGCGCTTGACGACCGAGGCCGACCTCAAGATTGGTGACAAGACCGTGCCGGCGGGCGAGTACAGCATGTTCGTCGACCTCAAGGAAGGCGACTGGACGCTGATCCTGTCCACGCACGCGGCCAAGGATGGTTTCCGCGAACCGGGCGAGGGCCTCTGGGGAGCGTACAACTACACGCCCGACAAGGACGTGCTGCGCGTCAGCATGGACCTCAGCAGCATGCCCGTGTCGTACGAGCAGCTCACGTATGCGTTCGTGGACGTGACAGCCGAGGGCGGCACCCTCGCGTTGATGTGGGAAAAGACCCTTGCGACGGTCAGCTTCTCGCTGCCCTAGCGCGTTGTCGCGGCTCAGTCTGGCACCCTGAATCTGCTCGTTTCGGGCTCGGCGACGACGGCTTTCCCGAGTCGCCGGCGAGGACCAGCGCTATATCGAGTTTGCGGGAGCCCGCCGCGCTCGCACCTGCCGCACAAGCGCGCCTCCGAAGACCGATCTGCTGATGCCCTTTTGGGCGATGCCTACGGATTCCCCGCTCATCGGTAGGTCCTGTGCGGGGCTTCGCTGCCTGTGTCAGCCCTCGGTTAGTCCGAGGTTGATCCAGGTGTGCCGGGGCTCCACCAAGTGCATCGAAGTGATCGAGGGATTGGCTCGCAGCCGGAGCGTGCGGCCGCTGAGGCGTCACCACAGTTGTCACGCGCGGTGAGCGACTCGCTTCGTGAGTGGCGGGGCTAGGAGCGTGATATAGTGCCCGCTATGGCGTCAATTCTGGCACTCGTGCTGGCGGCTTCTCTGTGCGTTGCAAGTGCGTCCGAACTGGTCTGGGACAGGTTCCGCGGGCCCAATGGCGGGGGCGTTTCCGCCGAAGTCGGTATTCCCGAAGAGTTCGGGCCGGAGGCGAATGTCGTCTGGAAAACGCCGCTGCCCGAAGGACTGTCATCCCCGGTCTTCGGCGAGGACAGCATCTTCCTAACCGGCATCGCGGACGAGAAGCTGATTACGTTCTCGCTAGATCGCTCCACCGGCCGCATCAAGTGGCGCCGGGAGATTGTCCGCGAGCGGGCCGGCCAGCTGCGCTCTCCCAACAACGCGGCCTCTCCGAGCGTCGCGACGGACGGGCAGAGCGTGTTCGCGTTCTTTCAGGACTTCGGCTTGGTTGCCTACGGGCCGGACGGCAATGAGCTCTGGCGCATCCCGCTCGGGCCTTTTAACAACCCGATGGGGATGGGCTCTTCGCCGGTACTCGTCGACGGCAAAGTGATCCAGATCTGCGATGCCGAAACGGACTCATTCATGCTGGCCGTGGACGCATCCACGGGCGATGTCGTTTGGCGCAACGAGCGGCCATACTCGTTGCGCGGTTTCTCGACGCCCGTCGTTTACCAGCCAGACGACGGAGGCGTGCAAGTGTTGGTGGCTGGATCGTACGAACTGTCCGCCTACGACGTCGGCAGCGGCGAGAAGGTCTGGTGGGTGCAGGGGTTAACGTGGCAGCTCAAGCCCACGCCCGTGCTGGATGACCAAGGCTACGCTTACGTGCTCGGATGGGCTGGGAGCGCCGATTTGGGCCAGCAGGAAGAGGTTCCGCCCTTTGCTGACGTCTTGTCCGCATTGGATACGGATGGCGACGGCAGGCTGTCAGCCGCCGAGCTGTCGGAGCGCTTCGGCAAGCGGGTTCGCAACGGCCTCGATAGCTACGATTTGGACAATTCTGGCTACATGGAACTGCGCGACTGGGAGCATCACCGGCGCAAGCGGCGCGCCGTCAACGCCGTGCGCAAGATCAAGCTCGGCGGCAAAGGCGACATGACCGAGGGCGCCGTGCAGTGGCTCTATTACAAGAGCCTCCCCAATGTCCCGTCGCCGCTGCTCTACGATGGCGTCGTCTATCTCACCAAGGATGGCGGCATCATGACGGCGCTGAGCGCCGAGGACGGCAGCGTCTTGAAACAAGCGCGGCTGCGCGAAGCCCTGGGGCGCTACTTCGCTTCTCCTGTGGCTGCGGACGGCAAGATCTTCACCGCGGACGAGACAGGCCAGATCTCGGTGATCAGGCCCGGGCCTGAGTGGGAGGTCATTCGCACGAACGCGATGGGCGAAGAGGTCTATGCCACTCCCGTGATCATGGATGGCAGGTTGTTTGTCCGGACCAGCAAAGCCCTGTACTGCTTCGCCCAGTAAAGCCGACCGGTACTGGCGTCCTGATTCCCTAAGGGGCGGGCGTGAGTAGCCCGCGGACAATCGCCCAGCCGAATGGCCGGAGCTTGAGACCCGGATCGAGTCCGTCTTCGTATAGTTTTGCGTTCGTTTGCAGGCGAGCGACGACTTCCGGGTGGTTTTGAGCGACGTTGTCGCTCTCAGACGGGTCGGTGGGCAATCGGTACAGCAGAGGCGGTTCGAATTCGCGCGAGCCTTTCGGCTGGCCCTTCTTGTCCAAGGGCCGCTCGCGCAGGTGGAGCTTCCAGACACCCGACCGGACTGCATTGATCCTATTGCGATTGCTGAAGTAGAGATCCCTCTCTGGGGCATCGCCCTCACCGCGCAGCACGGAGCTGATGTCGCGGCCGTCGAAGGTTCGGTCGCTGGGCATGGCCAGACCCGCCAGCGTGCTCACCGTCGGGAAAATGTCCATCAACGTCGCCGGTCCGGTCCGTGTCATGCCCGCCGGCAGGCGGCCCGGCGCCCGGGCGAGGAACGGAATCCGCAGTCCCCCTTCCCAGGTTGTCCCCTTGCCCCCTCGCAGGCCTCCGGTCGAACCACCCGGCGTGGACGCATCGCCCGGCCAGGGGCCGTTGTCGCTCGTGAAGAAGACATACGTGTCCCCGTCCAAGCCCAGCTGTCCTAGCTTGGCCACCACTTGGCCCACGCTTGCGTCCAGTTCCTCGACTACGTCCGCGTACAGGCCGTGGCCGGACCGCCCGGCGAACTCCTTCGACGCGGCCGGAGGCACGTGCGGCATCGTGTAAGCCAAGTAGAGCAGGAACGGTTCGTCAGCGTGGCGCTCGACGAACTCCAGCGCCCGCTGGGTGTAGCGCCTCGTCAGCAGGCTGGTGTCGGCGGGCGATTCAATCACTTGGGCGCTGTCGAAGAGTTCGAAGCGAGGCCACTGCAGACGCTCCAGCCAGACCATGTTGTTGCTGTACAGGACGCCGAAGAAGTCTTCGAAGCCGTGATTCTGCGGACGGTGCTGCTTGCGGCCACCCAGGTGCCACTTGCCGATGCAGGCTGTGGCGTAGCCGGCATCCCGCAAGTGCTCCGCCAGAGTCAGCTCCGCTGCTGGCAGGCCTTGGACTTCTTTAGGGATAAAGACTCGGGTGACCCCAGTGCGTAGTGGGTGTCGGCCAGTGAGCAACGCTGCCCTGGCCGGCGAGCAGGTCGGTGCCGGAGTGTAGAACTCTGTTAGTCGGACCCCCTCGGATGCGATCCGGTCCAGCGCCGGTGTCTTGGCCTTGGTGCCGCCGTAGCAGCCCAGATCTCCTACTCCCAGATCGTCCGCGACGATGACGACGAAGTTCGGTGCCCGCGATGGTGCTGGGTCCGCGCGCGTGCCTATCAGCGATGTGATTGCGATCGCTAGGAATAGCCGAACGACTGATTTCCGGCCGGAATGAAGTGGGGCCACTATGGCGCCCTGCGGAGTGTCAGTCCCGCAGGTCGCGGAACCGCTTGGCCTTGGCCTGCCAGCGCGGAAGGCTGTTCCGTTCGACACCGCGCACTTCGACCCGGACGCCAAAGCTGCTGTTGACGTCCTCGGCAATCACGTGACAGGCATCCGGCGCCGCTTCGACCTCGACTACGGCCTCGTCCATCGCCCCGGTGCGCATCACCGTGATGCGGAATTCTGCCTTGCCCGCCGCCCGCCTGACGGCCCCCTCGATGGCGGAAGGGTGCAGGTTGACGCCACGGACCAGCATCATCTGGTCGACGCGGCCCAAGACCCCGCCCTCCAGCAGCAAACCCTCGGGCAAGCGTCGCGCCCGCACCAAGTCCCCCGTGCGATAGCGCACGACCGGGCAGCAATCCCGGCCAAGGTTTGTGACCACCAGCTCGCCCGTGGCGCCATCGGCGACCGGCTCTTCTCCGTCGACCGCGAGCACTTCGGCGATAAACTCCCGCTCGTTCATGAACACGCCCCGGCCCTGGGGGCAGGGCAGGCCGTAGGCGCCGACCTCGCTGGCACCGGCGTGGTCGAACACTTGGGCGCCCCAGGCTTCCGCGATGCGGTGCCTTGTCGCTGGGATGCTGCCTCCCGGCTCGCCGGCTAGGATCACGCTGCGAATCGAGCTCTTGGCCGTGTCAATGCCGTGCTCTTCGGCGACCGCTGCCATGTGCAGCGAGTAAGTTGGCGTCGAGAACAGTACTGTGCAGTCTAGGTCCCGGAGCAGCTGCAAGCGGCGCACGGTGTGCGCCCCGCCGCCCGAGACTGACAGGATGCCCCTGCGCGCGACCGCGTCGTGCGCGGACCAGAATCCGATGAACGGCGCGTACGAGAAGGCGAAGAAGGCGCGGTCATCGTCCCGCAGGCCGCAGACATCCAGCACGCTGTCCCAGCAGTCGCACCACCAGTCCCAGCTTTGCGGCGTGTCCAGCACCAACAGGGGCTTGCCGGTCGTACCGGATGTCTGGTGGTACTTGGAGTAGTTCGCGAGAGGCTCCGACAGGTTCGAGCCGAACGGCGGGTGCTCGATCTGATCCGCGGAAAGGTCGTGGTTCGAAGTCAGCGGCAGTTGCCGAAACTCCTCGAGGTTGTTCGGCGCCGCGAAGCCATCGAGCCGCTGTTGCCAGAAGGGGTTGCTGGAGGCGAGCTTGGCCAGCATCTCGCGCAGCCGCAATAGCCGCTCCCAGCGGCCTATGTCGGTGTCGGCCGACGTCTCGCTGGTCAGGGCAACCGGCATCAGAGCGGCAGCAGGCGGACGGCCTGTGCCGTCGCGAAGCAGACCAAGAACGCGAGCCCCAGCGGCATCAGAGCCCCAAGCGCCGTCCAGCGAGCGCTTCGCGTCTCCTTCCAAATGGTCAGTATTGTTGTCGCACAGGGGTTGTGCAGCAAAGAAAACAGCATGAGGTTGACCGCCGTAAGCAACGTCCAGCCGTGCTGGCCGACCAGCACTTCGCGGATCTGCTCGTAGGTAGTAATATCCATCATCATAGCGCCACCTAGGTAGCACATCAGCATCGTGGGCACTACGATCTCGTTGGCAGGGATGGCGATGACGTAGGCCAGCAGGATCACGCCGTCCAGCCCAATCGCCGTCCCGAGCGGTTCCAGCAGTGAGATCGAGCGCTCCGCCAGAGTCGTCCCGCCAGCCTGCACGTTCGCCAGGATCCAGATCAGCGCGCCCGCGGGCGCGGCCGTCAGCATCGCGCGGCCGAGCACGAATATGGTCCGGTCGATTAGGGATGTGTACAGAATCCGCAGGATGCTCGGGCGCCGATACGGCGGCATCTCCAGCGTGAAGGCAGAGGCCTCGCCCGACAGCAGGCTGCGCGACAGCGCCCACGACACGCCCAGCGTGAAGCACACGCCCAGCAGCACTACGGCCACCACAGCGGCGGCGGCCGCAAACGCGGCCACGGCCGGCGGGAAGGCGGCAGCGACAAAGATCACCGCCAGCATGATGAGCGTCGGAAAGCGTCCGTTGCAGGGCACGAAATTGTTGGTCACTATGGCCAGCAGGCGCTCGCGCGGGGAGTCGATGATGCGTGTCGAAGTAACTCCTGCCGCGTTGCAGCCGAACCCCATCGCCATCGTCAGGGCCTGCTTGCCATGCGCGCCTGCCTTGCGGAAGAGCCAGTCAAGGTTAAACGCCACGCGCGGCAGATACCCCAAGTCCTCCAAGATCGTGAAGACCGGAAAGAAGATGGCCATGGGAGGCAGCATGACGCTGACCACCCATGCCAGCCCGCGGAAGGTGCCGTGCCATACGAGCCCGGTCAGCCACCAAGGCGCTCCCATGCTCTCGAACCAGGTGGCCGCAGCCGCCTCGACCGCAAAGAACGCGTTGGCCAGCATTTGCGAGGGGACGTTCGCGCCGAGGATCGTGACCCAGAAAACCGCGCCGAGCAACAGCAGCATGACCGGCAGCCCCAGCCACCGCGAGGTGAGGATCCGATCGATCCGCTGGTCGAAGTCCCACTTGCCGGCGCCGTGCTCGCGGACCGACCTCCCGGCCAGCTCGCCTGCTCTCGCGTACAGGCTGGCAACCATGGAGTCGCGGAAGCTGCCGTCCAGCCCCCGGCGCAGTTCGTCGCTCCGGTCCAAGACCGCTTGGGGAGAAACAGACGCCGGGGTCACTGGGCCCCCGCGATCGCCTTGATCCTGCTTGCGTCAAGCGGTGCCGGCTGTTGCTGCCGGTCTGCCAGTCCAGCGAGCTCGCCGCTCAAAAGGGCTTCTCGCACTTTGTGGTCGCCGTCCAGCAAGCGCAACGCCACCCATCGTGCGCTGGGTAGGCCGGGGGCCATCCCTTGGATCAGGGGCACCAACCCATCGATGGCCTCTTGGACCTCGGTAGGGGGAGCGACTCGCGAAGGGGACGTCTTGGTCTCTCCCGAGGCCACGCCGGCGACGCTCGCCACGAGATCGGACAGCCCCTCCTTGGTGCGGGCAACGGTTGACACCGCGGGCACCCCAAGATCGCGGGAGAGGCTGCGCACGTCGACCTCGATCCCCTTGCGCTTGGCCTCGTCCATCAAGTTGACGCAAACCACCGCGCGATCGGTGATTTCCAGCACCTGCAGCACTAGGTTTAGGTTTCTCTCTAAGGCCGTCGCATCGACAACCACCACGGTGCAGTCCGGCTGCCCGAAGAGCAGAAAGTTTCGGCTGATCTCCTCGTCGTGAGATGCCGACAGGAGTGAGTACGTGCCGGGCAGGTCGACCAGCTTGTAGCGCTTGCCGCCATACCCGAACGCCCCTTCTGCGCGCGTGACCGTCTTGCCGGTCCAGTTGCCCACGTGCTGGCGCAGACCGGTCAGGGCATTGAATACGGAGGACTTGCCGGTGTTCGGGTTGCCCGCCAGTGCGACCACGTGATCGCAGTTCGCGATCTCGACACCCATCTTGGCCATCTGCACATGGGCCGGGCAGCTGTCGCAGGCTTCGGTGTTCATGGAGCGACCTCTGCGCCGCCAGAGGACGGGAACGGCCGAATCAAGACCTGCTCCGCCTGTTGTCGGCGCAGGGCGACGGTCGTGCCGCGAACGCGGAAGGCCCGCGGGTCGCCGAACGTGTTCTCCAGCGCCACCTCCACATGCGCGCCCGGCGTGAGCCCAAGGTCTAGCAGGCGGCGGCGCGAGAGTCCTTGGCAGTCCGGGCTCAGGCCCGCCACCTCTCCGCATGCGCCTTGTGCCAGATCCGCAAGGCGCGTCCGCGCCGAAGGGAGCGCGTCTTGTGGCCGGATCTCGCGCACGTGTATGTTGGCCGCTGTAGACCGCTCGATGCGGTGCTGGCGGCCATCGACTTCTATGGCCAAATGGTTCGGCCCGGATTCGGTTACCCTTACGACCTGCATCGGTCGCAGCTTGGCCAGCAGGATCTGCCGGAAGACTGCCTGGGGCTCGTCTTCCAAGTGGGCGATCAACGCGGGTCTTCCTACCGGCCATTCGTTCAGGCTGACAGCGTCGAGCGCGCTGATGGTGCCGTCGGGGCGCGGGATCGGGTCTCCGTGCGGATCGTGCTGCGGGTGTCCGAGGTGGGCGTCCAACTCGGCCACTTGCTGGCGGCTCAGGCTGTGCTCCGCCCGTTCGGCGGCTGGGTGCAGTTTCGCCATCGGCATGTTGGCGTCGTCGGAAAGGTGGCGTTCCCACAAGCGGTGCGCGCGCACCACCTCCAGGGCTCGCCGCTCGCCGCTCGCGGTCAGCGCGATCCCGCCTGCGCCGCTGTCGACCCAGCCCGCTGTCTGCAGGCCTGCTACGACTCTCAGCACGGCGGCCGGCCGGAGCCCCATGGTGCCCGCGAGCGATTCGAGACTGGCCAGCTTCGAGCGGTGCTGCCAAGCAAGGATGTGCTTCAGCGCGTCCTCGGAGCGCGATTTCGCGCGGTAGGCGCGGTGCCGCTTCCACCTAGCGAGCAAGCCGAACCTCGGAACCGCAAGGATCACAACAAGCAGCCCCGCTGCCACGGCAATGCTGAGTGCGCTCATGCCGCTGCGCTCCGGATGTCGCGAATCCGGATCGAGCCTGCCAGCCGAGTCCCGAATGCATGCACGGCTTGGTCGTCCCCGACCCGCAGCATCAATGGCCCGTCGAATGGCCTGCGCTCCAGCAAGTGGATCCGGACCCCTGGTCGGACGCCGATGCTCGACAGGTGCTGGAGCATGGTTGGGTCGTGGTCGGACACCCGCGACACCTCCGCGTCAGTGCCGGGCTCCATGTCGATCAAGTCGGAGTCCGCCCGGTCGGGCAGGGTGCCGTCGCGGCGCGGGATCGGATGCCCGTGAGGGTCGAACTCGGGATCACCCAACACGTGTGCGATGCGATCCTCGAACGTCTCCGAGATCGCGTGCTCGAGTTTCTCGGCTTCCACGTGGACCTCGTCCCAGCTGTAGTCGAGGACCCGGTGCAGGAACAACTCGATAAGCCGGTGGTGCCGAATGATCTCCAACGCCCGCGCCCGGCCTCTGTCGGTCAGGCGCGCGCCGTGGTGCTTCTGGTATTCGATCCAGGGCGGATCGGCGTCGGACAGCTTCTTGAGCATGCCCGTGACCGAAGCAGGCGAGATCGCGAGTTGCTCAGCCAGTCCGGCGGTTGTGGCCCGGTCGTTGTCGCCGGCCAACTGAAAGATCGCCTTCAGGCAATTGTCGATGGCCTCGCTACCCATTTTTAGGCAAGCCTAAATTTAGGTTATAGACAGCTTAAATCTCTGTCAAGCCGATGCGGATGGGCAGCGTCCGGAGGCTCTCGGCTGTTCGTTCACGGCGACGGCCCAGTGTTGGCTGGTCCTGCGACTTCGTGTCGCGCGCGAGTTGCGAGCGTTCGCTCAGTCCCGCCGCGTTGCAGGGCAGCACCGCTCTGGACGCAAGTGCGGCATGTACTACGCTGAAACCATGGCGGAGAGGATGGTCAACTGCGTGAAGCTGGGAAGGGAACTGCCCGGACTGGACGAGGTGCCGTTCGATTCGGAGCTCGGCCAGAAGATCTACGACAACGTGTCGAAGATTGCTTGGGCTCAGTGGGCCGAGCACTTGAAGATGATCATCAACGAGTACCGCCTGAACCCGGCCACTCTGCAAGCCCAGGAGATGATCGTCAAGCAGATGGAGGCCTACTTCTTCGGTGAAGGCGCTGCGCCTCCCCCCGAGTACGTGGCACCGGGATCATGAAGCGGCCCGTCCTGCTGCTGTTTTTCCTGCTCGGAGCATGGAGTTGCGGCACTGTCTTCATGTGGCAGACGGCCATCCAGAATTTCTCCGTCGCCGAGGCAGTGGCGAATTCCGACCATGAAGGTCTCGGCGCCGCCGCTGGCGGCCTCGCTCCGGACAGCCTGCGCGAAGTGGTCCGCTATCAGGCCTCGGAGGTCAATCGCCTCTTCTTCACCGGTTGGGCTTGGGTCCAGCTAGCGCTGGCCGCGTTGTCCTTTGCGTTGGCCTGGGTCTCACGCTCCGGGCGGGCCTTGCTCGTGCTCGTTGGAGCGATGCTGTTGATCACGCTCGGTCTGGCTGTCTACGTCGTGCCGGAAACGGTGCGCCTAGGCCGCATGATGGACTTCGCCGCCGACGGATCGCAGCCGCAGGTGGAAAGCATGTTCTGGACGCTGCACCACGCCTATACGAGCGTGGACATGCTGAAATTCGTCATGGGATTGGTAGCTGTGGTCATCGCCTGTCGCCGCGCCACTTCGAGCCCCGCTCCTGCCTGATCCGCGCGTGCGCGTTTCCGCTACGGCTTGACCGCGATGGATGGTCCGATCTGGACGCCTTCCCCGGAGCGCGTTCGCGCCAGTCGGCTAAGGTGCTTCATGGACGAGGTTGGACATTCCGACTACGCCAGCCTGCATCACTGGTCCGTGGATCGACCGGAAGAATTCTGGTCTGCGCTGTGGGATTTCTGCGGGGTCGTCGGGCAGCGCGAACCGGACCGAGCCGTCGAAGCGTTCGATCACATGCCCGGTGCCCGCTGGTTTCCCGGGGCTGAACTGAACTTCGCTGAGAACCTCCTGCGGTTCGACGACGATCGGCCGGCCTTGGTGGCTTGGAACGAGCTAGGGCGGGGGCGATCCCTGACCTATCGCCAGCTGCGCCTCGAAGTGGGAGCGCTGGCAGGAGCCATGGAGCGCGAGGGCATCCAACCAGGAGACCGAGTCGCTGGCTTCGTGGCCAACGTGCCCGAGGCCGTGACAGCGATGCTCGCCGCCACCAGCCTCGGCGCGGTGTGGTCCTCTTGCTCCCCCGATTTCGGTTCCGAAGGGGCCATCGACCGACTTGGCCAGATCCATCCGCGGATCCTGTTCGCTTCAGGCGGGTACGTGTATGGAGGCAAGCGATACGACTGCTCCGAACGGCTGGCAGCGATCTGCCGTAGCATCGATTCGATCGAGCGGGTCGTGGTCATCCCTTCGGAGTCCGAGCCCGATCTTCGCGGGCTGAGATCCGCGCGGCTGTACGACGGGTATCTGGGCAAGCCCAAGGCGCCGAGCTTCAAGCCGTTACCGTTCGGCCACCCGGCCTACATCTTGTATACGTCGGGTACTACCGGACCGCCGAAATGTATCGTCCACAGCGCCGGGGGCACGCTGCTGCAACACCTGAAGGAACTCGCGCTGCATTCCGACTTGCAACGCCAAGACCGCATCTTCTTCTTCACCAGCTGCGGCTGGATGATGTGGAATTGGCTTGTCAGCGGCTTGGCGCTCGGATCCACGGTCGTCCTGTATGACGGCTCCCCGTTCTGCCCGCACCCCGGATCGCTGTTCGACCTGATCGACCGCCAGAGCATCTCGATCTTCGGAGTCGGGGCCAAGTACATCTCTGCCGTCGAGAAATCCGGCCTGGAGCCAGGGCACAGCCACTCGTTGGCTTCGTTGCGAACGATTCTGTCGACGGGGTCCCCGCTCAGCCCGGACAGTTTTGACTTTGTCTACAGCAAGATCAAGCGGGACGTGCACCTGGCGTCGATCTCAGGAGGCACCGACATCGTTTCGTGCTTCGCACTCGGGAATCCTGCCGGGCCCGTCTACAGAGGCGAGCTACAGGTGCCGGGACTCGGAATGCGTGTAGATGTCTTCGGAGACAATGGCGAGCCTCTGCCCGTGGGATCGACCGGGGAGTTGGTCTGCACGCAGCCCTTTCCCGCGATGCCGCTGGGCTTCTGGAACGACAGCGATGGACGCAAGTACCGAGAGGCTTACTTCGATCGCTTCCCAGGCGTTTGGCACCACGGGGATCTCTGCGAGCGTCGCCCGACCGGTGGGTTTCGGATCTGGGGGCGCTCCGATGCCGTCCTGAACCCAGGTGGAGTGCGCATCGGTACCGCGGAGATCTATAACGCTGTCGAGGCGATGCCCGAGATCGCCGAAGCTGTGGCCGTCGGATTCCAGAGGGGCGGCGATGAGCAAGTCGTATTGCTTGTGATGCTGACCAATGACGGCTCACTGGATGAGCGCCTCGTTGCCGACATCAAGCAGACGATTCGCAGAAGGGCTTCCCCGAGGCATGTGCCCGCGGAGGTGGTCCAAGTCGACGACATACCGCGGACGCGCAGCGGTAAGGTCGCTGAACTCGCGGTCAAGCGCGCTCTAGCCGGTAGTCCGGTTACGAACACAATGGCCTTGGCAAATCCGGATGCGCTGGATGCGTACAAGAGGGTTCGGGACGAACTGTTGGCCGGATAGTCACGCTCTGGTCTCGGCCTTGCGATGCTCTTGCGAGGCTCGAGCTGGCACCCGCAATTCATTCGGAAAGGCTGAGTTCGCAGTTCGTAAGGGGCAGTCACGAACAGGCCCGAGGACAGGGCTTACTGCAGCGGTCTAGCGCTTGGAACTGCTCTAAGCGGCAGTCCAGCTGGACTGTTGGATGTCGTGCCCAGAACACGACAAACGCTGTGTCTGTTTGGTCTACACGGTCCTCCGGCGGCGCGTT
>VXMF01000021.1:0-11160 GCA_009841225.1 Terriglobia bacterium | reverse complement strand
AGAACACGACAAACGCTGTGTCTGTTTGGTCTACACGGTCCTCCGGCGGCGCGTTCGCTCCAGGGCAGGCCTCGAGATACCCTGCCCGTTGCCGGGACACACGGCGGGCGCCACCACTCGGCCGACGCTGCTCCCGGGCAACAGCTCTGCGCACGCCGCCAGCGCCGCACTCAACGGCCTGCGCCGGGACCGGAAGCGGCCTCGGAACTACTGTTGGCGTCGGGCCTCGCAGGTTCCCGGGGAAATCCCCTCGCTGCGCTACAATCGCGCCTTCTGCGACTCGTTCTGGCCCTGTCAGGCCCCGCCGGCCAAACTGCCACAACCTGCCATGACTACCATCGATCAGGGCCTCCGGCGCGATTCCGCCTTCAAGCTGTTCGTGCACCACCAGACCTTTATCCGCCATCTGCTGCGGGCCTATCCACTGCTCGGCATCGACGAACGCGAAGTCGTGGCGATTGACGCCGGCAACGCCAACCTAGTCGCTCCGCACGGCCAAGGGCAGCGCTTGGCCGACGCTGTCTGGCGCTTGACGCTAGCCGATGGCGAGATCGCCTACCTGCTGATCGAATGCCAAGCCGAGATCGACCCGTCCATGCCGTTCAGAATGCTGCACGCGGCGGCGGGAATGTATCTGATTTTGAGCCAGAATCCTCCCCGAGGGTCCGGCTATGCGGCCTCGTTGGTGCCGCGCGTGAAACATCTGATCATCTACAGCGGCAAGCGGCCTTGGACGGCGGCCGGCGAAGTGGAGCAGGCGATCCGGGCGCGCAGCTTGCAGGAGGAGCGGGACATCCCGAGGATGGAGTGCCCGCTGCTGGAGCTGTGGCGCTGCCCGGACCCGGGCGGTGAGGAGAACCTGGCAGTGCTGCTCGGGCGCCTGCAGCGCTGTGACAGTCCGGCAGCATTGCGGGCGGCTGCAGAGCCGCTAAAGAGGTGGCCCAAGAGCGAGAGCCAGGGTGCGCTGGGCAGGGCCTTCGCGGCCTGGGTCTCGGAGGTGCTGGTCCCGGATCTGGGCGTGCCGGACGCAGTCAGGAGTTATGATCTACGAGAGGTGCTGGACATGCTGGAAACCGAGAGCCTGACATGGGCGGACCGCATGCGGGCCGAGGGCGAGCGGAAGCTGCTGCTGCGGCAAGCACGGATCCGTTTCGGCGAGGCGCTGGCCCGGAGTCTTGCCGCCAGGCTGGAAGGGATTGCTGACGCGGACCGCTTGGAGGAGATCGGCGAATGGCTGCTGGTTTGCGACAGCGGGGACGCCCTGCTCGCCCGGCTCGGACAGCACTGATCGCGAGCAGGAGATTGCTGGACCCGGCACGGATTGCTCATGCGCAGGCCCGGGCCAGCCAGTGAGCTCAGGCACTGCAAGGCTTGGTGGAATCCGACGAGATCGATTCGCCGCGCAGCCGCAAGGGCGCAGCCGGATCGGTGGCGCTCGGTCTACCGTCTGGTAACCGCCACACGCCGCTTCAACCTCCTTCTTATGGCGCTTAGCGGTGTCGCAGCGAAGCATCTGGACAGCTTCTTGCATTGCTTCGAGCCGGTCGGGTCCTGCCGCTCGACCTCTCCGCGGACCTGCCTGACAGCTGCCTCAACTCAAGCACGCAGACGGTTCGCGAATCGAGCCTGAGAGAATCGGATCGATCCAACAGGCACGATGAGGAACTCCTAAGACGTAGCCCAGAGTGACGGCCGAGGCTCGGAGGGCGATGGACGGAGAGCGGGGGCAGTTGCAGTTCCCTTGTCCCAGCCGTTCCGTGTGCCGCGATGGCGGCGACACGCTGCATCGCTGCGCTTGCCGCGCATTCTTTGTCGTCACCCATGCACTAGGCAAGAAGCCCTGAACTGTCGACGACTACTGGCATCACTAACGGTGGCCTTCGTGAACTGATTTCAAGAGTTCTACCAAGGGTGCGCCCTTGACGTGCCGCCTACGCTCGGAAATTCGCGTGACCGCTTCACGTGCCTGTGTGCGGTCGGTCTCGGCAGGAACCAGCTGTGCAACCGGCTTTCCGTGACGGGTAATGGTGATGCTCTCGCCACGAGCTACTCGGTCGAGCAATTTGGACAGATGAGTCTTGGCTTCAAGCGCTCCAATCGAATCCATAGGATGCTCCTCTCCTGTGCAATCTAGACTAGATTGATCAACCTGTCTGATTCGCAAGCTTCACGGCTTCACCGGTCATGGAGGCTGGGGCCTGTCCGCCAAAGCGCTCGAAGACTTAGACGTACGGTCCAACGTGCGCGGCAACGATTCCTGTGCCCATTTGGCGCAATGGATCCCCGCCCTCACGTTGCAGGGTGTTGCGTCCCAAGATCGATCCAGCTACCGCCCCTCCGTGCGGATTCCGCTGCCGCATGCACTACTGCGAGCGTGTGAAGCCCGTCCTCCCCCGTGGGGTATGCGACATTGACCGGTGGCGCGTCTCTGGCGGTCGCTCGGCGGCGGATCTCCCCGGCTAGGTCCGCGTAGATGTTCGCGAACGCCGGCAGCATGCCCTCCGCATGTCCGACCGTGATCCGCGAGGCCCGGTTCGCTTCCGGCGCAAGGCCGGCGGCCCCGCGCTCCAAGATCTGCGTTGGCTGCCCCAAGGGTGTCCAGGCGAGCTGATTGGGTTGCTCCTGCGACCAGCGCAGGCCGCCTCGCTCGCCGAACACTCTCAGCGTGAGACCGTGGATCTGGCCGACCGCGACCGCGCTGGCCCACAGCCGGCCCACTTCGCCCCCCGTGAAGCGCAGGGTCGCCATGGCATCGTCTTCAAGCACCCGGCCGTCCACGCACGACGCAAAGTCCGCCGCGACCTTCGCCACTCGGCGTCCGATCACGTAGCACGCCATGTGCAGGGCGTGCAGGCCGGTGTCGGCGAGCACCGAGCTGACCCCCGCTTGGGCGGGATCGTAGCGCCAGCGCACCCGCGGGTTGTCGGCATCGGCGGCGTCTGCGTGCGATCCATGCGCGAATTCCGCGACCACGACTCGTATCGCGCCCAAGTCGCCAGCAGCGACCATGGCGCGCGCCTGCCGCACCATCGGGTAGCCCGTGTATCCATAGTTCACCGCTAGGATCCGGTCCCGCTCGAGGGAGGTCAGCACCAGCTTCTCGGCATCATCGACCGTGGTCGTAAGTGGCTTCTCGCACAAGACGTGGAAGCCCTCGCGCATGAAGGCCTGCGCAATCTCGAAATGCGTCGAGTTCGGAGTGGCGACGGTCACTAGGTCGAGCCGCTCGCCGGGCGGCAGGCCGCGCTCGCGCTCGAGCATTTCGCGCCAGTCGCCGTACGCCCGCTCCGGGGAAATGCCGTGCAGCACGGCGAACTCGCGCCCCCTCTCAGGCACGATGTCCAGCGCTCCCGCCGCGAATTCGAAGAAGCCGTCAAGGCCTGCGCCGATCCGATGAGCGCTTCCGATCTGGCTGTCCTGGCCCCCGCCGACCATGCCCCAGAGGAGTTTGCGTTGCATTGAGTTCATCCCGCCAACGGTGTGCCGGCTCCGCAGGCTAGCGCCTTATCAGCCCGACGTCAGGATCGGTTCCATTACCAGCATGCCCAGCAGGGTATAGATCACATCGAAACCGACCAGCAGCCGCAGCCATGGCCCGGTCTCCGCAACTGCCGTCGGATCGAACACGGCCCACGTCAAGCTCATGCACGCGACCAGCGCCGGAAGACAGACCGGGAACAGCAGCAGGGGTAGCATCAGCTCGCGCATCCGGTTTCTGGCGGTCACCGCTCCGAACGTGGTTCCTACCGCTGCGAACGACCAGCCCCCGAGGGCGAAGATCGGCAGCAGCTGGCCGAACCGCGGCAGCCAGCTGATGTCGTAGAAGATTCCGAACACCGGCAGGGAGATCAATTCGACCACTAGGATCAACACGAAACTCGCCAGCGTCTTGCCGAGAAACAGCGACTCGCCCGACAGGGGGGCTGCCACCAGCGCCTCGAGAGAATCGTTGGTCGTCTCGCGGCCGAAGCTGCGATTGAGCACCAGGACACCGGCGAAAAGATAGACCACCCACAGCAAGCCGCCCGACAGGCTGCGCACCTCGACGTTCGTGTTCGGGTCGAACGTGAAGCTGAACATCAGCAGCACGACGAGCGCGAACGAAATCGCAGCATTGAGCACTTGCCGGTCGCGCATCTCGCAGCGCAGGTCCTTCGCCGCGACCGTCCAGGCATCTGTCACTGTGCGGGTCATGGCAAGCGCTCGTACAGGGACTGGGGAGCGTTTCTCAGGTCTGCGTCAACCGGGCCGCGATACGCCAGGCGGCCGCGGTTAAGCAGCGCGACCTCGTCGGCAACCGCGATGGCCTCGCGCAATTGATGCGAGCAGATCACGACGGCGGAGTTGGTCTCGCGGGCTTCTTCGACCAAGGACGAGAGTAACTCGACTGCCCGGTCGTCTAGGGAGGTCCACGGCTCGTCCAGCAGCAGTACCTCCGGCTTGTGCAAGAACGCTCGCGCGATGGTCAGCCGCTGGCGCATGCCGCGGGAATACTCGCCCGCACGGGAGTGACGGAAGCGTTCGAGGCCCACTCGGCTGAGCCATTCTGCGACCACAGAACCAGCCTCCGGAACCTTGTACAGCTTGCAAAAGAAGCGCAGGTTCTCTTCCGCCGTGAGATCGTCGTAGATCCACGTGCCGTGCCCGACGATGCCGATCCTGCCGCGTCGGTCGTCTGGGTCGCCGGAAGATGCCGGAAACGAGATATCGCCCTGCGTCGGCCGGGACAGGCCTGCGAACATGCGCAGCAGCGTCGTCTTGCCCGCTCCGTTGCGCCCGAGCATGGCCAGCACCTTGCCCGGTGCCACTTCCAAGCTCACGTCGAGCAGCGCCGGGAAGTCGCCGAAGTACTTCGACACGCCGGTTGCGAGAATTGCGGGCTCGCTCATATGGGCTGATGCTAGCCTCGCTTGGCGACGTTGGCGCCGCTCTGCTCCGGTACCCGCGAGGACAGCAGGTGGTAGAAGCCCAAGCCAAGTATCGCGATCGCCAGGCCGGCGATCCACGGCAGTTCCTTGGAGACGGGCGCTTGCTCGATGCTGATCTCTGCTTGTCCCCCGGCCCCGCTCCCCGCGCCCGTGAGCAGCCGGCCGCTGCCGCTGACTGTCAGGGTCACAGCGGGCCCTTCCGGCGCTGTGTAGATGGAAGCCAGGGTCGTGGGCTCTTGGCCTAGGCTGGCGACGCCAACACCCTCGAGGCTCACGCCCGCCGGGGCCGCCAGGCGGGTGTTGACGCCGGGATACGTAGACCGTGTGGTGAACGGCATCCCGTCTTCATAGGGCACGGCATACTGCAGGTCGATGCGATTCTCGCCCGGCTTGAGCGGAAAGTCCACCTTGTAGATGTTCTCGGGGCCAGCGGGAAGCGCGGTGCTGCGAAGCGGCATGCCGGCCGGTCCCGTGCCACTCACATCGACCCCGCCCTGCGCTTCCGGCGGCAGGTAGAAGTTCAGCGTTCCGTCCGCGCTGCTGTATGTGACTGGCGGGTTGGAGTCGTTGACAAACTGGAAGCTCTCGCGCAGCAGCAGCTCTTCGTCGCTGGGCTCGAGGATCAGCACCCTGTTCAGAGGTGCTGGCAACTCTTGCTCGCTGACCGAGTACACGATTACGCGCACGCTGTCGTGCGCCTCGCCGCCGCGCAGGATCTCCGTATAGCCGATGCCGTCGTGTTCGGCGCGGATGGCACCGGCGAACGGCTGCCCGGCCGACACCGCCGGCAGCGGCTTGCTGAACTCGAAGCTCCCGTCGGACTGAGAGACGGTCTCTTCCAGCGGCGTCATCCCCCCTTGAAAGCTGGACAAGGTGAGCACGACCCCGGCGTGCGGCGACCCGGTCGTTCCGTTCACCACCGTGCCGCCGACGGCAAGTGCCAGTTGCGGCGCCAAGACTGCAATGACCGCCGCGGCCGTCCTCAGCGCACTCTTGCGCATGTCACGCCCTGCCACTTCGCTCGGCCTCCTCGATTGCCACCATGACGCCGGCCAGCTCGGCCTGCAGGTCGCGCTTGCTGGCCGCGTAGTCGGCCTCGGACATCTTGCCCATCTGGAACTCGCTGCGCAAGTCGCGCAGGTTCTCGTACACCGCCGCCTTGCGCTCCTCCAGATGCTGGGTTGGAGAGATCGGCTCCGGCGCGGGGACATGCTTCGCGCGAACCACGAGCGGCAGCGCGAACGCGAGCAGGATCATGGCGATGGCGGCCGCGACAAACATGGCGTGCACCCGAATTCGGGCTGGGACGGGCGGCCCGGCTGCGACTCCAATCTTCGAGTCTATTCCAATTCCTCGAGATCATCCTCGATCCGGGAGCGGAACCGTTCAACGACGTGCTCTGGCACCCCAGTGGCCCGCGAGCGGGCGCGGCTCGACCTGCGCCACCTGCGGATGACCCACGGCACAAACGCCAGGCCCACCAGCAAGGTTGCGAACGGGGCGATCCAGCCGATCAAGCCGAAACCGTCGTCGGGTGGTTGCACGCGAGTCTCGCTGCCGTACTTGGCGTAGACGGCCTCAAGCACTTCCTCGTCGGATTGGCCGGCCTCCAGGCCGGTTTGGATATCCTGCAGTACCGGATCGCGGAAATGGCAATTGAGCATGTTGCAACTGCCGACTGTGTACGCGCAGCTGCACTGGCAGGTGACTAGGTCACCGACTTGCCGCAACTTCTCGTACGGTACCTTCGCCTGGGCGCCGGCAGCCGCCAGAGCCAATAAGAGGCTAATCGCCAGATGCGCCAACGGGCTGTCCCTCCAATCCGGCCGCCGGGACGCGCGGGGCCGAGCGCCGCGCCTTGCTCGGCACCAGCGCCACCAGCGTGCCGAAGACCAGCAACAACGCTCCCAGCCAGATCCAGTTCACCAACGGGTTGAGGTACACCTGTATGACCGGGTTCGCGCCGTCGTTGGATTGGCCCGCGTAGACCACGTAAACATCCTCGCGCAAGCGGCTGCGCACGTCCACCCTGCTGGTGGGCTGGCTCGAAGCATGATAGAAGCGCCGCTCGGGCATTAGTGTCTGGACGAACTCCCCTCCCTTGCTGACGTCGATCGCGGCTACGGCGCGAAAGAAGTTGGGATTGTCGCTCTCAGAGATGTTCTGCAGCTTGAAGCTGTAGGAGCCGACCTCGATGCTGTCCCCGACCGTCATTTCTTCCTGGTGGACCCGGTTGAATGCCGCGCCGGCGAAGCCCACGAACATCAGCACGATCGCCATGTGGACCAAGTAGCCGCCGTAGCGGCGCGTGTTCCGGCGGGTGAGCTCGACCAGCGCAGCAGGCAGCGCTATGGCCTGCTTGCGCTGGATCACGCGTCCGCCGCGATAGAACTCCATCAGCACTGTCAGCGTCACGAACGCGCACAGGCTGAAGCACACCAGCGCGTAAAAGTGCCGCATCCCCGCCGCGAACAGTGCGACGGCGCACACGGCCGCCGCCAGCGCGGGCCACTGGAAATTGCGCCGCAGGGACTCGAGCGAAGTCCGTCGCCAGGCGAACAGCGGGCCGACTCCGGTCAGGAACAGCAGGAATAGCCCGATCGGCACGTTGACCTTGTTGAAGAAAGGGGCGCCCACTGTGATCTTGTCGCCGATGAAGTACTCGCTGAGGACCGGGAAAAGCGTTCCCCACAGCACGGCGAAACAGCTTGCAAGCAGGATCACGTTGTTGAACAGGAAGCTGGATTCGCGCGAAACCACGGAGTCCAGCTCAGCCTCGCTGCGCAGGTAGTCGCGACGGCTGGCGATGAAGTAGACCGTGATCCCGATGCCGCCCACTAGGAACCACACGAAATAGGTGCCGATTTCCGACTGTGCGAAGGCGTGGACCGAGCTCACCAAGCCGCCGCGGGTCATCATCGTCCCGAAGATGCACAGGAAGAACGTGGCCGATATCAGGATGATGTTCCAAGCCTTCATCATCCCCTTCTTCTCCTGCATCATCACCGAATGCAAGAAGGCCGTCCCCGTCAGCCAGGGCAGCAGCGAGGCGTTCTCCACCGGGTCCCAGCCCCAGTATCCGCCCCAGCCCAGCACCACGTATGCCCAGCGCGCTCCGAGCAGGATGCCGATTGACTGGAACAGCCACGTGACCATGGTCCAGATGCGGGTGGTGTGAATCCAGCGCTCGCCGGGCTGGCGCGTGATCAGCGACGCCAGCGCGAAGGCGAACGGCACCGTAAAGCCGACGTACCCGAGGTACAGCATCGGCGGGTGGATCGCCATCATCGGGTGCTGCAGCAGCGGGTTGAGGCCGCTGCCGTCCGGGACCGACGTGATTTGCGGGCCGGACATGATGACTTGGAACGGATTGGCCTCGAAGGCCACCAAGCCCAGGAAGAACGCCTGCGTGGCGGCCATGGTAACCACCACGTAAGAGATCATGTTGCGGTGCCGCTTGCGTCCGGTATAGACCGAGACGAACGAGTAGGTGGCGGCGATCCAGCTCCAAAACAGCAGCGAGCCCTCTTGTCCGCCCCACCAAGCCGCGACCTTGTATAGGAGGTCGAGGTCGGCGTTGGACCTTGATGCCACGTAGTTGAAGCTGAAGTTGTCGGTCAGGATCGCGTGCAGCAGGATGGCCGAGGCGGCGGTCGTCATCAGCCACGCGCCCAGCACCGCGCGCTGAGCGCTGACCTCCAGGAAGGGGTTGTGGCGCAACTTGCCGGCCAAGGCGGCTGCCACTGCGTAGGCCGAGAGCAGGAAAGCCAGCAGTACCGCCAGGTAGCCTAGGTTTTCCATCGCTGATCGCTTCGAGCGCAGCCGCTTGGCCCGCTGCTGTCCTGTCGCTCCGAATGAGACCGGGAGATGCTAGTCCGCAGGGCTCTCAGCCTCAGCTCCGTAGACCGGCGCCGCGTCGTCTCCCGGCGCGGCCTCGTACTTTGAGGCGCACTTGGCCTGAATCTTCGTCGCCTCGAACTTTCCGTCCGCCCTCAGATAGCCGTCGCACAACGCCTGGGCCTTGTCGCGGAACGTGTCCGGCAAGGGATCTGCTCCCGTGTAGACGACTTCCAAGACCGTGGGGTCCACCATGTTCTCGTCCTGCTGGTGCAGCATGAACTCCACGCTGCTGGCGTGTCGGACGATGGAGCCGTCCGCCACGTCGCCGCCAACCCGGATCCGCTTGGTGCCGGGATTCTCCATCGCGAGCAGTTCGTCGAGCGTCACATAGTAAGTTGCACTCTCCTGGACGCCGCCCACGGCCATCCACGCCAGGGTTACGACGATCGCGGCGATGATGAGAACAAACTTCTGCTGCTTCTTCACGTCTCGCTCCGAGGACTTCATTATAGTGCGGGATCGCCTTGTTGGCGCGTTTCGGGAATTCCGGCTCGATAGCGGTCGGGATGCTGCTACGATACAGACTGCTGCGTTCGGTGGGCCAGTCCGATCCGAATGCGCCGGTTACGCTCATGCAGATCAATAGGCGCTGGCTCGTGCTTGCGGTGTTCTCGACTTGCCTGGCGGGGGCTGCGCTCTTCCTAACGCACCCATGGGTCCATGCGGCGTCTGGCTCCTCGGACACTGAGATACAGGCGAGCCTCCGCGAATTCTCGACGGTGCTTGCCACGGTGGAACGCCACTATGCAGGGGAGTTGGATGCTGACGAGGTAATGTTCCAAGGGGCGATCCCGCGCATGCTGCGCATGCTCGACCCGCATTCTTCGTTCTTCAGCCCCGAGGCCTTCCAGCAGCTCCGGGACAATCAAAAAGGCCACTACGCCGGCGTGGGGATGCACATCCAAGACCGCGGCGGCAGCACCATTGTGGTGGCGCCGTTTCCCCGCACCCCTGCCTATCGCGCCGGGCTGCGTCCCGGTGACGTCATCGTGGAGGTGGATGACGACAACGTGGAGAGCCTCAACGTGATCGAGGTCGCTGAGCGGTTGCGCGGCCCGGCCAACACGATGGTCACGATAGGGATTGAACGGCGCGGTTCCGACGATTTGCTCAGCTTCACCGTCAAGCGTGCCCAGATCCCGAGGCCGTCTGTTCCGACCGCCTTTGAGATCAAGCCGGAAGTGGGCTATATCCGGATCGACACGTTCAACGAAAACACCGGGCGCGAAGTCGACGCCGCCCTCAAGGACCTGCGGGTGGCCCGCCTGAAGGGGCTCGTGCTGGACTTGCGCGGCAATCGTGGCGGCCTTCTCAGCGAGGGCGTGCGGGTCTCGGACCGCTTCCTCGCGAAGGGCCAGACGATCGTCTCGCACCACGGGCGCTCGTCGCGCGAGCGGCTCTACACGGTGCGGCGGGGCCACGGCGGCCACGTCTACCCGATGGTCGTGATGGTCAACTGCGAATCCGCGTCCGCCTCGGAAATCGTGGCGGGTGCTCTGCAGGACCACGACCGCGCCTTAGTGGTGGGCCACAGCACGTTCGGCAAGGGCTTGGTGCAGACGGTCTTCACGCTCTCGGAATCGGCCGGGCTGGCACTGACGACAGCACGCTACTACACGCCCAGCGGGCGCTTGATCCAGCGCCGCTACGATGGCGTCTCGATGCTGGAGTACTACAGCAACCCCTGTAGCGAGGGATATCGGCCGCAGCGCGATGGAGTGCGCTTGACCGACAAGGGGCGGCAAGTGTTCGCCGGCGCGGGGATCACTCCAGACATCGAATTGGAGGAGCAGAAGCTGAACGACTTCCAGTGGCTGATAGATCGGAACTACGCCATCGAGACCTTCGCTCAGGACTACAGTCGGGAGCATCCCGACCTGCCGAAGGTGTGGGACGTGACCGATGAGGTCATCGAGGAGTTCCGGGAGTTTCTGAGGAGCGAGGAGATCGAGTTCGAGGACGCCGACTTCGACGCCAACCTCGACTATATGCGGCGCTTTATCAAGCGCGAGGTGTACAACTCCGCCTACGACGTCGAGCACGGGCAGCGGGTGTTCTACGAACTGGATCCCGATGTGCAGAGAGCCTTGGAAGCGCTGCCGCGCGCTCAGACGCTGCTTGACTCGGGCGACCGCGTGATCGCAGGCCTTAGCGTGCAATAAGCGGGCGCGCTGCCGCGCTCGCAGCCGGTCCTTCGCGGACGCTCCTCCGGAAGTCTCTGTCCCGAGGCCGGCGAGATATCCGGTTCGGGAAGAATCTCCGGAAATCGCAGATAGGGCTTGCGCGCGGGCCGCGGAAGTGCTAGGGTGGAGGGTAGACGGCGGCTCTCGGG
>VXMF01000031.1 GCA_009841225.1 Terriglobia bacterium | reverse complement strand
GAACCCGGAAGCCAATGTCGCCACCATCGAGTTCAAGCTCCTGAGCGCGCAGCAACGGCGCATCACTTCGGGAGAAGTCGTGCAGGCATGGCGTGAGGAGGTGGGTGTGCTTCCTCATGCGCGCGCGGTCACCTTCATCAGCGAGATCTACACACTGGGCAATCCGGTCGAGGTCGCGCTGTCCCACCCGGATCCGGAACGCCTGGTCGAGGTCGCATCTTCCACGGTCGCTGGCCTGGGCAGAGTCGGAGGCGTCTTCGACATACGCTCTGATCACGCTCGTGGTATCCCGGAAGTTCAGGTGGGATTGCGTCCCGAAGCGCGCACCCTCGGACTCACGCTTGATGATCTTGCCTGGCAGACGAGAGCCGCCTTCTTTGGCGTAGAGGCCGTGCGGGTGCAGCGAGGACGCGAAGAAGTTCGGGTTTATGTGCGGCTGCCCGAGGAGCAGCGTAACGCGATCACCGACGTCGAGAGATACTGGCTCCGTACGCCAACCGGTGCCGACGTGCCATTGAGCCGCGTGGCTTCGCTGAGTTCGGGCACATCGCCGCCGACCATCCGGCGCCAAGACGGCCAGCGCATTGTCACGGTTACCGCTGATGTGGATGCCAGCGTGATTTCCGCAGGATCCGCCAATGACATTCTGGAGAACACTATCCTCGCGGAACTCGTCGACGAAGACCCGGAACTCACTTACGCCTTCGGAGGTGAACAGCAGCAGCAGCTCGACTCTTTGGGCGGTCTCTATCGTGGCTTCGTGATCGCGTTGCTCATGATCTTCGCGCTGCTAGCCATTCCCCTGCGCTCCTATACCAAACCGTTCATCGTCATGGCCATCATCCCGTTTGGGTTCATCGGCGTGATCCTGGGTCACTGGGTCCTTGGGGTAGCCGTGAGCGCGGAATCCTTTGTCGGGATATTCGGCCTCGCCGGCGTGGTGGTGAACGATTCCCTGGTGATGATCGATTTCACCGATCAGAAGCTCAGGGAAGAAATTCCGGCGCGAACCGCGATCATCGAGGGCGCGAAGGGACGGTTCCGCCCGATCATGCTTACTTCCCTGACCACCTTCCTCGGCTTCACCCCCCTCATTCTCGAAGACGCCATTCAGGCGCAGTTCTTTGTTCCCTTCTCTGCCTCGATCGGCTGCGGCATCCTGTTCACCACGGCCCTCGTCATGTTTCTGGTGCCGGCGCTTTCCTCGTTCCATCTGCGCCTGACCTCGGCGCGGGGCTGAGGGCCGGTGGGGAAGGTGGCGCGCGCAGCGACGCCTTGCTAGGAGAACTGGCCGGCGAGGTTCCCGGTTGACAGGGCATGTGAGGCAGGAGCGCCCACCGGGAGGATTGGCCCGGGCGTATTCCGACCGCAAGTCAACGATGAGAGCTGCGAAGCGACGCGCTCTCGCCGGGATGCATCTCCGGTCGAACGCCACACTACCGTGTCTGCAGGCCGCTGATTACCCCCGAGGAGGCCTGCGCGCCACGAAACAGTAGAGCGGCGTGAAGATCCCGGTCCTGCCCCCGGCGACATAGGCGCTTGCGGTCCGATCCAGGAACTCGACGACCTCCGCCGAGCCCTTCGGGAACACACCGAGAGATTCGGCCATCCTGGATCCCATCCTCACAGCCTTGCGGCCCATCGGAATCCGGCGGACATCGCCGCCGACCAGTCCGCCCCGTGTTTCCATCGGCTGATACCACGGCGTGATCGGACCATGCTGGTCGACGGCGAGGTCCGACCCCTCCATGACTTCGAATCCCGCGGTTTCGAGCGCCCGGTTTACCTCCCGAAACGTCGCGATTTCCTTGAGCGCGATGCCGTGCATCAGTTCCCGCTTGATGCCGCAATGCCGATCGTCACCGGGATCGAACATGTCCGTCATGCACATTTCCTGGCCCCAGAACAGGGCTCCGGGTTTCAGGACACGGTAGATTTCAGCGAACGCGGCCGCCTTGTCGGCCGCGTGGCAGGTCGATTCGATCGCGTAGCCACTGTCGAAGGTCTTGTCTGCGATGACGCTCATGTCCATGAAGCTGCACACCAGACAGTCGGTCATGTCGTCGAGTCCCGCAGCGGCATTCAGCTGCTTGGCTTTGTTGCACTGGACTTCACTGATGTTGACCCCGACGACCCTGACACCGGCCTCGCGGGCGACCCGGCGCATCGGACCACCGATCCCGCAGCCGATGTCGACTACCGTCATGCCCGGGCGCAGTTCGAGCTTAGAGATCATGAGTCGCTGGTGCCGGATCTTGGAGTCCTCCAAGCTCTCGCCAGGCGACAGCGGCGCGAAGTGCAGGGATTCTCCCCAACCGAAGACCATGAACTCGCTACAAAGGTCGTAGTATTCCTTGACGGTCGGCGTGTGGTCGTAGCCCGCTTCGGAATCCTGGCGGGACACCTCGTTGGTCCATTGTTCGAAGTCCTGCACGCGGCGGACGACGTTCGATCCGTCGAAAGCGGCCTTCAGCCCATTGGATAGTCCGCGGAGTTGCCTGACGGGCTTCATGGCGGGTTCTCCAGTCACCCCAAGGCGGCCGAGCGGGGAAGCGACGCGCTTATCCCGCACAGCTCATAACAGGGAGTGCATAGCGCATGAAACGGCTCTACTAGCGAAGTGGATGTATTCGGGTGCCATGGACGCCGCCAAGCAGCTGCGATGGGGCGCACCGCGCACCAACCCGACGTGCTGAAACCAGCATCTGTAGAAACAGCCATGTGCCTTTGCAAGATTCCCGAAGTAGCGGATTCTAGGGTTGAGAAGACTGGGGCGCTGGGCCGGAAGGGCACAAGTTCAATCTCTGTTGGATGACGGAAATTGTTGTTGTCAGCAATTTACGTGCTACCGAAGTAGGCACCCCATGCCCGCACACTGTATCACAATCGATCTCGCCAGTCAGTCCGTCAGAGAGTGTATGCACTACACCCTCAAGACCTGCCGCATCTTGGCCAGCCGGCAGCCTTGGTTCGTTGGGAAATCGCGAGACCGACACAACGCCGTGCTTTGCTGCGTTCATCCGTCACAGCTACAAGACGAGGCCTCGACTCCGGAGCGTATCGCTCATTCAAACGTCGAAGGCTGCACTCGGACATCGAGGGAGCGACGCGGTCTGGGCTGGGGCGTATCTTGCCCGCCTTGGGTCACCGCGGCGGCAGTCTCGCACGGTCGCAGCAGAACCTCCGTGCTCATTCCGTCCCGGCACTGCAATTGGAGCACGGTCTCGCCGGAGCTGTGGGTGGACTCCGTCCCGGGCGGGGAACCCGCCTCATCCGGGCACCATGTCCCGCGCAGCGCCAGCGTCAGCGTGTGCTCTTTGGCAACTTGGAAGGCAAAGTGCCTAGAAGCGTAACCCAAGCCGCGAGAGACGATGTCATCCTCGAACGTCCATCCAATATCGGGAACACTCGCTGCAAGCTGCACGGGTGGCCCTTGTGCCACCGCCTGACCCAGCGGGCTTGATCCCTCCGGCTCTTGGACTTGGACGATAACCGCCGCCGACTGGCTGACCGCTCGGACCAGCTCCCCTTCGGGCGTGTCCGTGACTTCGTAGAACGCATAGGCCGTTAGATTCTGCTGGGGAAACCTGACTAAATGCATGCCGCTCGTATCGAGAATTTGGTAGAAGCCTGACAGATCGGATGCCAGCTCGTCCAGTTTCGCGGCATCAGCGTCAGCCGGGATTACCACGTACTGGTAGCTGTCACCGTCGGGCTTGATGCCGTGATTAAGATAGGCTTGCGCATACGCCCCTTCGGTCCGCTCGTGGTCTTGCGTTAGGCTCTGCTGGAGACTGCGAGACACCACCAAAGGCGCAGTGCTCGCCGCCAACAAGTAGCTGTTCCCGACGCTGTCGGTCATTCTGACCTGTGTACCCGCAGCGTG
Organism: Terriglobia bacterium; assembly: GCA_009841225.1. GTDB lineage: Bacteria > Acidobacteriota > Terriglobia > Bryobacterales > UBA6623 > VXMF01. The sequence goes on along the minus strand of VXMF01000031.1, from coordinate 6,395 downwards.
CTCGGTCAAGCTTTCGAGCCCGGTAAGCTGCTCGCTGTTGACCTGTGTGGCGAAGTTGGCGTCTTCCAAGAACGTCTGGAAGAGGGTCGTGTGCGTTTCGTCCTCCTGAGTGCCTCCTTGGATGTGCGTCCCCAAGGCCAAGACTTTGTCGCCGACGAAGAAGTAGCTCTTCCGCGCACTGAGGTCTGTAGGTGCAGTGAACGGAACCGCCTCCAAGTCCTGGACGAAGAGGCCGTGGTCTCCTAAGCTCACCCCGCCCACAAAGGTCTTCGTGTTGTAGTTTCGGTGCGTGTCCCGTTGCTTGATTCCTTGCTCTCTGCGGGACGCGCGGACCTCTGACTCCCTCCGCGGCTCAATCGGATAGTGACTCGCAGTCGTCCCCGGCACGTGGTACCAGTCCCAGCCGGAGAACAGGACGTGCCCCGACCCTTTCTCGCTAATCGGGTCGCCCGCGTTGAAGACCATCAGCGAGCCGTACGCCCAGTTCTGGCCGAAGTTGTTCTGACGCGCGTTCAGCGGCCCCTCGTAGTCCCAGAAATATTGGCTGAAGCCTTTCGCGGTCACCAGCCAGTCGTCGCGACGGAAGAATCCCGCCGCGGCATAGGGCTTGATCCAGCTGCCTGACGGAGGCTCGGCGGCCGGGACGCCCTGGGCCTGCAGTTCCGCGATCAGGCGGTAGATGCCCAGACCCCGGAACGGTAGCCCGCGCTGTCCTTCGTAGTAGTGGCTCTGCCGCTCGGAGGAGAAGAGGTGGCCAGCATCGAAGAACTCCCCGAAGCGTGCCTTCATCTCCAGATCATCCATTCCGTCCGGGTGAGCCATGAATGCCATGGCCTTCGAGATCGCGGCCGACCTGCCCTCGCCGCTCCCGCCTATGAGTCGTCCTCGAAGCGCGGCAGACGGATCGTATCTCTGGACCATCACCCGATAGCTCTCCAGCGCCAGCTTGAGGGCGTCGACGTTCTCAGTGTTGTAGAACGTCGTTCCCTTCAAGAGATAGAGCAGGCGGGCGAAGGCTTCGAAGGCGAACGGGCTGTACGCTCCGACATACGCGGTGGCATGGTGAAAACCGGTGCCGTCGGGCTTGATCGTCCCGTACACACCCGGCTTGATCGCGATGTTGGTCTCGATGACTTTGCCCAAGATGGCAGCCATGCTGCTCTGCTCGAGGTCATCGTCGATCAGCAGGTAGTACGGCCAAAAATAGTCGGCAAAGAGCCGCACACCATCCGCGTTGAGATGGTACTGGCGCTCGATTGGCAACGGGTTCGGGTAGCTGACTCCAGCTTCTTGACGGGCGACTGGGAAGAACGCACCGTACATCGTCCCGTGATTCACCGCCAGATTGCGAACGACCGCTCGGTATTTCGCCAGCAACCCGGCTTCGGCGAGAGCCTCCCGCATGAGGAAAACACTCTGGACGTATCCTCCCAGCCGGAGGGAGATCTCAGAGAAATCACCGGCTGTGCGGACCAAGCCGAGCGCGAGGGCATCGCCGCTCGCATTGCCTGCGTGATCCGGGAGCCAGGCATCCTCGGTGAGGCCCCGGCTGTAGCTGTAGTCGAGTATCCCGAGGCAGAGCTGCAAGACGGATGCGTTCTGGTAGTACGGGTTTCGCCGGCCGGAAGTGCGGGGAGTGTGGTACGCGAGCGCTAGTGTCGGGAGGACTTGGTTGAACAGGTTGTGAAATTCGCGATTGGCAGCCTCACGCGCCCTTCGCGCCGCGTCCGTCTCATCGCTGCCACCGCCCAGATCCGAGACGAAGTAGGCCAACTCACCGCGGCGCTCGTACGAGAATGACCCGGCGTTGCGAACGGCCCTTCGGAAGCGCGCGAACAGACTGTCCTCGAAGGCTGCCTTGGCGGCCACGGAGATCTGATAGTCGTCGGGGCTGAAGAGCAGGAGGCTTTCGTACTTCGCGACCAGTTCCTCCTGGCTGCCCGAATTCGCATGCAGCGGCCCTGCCAGCGAGAGACAGAGGCAGGCCAAGAACGCGCAGAACCTCGATCCCGGCAATGTCGGGCGAGGCCGAGACCGACCACCGACGTGCGGTACTCGACCCAACCCGCAACGCATCGACACTGCGCACCGAGCCCGCCCGTTCCGAATCGGACGCACTCTCTGCAGGGGCTCGCGTGACAGGGACTGGAGCGGCATGGACGCGCTTGTTCGCTCCTTCTAAGTGTAAATCCTGAGTCATATGTATGTGTTTTACACATGAAGATGCGACGGCTATTTAGCTGTCCGGACAAACGTGAGAGCCCCTTGCGCTACGCGTTGCGATGGCGCGTGACGTCATTGCCGGGCAGCCGCTGCTACGATCTCGGGGTGCTGCGCGGCGCTATCCTGGCCACTTCACTCATTGCCGGCTGCGCCCCTAGCTTGCCTGCGAACACAGAGATCGACCGCTTTGTGCGGGCCGAGCTGGCGCTGAATGGTGTTCCCGGCCTCGCACTCGCAATCGTGGAGCGCGGCGAGATCGGGCTGGTGAGGACATACGGCGTCCAAAGTGTCGAATCCGGGCAACCATTGACGGTAGACACCCCGATGGGGCTGGCCTCCCTGAGCAAGGCTCTGACTGCCCTAGCCATCTTGCGGTTGGAGCAGGAGGGACGGATCGATCGAGGCGCCGACGCCTCCGAGATCTTGCCGAGACTGACCAAGACCCACTGGGCGGGCGTATCCCTGGACCACCTGCTCCAGCATCGCAGCGGCCTGCGCCGCAGCCACGACTTCCTGCTGCCCTGCTGCGGGTCACCGGACGAGCTGGACTTGGAAGTGGCGGTCGAACGCCTGAACGACGCAGACCTCGAGGGCCTTCCGGGCGAGTCGATGTCATATGCCAACAGCAACTACGTCCTGTTGGCCGCCATCATCGAGCGTGTGTCCGGAGTTCCGTTCAGTGCTTATATGCAGCAGCGAGTGTTCAGGCCGCTGGGCATGCGGCAGACAAGCATTGCGGTCGCAGATCCCTCGACCGACGTGGGGGCCCTGCCGCATGAATGGCAGTGGGGGAGCGTCAGGGTCAGCCCGTCGCGTTTTCTCGGCTGGAGGGGCAGTTCGCTGGTGAGGGCCAGCGCTGCAGACATGGCCGTATATCTGGAGGCGCTGCTGGATCGGAAGCCGGGCGACTTCGAGTTCTTACACGCTGACGGCCCTTGGTGGGGCCGCCTCGATCACGGTTACGACCTAGGCTGGACGGTGCAGGAAGATCCCCGATGGTTCGGCGACGGGCTGGTGCTCGAGCACACTGGCAAGACCTGGGGCGGCCGCACGGCGGCAGTCGCCGCACCACAGGCGCGAGCCGCGGTTGCCGTGCTGGGCAATCTTGGCACGACGAGGTCACAAGCAATGGCGCGTGGCATCTTGCGCAGTCTGGGCGGCAAGGACCTACCTATGCCACAGAGGGCGAACCGGGCCGAAATCCCCGACACCTGGGCGATGGTCCTGCTCGCGGCCGCGACCGGTCTAAGCGGGCTTTCCGGTTGGTTCGGTTGGCGGACGCGCCACCAGTTGCGGAGCGGCCGGCGGACGTGGCGGCCGACTGCCGGGCGATTCGCGCGCTCCGCAGTCCTCGGGTGCCTTGCCGTAACACTGCTCTATCGCTACCACTTTGCGGGCCCGCCACACGCGGCGTTCCCCACGACGATTCAGGTGGCTCTGCCCGCACTGGTCGCCAGCGTGTTCGCACTGCTGCTCGTTTCGGCGGTCCGAGGCCTGACGGCGATGCCGGCCAGGACGCGCGAGGTCGCTAGCCCTTGATGCGGCGGCCGGAGCCCTGCCACTCCCTGTCGCGCAGGACAAACTTCTGGATCTTACCTGTGGCGGTCTTTGGCAGGTCTCCGAACTCCACGTGTTTTGGGCACTTGAAGTGTGCCAGGCGCGCGCGGGTGAACTCGATGACAGCGGCAGCCGAGACCTCAGACCCCGGTCGCCGCACCACGAATGCCTTCGGCACCTCGCCCCACTTGTCGTCCGGCACCCCTACGACACACACCTCGAGCACGTCGGGATGCTCCATGACGACCTTCTCCACCTCTTGGCTGGAGATATTCTCGGCGCCGGAGATGATGATGTCCTTCGAGCGATCCTTCAATTCGACGTAGCCGTCGGGGTGCCAGACCGCCAGGTCGCCGGAATGGAACCAGCCGCCTCGAAACGCAGCAGCGGTGGCCTCGGTGTCCTCGTAGTATTCGGTCATGACCATGTTCCCGCGCATCACGACCTCTCCCATGGTCTGGCCATCGCGGGGGATATCCTGCATGTCCTCGTCGACCACGCGCAAGCCGGCACCTGCAACTCCGTAAGGCACGCCCTGGCGAGCCTTTACCAGCGCCCGCTGCTCGGGGTCGAGATCGCTCCAACCAGGCTGGTCGGCGCACACCGTGTACGGGCCATACGTCTCGGTCAGGCCGTAGAGGTGGTGGATCTGCGCGCCCATCCGCTCCATCGTGCGAATGACCTGTGGCGCTGGCGGCGCGCCAGCGGTGGCGATCGTGACACCGCTGAGATCTTGGCCCGCCGCGTCGGGACTAGAGTACAGGGCGGTCAGCACTGTCGGCGCGCAGCACATGTGTGTCACGCCCGAGCGATTGATCAGCCGGAAGATGTCCGCAGGCACGACCTTGCGCAGGCAGACACTCGTGGCACCGATGGCTACGATGCCCCAAGGAAAGCACCAGCCATTGCAATGGAACAAGGGCAGAGTCCACAAATAGACCGAGCGCCAGTTCATGCCAGTCTCGATCACCTCGCCGACCGCGTTGATCCACGCGCCGCGCGCGTGGAAGACCACACCCTTCGGAAATCCGGTCGTGCCAGACGTGTAGTTGATGCAGATCGGGTCACTCTCGTCAATTTCCGCCGCCGGCCCCGGCCGCGGCGGTGCCGCGTCAAGGAACTCCTCGTATTCCGGTCCGGGAATGTCTACGGCCTTGGGGGCGGTATCCACGATCTGCACGTACGCCATGGTCGACGACACGTCCTGCCTGAGCTCGCGCACCGTGTCGGCGAACTCCGAGTCGAAAATCAAGACCTTGGCGCCGGAATGATTCAGGATGTAGGCGATCTCGCGCGAAGACAGCCGGATGTTGAGGGGAACGAGGATCGCGCCGATGCGCATCGGGCCGAACTTCGCGTCGAGCATTGGAGGGATGTTCGGCGCCATGATCGCAACCCGGTCGCCACGGCCAATTCCGAGAGCTCTCAACGCCTCGCCGAGGCGACAGATGCGGTCGTTGTACTGGGCGTAGGTATAGACGGCCTGTCCGTAAACGACCGCGGGTTTATTCGGATAAACGAGTAGGCTGCGTTCCAAGAACTGCAGCGGCGACAGGGGTGCGTAGTTAACCGACGGGCTAATCACTGGCATTCAAGCGTACAAGACTCGCACCCGCTCTGACCACAGCGGCACGCTGGCGTGTCGCCCGAGGGCGCGGACGGCCAACACGTGGAGTGGGCCAGCCTTCGCTTCTGACTTGCTGAGTGGTCCGAGGTGTCCCAGCGGAAAAGACGCTCCGGTTATGGCTCTCGGCCATTCGGTGCATGGGGCCTGCAACAACGGGCCACGTCGAGAGTCCGCGCCTCGGAGCGCCCGAAACCTACGTCACGGCGATAGTCGCGAGTCCGGGAATGCCCGGGCACCCCTCGCGATGACCCTAGCCCGGACTCCGGGCAGAACAGTCCTCTGCCACAGACAGTGCGACCGCACGAGAAGAACGAGCACTACAAGGCGAGCTCGCCGTTGTAGACCATGTCCTTCAGGCGGAACTTGCGCTTGATCTCCTTGCCGAAGATGGCCGCCGCCATCCCGCCTCCGCGATTGCCCCCACCGGCACGCTGCCCGCCACCCTGGCCGCCTTGCCCGCCGCCTCTCTGCTGGCGCTGGCCGCCCTGACCGGCTTGACCGCGCTGGCCGCCCTGAGGCCGTCCGCCTCCGGCACCCTGGCCTTGCGGACGCATTCCCGCCATCATCGTGCGCTCGAACTTCATGAAGAACTCCACTTCCTTGTCGTCAAGCGTGATCGGGTCGGCCTGGGGAAAGTAGTAGATTAGCGTCGCGCGTTGCTGGGCTTGGACCTCCACCTTCGCGGGGTAGATGTCGTCTTTCTTCTTCCGGCGCAGGCGAGCCGTCGTAGCCAGCTTCTCCGGCTCTTCCTCGAAGCGGGCCATAAGTGCAGGCAGGCCCTCGACCGCCACAATGTAGTAAGGCTCCTGGTTTTCGAGGTACATCTGCATTTGTGGCGTCAGCTCGGTGCTCTCGCCCATGTTGAACTTGACCTTGGCATGCTTGATCGGGGCGGCTTCGGCAAACCGAACCTGCAAGTTCAGCGACGGAGCCTGCTGAGGCATCTGCCCGCCACCGCCGCCACCGCCGCGGCCGCCTCGGCCTCCCC
>VXMF01000003.1 GCA_009841225.1 Terriglobia bacterium | reverse complement strand
ACTTCGAGAGGAAGTACACGTCCGCCGTGATCGCGTGGGCGCCGGAGGACCGGCCCACCGGCGAACAGATCGAAGCCGTCCTCGACGAGTTCGAGAAGACCGCGTGGGCGGGACTGGAGCCCGACCGCTACTCGTGGACGGCAGTCCTGCACCGCGAGCGTGGAGGCGGCGTCCACGTCCACATTCTGGCGGCGCAGTGCGACCTACAGACGGGCCGCAGCCTCAACATCGCGCCCCCCGGCTGGGAGAAGACCTTCGCCCCGCTGCGCGACGCCTTCAACCACGAACACGGCTGGAGCCGACCGGACGACCCGGCGCGGGCCAGGGCGCAGCGGCCGGGCCACGTCGCCTACATCGAGGCGTCGAAGCTCCGGGCCGGACTCGAACACGAAGCGGATCCGCGCACCCTGATCCGCGACTACCTCGTGCAGCGCGTCGAGCACGGCGCGGTCAAGGACCGAGCCGAGGTGGTCTCCGCGCTGGAAGATGTGGGCCTCGACGTGACCCGCCAAGGCAAGGACTACGTCACCGCGCGCGATCCGGACAGCGGAAAGCGGTGGCGGCTGAAGGGAGAACTGTATGAACGAGACTTCGAGCCCGGGCGACTTGACGTCCCGGCTGAGAAAGAGGCTGGAGGCCGACCGCAGGCGAATCGAGGACGAAGCCGCGCGCGAGCTCGCGCGGCTCGGCGAGAACTTGAGCGCCGTCGCAAGCGGCGCGCTGCGTTCCATCGAGCGCGATACGGTCGAGGCGACCGGGCGGATGCGCGAGTTGCTGATGAAAGCCTGGCTCCGGCCGCTGGTGGTCGGCATGAGCCTCTTCCTCGGTATCTGCTTCGGAAGCTTGGGGACGATGCATTGGCTGTCGAGGAGCATCCAGGACCGGATCGAGACGTTGGACGAGCTGGACACGAGGACCGACTGGGCGCGCGCGATGCTGGTGGAGATCGAGGACACGACGTGGGGCGTCGAGTTGCTGGAGAGCAGCGGGGACCGGTACGTGTCGCTGCCGGCCGGGACGGCGGTCCGTCCGGCCTTCACCATGAAAGGGCGGCCCTACTTGAAGCTGTCGAGAGAGTGAGGAGGGAGCTGCGTGACCGATATGGAGCGGCGGCTGACGGCCGCCTTGGAAAGGTTGTCCGGGCAGTACGAAACGGAACAGCGGCGGCACTCCGGACGGATCGGAGCGTTGCGAGAACAGGTCGAAGCCTTGCAGCGGCAAGTCGAGCGGCTGAGCGCGCGGGTGACGGACTTGACCGGATACTCCGGGACCTACGGCGCAGGGCCAGGGAGCAGGTGGAGATGACGAGGAGGTTGGTGGAAAGGATACGGCGGCCCGGCCCGGACCGGGATTCCGGGCCAAGCCGGTGAGGTCGTCCCGGAATGACGTCCGCGAGAGTCCGGCCATTCACGCCTGTACAGCCCCGTGGGTGCGTCCCGAGGAGGGCAACTGTTAAACTAGGATTCATCCCAACTGTTGCGATGTCGCTTGTTTGAGGAGAACCCCAGCGTGACGACTTCGAGCATTCCCCGACTGGCCGCCTGCGCCATCTTCGGCCTCGGCTCCCCGACTCACCAAGCCCAAACCGATCCTGAACCTGGGACGGGTGTTTCCCTTCGTCGGTCACCGAAGACGGATCCGCGGATCCGCAGCGGCTACACCGCGGTCGCCGCACTTGTTGCCATCGGATGTGGGAACGATTCGGGTGCTGGGAGCGACCGCGCACCAGCCGGACCCGCAGTCGCCATTGTCGATAGCGTTCTCCTCGACGAGAATGACCGGTTCTATCTTGGCAACCCCTTCAGTTTGGTGGTGGACACGGCGGACGGCTCCTTCTTCATCTCGGACTTCTTCGAGAACCGAATCCTCAGGTACGCGCGGGACGGAAGACTGCGGCAGTTCTACGGGCGTCCCGGGGACGGTCCGGGAGAGTTTCGCGCCATCTCGACCGCCTTCATTCTGAACGATTCAATCGTGGTCGGTGCCGGAGGCCGCCGTAACCTGCTACAGCTCTTCTCCAAACAGGACGGCAACTCGGTCGGGTCGCAGTCTTACAGCGGCCGAGTCGGGATGGGGGGTGTATCGAAGGTGGATGGCGGGGTGGTGTTTCCGACCCGGGACTTGCCGAACCGGACGATGGCGGCGGTCTGGCGCTATCCCGAAGCGACGATTGACTACGTTGTTCCCCTGCCTGAGCCCTACGAGAGGTCGATCGCGGGCCTCGGCAGGTTCGCGGCATTTCAGTCGTTCGGCAGTGTCGTGGCCTGGTCCGATACGTTGCTGTCTGGAATGAGCGGGCTGAACGAGATCTACCTCTCTACGATGGATGGCGTGCTGCTGGACACCCTCCGTATTCCCAACACGCGACGACGCGGCGTTCCGCCCAACGTCCAAGAGCTATTTGATGACCTGCAATCCTTTAGCTCGATGACGGAGATGTTTGAGGTGGCTTCAGCGATGTACGGACTCTACCGCTTGTCGGATGGCAGCACGGTCGTCCTCCACCACGACTCTTCGCTGGAAGGGGAGTTGCCTTTGGGGAACATCACATCGGAAGTATACCTGAGCGTCATCGCCCCCGATCGGACGGCTGCTTGCGTCGATGCCCCCGTGCCCTACTCGAACGAGATGCGCCCCGTTCACACCGTGGCGCGAGACACGCTCTTCCTCCTCGACCGACGCCTCAATGAGGCAGAGGACGACCTGATGACCTGGGTCCGGGTCTACCGGATCGACACAAGCGGCTGTACCTGGCTCGACTTGCACCGACCTCTTCGGCGGAGTCACCGTTGAGCCACCAGCGCGGCGGCTGAACCCATCCGCGGACATGCCAGCCGAGGGTGCTCGCCAGCCGCGAAACCCTTTGCGCGGCTGGCGAACCGACCACATCGCTCCGACACCACGGGTCTCATCTCCGCTCTCTTCCCGCCGTCCTGATGGAGGTGGTGGGGGCCGCTCCTCGCCGAGTCCAGCCGCGGCAGGCTCAACCGCTCTTAGAGTCTGATCCCCTTGCTGCCCTGAGACCAGAACCGAAGCACAGGCTCAAGGGTGTTCTCGGTAAGCCGACTGCCGTTGTAGTACACCTTCGCCCAGCGCCTGATCAGCCCCGCCGGACCCTCTTGGCCAAGGATATGTCTAGCGAGGCCGACCGCGATATCGGCTGCCTGTATTCGCTTGTCCGCCCTCGAATCCATATCGACGAAGGCGGGCACGTCGCTCGGCGCACGGCTCCGTATCGCAAAAGCGGAGTTCCGGGTCAGGCGCTCCACCATGCTACGCCGCCTGTTGTCCAACATGCTCGTCAAACGCTCGTTCCCGGCGTCGAACGCGTGACCGTCTTCCAGAGGCTTGAGCGTTCCCCGCAGTATCAGGTCGCTAGAGTCCGGCCCGAACCAGAATCTCCCGAAGTCCGCCTCACCTCGATAGGTCATTGCCTTCTCCAAGGCGCGAGCGAAAGCGGCACTGCTCCGCGCCGAGTACTCGGAGGCCGACGCGATGATCGATTTCCCGGGTCTCCGCAACTCGCAGATTACGTCACCCAAGTCCTCCTCGGCAGGCCATTGCGAGAACCACGCCCGCTTCTCAGCAATCTGCAACATCCTGATGAGTTGCTGCCCAAGGGAGTCTCGGAGGATCTGCTCTACGATCAAGGAGAGCAGAGGTCCGAACACCTGAGAGAAAGCAACGCGATTCGATCGTTGTGCCCTCCGCATCACCGTGTCGAAGGGCACTCCGAGTTTTCTCAGGAAGACTTCATCGGCGGCACCCAGATAGGGTCGCGGATCCGATACGTGTATCGTCACCTCGCGAAGGCCGTCCCAGACACGTCCTCTTGTCTTGCACGGCAGACACTCGAAGTTGGCCAACACCCAGCGGGACTTGACTTCAGGAGCATCCGGAATACGGGCCAGCAGGTCGTCATACCAATCAATCGGCGTCCCCTCTTCGACCGTGGCGTAGACCGGGACTTTCTGTCGATCCGTGGTCCGGGTGTCGGGCGTGGTCTCATCGGAGAACCGAACCAAGTGATCTGGGCGACCCCGGAGGTCCCTAATCATCGGTCCGCTCCAGAAAGTCCCGGACGCGATCCGCGATCCCATTGCCGCCAACCACATCGCACTCCCAAATCACGAGCACCTTCCAACCCAGTTCCGCAAGCTCGGCCTGATGCTTGGCGTCGCGGGCGACGTTGCCTTCCAACTTCGGCAGCCAATAGTCCCGATTGGACTTCGGCCGGCGCGCAATCCTGCAGGCGGCATCTGAGTGCTGATGCCAAAAACAGCCGTGTACGAAGATCACCTTCCGGCGGCCTGGGAACACCAGATCCGGTTTTCCCGGAAGATCCTTACGGTGAAGCCGATAGCGATACCCCATAGCATGGGCAATGCGCCGCACGGCCATCTCGGGCTTCATGCCCTTCGCCCGGATGTTGGACATGATCTCGCTGCGGCGCTTCGGAGTAACGGTGTCAGTCATGGCGATCCTGACCGTGAGGCAGGCTCGCCAATCCCAACTCGAATCGAGGCTGGGAGGCCATTCAGATCACAAGATCCAAGGGTAGGTCGGAGATGTCGCGGAGCCGCCTGCCCTGAGTCATCGTGCCCAGCGCCTCGCTAAGCTTGGTGAGACCCAGATCGTTGACGGTCTCCTCCAACTCTGGCAGCGCGAAATGGTAGACGCAGTCGATGTCGCCAGTTCCGAGCGCGATCGAGGCTATGCGGTTGGGGGTTGGTTCGCCGGTTACAACGGCAATGTGAGGCAGTCGGCCCTTTCGGTTCCGAACCAGATTCAACGCTTCGGAGCGCGCGTTCTGCGCTCGGTCGCTACGGAGCGTCCACTTGCACGACACGCTGGCATGTAGGATTGGCAGGTGCCTGTTGATCTGCCGGAAGGGGGTGTGTCGTGCTTGCATGCGGTCGACCAGCGGTCCGTCCGCATTGATCGCTCCATCGCTTGTTGGCAGCCGCATGACAACCACGTCTGGCTTGATCAGGTAGTCACTTCCGAGGGCGGCGGCCAGCCTGGGATCCTCCTTGGCAGCTTGATCCAGCGCAGCCAAGTGCTCGTACTGATCGTAGTCCGCGATGGCCATGCGCCCGCGGCCACCGACGCGAATCTTCCAACGGCCCGGCCGAAGATGCGCGAGGCGGGGGAAGGTGTACTCCAGATACTCCTTGCAGGCCAGTTCAAACTCCTTGCCTGCCCGCTGGCCAGATATCTTGCCAGTGACGGCTTGCCCCGCTAGGCGGTCGAGAATCCCTTCGGCAAGCCTCACGCTAATCTTGCTGTCCTTGTCTGCGTTGTTCGGAACGCCCTTTGGATTGACGCGGAGGACAGAGGCCAATACCGCATCATGGAATCTACGCCGTGCCGTGGCCAAAAAGACCTCTGTGGTCATGAGGCCACGCTCACGGCCATCAGGGACTTGGGGACAGAGAGGCAATGCCGAATCTTCTCCCCGACGGCCCGCGCGACCGGAGGCGGGAAAGCGTTGCCAACTTGACGGTATGAAGCGGTCTTACGACCCGAGAACTTCCACTCGTCCGGGAAGCCTTGAATACGGGCCACCATCCTGACCGTCAGGCGCGGCATCCCGACAAAGTCGCGGGCCGGAGCTTCGTCAGCAATGCCAAGGCCGTCAACGCCGAGTGTCGCCCATGCCTTCCTCGCGCGAGTCGGTCCCAGGTCGGGTCCACCATGCTTCAGAGACCCGCCCACGACCGTGGGGGCGATGTCATCGGCTCGCGCCCTCCACTTGTTTGCACCCCTCCAACCGCGCTCGGCGAGAAGGTCATAGAGGGTGTCGCCGACGGTCGGCGGGTTGCGGCCCGTGCCGGTCGGCCACGAGAAATGTTCCACGGAATCCGAGCGCAGGGCCACAATCACCACGCGCGGCCGGAGTTGTGGCACGCCGAAGTCGGAAGCGTTGAACAAGCGCCATTCCGCATGGTAGCCCATCTTCTGGAATCGGACACTAAGCCGCTCTCGAAAGTCCTCGAACACCGCACCCAGCATCCCTCGAACGTTCTCGATCATAACGGCGCGCGGTCTCGTGACGTCCACGAGATCCAACGTGACCGGGAACAGGTTGCGCTCGTCCCGGTCGCCCAGTTGCTTCCCGGCGATCGAAAAGGGAGGGCAGGGAAGACCGCCAGCAAGCAGGTCGATGCCCTTGAACGACTCAGCGTCCTCATGAACGAAGTCCCGCAAGTCCTTCTCGAACACCTTCCATCGAGGGCGGTTGAGCCTCAGGGTATTGCAGTAGTGGCGCTCGATCTCGACGAGCCCTTCGTGTTCGAACCCCGCTTGCTCGAGACCCAGCGCCTGCCCGCCTCCGCCCGCGCAAATCTCCAACGAGCTGATCCCGGTCATGGCCGGTTCCCCCGGCGAGAGACTCTCCTGAGGTCGAGCGGGAGTTGAAGCGTCTCCTCACCACGGTACCGTTCTAGAAACTCGATTAGCGCTTGGCGCCCGATCCAAGCCTTCGAGACGCGGCTGGTTTCAGCCAGCGCGGCGATCTCGCGGTGTTCCTCCGGGCTCAGATTCACTGACAGGCGATGTGTGGATGGCATGGGCCTCCATGGGGCAGGGTGTTCCATTCAGATGCATGGTGCAGCACCTTCAAGGAATTCTACCTGCAGGGGCGTACGATGTCAAATCTCACTCCCCCCGAGGGAGCTTGGCTACGTAGGGACGCCTCGACCTGTTGCCGAGCATCCAGGCTGCGCACCGCGCTCCATCGCCCGTTTGCGGGTCAAGACGGAGGGAGTCCGCTTCGCTAGTGAAACCCGGCGAAGCCCCCGGCCTACCAAGCCAAACGGGGTGGATCCGGTCCACCGGGACGGCCCGAAGATCGTCCGCTGAACTCCGATACCGTCGAATGCAATCCCGCTCATTTCTGCATATCGTAAGTGATACATTACAGGACATAGGCACTGTAACATGTTGATATATATAGAGATATAGAATACTACGTAGTTCCGCCGGGATTGAACCGGTCAACCGGTTTTCGGGGAGTTGCAACTCCACCAGGTTGCTCAGGCTCCCGAGCTCCGGCGGAATCGACCCGGACAGGTTGTTGTAGGGCAGCCACAAGGCCTGCACCCGGCCGGCCGTATCCACGCCGACGCCTTCCCAATCCTCGATCGATGGTTCGGACATCCAGCCGTCCTGGAAGTCCCACTCCGGACCTCCGGTGGCGTGATAGAAGACTTCGAGGATTTCACGGTCCGTCAGCGTATCGGTCACCGCGTTCCGAGCCTGCACCGCGGCGTAGGGCGCGGTCTCGGCAATTGGCGCCACTACCTGTGCAGCGTCTGAAGTGCAGGCCCCGGGCACGAGGCATGCTACCGCCGCACCCGGCCAGAAGCGATTGAACATCGGTCAGCCTCCTTCATGTCCTGACGGGATGGCGATGATCTTGCAGCCATCGCCCGCCGCCTCGAGGATGTGGAGTTGGCATGCGCCCAGGTATCCCCTTTTCGGGGGACCACCCTGGAATGGGATGGAATGCGGCGGGAGGGTCCGGGGCGAAGGCTTCCCGTCAGCGGGTTGACCCTCGCAGGATTTCCAGCGACATGACCCTCCGCACCAAATCGGCCTGCTTGCGAATCCCCAGCTTGCGGTAGACCCGCTTGAGGTGCGTCTTGACCGTGCTCTCCGCGCAGCCCAGCGAAACCGCGATGCCGGATACCGTCTGACCCGCCGCGACCGCTACCGCCACGCGGCTTTCCATGGGTGTCAGTCCGAAGAGCTTGGCCACCAGGCCCGGATCGACCTTGGGTCGGCGTGCCGGGTCCACGACGAGCACCAGCGCCCCGACCTGGCCCGCACGACGATCCACACCCATGCGCCGTACGGGATGGATTTCAAGGATCAACGGCGTTCGAGCCTTTCCGCGCGTGATCCCCATGGAACCCCCGACGCCCGGAACACCGGACCGGGGCAGCGCCTGGGCCAGCAGGCGCTGAAGCTCTTCGTTTTCCCCCCGGTGCCCGCAGCTCAGTACACCTTCCGCATCACGGAGCCCATCCCGCTCGACCAGGACGCGCCTGGCGCGGTCGTTCGCTTCCATGATGCGTCCATGGCGATCCAGATGGATGGATCCCACCCGCCCGTTCTCGAGCAGTCCCGCCAACGACGCGCCCAACGCCCCGGCATCCGCTATCGCGCGGCGAACGCGCGCGGCCTGGCGTATGTGAGGCGCGAGGAGCCTGATGACCCGGACCTGATCGTGCCCCCATCCTTCCCGCTCGGTAGAGTTGCCGCACGACCAGACGATCGCCGATCCGTCCGACCCGTGCATTGCGGTGAAGAACCCGTTATGCGTGCTGTTGGCCACGCGGAACTCATTGTATGCGGCGGACGTCTTCATCTCCCGGTCGGTGTAGAGATCCGACTTCCAGGCCAGCTCACCATCGTCCAGTCCGGCGAGCCGTGGAATCGCTTCATCCCGCCAGTAGTAGTCGCGATAGTACAACTGGCGCAGATCGTCCCGTGATTCCGCCCCCACATAGAACCGGGACAGCAGAAGCTCGGGCTCACCCCCAGGACCCATGTCCAGATGGGTAATGCTCTGGCCGGTCGTCCGGATCAGGTCGTTCATCGCGCCGGCCGCGGAAGCCCAGCTGACGTCCCCAAGCGCCGCCGCGTACAAACGCTCCAGGACCCGCCCGAACCTGTCCGCTCCGACCATGCTCCCTACTCGTTTCGGTTGCTGCAGACCGGCCACGCCCAAACCTGCCCGGAGACGACCATGACCACCACCGATACGTCGTCACCCGCTACGTTCTGCGATTGAATCGCGACTCCTGGCTTGTGGTCGTGATATTACCGTGATCTCCGAACGACCTGCAAGCGCGACCGATGGCCCGGACCTCCTCGGCGCGTCGTTCGAAGCTGCCATCCTCGGAATCGAGGGGCTTGAGCAGCACCGTGGGCGGAACGAGGCGGACGTCGCGCGGCGGACGTGACGCAGGCATGAGCCCGCCGGCCACTTGTGCTTCATGCTGCCGTCGTGGCAAGGTGCTGCACCGGCCTTGCTCGCGGACATCGACAGTAGACTGATATCTACTGGTATCATAACTGATAACTACTGACATCTTCACAGGAGCAGCACGCATGGGTCAGGAAACCACGGCACTCATCACCGACCCGATGGGGGTATTCGCCTTCCTGGCCGCCATCGTGGCTCTGGTCTTCTGGGTCTCGGAGCTGCCGCGCTTCCGCAAGGTGTTCGAGGTCGTTCCGCCGGTCATCTACGTCTACTTCCTGCCCATGCTGGCCACGACCGCCGGGATCACGCCCGCCGAATCCCCACTCTATGGCTGGACCGTGCCCTACCTGCTCCTGTTCGCGCTCCTGCTGCTGATGGTCTCGGTGGATCTGGGGAGCGTGTTGAAGCTCGGAGGGACGGCGCTCTTCATGGTGGCGGCGGGCACGGTTGGCATCATCATCGGCGGACCCATCTCGCTCATGATCTTCAGGGACATGCTGCCGCCGGACGCGTGGACCGGCTTCGCCGCGCTCTCGGGAAGCTGGATCGGGGGAACGGCCAACATGGTGGCCATCGCCGAAAGCGTGGGGACGTCGCCCGACGCCATGGGGCCGGCGATCGTGGTCGACACCGTGGTCGGGTACGGATGGATGGGGGTGCTGATCGCGATGGTCGGGCTGCAGGGCCGCTTCGACGAGCGCACGCGCGCCCGCACCGGCGCCATCGAGGAGACCAACCGCCGCCTGGAGGCCATCAACCGGGAACGGCGCCCGATGTCGCTCCGCCACGCGGTCGTCATGATCGGGTTCGGGATGGCGTGCGCGGTCGGCGCCCGGCAGCTCGGCGCGATGCTCCCGGCTGTCGGCGATCCCACCATCATCAGCAGCACCACCTGGGCCATCCTGATCGTCGTGACCGGCGGGCTGATCCTGTCGTTCACCCGGCTGAGGGAGCTCGAGACCGTGGGAGCGTCGCACCTGGGCTACACGGCGCTCTACCTGCTCCTGGCCGGAATCGGAGCCCAGGCCGACCTGAGGGCGGTGCTCGAGACTCCTTTCTACCTCGCCGCGGGAGCGGTCTGGATCGCGATCCACCTGCTTGTGCTGCTGATCGCCGCCCGCATCGTGCGCGCGCCCTTGTTCTTCGTGGCCACCGGGAGCATGGCCAACGTCGGCGGGGCGGCTTCCGCGCCGGTCGTCGCGGGGGTGTATCACCGGGCCATGGCCCCGATCGGGCTGCTCATGGCGGTGGCGGGGTACATCCTGGGGATCTACGGGGCGCTCGCGTGCGCGTGGCTGCTGGGACAGGTGGGGGGTTGAGGAT
>VXMF01000028.1 GCA_009841225.1 Terriglobia bacterium | reverse complement strand
AGAGACCCGACGAGGACCGGCTCAAGAAGGCGCTCGCGGAGCGGCGGGTCCACCCCTCCCCCAGTTAGCGGGAGTCAATCGGCGGGACCAGGGCCGCCAAATCTTGTAACTGCAACCGGGGCAAGCAGAAATCAATTCCGAGACGTTCTGCCATTTTGGCAAACGTATTGGCACCCGTTTGGGATATGCCGCCGCTGGACGGTAAGATCCTGAAACGCCGGGGAGGTCCCTTCTACCCTACTTTACAAACCGATCTTGATCGTCTGGTTGGGATGGGAGTGATCCGGATTTCGGACGTCGCTCACGTGCGAGACTCTGCCGGAAAGTGGCGCCTCGAGGGGCAGTACACGCTTCACGGGACGATGGCGGAGCCCGCGATAGATTTTCTGCTGGGACAGCCGGATGAAGCGCGGGTCGCAGCCTTTGTTCAAGAGCTGGGCTATGCGCTTTCCATTCTCACCGTAGAGCAGCTGGATCAAGCATTGATCGAGGATGCAACGTATGGGGATCCAGGCATCAGTACGCATAACGTCTTGGATTTCGGTGAATGGGCGCAACGAAACCCCAGTTCCGAGGCTGCACATTTCTTTGACGAGTTCATGGCGGAAGGGGTCAGAACGACACCTGGCGAGAAACTCCACCTGTACGTAAGCCATCTCCGCAGGAGGCTCCTTGCCGGCTGAAAGCCGTTCCGCAGAGAGGTTTGGCCGTTGGAGGGCTGAAGAGCTCGGCGAGACCGTGCGAGGCTCGTCTGGCGCGGGTTCTGACCAAGATGTCCCTCCGGCCATTCGGTTCGTGCGCGGGGTTGCTCGGCTTGTTCGACAACGTGAGGTGATCGAGAATGAGTTTGCCGAGGCATCATCTCTTTCGGTTTTCTTGCTCGCGCCCCAGCCCCCTCACAACGCCGGGTTCTCGCGCGATCCCTTGCTCCACGCTGGCCAGACATCGTTGGGGGGGAAGATCTGGTGCGTCAATGCCCCCGTAAGGATGGGTTGGGGGGCGGATTTGGAGACCGCTGACCATGACCAGATGTTCGTAACCGTCACGGATGACCTAGGACTGGGAGATTGTCCCGCGATCATCCTTGATCCTCGCCCTGCAGTCATGCGAGCATATCACTATCCCAGAGGTCTGGATTTTCCCGATGAGTGCGTGGAGGTGGGCCTCCGAGCGGACGACGTTGACATCGGCCGTCTAAGTGACGTCGCCGAGCGGATCTATCTACAGTTTCTTAGAACGCCCGACGCACAACCGACGGCTAGCCGGCTCTGGAGAGACTCGCGACGACACCGGCCGGACTCCGCGGCGGAATCAAAGATCCAGACGTTGCTCTTGGCGGCGTTCCAAGGCGCCCTACCCACATGCCGAGTGTGGTTTGAGTTTGCCGGTGTCATGGGTCGCGCTGACATCCACATCGTCGAACATGACCCGCTCGACTACTTGCAGGTTACGCATCTGGCTGTGCTTGAGCTCAAGGTACTAAGGAGCTTCTCGGCGAACGGAACGCCGTATTCGGATAGTGACAACCAGACCTGGGTTGAGCAGGGAATCAGGCAGGCCGAAGCCTACCGAGACGAGCACGGTCATCGGGTGGCCGCCCTATACTGCTTCGACATGCGGCGGGAGGACACGGGAGAAGGGTGGTTCGAACCATGGCACCGGTTGGCCCAGGAGAAATGTGTGGCGCTGAAGCGTTGGTATCTGTTTGCGACCTCCGCGCTAGCGCGGGAAGCGTGAGCCTGTCCGCCCCTACGCCCGTTCGAGAACCAAGAGCGACTCGGCGAGCTCCTTCATACCTCCTTGTTGTGCCGAGGCGCGCATCGAGCGAAAAGGTTCGATATTCACGACGCGATACCCAAGGTCCGGTGCTAGTTCCTCGAGGATCCCGGCGACGGGAATCGACACACCGCTATAACGGCTGTCTCCCACAACGAGCCAGACCTGACCTGATGTCCCGAGAGCCGTACCCAAGGAAAGGAGCACACTCGCCAGATCCGAGAAGTATCCGCCTACCATATCGGGAATGCGGCGATTCCAGAGCTTCGGTCGAGCCTTCTGCAGGGACTCTATGGTCGACCTCAGTGTTGCCGAACCTCTCGGCGCTGGGGGGTACGAGCGTTGGATTTGAACATGTGAGGAAAGAGTGGCTTGCCGCAGGTGACGATTCCCATGTCGATCCTTGAGGTACCCTAGCATCCACAACTCCAGATTGTACACGTCAGTGTAATCAAACGAGTTGGGATAAGGAGGAGAGAAGACGGCTAGTTCACAGGGTTCCACATTCTTCGTTTCTTCGCGCGCATCTCCGCGCAGTAAGGTGTACTCTAGACACGCGCGATCAGCAAAACGATGGATGTCCTGAATAGCTTCCTTCGCCGCGGCGGTGAACAATTCCTCCACGTCAGCGGCTTTACGGGGCCGAGTTTGCCAGTTCTTCCGGTATCGCCGACCCTTCCCGTTCACGACTACGTTGCTGACGTCAATAAGGATACCTCCGACTAGAACCCGGAACAACCGCCGACTAGGATTGTCTACCGACGCCACAGCTCCTAGCAGCGCCCCCAATCTTCGGGCGACAGCAGAGTCAAAAACCCACCGTCCACTAACGCCGGGATGAACAAGGGTCCGCGGCGCTTCGATGGGTGGGACCAACGCAGCTTCCTTTGCCAGCCGTCGTGAGCGCCTGAGCACTCGCCCTAGGTCCGCCGCGAGCAGATCCGTGTCGTATACTGCTAGCTTGGCTTCAATCAGATCGGCCAAATAGGGATTCACCTCGACGGTAATCGGCTTAACGCCTAGGAACTGGCACGCCAATGCCGTGGTGCCAGAACCACCGAAGGGGTCGACGCACCGTGAGACCGGACTCGGGCTCTCGCGGATGGCTCGAGCGACCAACTCGGGCGTGAAGGATTCTTTGAAGTGCCGCCACTTTTGAAACGCAAGCTTCTCGGCACCGGAGTTTGTGCTCATCGTGTGGATGGTACGGTCGTCAATCCACGTCGAGAACTCGACACTCATCCGCCCCACTCTCCCTTCCCCCGGGGTGACCGGCCTGCGGCACCGGTACCCGTTGCGCCCGCCCAGAGCATAACGTGGAATCCATCTAGATGCCATTTTGTCTCCGACTCGGTCGTGCTGGATCGAGGAGGAGCTGCTGCTAGGTGGCGCAGAGTTGTCTTGGCCGGAGCCCTGCAGCTCAGTGGTCCTAGGCCAGCCCGCGCTTGCGTCGGCTCGCTGGGGAAACGGCCGCGGGCGGGGCCCAGGCCGGTGGGACGAGTGCGGAGTTGGGCCGCCGCCGAGTGGGGCCGGCGACGTAGGTCGGCCGTTGATCGAGGCGCGGGAGTAGCCACACCCTTCGGGTTCCGCCGGCTAAAGGCCGGTGAAGTCCACGACAGGTTGCCGTGCACGGGAACCGCATCCGGTCAAGGTAGCGCTCCGTCGCGGCTCGGATTCGCTCGTCTGAATTGTGACCGTCATCAGCCGTCGCACGAACGACGAGCTCGCAGCCCCCTCAAGGATCTCGTGGATTCAACTGCCAAACTCCGCGGGGTCCGGCGGTTGCGGGAGCTACGCGACCGTCTTTACGAAGGCTATAGACCGCCCAGCGGAGTTCATACTGCCACGTGTACAGCAAGTCGCCGGAGGCGCGGATCTCGTCTTCGTGTTCTTCCCAGATTCTCTTCGCTACGACGATGTGGTGGGCGGCCCCCCCTAGCGATCCCAGAGCCAATACCGTCCAATTCTTGAGGTCTCCTCTTCTTACCACGGTAACGTCCCTCCCCTCATCTGTCCTAATTCAGGGGCGCCGTACAGGCGCAATCCTCTGGCGCTTGGTCACGAACGTCTTGGCTCAAGGTTGCGGCAATGCCCGCTGATGCCGAGTCGAGAGCGAATTAACCGCCGCCGCGAGAGCGTCGATGCCGCACGGCGACGCCAGCTCCTGAAGGACCGTCAGCGCGATCGACTTCTGCTCGGGGAGATCCCGCTCGGCGACGACGTAGAACTCCCAACTTCCGGCCTTCCGTTGGTCAGCCGTGTCCCCATCGGTTGCGTGCCAGGCGAACACGTAGAGGTCCGCGTGGCGTCCGGGCTTTCGGACCCATTCTCCTTCCTTGTCCCAATACCCCGTCCGGGGGGCAATATCGAATCGAGCGGGGCGCTGTTGCTCCGGGCTCTTCCAGACCTGGGCCGCCGCAGACTGTTTGACCTCGAGCCTGGCTCCCGACTTGTGCTCGAAGTCCCACGAGTCCCACGGCGTCATGTGCGTCCAGCCGCTGGCCTTGAGCGCGAGCGCCACGATCGCCTCGACGTACTCGGAACGGTGGACATTGTTCATCACTCGCTGCTTGTACGGGCGGCTGACCTCCTCGAGCACCATGGCATCCGAATGCCAGGGCTCCGCCAGTTCGTCCAGGATCCCGACGATGCGCTCGAGCGCGGCCGCGTACCGGTCGGGCCCCTTGCCTCCCCCCGGGATGACCGGGACCCACAGCTGCTTGCCGACCTCATGGAGTTTCGAGCCCATGCGAGCTTGGAGTATCGCCTTGACGCCTGCGTTCCAGCCTTGTCCGTCGGCGTAGCTCCAATCCGTACAGCACACCCAGAGCGGCGTCGAGCCGAACTTCCGATGCAGCCTGGAGTTGATCCCCAACCAGACGCCGAGCTTGTAACGGCGATCGAGGCGTGCGTAGCGGCCATGTCGGGTGGTCCCGTAGGTGCCACCTTTCATGGTCTTGGTCGCAAGCCAGCCTCCTGCCTTCCCAATGTTGACAACCGCTCCCACCATCTCCTTCCCCGGGAGCCTAGCCTTGCTCTCCCTTGCCTCCGCGAATTCCACGAGTCCTCGGAGTTGTCGGAGGTCCGACCGACCGGCCTCATCACCCTCCAGCGGTTCCTTCATGCTGTCCAACAAGGTGGTCCAGTCGATGATGCAGAGGTGCTTCTCCGTCCCATCGATCCGGACGCAGCGCGGATGTTCAAGCGGATGTTCAAGTTGGGCATATGAAATGCCCTCGCGGTCCAGCCTGCTGATCAGCTGCGGCCAAAGCTCCTCGACTCGCAGGGTTGGAACCAGGAACATGAGCGCCGAGACGCCAGCCTCCGGCAGTTGGTCCAAGTAGGAAACAGGCTGCGTTGACATGAGTGGGGCATCGAACTTGGCTTCGATGACGAACCGCCCTTCCCCGTCGTCTCCCCTCTGCAGCACGTCGAGGCGCCCCAACTTCGGATGGGTGACCTCCGTTTCGAAGTCCATGCCGGACAACCGCATGCCCGGGACGATTCGCATGAGCAGGTCGTTCAACCCGTCTCTCGAGTCGGGATGGTGGTTCAGGATGTACTCAAGGACCGAGCACGCGAGCACTTCCATGGGTGGATGAAACCGCCAGCTGAGGTGAGTCAGCAGCAGCCTTGACGTCTCGACGTCATTCACGAATCACTTCCTTCCGCAGTTCTTCGAACTAATGGACGGCGGCGCACCCGCGAGGCCGACCCGTCCCAACGCCAACAGACCGGAGTCTCCACCATGTTCTTCCACGAAGTCAACGACGCCGACTTTCGCTGATGGTCACCCTCGGAGTCGATCTCGCCTCGCAGCCGAAGCGAACGGCCACCTGTCTGATTCGTTGGGATCGCGGATCGGCCCGCGTCGAGGCGCTCTCGCTGGGCGCGACGGACGCCGACCTGCATGAGTTGTTCGGGCGCGCGGACAAGATCGGCATCGACGCCCCCTTCGGCTGGCCCGCACCCTTCACCCGAGCTGTCGCCACCTACTCGGCAGAGACGGTCTGGCCCTCCGCCGACGTTCCCCAGCTTCGGTTTCGACGAACCGATGAGTTCGTGAGAGAGAGGCTGGGTCGCTGGCCGCTCAGCGTCTCTTCCGATCTGATCGCGGTACCCGCCATGCGAGCCGTCCGCCTGCTCGCGGAGGCGGCCGCCACTGGCGAAGCCATCGACCGGAGCGGCGGCGGCCGCTTCGTCGAAGTCTACCCCGCAGCCGCCCTCCACGTATGGGGCTTCCCTTCCCGCGGCTACAAGGGCGCCAAGGGAGCGGGGATCCGAGCCCGGCTCGTAAGCGATCTTGCCGAGCGAACCGAAGACTGGCTCACCCTCTCCGAGAAAGACGGGGAACGGTGTACGGCCTCGGACGACATGCTCGATGCGCTCGCAGCAGCTCTGGTCGCCCGAGCGGCCGCCATCGGCCGCTGCGAACCGATTCCTCCCGGCGACTACGACTTGGCCAAGGAAGAAGGCTGGATCGCTCTGCCGCAGCCAGGCAGCCTCGATCAACTCGCGTGACCCCGTACCGTCGTGGCAGCTTATGGGATCGAGCGCATGGACACCGCTGGTGCGAGGTTGAGAGACCATGACATCCGTCACGTTTTCCATCTCCCGCGTGAACCGTCTGCGGAACGCCGCGGCCCGGGCCAGAGCGCCCGTCGCACCCACTGAGCCGGTCGAACCCGACGCGCCCTGGCTGGAGCCGGAGGAGCGCGAAGGCTGGTCCATCAGCGATTGCGACCCAAACAACCTGCTCGGCGTGTTCAAGGCGCTTCGGCTCAGGGCGGGCTTCGCCGTGCACGCCTATGAGTTCAGAGCGGGCGGAAACGGAAACGGCATCATCTGGGCGGTCCCGGCCGATGCTCCGCTTCTCGCTCCGGAGGACTGCCCCAGGCTCAGGGGCGCATTCCTGGACCCGCCGAAACCGCCAGGAGCCATCCCTCTCATGGAGGCGATCGACGGGGACGGGAGCCCTTGGTCCTACCTCTCCGCATCGATCCTGGCCCGAGAGGCGGCGGAATTCGGGGCCCGGTGGCACGGCTGCGTCTGGAGCGATCAGAAGATCATCGGAAAGCCCCCGCGAGAGGGTGGGTGGGGATGGCGCCGTCCGGTTCCTCGTGTCTGGACGCCCACCTATGCGGAGACGGGACCGACCAGGACGATCGTCCTGTACATCCGGAATCCGGTCGGCATGGCCACGATCTACCGGGCTACGGACACCTACTCGGTCGATAGCTACGACTGCGAAACGGAAACCGAGGAGTTGGGCGAGGGCCCTGGGGGGTTCATCTACTGACCCACAAGCCGCGTGAGCCGGAGACAGTCCGCTGCGGTAGCCCTAACTGGAACGATCCACTCCTGGTTCGCAGGCGGTCGAACAGGATCTTCATTGACCACCGGCGCCAGCCAGCGCTTTCACTTCGTGGTCGAGGACGGACTCGACCTGCCAGCGTTCCACGCCCTGGAACCAGTCGAGAAACTGCTTCAGCGAGGCGCCCGCCCGCAGGTTCTCGAACAGGGCGCTGACGGAGACTCGCGTTCCCGGGAATACCGGCGGGATTTCGCCAGCGCTGCAGTCGCAGCGTGTCACTGCCTCGGGCGACCCGAACGGAAGTGAGGCGATACGTTGACGGAATTTCTGTAGTAACATTAATTCATGCGAATCGAGTTCGACGAAGCAAAGCGCACTGGACAACGAGATGGTGGTGCTCGTCTGGACGCCCCGCGACGATGCATGCCGGGTCATCAGCATTAGGAAGGCAAATGAACGAGAACGACAGCTCTACGGCCCGCGGTTCTGATCCGGAAACGGCACCCGACCTCTCGAGAGACGGCTGGCCGGAGAAGTTCGCCAAGGCGGCCGTGCGCCGCGGTCGGTCTCCCAAGGCGCGACCGAAAGTGTCCACCACCATCCGGCTGTCCCCGGACGTCATCGACCATTTTCGGGCTGGCGGACGCGGTTGGCAGACCCGGATAGATGACGTCCTGCGCGACTGGATCAGGCAGCAAGACCCGGCATGACCCCATCCAGACCGAACCTGTGCAGATTCTGCACGGGTTCCGAACGGCGGCCGGCCGAGGTTGTCGAAGCGCGGCTGCTCGCTCCCTCGGCATCTTCCGTCAGCGGACCTCCATCACCGCGCCAGCCTCGGGGTCTCCCAGTCGCTGACGCACATGCCGCAGCGTCTCGGCGTAGAATCGCCCAAGCTCGTCTTCCCGCTCCCGCACGTCGCTCAACATGACGCCGAGGTAGATGACCGCGCCGGGCTGGTCCGTGGCCGCGAAGAATTGCGGTTGGATGATCCCGGCGGAAACAATCCCATCGTACTCGTGGAGCGATTCCTGAAGGGCGTAGGTGAGGGAGAGCGTCGAGAGAATCGGCAAATCGAAGTGCCGCACGGCTTCGGTCACGCTGGCCAACTCCCACGCCGTACTCCTCAGCGGCGTGAGGCCGAGCCCTTCCGGCAGTGCTCCGCTGATCGAGATGCTCTGGCGCTCGCCCCCTTCGGCAGCCCGCTGATTCTCGACAAGCCCCGGCAGGATCCGGTCGTGATAGGCCATGCGACGCTCGAGCGCTACGGTGTTCTCGGCGATTTCCGCGGCCCGGGCATAAAGCGTCTCGTCGACGAGCCGGCGGTGGTCGAGGTTCGTCATCCATTGATCGAAGCCGAGGGCAACGAGAACGCCGACCACGATCACCACGAACTCGAGCGCAAGACGGCCGAAGGGGATGCGATGGGTCAGGCGACCTCCACCCCCCGTCTGCGCTTCCCTGGAACTGTCTTCCGGCATTGCCTGCAAGCCTCTCGCCGTCTTGTGGTCGCGTTTCCTCGTGCTCGGCCCCAACGTACGCCAGCGGAAGGTCCGGCGCTTCTGGAATCAGACGCCTCCCGGAATCCCGGTCGAGCTCCGTTGCGGCCAGAACCTTCAGAACCGTCGGGGTAGCTCAGACGTTTGTCCGCGAAACCGAAAGCACGGTCTATGTTAGATCTGTTCCAGTTCACGGATCCCAAGGCGCATCGCGCGCCCTGGATCTGGAGCGGTGCTTTGTCGGCGTGCCGGAGCACAAGGCTGGGCTGCGTGAGATATGCTGAGGCGGGACGCGTGCCGTATCTTTGGCGGCCTAACCGGGTCGAGGAGTTCGTCCGGGCCCGACGTACCATTGTGTGGGGGGAGTCCGTGAAGTCCGGAGGCCACTGGTGACCCTGACCGACGAGGAACTCCGCCAGCGTTTGCGCCTCGGCGAGGACAGCGGGTGGGAGTTCAAGCAGATCGAGTTCAGCGGGGACCGCCCGACGAGCCCGCGACGCGAGGATCTCACCGATGAGATGGCGGCCTTCGCAAATGCGACCGGGGGCAGGCTGCTGTGCGGGGTCTCCGACGAAGGTCGGATTCAGGGCATGTCCCCGGAGCAGATGGCCGCGCTTGACCAGCTGTTGGTCGAAGTGAGCACGGATACGGTGGAACCGCCCCTTCGCATCGACGTTCATCACCGGGAGATCGACGGACGAGCCTTCGTGCTCGTGGACGTATCGCGCGGCGATGCCGTGCACGAGCGGGCGGGCCGCGCTTACATCCGGGTCGGCGCGACCAAACGCCGCCTTGGAGGCGACGAACGTCTGCGGCTGGCGCAGCGACGCGCCCAGAGCCGCTATCTCTGGTTTGACCGGCAGATCGTCCCGCAGTCCGGCTTCGAGACCCTGAACGAACGCCTGTGGGAACCGCTGCTCAGCGCGGCGGGAGCGGCAGACCCCCACCGGGCACTGAAGAACCTTCGGCTGCTCGCGTCCGATGAAGCTGGTGTGGACCGGGCCACCGTCGCGGGCGTGCTGCTCTGCACCGACTCGCCGCAGGAGTGGTTGCCGCAGGCAACGATCGTGGCGACATGCTATCGGGGCAGGGATCGCGCCTCCGGCCAGTTGGACGCAAAGGAGATTGTGGGGCCGCTTCCCAGCCAGGTTGCCGACGCAGTGAAGTTCGTGGTTCGCAACATGCGGGTGGCGGCACGCAAGACGCCCGCGCGTGAAGATGCGCCGCAATACAGCACGGCTGCCGTGTTCGAGGCCGTAGTGAACGCGATCGTGCATCGCGACTACTCCATCTCCTCGCGGCGCATCAGGCTGTCGATGTTCAAGGATCGGCTGGAGATCGACTCGCCCGGTCAGCTTCCCAACGGGATGACGATAGACGGCATGGATTCGAGCCAGGCAACGCGCAACGAGGTGCTCGCTTCCATATTCGGACGAATCCCCGTCGACGGCGTTCCAGGGTCGCGGCGTCGCCGATACATGATGGAACGGCGGGGGGACGGCGTCTCGATCATCTTCACGGAGACCCGCGAGACAGCCGGCGTCGAGCCGGAGTACAGGGTCATCGATGAAGCTAGTCTGGTCCTGGTCATCCCGGCCGCCAGACTCGAGCTCACTCCTTCGGGCGCCACCGTGGCGGTGCACTCGGAGGGCGAACCTCTGGCTGGCGTCGACGTCCTCGCCCTGTTCCCGAACAAGACGTGGCAGCGGGCCACGACCGATGAGGCCGGTGAAGCGGAGTTCGACCTCTACACGACGCACCTGCCGATGACCGTCTACGCGGCCGGGCGCGGTTATGCCGCCGGGCTTGCCCGGGAGTGGACGCCGAGCGAGGGCGGTCTGGTGCTGGAATTGGCTCCCCTCTCCGCCGGAGGCGCGGTGTTATTCCCAAAGGCCACCGGGCATCTCCCGGGACTGCGTGGACGGCTGAACCCGATACGCGATACGTCCGACCGGACCTATCTGTACGCGGACAACATCGCGATCGAGCAGGGACGGCAGCAGCCGGTGTCCTTCCGGCTGGGCAAGCCGCTGCGGCTCACAGACGCGTTCGGCGTCGAATTGTCGGTAACCGTCGTCGACATCTTCGGGCGGGCCGCCCTGGTCGAGTACACGCCGTTCGATAAGGGGATAGACGACTGAGCCGTCGTCGTCGTTCCAAGCGCCGCGTCGATCGCCTCTTCCGGAAAATCCCAGTCAAGCGGTCGAACACGCGGCGGGCGAAGCGATAACGACGACGGATCAGCCGTTATCCCCCACCCAATTGGGCGTTGACAAGTACCGCGGACACGAGTGCAAGGCCTGCTCCCACCGCGAACCCGAGCAGGAGCCATGCCAGGTTGACCATCTGCTTGCCGGTCGTATCGCCGATAGCCGTCAGACGTGACATCAAGGCGGTCTGCGACTGAGGATCTTCACCCTCGTCCGCGGACTCCGCCTCTGTGCTCATCCCGCTCGTCACGGCCCGGTGAACGCGCCTGCGGACGCGTCCGCCCATCAGGAGGGCGAGCATGAAAAGCAGCAACGCGAACCCACCTACCGCGTCCGACACGACGATCACGGTCATTCCCGCGATGCCGAAGAGAACGCCCATCACGAACACGAGCCGGAAACGCCCCGGGAGTCCGTCCGACGCCTCGCGTTGAGCGTCCAGGTAGCTCCTCACTTCGAGCTGGGCGATCTGGCTGGCGAGGGCGCCCATCAGGAGGCCGAAGAGAACGATCCAGAGCGCCGCGGCTCCGGCGGTCGCCATGGCCATTGTGAAGAATGTGGTAAGCCCGAGGCCGGCAACCGGCAGGACCAGCGACGGGATGCGCTTCGAACGTTCGGTCATGGATCCCCCCCCGGAGTACTCGCAGGATCGAACGCGATCCCCCGCCACGTCAACCTCATCGGCGGGCCGCCGCCACCGGCCGCTGTGAACCGATCCCCCCGGGCGACGACGCGCTAGCTAGAGAGGGTGGAACGAGTGGCCGCTGGACCGCTTCTTCCCCATACTCCGCCACAGCTTCACCGGTGGCGACAACGAGGG
>VXMF01000044.1 GCA_009841225.1 Terriglobia bacterium | reverse complement strand
CGCAGCAACAGTTCCCTGTTCAGTGGCCCGCGGAGCCGGTCGTGGCGCGGGCCTACCTCGATCAGCTTGACCGCGGCGGGGACCTGCCGGAGTCTTTTGGAGCCCAGTTGACAGCGTTGCTCGATCGCTCGGAAGCGCAGCTTCAGGACGGTGGGAGCGACGAAGACCTAGCTGCGGGGCTGGAAACGCTGGCGGCGACCCTGAATGACAACCGAGGCGACGGCCTCGCCGGGCACCGGGAGGCTCTGCTTAGTCAGACGCTGCGGGGGATCGCCGGCAGACTTCGCTGACCTTCGCCAGCCGTTGGCACCGAGGCTACAGTTCCAATCCTCCGGTAAAGCGCAACGCATTGCGAGTGGCCGCAACAGCGACACACGCATCTTGGCGAGCTGTCGCTCCCATCGCCCGGCCTGCGACCGGTCACCGGCGCATTGGGTTGCATTGGAGCTTCGTCACAGTCTTGCAAGGAGCCGGTCGTAATCGGCGTGGGCTCCGATCCAAGACCATGTAATGTCATCACCCTCGAGGAGACCAAGCGCACGGTATCCGAGGGCGACGCGCCCTGA
Source organism: Terriglobia bacterium (assembly GCA_009841225.1). Lineage (GTDB taxonomy): Bacteria > Acidobacteriota > Terriglobia > Bryobacterales > UBA6623 > VXMF01. The sequence goes on along the minus strand of VXMF01000044.1, from coordinate 12,115 downwards.
GAAGATCGGCTCTTGGCCGTTCACCTTCTTGAAGCGGGAGCTTTGGTGTCCGGGATTGCCGGCGAAGAGACCGACGCTTTTCTCGCGCGCCCTTGAACATCCGGTGGCAATTTGCGGCAGGCAGCCCAGAAACTGGGCGTCGCACTCGATTTTCCAGTTTGTCGGGATCGAGTTGCGTCGCTCTGCCAGCTTTAGTTTCAGCGCGCGCCTCATCGGCGAGCTTGTTCAGGGCATCTCGGGAACTTGAAAATGCTTGAGTCCAGCGTTCGTCATCCTGCAGTTCGCCAAGGAGCCACTGCGCAATTCGGTCCTGTTCCTCGGGCGGGAGCGCCGACATCTTCTCGATCGCTGTGTCAAAGGCTCGGCGCACGATACGAATCGTTTGCGTATCGACACAGGCGGCCAAGCTCACAAGCCTACCGTCGGATGAGTTCTTGGGACCACAATGGGACCAGTCTTCTGCTCTAGACTGACCTGAACTGCTCCAAACTCTTCATTGAAACCAAGCCGACCCGGTAACGCGCCATGTTCTCCCACTGCTATGCGACGTTTCACCTGTACACCCTGTCTCGACCGGCGACCCTCACTACGGGGACATGCAAAGCGTTGCCCGCGATGCGGGTGATGATCCGGTAATCGCCAGCCCGATACTTCCAAAACTCGCCGAGTCGGGAAGCCTTGAGCACATCGCCGATATTGCGCGGATCGTGCAGCGTGCCAACGCGGCCGTGCAGTAACGCCAGATTCCGCCGCGCCGCCTGTCGATCGAGCTTGCCCAAATCGCGCACGGCGGCGCGGTCAATCTCGACTCTCCAAGCCATAGAGCTCGAGCACTTCTTCCAGCGGAACGGTTTCAGACTTCCCGGCCTGGATATCGATCAGCCGCTGCTCAGCAAGGTACAAGTCTTCCAAATCGTCCAAGTGCTCCCGGATGGCTTCGATCATGTAGAGAGTCCTGTTGCGTCCGGTTCTGTCGGCCAAGCGATTCAGGCGTTGGGCGATTTCATCTGGCAAGCGAAGGGCCACGGGCTTCATGGCGAAGTCTGAGCTCGGTAGCCAAGTTGGCAGGGATCGGAAACGATCTCCGAAGGTGCGGGCGGCGGAGCGGAACAGCACCTGTGCAGCATGTTCCAAAATCCCCGGTTTAGCCAGCCGCAGTAACGGATAACTTGACGGCCCTCGCAGAAGGGCTTAGGCGGAATCGAACGCTCAATCCGAAGGAAAATGTGCGCGCGTTGCGCCATCCACCGAAGCGCAGAACCAGACGGGATCCTGATGATCATGCCGCAGCTCACGCTAAGTCTGAATTCCTTTCCAAGGGTCGACAACATCGACGCCTGTGTCCTCGAAATCGCGCACGTTGCGTGTCACCAGCACAGCACCGTGCGAGCGCGAAATGGCAGCGATCTGGCAGTCGGCTTCTCCTATGGGCCGACCCGCATGGCGGCGGTGGGATGCGATCACCGCGTAGGCTCGAGCCGCGGAGCTATCGAACGGTAGAATCCGATCGGCGAAGCCTAGGGCGAGCCACCGGCTCATGGCGTCCTCCAGTGCATTTCGTCGTCTGCCCGTTGGCATGATCGCAACGCCATAGAGGAGTTCCGCTTCGCTCACCGCTGTCAGATAGAGATCCTCCGCGTCGTGATCCGCGATCCACGCCGCGACTGAGGGCGTCGGTTCCGGTCGCATGAGTTCGGACGCGACGTTCGTGTCCAAGACGAGCATGGGAGGATGCTCAGGAAAATTCCGGAGGCTCGCGCATCGGGCCACGCGGGGGAAGTTCGAGTTCGACGCCGCCGAGAGGCGCGAAGCATTCGCGGGTGAACTTCGCTAGATCTCTAGGGACCGCCCGCCGTCCATCCACAGTATCGCGCAGGATGATCCTAACCTCCTCTTCCATGGAACGGCGGTGCTCGGCTGCGCGTACCCGCAGGCGCGTCTTCAAGTCATCGTCGAGATTGCGGATCGTAATACTCGCCATTGGCCGTATCTCCCGATGGTGCAGGATGTGTCCAAAGAGCTGGATGCTTGCACTGCAAGCAAGTTTACATGATCCAGCCGGGCTGACGCTCGGGCTCTCGAACCGTCACCTGTCATGTTGGACCCAACATGACAGGTGACGACTTGCTCCCATTTGAGTAACGTGACGGTTGCCATTCGCCTGTCTTCGAAGTCAAGGAGTATGTCGATGCGCAAGGTCGCCGTCCGTTCGGCCGATGGTTAAATCGCCTCGATGGCCAGGCGGTCGTCCAGGTCGCGGCGGCGCTGGACCGTATGGGACGGGGCATTCTGTCCAACAGGAATAGCGTCGTTCCGGGGGTCTTGTAGTACCGCATTGACTCTCGTCCGGGATATCGGATCTACTTCGGACGGGACGGCGAGACGTTGATTGTCCTGCTCGGGGGTGCCACAAACAGAGGCCAACAGGGGGACATCGAGACCGCCAAGGGGATTTGGAAGGACTACCCTCGTAGATGGCAGGAGGAATGAGACGATGGCTTTGACGCGAGACTTCAAGGTGACTGTGCGGGAACGACTCCAGCGCGACCCGTCCTTTCGTCAGGCGCTTCTGAAGGAGGCGGTCGATTGTCTGCTGTCCAGCGACGTGGAGACGGGTAAATCGCTGCTGCGTGACTATGTCAGTGCGACCATCGGATTCGGCGAACTCGGGGGGTTGACGGACAAGTCGCCCAAGAGCCTGATGCGCATGCTCAGTCAGAACGGCAATCCACAGGCGCGCAACCTGTTCGAGATCATCGGATATCTACAGCAGCGCGAGGGTGTACACCTCAAGGTCCAGGCGATCAAGGTGACCCACGACGTCGCGTGAACGGCCAGCAGACCGCGTTGGCCTTCGAAGGCAAGCCGATGGCTTGCCTGTAATTCTCCGATCCCTTCCAAGTGCGACGTCGGAATCCGACCACCAAGTGCTAATCCCCCGCAGGCATCCGGCCCGATGCGCTACCGCCCTTTGGCGACGTCTGCCGATCAAACAGCTCCGCCAGAAACGGATCATGGGGTCGCCGCGCTTCCAGCCAGTGACGAAGCTCCTCGTCAGACATGTCCTTGATCTCAGCGCTGAACCGGTCCCGGGTCTCGCGCGTCCACTTCACTCAATCGAATGACTTGATGTCTGTTTCACTCTGCATTCTCAAGCTCCATAGGGCTGCGGATATCCACGCAGGGGTACCCCGTTCGCCGGTTCCCCTCATTGTGCTGTCGGATTCACGTCAGATTCACCATAGATTCGGACTAGAAGGAGACGTCCCACTGCACGCGAGCCTGAACTGCCGACTCGTGAGTGCCGTTTGGCTGGTTCAAACGATAGCGCGCAACATCGAACGTCAGCTTGTTGCCGTGCCCTTCCATGAACCAGTTCACAACGAACGCCGACTCGACGATCCTGTCGAACCGTCTCACATGGTCCTGGTCGACCGTGGCGTAACGCAGACCTAGCTCCAGCTGCTCAGGCACCCAAGGCGCGACGTAATGCGGGAAGTATCCGCCTTGGAAGTAAATTCCGCTCGAACGGGTGATGCTATGGTTAATCCGGTCGCGGATCTTCTTCCAGTGGAGCTCGTGCTGCAGGAAGAGTCCGCGGTATTTCAGGACAAAGTCCTCGGCTACCTGTTTGACCGCAAACTGACCCGGAAGGCCCACCTCGTAACCGTCCACGCTGCCGCCCCCACTTCCAGAGAACCGGGTGAAACGGCTCCGGTTGGACATCGTTCCAATAGCGATCGCGGCCACAGGGGCCGTGTGATACTCGAGATCAGATTGGGAGAAACCCGGATCGTCCTTCAGGAAATTCCATTGGTAGCGGGTAACCCACATTGGAGACCCGTCTCGATTGTCCAGGCTCCCAGCTCCGCTTGAGCGGAAACCCCGCCCGTTACCGGTGAAGACGCCGGCGTAGTACCGCGAATCTGCCCGCGTACCGTTCTTCACTCGGCCCATGACCATGAATCCCTTTTGGCGGTCAAGTGTGAACTGCCGATTTACGATGGACCGCTCCACAAACTCTTGGCGCCCGGAGGAACTCACTCGCTCCCGGCCGAACTCTGTCTTCCACTGTCCGACTCGAAATTGGAGCCATTCCCACTTCTGCACCGTGACACGCAGGTCAAGCATTCGGGTACCGACGAGATCGTATTCCGTGGAGTACCGAACCCACGGCCGGAAGAGGTGACCGGAACTCTTGAAGCGGGCCCTTCGAAATCGCAGGTCATTCTCGTTCTCCCGAAGGAAGTGCTTCGACTGCCGGGGGACGCTCTTAAACGGGGAGGACAACCGGATCTGCGAACGGAGATGCATTTCCGACTTGAACGTACCGTCGCGGGACTCAAACCGCAGCCCGTTTCGGCCGAGACGAACGCGACCGCGCTGCGCGAGGGCCGATCCCGGCGCGCTTTGCCCGCCTCGGTCATCTGTTGCCTTCGGCTTCGATGACCGGTTGTCTACGCTTGAGTCGATGCCAATGGCTGATCCCGCGCTGGCTCCAGCCGCGGAACTGTTCAAGTTGAGGGCGATGAGCCTGTTGCGTGGGTCGAGACTGACCGCCGCGACAGCGTTGGTCCGTTCGGCCACGCCGGTGACCCCTGCCAGCGCCCTTGAGGCGTCGGACGGTGCCCCGTCGCGGCGGCTCGCCGGGTTCATCACGCTGGAATCGGTGGACACCGCTCTGGGCCCGGGATGCATGCCTGGCTTGCTCGCCACGGATGACGTGCCCCTCGCCCTGAGCCGCATTGGCATGCTCGCGCTGGCGTCCGCGATTTCACCCGCGGTGACCGTGACGCCCTCGACACTCACGGGTTCATGGTTCGCCCCGGCATAGCTGACTCTGTATGTTCCGACTGGCACGCCCTCGACCGTGAAAGCGCCCTTGCTGGTTGTGGTAGCCGCAACCGTCACCTCGCCGATCATCTCGACGTGGACTTGCGGCAGTGGAACGCCCGTCGCAGCGTCGTACACGAATCCTCTGACGGTTCCGGTGGTTTCCTTCGCTCGCAAGCTGGAAGGCGCCCCGAGCGTTGCCGCCAGCAAGGTGACGATGGCCGTGCCGATTCGCAGATTGCGGATGTTGGTCGATCTCGTCGAAGAGAGCAATGCACTTCTGGCACTGAGCGAGCACGGGCAGTCGGCAGACAACCGGCCAGCACGCCAGTGCAACCCAAAGCTTGGTGAAATCAACTAAGCCTCCTTTGGACTCCAATCGGGGGATTCGTGAAACCGCGTCGGTGTCCTTCGCGGGTGTTTCGGCCTCTCGGATGGAGTGGGTGTATAGCGGCTCGAATGGGTCTCCGACTTCCGGCACGGGTAGCGGAGGCGCATGTCCGCGGTCGTGTCAGCGAGATCACACGCGACACCCCGAACCGGGAGTCCGCAAGGAGTAGGTTGCAGATCGAGGAGCCACCTTTCGCGGTCAGGACAATTGCCTCCGGCTGCTCCCGAATACAAGATTCGGAGGAACTCGCACCGTGATGGTGTCCGGGATTTCGAAACCGTCTCGCTCGAACACGTGCCTGGGAAGAGCTTGCGAAGCCCGATCGCCCTCGATCAGTGCGATCTTGGGAGGCGCTTAGATACCACTAACGGTACTGGGCAAGCGGTTAAGGACAGGTTTAGCGAACGTTAATTGTCGATGAATCTTCCTCAAGGGGTCCGCTCTGGCAGAGCACCGGCGCGTCCATTCAGTCTCAACTCAAATCCCAGGGCCTTGAGAGTGGGCGGGCACGGGAGAAGACCGCATCGCGATCACTATGGCAGAACGGGGGCGACCCCATATCCCGAAGCTGCGAATCTCAGTTACATGGCCGTCCGCTAGACCGGCTGGCGGGGCCATATTGGGACCATTTTTCGCATTGCAGGTGCTCTCGAATGGCCCCGACCGCTCTCGACTGCTCTCGAACGGGACGCGTGGGACATTTGTCACCACGCACGTAAGTGATCGAAAACACAGCTAATTAAAGGCTAGTCAACGACTTACGGAATGGAGGCGCGGGTGGGAATCGAACCCACGAATAAAGGTTTTGCAGACCACTTGTCGAGCCAGTGCAAGTATTTGTTTCTAAAGGACTTAAATCCAAGTGCTTCATTCTTGGGACCCAGCTTGGGTCCCACCTGTCGGTCCTGCGGTTCGTGGGACATTCGGGCGAGAGAGTGCCAGAAAGCGAGTGAGGGGGGGAGGTGCTGCAATGCAGGTTCTCAGCGTGACAGCCAACTACAAGATCCTTTACACTAAATCCCGAAAATATCGCCGACCTAGTGGCTTACGTCAAGAGTGTCAAATAGCGATTGATCAGCATCACCGACACCCACGGCCCCGACACGCCGCAGCCAAGGAAGCGCCCGCAATGAACGAATCGAATTCCCCATCAGGCTTGCCCCGGCGCGAACTGCCCCGACGTGACCTGCTCCGCGGCGCCGCCGCGACCGCCTTGGGGCTATCGGCTGCCACCGGCGCGAAACAAGCCAACGCTCAGTCACGCTCCAACCTCGTCAGCCAAGAAAACGCCAAGCCTGGCACGCGCGACTGGTTGCTCACCAAGACACGCACCGTCCTTGGGAAGGTGAATGTGCTGCCCAGCGGGCGCAGCACGTGGATCGAAGGCTACTGTTCCGCGAACAGCGTACGGGCCGGCGAGACGTTGCAGGTCATGGTCAGCACGAACCCGGTGTCCGCGTTCAAGCTGGAGATCTTCCGGACGGGCTACTACAACGGGGATGGCGCCCGGCTTGTCAGAACGTATGAATCGCTTCCAGGCGTCGTACAGCCGGAACCGTCCATTGGTGAAAACTACATCCGCGAATGCCAGTGGGAGCCTTCGGTGGAGTTCGAGATCCCCGACGATTGGCTCAGCGGCGTCTACTTGGGCAAGCTGACCGCTGAGATCAGCGGGATCCAAAGCTACGTCATCTTCATCGTCCGCGATGACCGCCCCTGCGACTTGCTGTTCCAGTGCAGCGAACTGACGTGGACCGCCTACAACCGCTGGCCAACCGACTATTGCATCTATACAAAGCATGACGGACGCCCCAGCACGACCGCGCCCAGCGGCACGGTGAGCTTCGATCGTCCTTACGCCTTGTTCACGCACCCCGTCAACAAGATCGAGAAGTCAGGCGGTTCGGGCGAATACTTGCCCTGGGAGTTCCCGTTGGCGTTTTGGCTGGAGCAGCACGGGTACGACGTCTCCTACATCTCCAACATCGACACGCACGCCGACCCAGCGGGCTTGCTGCGTACGAAGGGTTTCATCTCGGTCGGCCACGACGAGTACTGGACCGAGGACATGTACGACAACGTGATGCACGCACGCAATGAAGGCGTGAACCTCGCGTTCCTGAGCGCCAATGCCGTCTTGTGTGTCGTACCGCTACATCCGTCCAGCAGCGGTAGGCCTTATCGCACCACGCGCCGGGAAGGCTGGTTCTTCCCTGAGCAATCCGAGTTCGGCGACAGGGGCCGGACGGAGTCGCCCTATGAGAAAGGGTTTAAACCCACCTTGGGCCGCGACGGCGCCCTGCTGATGGGAGCGCGGACGACCCCGCCCGTAAGGGGCGCCGGCGATTGGACGTGCGCCCTGCCGGAGCACTGGCTGTTTGAGGGGACCGGGATGAAGAAGGGGGATTCGGTCAAAGGCCTAATCGGCTGGGAGTGGCACGGCGCCCCGATGATGGACCTGCCCGGCATGCAGATCGTTGCCGAAGGCGAGACGCGAATCAATGGAAAGCAGCCGGGCCACTACACCGCTACGATTTACGACGGACCCAAGGGCAACATCATCTTCAATGCCGCGACCATCTGGTGGGCCAACGGTCTGTCGAGCCCGCCGGGTCACGCCACTCCCGTGAGACACGGGGTGACGCAACAAGGGGTAGACGAGCGAGTGCAGCGAATCACCCACAACCTGTTTAGGCGCATTGTTAGTCAAAAGGCTTGAGCCAGTTTGCTCCCGGAAGGAATCTGCAAGGCTCAAATAGCGAAATGTATGCATTTTATTCGCTATTTATAATTGCTATAGATATAGGAGGATCAGTCCCGATGACGAACCAGAGTTTCCAGAGTTGGCTGTCGGGCTTGGACCGCTTGAGCGCAGCGCAGTGGTCGCAACTCCAGCAGGCCGTGCAGGAGCGCAGCGAAGGGGCCGCGGCAGTGGCCGCGATCGAACTGCAGATTGACACCGAGCGGCGCTGTCCGCACTGCCAAGCCGGCGGCGCGGTGCGCCGCGGCACCACGCGCGGGTTGCGCCGCTACAGTTGCAAGCGCTGCGGCAAGACCTTCAATGCCCTCAGCGGCACGGCGTTGTCGGGATTGCACCACAAGGAGCGCTGGTTGGCGCTGGGACGCTCGTTGGTGGAGCGGGAATCGGTGCTGCGGTCGGCACAGCGCTGCTCATGGGTGGACGGACCGGCGGCGTCGGCGGCGGCGACTGGGGTTGCACCAAGCCCGATCACTGGCTGTGTGAAGGCACGGGCATGAAGGAAGGCGACGCAATCAAAGGCCTCGTGGGCTGGGAGTGGCACGGCTATCCTCTCCTCGACCTGCCCGGCATGGAAGTCCTGACTCATGGTGAGACGAAAGCCAGCAGAGCGCCCGGAACGCCTCATGAAGCAACGATCTACGACGGCCCCACAGGCAACGTCGTCTTCAACGCCGGGACCATCTGGTGGGCGCAAGGTTTGTCATCGCCCCCAGGCCACGTGCTTCCCGCCCACAAGGCCGCTCAGCCGCAAGGTGTAGATTCGCGCGTGCAGCGCATGACGGAGAACTTGTTCAAGCGATTCACAGCATAGGGAAGGGAACGATCGTGGGGAAACTTGCAGTGAAGTTTCACAGGGGGCCACGATGGTCGCCTTAGCCGCGCTGGTCCTCGCTCTGCTCTCGTCTCCCGATGCGGTTCAAGGACAGACCGACCGACCCAATGTCCTCTTCATCGCGATCGATGATTTGAATGACTGGACGGGCGCCCTTGAGGGCAACCCTCAGGCCCGGACGCCGCACATGGACAAACTGGCTTCCAAGGGCATGGTGTTCACCAATGCGCACTGCGCGGCTCCAGCTTGCGGTCCTTCAAGGTCTGCCCTTATGACTGGGATGCGCCCTTCGACGTCGGGTAATTACGTGAATCAAAATTCGTTCACAAAAAACCCCATCCTGAATCGCTCGGTGCTCTTGACTGAGTTGTTGCAACAGAATGGCTACTATGTAGCCGGCTCCGGCAAGTTGTTTCACGGCGCTCATTTTAAGAATGAAGTACAGGGTCGGGGCTTTGATGACTATTACCCGAGTAAGACGCAGGACCTATTCCCGTTCATAGACAGATTCGCATCTCCGAGACCTCTCAATGGGATGACGAAGGGAGTCGCAAGACACGCCGACTGGGGCCCCTATGCTCCCGATGTCACCCTGGAGGATATCAATGATGGGAAAACTGCGAAATGGGCGGCAGAGACGATGCTGGGAGGTGAGCTGAAAGAACCCTTTTTTGTAGGCGCCGGCATCTTCCAACCACATCTGCCCAACTACGCACTTCAGGAATATTTCGATCGATTCCCTCTGGATGAGATAGAGATCCCGGAAGGCTACCTGGAAGATGACTTGGAAGATGTGCCTGCAGCGAGTTCAAAGCAGCGGCATATTGCGTGGGCCAAGGCGATCAGGGCTGCGGGTCAGTGGAAGCACGCCATTCAGGCTTACCTGGCGTCCAGTGCCATGACCGATGAGCTGATTGGTCAGATGGTCGGGGCGCTCGAGAAGTCACAGTACGCCGACAATACGATTATTGTGTTGTGGAGCGACCATGGCTTTCAGCTGGGTGAAAAAGAACGTTGGGCAAAATACTCCCTCTGGGAAAGGGCCACGCGGGTCAATATGATATGGGTGGCGCCGGGCGTGACCACGCCTGGCTCGACCACGGCCAAGCCGGCGAACCTGCTGGATATTTATCCGACCTTGGCCTCACTGACTGCAATCGATCCGCCTGAGGGACAGCTGGAAGGGAACGACCTCTCTGTCTTGATGAAAGACCCTGACGCCGCCTGGGACAAAGTCTCTTTGACTACCTTTGGCTTCAAGAATTACGGCGTTCGCTCCGAACGGTATCGATATATCGTGTACGAGGATGGCTCGGAAGAACTGTACGACCACCAAGTCGACAAGTGGGAATGGCACAACCTCGCGAATGATCCTGAATACGCGGCTATCAAAACCACGATGCGCAAAGCGATCCCCACGCATCATGAACCCATTGGCGCTATGCAATGAGCCCAACTGACCATGATCCCGAGCGCCAGGCCCCAACAAGCTATCCAGCGCGCTATCCATCCGAAGAGAGGACACACCATGAACAAAGCGGCCCATCAGCCTGACGAATTGCTTCGCCGCACTGCTGATGGCTGGCCCGCGCTTTGAGGTCCCGCAGGGTGAACTTGGAAGTGTTGTAGAAGGCCTGTCCGGCAGCTTGTCGCAGAGCCTCATCCTGATGGTGGATCTGGGCAGCGTCGAGGTGTGCCTTCAGTTCTAGAACGGCCGACTTGCGCGGTTCCAAGATGGAATCGAGCCGCCGAAGCACAGTCATGGGTAGGATCACGTCGCGATACTTGCCCCGGACGTAGAGATCCCGGAGCACGTCGTCCGCGATTCCCCAGATGAAGTTAGCGATCCAGGAAAGTTGAGAGTGGTCCACGAGCGTACCTGTACAGTTCCGCGACCGGGTTAGATTTGGGCAACACCCATGCAGAGCCCGACCTGAACGGCTACACGTGGACGGGCCGTCCAGAATGGTTTCCCAAGATCGGCCAGTTCAATGCGCGGAACGTAGATTCCAATTCTTACAGAAGTCCACGGGGTAGTCCCGCAATTCCGCGTTGGGCAGACTTCAGATCGCTCCGAGGTTCTTTCTCTAGCGCCGCGAGGGACTTCGCCTCGCTTCGGCACCCGCGCCGCGTCCCAGACTAGACCCGAATCAGGCGGCCGCAGTCGCGGCTTTGTGCTCCCGCAGTTGCTCGCGGTCGTACGCGGCTTGCAGCCGCAACCAGTAGGAGGCGGTAGACCATCCCCCGGCCTCCAATAGTGCGGCGAGTTCCGGCGAGATGCCACATCGTCCGTCGAGAACACGCTGCAGCGTGCCGGGATCGACGCCGAGTCTGTCGGCGGCTTCGGTGGGGTCGGCCCCCTCTAGCCACCACTCGCGCATCACCGCGCCGGGGTGCTCTAAGTTCTGCATCGGTCCCATGCCGGCCTCCTATCGCCGCTTGCGCTTCCCACGGTAGTCCACGAAATCAACATCGTGGACGGCACCTTCCTCGAAACGGAAAACGATCCGCCAGTTTCCAGTGACTCGAAGCGACCAGTATCCAGCCCAGGGGCCAACGCTGAGCGGCTTGGCGCGCATCGCCCCCCGCAGATCGGCTGGCTGGCTGGCGGCGTCGAGCAGCTGCAGGGCCCTGCGGATCCGGCCGAGATGCTGCTGGGGCAGTTTGCTGCCGTCTTGTCGCTCGAACAGGCGCGTTAGCCCGGCATGTCGGATCGAGCGGACCACACCGTCCCCTAGATGTGAAGGGGAGGCTAGCTAGGACATGCGATGAATCCGGTGGCGGTACCATGCCCGGCACTGGAAGACACGCCATGGTGCACGCTCGATGAGCTGGCTAGCCTGGAAATCTAGCTTAGCGCGTCGTCGGGATAGGTCAAATCCTTGTACGCACCGAGAGCAGTTAGACAAACTCCGTGGAGCCGACGGTGTCGCAGGCGACTCCGTCCATGCGGCTTCAGAATGGCTGACATGGACGACAAGCGAGCACTGATCGCCGGACTTGCAGACAATAAGGTACGCCCGTGAAGTCCGCCCAACGCGGAATTACGGGACTACAGTCTGCTGGCAGGCACTAGACGAAGGAGAAGCCATCGCCGGGACCCACCTTGGGACCCACCCTACGCTCCGAAGTGCCCCGGAGTAATCCAGTTTGCTCCGAACTGATCCGCGCATTTGTCATGGAGAGGCACCTGCAAGTGGCTGAAAAAACAGCTATTTATAACTAAATCAAGGGGTTAGAGCCTGGAGGCGCGGGTGGGAATCGAACCCACGAATAAAGGTTTTGCAGACCTCTGCCT
>VXMF01000015.1:130-12705 GCA_009841225.1 Terriglobia bacterium | reverse complement strand
CCCCCACCCCCACCACCAGCGCCCCCGCACCGATGTCCTGCAGCCTCAGATCAGCCAAGGTGCCCCACACCTCTGACGATGTTCGCCGCTTCGCGAGCAAGCCAGGCAGCCGACTTCTGCAGTCAAACCCATCAAGTCCTCTTCACGTCCGAGATCGACTACTCGGCTTCGAGTGATCTCAACAGCTGCTCCAACTCATGGGGCATGGTGGCGTCGAGATATTCCTTGTACTGGTTCAGTGCATCACGGATAAGTGCACGGTACAACACATAGCGACCGTCGATTTCATCGAGCCGACGCGAGATATATTCTTGGTCGTCTTTGTATCTGTGACTTCCAGTTACACGCGGGTGCTCGCCCAGGACAAAGACTACTTCGACAGACTCATGGCCACGATCCTCTTGCTCCAATACCGAACTGAGTCCGCCATAGTACTTCTGCCCTTGTGTCATCAGTTCTTCGATACTGCATAGCCTCTCATAGCGCTTCAGTTCTACGATCACATGAGAACCGGCGGCCTTTTGATATCGAATGTCCATCCGACCGGTGATTTCGTCCCCTCGGTTGTCGATCGGAAAGACATCTGGTGCGACCTTGTTGAGAGATTGTTCCATGTGAGCATCTTCAGTGGCCCGTTCCCAAGACGGATCCAAGAGCCACAGATTCTTGAAGACATGCTCTTGCACGACGCGCTCCACCTCGTTGTCGTCAGTGAGGTCTTCTAGCTTCTGGACCGCTTGGACGCGTCCCCGGAGAATGTCGGACCAGAGACTTGCTTCGTATTCTTCTTGGGCACCGAAGAGTTGCAACAAATGTTGAGCCTCAAGTGTGCTCAATTGGTCGAGTTCATCTGACTTCTCGCGTAGCCCGATTCGCGCAAAAGCGAGCACTCCGGAGCGATAGAGCGATGCCCGATGTCTTCGTTCATTGGCTTGGTCTAAGGTTAATGCCGCGATGGTGGAGATCATCTTTGTCGCGGGATCCTGCTGCCAACCGGGTAGCGAGTCACGCCAAGCTTCCAACTCCGGGAACTCCTCGAAAGCATCTTTGGATTTGCGTTTTGGCCGCTCGGCGTTCCACTGGTCCGATGCTGACTTGAATGCCTCTCGCAGGAAAGAGTGCAGCCCCTGCACCCGCGGGTCATCCTCGATAAGGCGCTGACGGTCACTCGTCGCGATGTCGTCCTCATCGTCGACGTCAAGGAAATCGGCCTCGATCTGACCCGTCACGTAGTTGCCGAATACCCGCGAAAAGTCAAGCTTGTCAATGATTCCCTCGTGAATGGGGCGCTTGCGGGCAAGCACCATGATGTTCTTGAGCGACCCACCCTCCCCGTCGTCGGCCAAATCCGACGGGGTGCGGGCAGTGCCTATCCACCCACGCACTTCCCATTCGTCGCGCGCCGCAACCTTGCACTCATCGAGAACGTAGCGCTTGATGTCCTTGGGCAACGCATGATCCGGCAACCGCCTCTCACCGAACTCCCAAAGGAACTCAAGTCGCCTGAGTTCCTGCCGGTCCTCGAAGGTCAGCTGCTCGCCGTCGATTTCAATCTTGAAGCCACCCTGCTCAGCGGATGTCTGGTCAAGCACATCGAACCGTCGGGCGAGTCGCTTACGGAGTGCCGACGCTGTCAGCGACACACGCTTGCTAGTCAGGCGATTCAGGACAATAGTGGTGCCGCCACTGGTCGTCTCGCCCGTGAATCGGTAATCCTCGGGCACCTCAATCGGTTCGGGATGATATTGATGTCCCGACGAAATCCGCCGCTTCAGATCATCAACGACAATCCTGCAGCCCGAACTCTCGCCATCCTTGGTGGTATAGACGAATACCTCATCCGCGATTGAGAAGACGCTGAGCTTACCGATGCCCTTGCGGCCCATGAACGGGCGCTTCCATCGCTTGGAATGCGTTCCTTCGACACGCCTTTTTTGATACCCGGTAACGAGAAAGCGATCATTGAGTTCTTGTTGAGTCATCCCGCTTCCGTTGTCTGAGACAACGACGCTGGATGCATTGATGTTCCATTCGATCTGCACAAGCGTGGCGTCAGCGTCGTAGGCATTTGCAACCAGCTCGGTGAGAACAGCAGCCGCATTGCTGTAGAGCTTGATGCCGAGTGCTTCGAGGGCACCCATATCGATGGTCATCGTGAATGGCGATTGCTCTGTCATGATGTGACCGTCCCGGCCAGAGTGTCGAGCAGAGATCTGCCGATTGCTTCTCCTAGGGGCGGCGGTACGGCGTTACCGATGTGGCGGCCGAGCGTCGCCAACGGCGCGGTCTCTTCGTCTGGCGTGAACCGATAGTCATCCGGGAAGCCTTGAAGGATGGCGGCCTCGCGCAGAGAGAGGGTGCGGTGTTGTTCGGGGTGACCGAAGCGGCCAGCGCCGAAGTTGTGGAAGTAGGTCGTGATCGTCGGAGACGGCTCGTCCCATTGCATGCGGGCGTAAACGTTCTTGAACGCAGTTCCGCTGGCGCGGCGATGGCACGGCACCCGCAGATCCACCGGCCAGTCGTGCCAAGTTCCACCGGGTTCGGAGGCCGCCATTCGCTTGTGGTTGAGCTCCGACAGGCCGCGGCTGCGATGAACAGGATCGGACTCGTGCGCACCGCCCGCTTCGATCGGGGGCAGGCTCCCAATGGCCTGCCGGACAGTCTTGGGAGGATTACCGCTCCAACCGCCTTTCGGGACTCTGGCATCGCCCAGGCGGGAAGCGACCAGGACGAAGCGGCGCCGGTTCTGCGCCAGCCCAAAGTCGGTACACCTGCAAACGCAACTGTCCACCGAGTAGCCGAGGCCGCCGAGCATGGTCACGAAGTCTCCGAGCACGACCTTGCCTTCGATGCGAGGCACATTCTCGGTGGTCACGAACTCTGGTCGAGTCTCTTCGACCAGACGGCCGAACTCGTGCAAGAGCTCCCAGCGGTGATCATTCGACGGGTCCACGCCCTTGCGGTACGACGAGAATGGCTGACACGGCGCGCACCCGGCCAAGAGCCTCGTCGCGCCCTTGGGCCACAGGCTCGACAGTTCATCACCCGTGACCTTGCACACGTCCTGCTCGATGAACCGGGCACCGTGAACGTTGGCCTCGAAAGGGAACCTGCAGGAACCGTCGATGTCGATGCCAGCCACGACATCAACGCCCGCGGACGCTAGGCCGTAGGACAGGCCCCCGACCCCGCAGAACATGTCCACAGCGGAGATGCTGCGGCCCTTGGGCGCGGCTTGCGCGCCCGCCCCCGCGCCGCTCAGCGACGAGCGCTGCGGACCCTCAGGGTGCATCTGAGCTTCGTCCGCAATCATCAGCAGCCCTCTCGTGCGGTGGCACGATCGCCAGCGACATCGTCACTCAGCCCCAAGGATGCCAGCGGCTCGCCCGATTCGAGCCAACTCGGCGGCGGGACCATGATCTGCTCCATCTCCTTGGGCTCGAACTTGGCGAGGCCGCCAGCGTAGGTGCGGCCCCCCGTCACACTGGCGCGAGCACGCAGCACCTCTGCCAGCCTGGACAGCGCTGCATCCGACAGCGGTACGACCGGGTACAGACCGTGCACGTTGTTGAGATTCCGGGCACCAGAGAGGTTGCGCACGAACGTCGGCGGCCGACGAGCCATGTAGGTGGCGAGGATGGGGGCGGGATCGCGGAGTCTGACCGACCACCACGGTCGTCGATGGCGTGCGATGTAGCCGTCGGCGACACCGATGTCGCGCGCTGCCCGAAGGAAGGCATCGATCAACGCACGGTCGTCGCTGTCGAACATGTTCAGATCAGCAGGCAGATCGACGACTGCCCGCAGAGTCCGGTCGTCGCTGAGGCAGCCCGAATCGAGATCGAAGAGCTCCGCGGCCTTGGTCACCGTCGGTCGCAGCACGGCCGGTGGCAGCCGCGGATCGCCTTGGTCAGTGACCCACGTTGCGTTCGCGCCAGTGGCCGTCCCGCGGTGGACCCGGCATACCTCCCCGAGAGGCACAAACTCTCGCGGTACCGGGGCACGCGGTTCCAACAACGACGACCAGCGCTGCGTCGAACAAAGCTCTGCGCGGCCGAATGGCGTGCCGCCGCGCAGTTCCTTCAGATCGTCAGTCGAGGCGACCTTGCGGATCCGAAGCGGGCGCTGTTGAGGGCCTGCCTCAAACGTGGTCACCGTCGCCGTTGTCATTGCGTCGGCAAACGCGTGCGTTCGAGCATCCAAGATGTGTATTGACAGGCCGCCCAGGGGTCCCGCGATCAGTTCGCGTGCAAGTCGTCCATAGCCGATGTCCAGCCATTCGGACGACGTGACAAAGACGCCGTAGTCGCCGCTGCGAGCCAAGTGTGCAGTTGCGAGCAGAAAATGCACATGCAACCCCGCGAGCGCTGACGCCTTCAGACCCAGATCGGCAGCACGCTGGCGCAACCAGTCCTTCCATTCCGGTGCGATGCCGTGGTGACGGACGTACGGCGGATTGCCGATGAATGCGGTCGGGCCGAGCGCAGCCGGCAGCTGCACCGAGCGGTAATCGCACACGTGCACCTGCGACCGCCTGTCGAGACCCAAGACCGTCAGGTTCGCCCGAACTGTCAGTGCAGCAAGGGGGTCGACCTCGGCCGCCACGAGTTCCGCCTTCGGCAGCAACGGACCGACGGTGCACAGGAAGCGCCCCGATCCTGCTCCCGGCTCCACCACACGATGCGGCTGTCCGTAGCTGACCAGCCAGTCGGACATCGGCTTCACCAGTGTCGCCGGGGTGTACGTAGCGCCTTGGCGACGACGGCGCTCGGCACTACGCAGCGCTAGGAACGCTGTGCCCAGCGGATCGCCGCCGGCCTGTATCGCATCCGTCAAGACTCCCAGCGTTCCCTGCGGCAGTGTTTCCGAACAAGCACGAATCAGCGACATCTCGGCTTGGCTCAAATCGGCTAACTCGCCGTCGCGGATGAGCGCCCACGCGACCGCGCACAACTGCTGCTCGTCGGCGATACTGCCGGCCGGCTCGATATCAAGTGCCGCTTCCGGCAAGGTCAAGGCCATCTGCTGGCATGTTCGCACACGGCACCTCCGAGTTCGCGGCGAGCCCGTTACGCCCGCTGCGAGAGCGTGCTACATGGGCGTTACAAGCGTTCGAGGAACTGCGGCTCAGGCGGTGCTGAGTGCCGAGGCGATATCGGTGGCGCTGAAGTCGGCGCCCTTGTACAGCAACGGTTCGCCGGACGACTGTGACAGCGCATAGGCGAAGCAGTCGCCGAAGTTCAGCGCAGCGGCGTGACGTCCCTTGCCATAGCGGCGCCATGCTCGGCGCGCTGCGCGCGCTTGGTCTTCGGTCACCGCAACCAATTCGACACCGGCCGTCTCAAGGAGCAGGTCCAGATCGTCGCCGGCCGCCGTTCCTCCCCGACCCTCGGCCACCAGCGCCGCTTCGAGGAAATTCGCTGCCGACATGCGGCATGACTCCGCCTGCGCCAACGCATGCCCGAACCGGCCCGCGTCAGCCTCATCGAAAAGCACGGCCAGCACGGCCGACGTGTCCACGATCACCGCGGCAGACCGTGCTCGTCGTAGAGCCAATCACCGTGCTCGATCGCAGAGGGACCCGCGGCGAGACGGCTTGCACACCGCTGGCCGATGGCGAACAGCTCGTTCGCACGAGCCTCGACACCGCGTCGGCGCCGTTCGCGCTCCAACCGTTCGCGCAGTGCGTGGGTGATCGCGCCCGTCTTGCTCTCACCCATCATCTCGGCAAGTTCCTCAGCCAGTCGGCAGGTTTCCTCGTTCTTGATGTTCAGGCTCACAGCACCAGCGTAGGGTAGAAGTGCATACTCCGTGTCTACCCCAAGAAGCTACGCAGGCAGGTCGATGGGCAGCCGCACGGCGGAGCAGGAGTGAAGCCTGTGGTCCCGGAACCGCGCAGAGCAGAGCCACCTGAGACGCGGACCATCTCGCCAGTAGCTTGCTGCGGGCAGTCGCGGCACTGACGAACGCCGTCGCTGTACCGATTGAGGAACCGATATGCGCGTCATCATCTTCGGAGCGACCGGCAAGACGGGCCAGCACGCGGTCCGCAGAGCGCTCAAAGACGGCCACGAAGCGACGGCCTTCGGGCGTTCGGTGGAACGGCTGGGTGCCGAGGACCGCTTGACGCTCGCGCGAGGCGACGTCTTCGACGCCGAGGTCGTCGCAGATGCCGTCGTCGGCCACGATGCCGTCATCGTGTGCCTCGGCAGCACGAATCTCAAGGATCGCACGACGCTGACGCGCGGCACTCAGCACATCGTCGACGCTGCCGACCGCCACGGCGTCGGCCGACTCGTCGTGGTGTCGGCGGCGGGCGTCGGCGAAAGCTGGGCCCAGATTCCGATCATCTCGAAACTCATGTTCAAGACCATGCTGCGGAACGTCTTCGCCGACCATCAATCCCAAGAAGAAGTCGTGCGCCGGAACAACGCGGACTGGACCATCGTCCGAGCCGCGGTGCTGTCCGACAAGCTGGAAAGCCGATCTGTCACCGCGTCCAATGCGGGCCGGACGAAGCGCATCCACCGCGCCGCCCTCGCCGGCTTTCTCATCGATCAGCTCGACGACAGCACCTACAGCCGTCAAGCCATCACGGTGACGTCATGACCCGCGTCATGACGCCCAGCGAGCGGCGGGCGATGATCCGGGCGATTCATGACTCGCCGCTGCGCATCGTGTTGTCGGTGACGGGCGGCGGGATGCTGGCCGTCAGCGACCTGCTGACGGTACCCGGCGGCTCGCGCACGATCCTCGAGGCCACGGTGCCGTATTCGGTGAGGTCGCTGTATGAACTGATGGGCTCGGAACTGGAGCCGCATGTGTCCGATGAGGCCGCGCTGGCGATGGCCGACGGCTGCCTGGCCCGGGCGCAGTACCTCGTCTCGACGCCTAGGCCGGGCACTGAGCCGTGGCCGCTGGCGGGCATCTCGTGCACGGCCGCACTGGTGACCGATCCGCCCCGGCGCGGCGAGGACCGGGCGCACATCGCGGCGGTCAGCGACAGCGGCATGCGCGTCGCCTGCAAGATCACCTATTCGACAGCAGATCGGATCGAACAGGACCGCGAGACCTCCGACGCGATTCTCTCGCTCATCGCGGAGATCGCCGCCGGATAAACGGCTAGCGGAACAGGCCGTCCCCGATGCCCTCGGCGATCTCCTCCGGCGAGTAGCCGGCTTCGGCCCACACCTCGAAGTTGTGCTCCCCCAGGTATGCGGGACTGAGATGGCGGGGCGTCCAGCGTCGGCCGTTCCACAGCCCGGCGAACGCATCGACGGTCCGCTCGCCGAAGACCGCATGGTCGACCGCTTGCCAGAAGCCGCGCGCGGCGTGCTGGGGATCTTCGGCATACAGCTGGTGGGAGCTCTGCACCGGCCCCGCCGGCACACCGGCGTTCTGCAGGGCATCGGCCGCCTCGGCTGCGGTCCGGTCGGCGGCCCACTCCCCCAGCACGGCGTCGATCATCGACCTGCGGTCCCGCCGGGCCGCCTCGGTGGCGAGCGAGGGATCGTCCAGCCGGGGATCGGCGAGCAGGCCGACCAGCCCGAGCCACTGCGCCGACTCGGTCACGGTGACGGCCACGAAGCCGTCGCGTGTCGCATACACCTCGTTGGGCACATGGTCGGCAATGCCGTCGCGGTTGCCCTCGGGGCTCGGCGGCGACACGCCGGCCGACTGGCGGATGACCGCCGCGCCGATCGAGTAGGTCCCGACTTCGAGCTGCGCCATGTCGATGCGCTGCCCCTCGCCGGTGCGCTCACGGGCATACAGCGCGCCGACGGTGGAGACCGCCGCGGCATAGCCGGCCAGGTGGTCGTTCAGCGAGAACCCCGGGCCGACGTCGCCGCGGTCGGCGAAGTTGGTGAGGTGCGTGATGCCGCACACGGCGTGCACCGTCGGCGCGTACGAGATGACGTGCCGCCACGGTCCATCGTGGCCGCAGCCCGACATCGTCACGTAGACGAGCCGCGGATTCCATTCGTGCACGGTCTCCCAGTCCAGCCCCCACGAGTCGAGCACCCCGGCACTGAAGTTCTCGATGAGCACGTCGCATGTCTCGATCAGCCGCCGGGCGGCCGCCAGCGCGTCGGGATGCTTCATGTCCAGCGTGGCGCTGCGCTTGGAGCGGTTCCACACGAAGTAATACGGGAAGTCCGGGGAGTTGACGATGGTGGAGCGCTCCTCGCTCTGGATGCGGATCACATCGGCACCCAGGTCGCCGAGCAGCTTC
The DNA here is from genome assembly GCA_009841225.1 of Terriglobia bacterium. Taxonomy (GTDB): domain Bacteria; phylum Acidobacteriota; class Terriglobia; order Bryobacterales; family UBA6623; genus VXMF01. The sequence continues at coordinate 4,472 of VXMF01000015.1, read as the reverse complement.
GTGGCCGACGGCCCGGCAAGCACCCAGGTGAAGTCCGCCACACGGATCCCGTCCAGCGGGCGCCGATCGCCGTCGTGCGCGCTCGACGCTGCTCCAGCCAGGCTGCCGGTGTCGCCATTGCGTGCCTCGGTGGGCGGCGCCGCCCACGACGCGAGCACCTCGTCGAGCGGCGTGTCGACACTGGCCGGCGGACTCGGCGGGACTGTCCCCGCTCGGCCGGCGTCGCTCCAGCGAACGAGCCGGCTCGGCACCCGAACCGGGCCCGGCTGGCCAGATGCTGCACGATCAGACACCCGCGAGCCGTTCGCTGCCGCCGCGCCGGGCGGCAGGACATCGGCGAGGAACCCCCGGTGCGCGAACTGCGGGTTCGCGCAGACCTCCGCTATGTCGAGCACCCCTCCGAAGGCCACATGCCGCTCCTGCGCCTCCCACCACACCTCGCGCGCATCCTGGGGCCGGATCCACCGCCGCACGGCGTCCATCACTTCGTCCACGCTGAGCAGCAGCTCAGCCGGTTCGAGGCCCAGCCACTTCTCGGCATCGCCGGCCCCCGTGGAGATCATCCACTCCAACAGCAAGTCCGGCGTCGGTGTGGGCGTGATCATGACGTAGCCGCCGTCTCCCCCGGTGCACTCGGCGAGGTCATAGGCACGCAGCCAGTGCAGAGCGCCCTGGCGCGGGGCCACCTTGGGCAGGGGCAGCAGGTCGTCGAAGAAGTACTGCATGAACAGGTTCTCGATGGAACCGGTGACGGTCTCGTGGATGGACAGGTCAACGTGCGCCCCCCGGCCCGTCGAGCGTGCCGCCAATGCCGCAGCCACCGCGGAGGTTGCCGCGACGAAGCCCGCGTAGTTGTACGCCTGACGGCCCCACACGTTGAGCGGCCGGTCGGCGAGGCCCGTGAGCGCCATCATCCCGCCCATGGCGGCGGCCACCAGGTCTGAGCCGAGCCAGTGCGCTCGCGGGCCGGTGCGCCCGAACGGCGTGATCGACACCTGCACCAGAGCCGGGTTGACGGCGCTCATCTCTGCGTAGTCGAGGCCCAGTTCGGCCAGCCGGCCCGGGCGTTCGGTCTCGACAACCACGTCGGCCGCAGCAGCCAAGCGGCGGTAGGCCCCCCTGCCCTCAGCGGTGCTCAGGTCCAGGCGGCAGCGGCGCTTGCCGCCGTCGTACCACCAGTCGGCAATCCCGCCGAGCGCCGCCGCAGCCGGATCGGCCAGCGGCAGCCCCGACGAGCCAGTGCCGACCCTCACCACGTCGGCACCCAACTCGGTCAGCAGCTTGGTCCCGAATCGGCCCTCGTCTGCCGTCAGGTCGACGACGCGCAAGCCCGACAGTGCCCCGTGCACCGTCGAGGAGTCCTGACTGCGGGAGCTGGCAGGCGGGTTCATGACGGCTCGAAACTAGTGGCGTGTCTACCCTGTCTTCCCGTCGTCGCTCATGTCACAAGTTTCTCAACCAAATGAACATCGCACCTGCGACAATCTCCACCGGGTGTGCTGTCAGCTTGGCTGGCTGGCAGCGACCATGAGGCGAAGGCATGCGAGGTGTCAAGGTGGCGGTCAACGACGGTGGAACACACGGAGGGTACGACAGCGTCTTCGAGGCGGTCGTTCGGCGGCCATGGCTGGCAGTGCCGAAGGCACTCCAGGACGACGCACGCCAACGAAGCCACCACAACCAGCAGGGTCAGCTGTCCTGGGATGCGCCTCACGAGTGGGCGCTGCACGACACCTTTCACTACCAGCGCGGCCACGCCGACGTGTTCCGCGAGGCGTACCGGATGTCCCGTCACCATCCACCCAAGAAGGGCGAGCGTCTGCGCGTGGTCGACATCGGCGCCGGAGCGGCCACGGTGGCCATCGCACTCGGCGAGGCCTTAGGCCGAAACAAACGCAAGCGAGTCGACTACTTGGCCTTCGACCTAAATCCCGGTATGCGCAGCCTTGGCGAGCAAGTCCTTGAGCATCTTGGCGCCGATTTCAGATCGGCCAGGTATGTCCAATCCCTCGACACCGTCGAGTTTGGCGACCGCGGCCGAGTGCTCTTCACGTTGAGCTATGTATCGCACCAAGAGGCTGTGTCAGAAGACCACGTCAACCAGTGGACATCGCTGATCGAGCGAGCCGTTGCTCGATCAGATCGCGCCGTTGAGCTGATCTACACGACGGCCGCCAACATCCACAGCATCGAGTCCAAGATCCCGGTGCTCGGTCAGAGGCTCGAACAAGCAGGGATCAAGCCAAAGACTGAGACCATCAAAGTCAAGGTTCCTAGGAGATTTCCGGAACCAGACAGCCGTGACGGGCGCGTACAGTGGAAGCCAAGTTCCCAACAGTGGAAGGTGCAGGCAGAGCGCTGGGTCTTGCGGGCATGAGTACGGAGCTATTGCTATTCGCAGAGGACCCGGCGGTAGCCCCCGACGGGCTCGAGTACCACGAGCACTTCTTGACTGCGCCGGAGGAGCGAGACCTACTCGCGCAGATCGACACTTCTGAGTGGCTCACCGACCTCTCCAGGCGGGTGCTGCACTTCGGCTTCAAGTACGACTATTCGAACCGCAGGCTTGACGAGACGGCTCGCATCGGGCCGCTTCCGGAATGGCTGACCTGTCTCGCCTTCAAGGTTCGTGAAGCGGCATCTGCAGATGTGAAACCGCTTATTGACCAGCGACAACCCTTCGAGCAGGCAATCATCAACGAGTACGAGCCCGGGCAAGGCATCGCGCCTCACATCGACAGAGACTGCTTTGGCCCGGTCGTCGCGACGGTCAGCTTGGCGTCGGGAATCAACATGGATTTCATCGGCCGCGCCACAGGCGAGAACCATGTCGAGCGCTTGGAACCCCGCAGCCTGCTCCTTCTTCACGGCGATGCGCGTGTCGCTTGGCGCCACGGCATCGCCAAGCGACGCAAGGACAAGTGGCACGGTCAGACATTGGAGCGTAGGCGACGCGTCTCAATCACGTTTCGCACAATCTCCGACCAGAGCCCCAGCTAGGCCCCAATCACCACGCGACCGCCAGCTGGGTCCCGTTCGCTTGGACCAACCAGATACGGCTTTGTCATGCGGCGGGCGCCTGAGCATGCAACCGCATCATTACTGTGCACTGTGCAGGGTGGATGCCCTCAGGGTGTGTACGCCACGAGACGCCATCGCGAGAGCGAGGACCGCATGTCCGAGGAACTGGATCATCGTGCAGCGCGGGTCATCCTGAAGTATCTCGATGCGAGCAATCAAGGGGATGCAGCGTTGGACATCGAGGCCTATCTCGGCCTCGGTGACTATTGGCACGGCCTCGCACCTGAGCCTGTGGAACCCACGTCAAGCGACGACGACGCTGTCCTCGACAACATTGCCTTGGGACACGCGCTGCTTGACCTCATTCGGAGCCTTCCGCCGGTACAGGCGGCGTTCATCGGTGCTTTAGAAGTCTCTCCACCTTGGTGGGGTACCGCGGAGACGATGCCGATCGGCAAGATCGTCAACATGCTCGAAATCGCCGAGGATGGGATGCTCGAGCGGGACGAAGAGCGCGATTGGGGATGGTTCACGGCAAACCCGCATCACCAACCTCGGGCACTGAGCCGTCCCGGCCTAGCTTGATCGGCTCTGACAACCGAGCGAGCCCGCAGTGTCCAGACAGCCGTCGAGCGCAACATCGCGCCGCAGTCATGTGCCGCCACAACCGATCGCAACGGGCCTGTTCGCGTTCGAAGGCAACTGGGAATCAGACCTCAGCGACAGGGCGAGCATCACCACCCTCCTGCAGACGCTGCAGGAATGGACCGACATGAAGTGCATCCGGCGCGACATCGGCACCGAAGGAGAACTGGAGTACTACATCAACCGATGGCTCGACGATGAACACGCCTCCTACCAAGTCGGATACTTCGGCTTCCACGGCACCGCTGGCAACCTGTGGCTCGACGATCGACGTGTACGTCTCAACGACCTCGAGGAGATGATCGACGGGCGTGCCTCTGGTCGCGTCATTCACTTCAGCTCGTGTTCGGTCATGCGGGCCGGACCGGACCGTCTCGACAAGTTCCGCAAGCGCGCCGGGGCGCGCGCTGTGACCGGCTACCGCAAGGACGTCTACAGCATCGAGGCATTCGCCTTCGAACTCTTGCTGCTCCAAGCACTCAGCACCTACCGACGGATCAGTGCACCCGATAACTACGTGTGGACCCACGCGGGCGGTCTCTACGAGAGTCTCGGCTTCGACTACCGCTACTGATTGCTACAGCCAGAATGCTGCCCGGCGGTTCGGGGTCAGCTAGCTGGCTGCTGCCGCCATGAAGTTGCGGTACAGCTGCTCGGCGTCGGCGGCGAAACCGAC
>VXMF01000015.1:0-120 GCA_009841225.1 Terriglobia bacterium | reverse complement strand
CACCTGCACCGAGTGCCACTGCAGCGCGTGCTGGCGGTCGCTCATCTGGCGGAAGATCGGGTCGTCGCGGCCCTCCGGCGTGAGATCCACGGCCAGCACGCCGATCTCAGGCGGGCGCTG